>NZ_JBIVLO010000007.1:0-439561 GCF_044751305.1 Streptomyces sp. NPDC088725
GCCAGGTCATCGACTTCTACACCCAGACCGTCGGCCACACCGTCACCAACCACGGCAAGAAGTAACACCCCCGCCCCCGCCAGGGCGCAGGCACGCGAAAACGAGCGGGCTTCCTCGTCTCAGACGGGGAAGCCCGCTCGCGTCGTTACTCCATGCCCGCGCGTCGTTACTTCTTGCCGGACTTCTTTCCGGCCGATCCGCCGTCCGCCGCCGGGGCGTCCGGAGCGGAGGACGCCGGGGTCGCTTCGCCCTCGCTCCTGCCCGCCGCGCGCTCGCGCATCTTGCGCGCCAGTTCCTGCTTCTGGTCGGCTGCCGCCTTGCGGTCGGCGTTGCCTGCGGGGCCCTGGCCCTGCTGATCGCCGCGGGCCAGCTTTTTGCGCTGACCGCCCACGCCGAGAAGGTTGTTGCGGCTCTTTGCCACGGGGTTCTCCCGAAGTGATGAGAAGTGATCTGCGGATTTTTCGGTGGGGGGCGAGCTGTGGCCGCCGCGCGCTCACTCGTAGATCTGGAAGAACATGCCCGTGACGCTACCACCGGGCGGAGGCGGGCCGACACCGATTTCCCGGCGGCCGGGCCGCGCCTCCCTCCCGCACGCCGTCATTCCGCCGTCGGGTCCACCGTCGCCTGGTGTGCCTCGGCGAGGTGCTCCTCGGCCTTCAGCCACGGCAGGAACTGCGCGCTCTTGCGCCAGTCACAGGTGTCACATATCAGTGACCGCTGCATTCCGGCCTTCTGGACGCGTACGACATGCTCACGTCCGTGCTGATCCCATCTGCTGACTTTGCTCGTGGTCGGGGCCGGCATCCATGCCTCCTGTAGACGCACTCGATCTGTCTGCGGCGAAGCCCCCGGTCCGTATCGGCACCGGGGGCTTCGGATCACGACCGTATTCGACCGGGTCAGCAGCCGAGCAGGCGGCCACCCAGGTAGGCCTGGATCTGGTCGAGCGAGACGCGCTCCTGGCGCATGGTGTCGCGCTCGCGGACCGTCACGGCGTTGTCATCGAGGGTGTCGAAGTCGACCGTGACGCAGAACGGCGTGCCGATCTCGTCCTGGCGGCGGTAACGGCGGCCGATGGCGCCCGCGTCGTCGAACTCGATGTTCCAGTTGCGCCGCAGGTCCTCGGCGAGGCCCTTGGCCTTCGGCGAGAGCTGCGGGTTGCGGGAGAGCGGCAGGACGGCGACCTTGACCGGCGCGAGGCGCGGGTCGAGACGCATCACGGTGCGCTTCTCCAGCACGCCCTTCGCGTTGGGCGCCTCGTCCTCGTTGTACGCGTCCAGCATGAAGGCGAGCATCGCGCGGCCGACACCGGCGGCCGGCTCGATGACGTACGGGGTCCAGCGCTCGCCGGCCTCCTGGTCGAAGAACGTGAGGTCATGGCCGGACGCCTTCGCGTGCGCGCCGAGGTCGTAGTCCGTGCGGTTGGCCACACCCTCCAGCTCGCCCCACTCGCTGCCGCCGAACGAGAAGCGGTACTCGATGTCGGCGGTGCGCTTCGAGTAGTGGGAGAGCTTCTCCTTCGGGTGCTCGAACCAGCGCATGTTCTCCTCGCGCATGCCCAGGTCCCGGTACCAGTTCCAGCGCTGCTCCATCCAGTATTCCTGCCACTGCTCGTCCTCGCCCGGCTTGACGAAGAACTCCATCTCCATCTGCTCGAACTCGCGGGTCCGGAAGATGAAGTTGCCGGGCGTGATCTCGTTGCGGAAGGACTTGCCCATCTGGGCGATACCGAACGGGGGCTTCTTGCGCGAGGTCTGCTGGACCTGGGCGAAGTTGGTGAAGATGCCCTGCGCGGTCTCGGGACGCAGGTAGGCGACGGAGCCGCTGTCCTGGGTCGGGCCGAGGTGCGTGGAGAGGAGGCCCGAGAAGGACTTGGGCTCGGTGAAGGTGCCCTTGTTGCCACAGTTGGGGCAGTTGAGGTCGGCGAGCCCGTTCACGGGCGGCTTGCCGTGCTTCTCCTCGTACGCCTCTTCCAGGTGGTCGGCGCGGTAACGCTTGTGACAGGAGGTGCACTCGGTCAGCGGGTCGGTGAAGGTCGCGACGTGACCCGAGGCCTCCCAGGTCTCGGTGGCCAGGATCACCGACGAGTCGAGACCGACGACGTCCTCGCGCGAGGTGACCATATAGCGCCACCACTGACGCTTGAGGTTCTCCTTCAGCTCGACTCCGAGCGGCCCGTAGTCCCAGGCGGCCCGCTGGCCTCCGTAGATCTCACTGGACGGGTAGACGAAGCCACGGCGCTTGCTCAGGTTGACGATGGTGTCGATCTTGTCGGCGGCCACGGTGCTCTCTTCATTACGACGGCGACGAACGGCGAACGCCCAAGGTTAGCGGCGGCCACACCCTTTGAATCAAATCGGTGTGCGGTACTACGACAGACCGCCCTTGTTGACAATCGTTTCCAGTTTTGTTGAAAATGACTGTCATGAACGTACGACGCCTCATCACCAGCGCCGGTCTCGCCGGAGCGGTCTCGCTCAGCCTGGTCGCGCTCGCCGCGTGCTCCTCCTCCGACGAATCCGCCGGCGGGAAGAACGACGGCAAACTGGCGGTGACCGCGTCGTTCTACCCCATGCAGTACCTCGCGGAGCGAATAGGCGGCGACCACGTCTCCGTCACCACGCTCACCAAGCCCGGCGTCGAGCCGCACGACCTGGAGCTGAAGCCGCGCCAGGTGGCCTGGCTCGGGGAGTCCGACGTCGTCCTCTATCTCAAGGGCATCCAGCCGGCGGTCGACGAGGCCATCAGCCAGTCCGGCGTGAAGAACGTCGTCGACGCGGCCTCGCTCACCACGCTGGAGAAGCACGGCACCGAGGCGGGCGCGCACGAGCACGCCGAGCACTCCGAAGAGGCCGGCGGAGCAGGCGGGACCGACCCGCACATCTGGCTGGATCCGGTGCGTTACACCGAGATCGCCAAGGGCGTCGGCGCCTCCCTGGAGAAGGCGGACCCGGTCCACGCGGGCGCCTACCGCACGAACACCGCCGCCGTGGTCAAGGACCTGGCCGCCCTGGACACCTCGTACCGCCAGGGCCTCGCGCACACCGCCACCAGGACGTTCATCACCACCCACGCGGCCTTCGCCTACCTCGCCGAGCGCTACGGGCTCGAACAGGAGGCCATCAGCGGCGTCGACCCCGACTCGGAGCCGAGCCCCGCCCGGATCAAGGCGCTGGGGACCATCGCGAAGCGGGACAAGGTGACCACCGTATTCTTCGAAACGCTGGTCAGCGACAAGACCGCCAAGACCGTCGCCGGGGACGCGGGACTGAAGACCGACGTCCTCGATCCCCTTGAGGGAATTACGGACAAGTCCCGGGGCGATGACTACATCGGGGTCATGCGGTCCAACCTCGCCTCGCTGCGGAACGCACTCGGCGCGAAGTGAACGGTCACGGCTGACAGCAGCGAGGGAGAGGCGCCGGACATGGCGACAGCGAACACGGAACAGCCCGGGAAACCCGGACAGGCGAGGGACACAGTGCCGGACAGCACACGGGACACAGCGGAAGACGCGCAGGCGGGGCCGGTGGTCATATCCGTGCGCGCCGCCACGGCCGAGCTGGGCTCGCGTCCCGTGCTGCGGGGCCTCGACCTGACCGTGCGCCGGGGCGAGGTGGTCGCACTGCTCGGCGCCAACGGCTCGGGCAAGTCCACGGCCGTACGCTCCGTGATCGGCCAGGTGCCGTTGAGCGGTGGCGAGATCTCGCTCTTCTCGACCCCGCTGCGCCGCTTCCGCGACTGGGCGCGCGTCGGATACGTACCGCAGCGCACCACCGCGGCGAGCGGAGTGCCCGCGACGGTCCGCGAGGTCGTCTCGTCGGGCCGGCTGTCCCGCAGGAAGCTGCGCAGGCCCGGGAAGGCCGACCGGGAGGCCGTACAGCGGGCCATCGAGCTGGTCGGGCTCGCGGACCGGGCCAGGGACTCCGTGGGCGCGCTCTCCGGCGGCCAGCACCAGCGTGTGCTGATAGCCAGGGCCCTCGCGGCGGCTCCGGAGCTGCTGATCATGGACGAACCGATGGCGGGCGTCGACCTGGCCAGCCAGGAGATCCTCGCGGCGACCCTGCGCGACCAGGTCGCGGCCGGGACGACCGTCCTGCTGGTCCTGCACGAGCTGGGCCCGCTGGAGCCGCTGATCGACCGTACGGTCGTGCTGCGGGACGGCGGAGTCGTATACGACGGGCCGCCTGTCGCGCACGGCCACAGCGCCGCTCAGGGCGACGCACAGGGCCATGAGCACGGCTACGGCTACGCGCACGACGACGCCGGCATCGACCACGGCCCCGGCCGCTCGTGCGAACTCCCCACCGACCGCAGCTGCCACCCCCACGAGGCCGGCGAGCCCCTTCGTACAGGACTGCTGACCTGATCATGGAAATACTCCAGACCGCCTTCATGCAGCGGGCGCTGCTCGCCGCCGTGCTGGTCGGCATCACCGCGCCCGCCATCGGCATCTACCTCGTCCAGCGCCGCCAGGCCCTCATGGGCGACGGCATCGGCCATGTCGCGCTGACCGGGGTCGGCCTCGGCTTCCTGCTCTCCACGAGCCCCGTGTGGATGGCGACGCTGGTGTCGGTCCTGGGCGCCGTCACGATGGAGCTGATCAGGGCGTACGGCCGCACCCGCGGCGACATCGCGCTCGCCATGCTCTTCTACGGCGGTATGTCGGGCGGTGTGCTGCTGATCAATCTCGCGCCGAACGGCTCGAACGCCAACCTCAGTTCGTACCTCTTCGGCTCGCTGTCGACCGTCTCACCGACCGATGTGATCACCATCTCGGTGCTCGCCGCCTTCGTCGTGCTGGTCACGGTGGGGCTGCGCAGGCAGCTCTTCGCGATCAGCCAGGACGAGGAGTTCGCCCGGGTCACCGGGCTGCCCGTGCGCACCTTCAACCTGCTGATCGCGGTCACCGCGGCGGTGACGGTCACCGTGGCCATGCGGGTCGTGGGGCTGCTGCTGGTCAGCGCGCTGATGGTGGTACCGGTGGCGGCGGCGCAGCAGATCACCCGGTCCTTCGCGGTCACGTTCGTGCTGTCGGTCGCGATCGGTACGGCGGTGACGCTGGCCGGCACGATCACCTCGTACTACCAGGACGTACCGCCGGGCGCGACGATCGTGCTGCTGGCCATCGGCCTGTTCGTGGTGCTCACCGTCGCCGCCACGCCGCTGGCCCGGCGCCGGGCACGGGCGCTGAAATCGGCGGAGGCGGAAGCGGAGGTGGAAGCCCGGACCGCGGAAGCCGCTGTGCCCGCCGCGCGGCGGCTGGCGGACGACATCGCGGTCCGACACTGAACGGACCCACCGCGAACGGACCCACCGCGAACTGACCGCGAACTGGCAGAATGACGCGCGACGACGGATGCGCGCAACGCCCGGTGGGTACGGGCAGAAGCAAGGAGGCACCTGTGACGACTGCGCCCAGCAGTGGACCGAGTACGGCCACGGTGCGCGGCCGGTCGACCCGTCAGCGTGCCGCGGTGGCGGCCGCGCTGGACGAGGTGGACGAGTTCCGCAGCGCGCAGGAGCTTCACGACATGCTCAGACACCGCGGCGACTCGGTGGGACTGACCACCGTCTACCGCACTCTGCAGACCCTCGCCGACTCGGGCGAGGTCGATGTACTGCGGACGAACGACGGCGAGTCCGTGTACCGGCGCTGCTCGACCGGTGACCACCACCACCATCTGGTGTGCCGGATGTGCGGGAAGGCCGTGGAGGTGGAGGGTCCCGCCGTGGAGCAGTGGGCGGAGACGATCGCGGCGCAGCACGGCTATGTGAGCGTCGCGCACACGGTGGAGGTCTTCGGTACGTGCGCGGAGTGCGCCGACTGCGCGGAGGCACCGGCGGAGAACTGAGCCGGGCCCGCGCGGCGGTGGGCGGCGGCCGAGCCCGCCACCACCCACCGCGTGCGGCTCAGCTCTCCCGCTGCTCGCCCGGCTGCTCGTCCTGCTCCTGGATGTCCTGGGCTGCCTCCTCGTTGGGCAGGGCACCGCCGAAGCGGCGGTCCCTGGACGCGTACTCCAGGCAGGCCCGCCACAGGTCACGGCGGTCGAAGTCCGGCCACAGCACGTCCTGGAAGACCATCTCGGCGTAACTGCTCTGCCAGATGAGGTAGTTGGACGTACGCTGCTCACCGCTCGGGCGCAGGAAGACGTCCACGTCCGGCATGTCCGGGTAGTACAGGTACTTGGCGAAGGTCTTCTCGTTGACCTTGGACGGGTCGAGCTTCCCGGACGCCACGTCGACGGCGAGCGCGCGCGCCGCGTCCGCGATCTCCGCGCGGCCGCCGTAATTGACGCAGAAGTACAGCGTCATGGCGTCGTTGTCCACGGTCTGCTCCTGCGCGACCTGGAGCTCCTGGACGACCGACTTCCACATCTTGGGCATACGGCCGACCCAGCGGATCCGGATGCCCAGCTCGTTCATCTCGTCGCGGCGGCGGCGGATGACGTCACGGTTGAAGTTCATCAGGAACCGCACCTCGTCGGGGGTGCGCTTCCAGTTCTCGGTGGAGAAGGCGTAGAGGGAGAGGTTCTTGACGCCCATCTCCAGACAGCCCTTGAGTACGTCGAGGACGACGCCCTCGCCGACCTTGTGGCCCTCGGTACGCGGCAGCCCGCGCTCCTTGGCCCAGCGGCCGTTGCCGTCCATGACCACGGCCACGTGCTTCGGTACCAGCTCGCCGGGGATCTTCGGCGGCCGCGCCCCGGACGGGTGCGGCTCCGGCGTCTTGTACTCGCGGCGGGAAAGGCCCAGGATTCCGCGTCGTGCCATGCGCTCTTGTCTCCTCAATCCTTCTCTACGTATCAATTCTTCTCTACGTACCTGAGTGAGCGCAGACCGCGCTCCAGATGCCAGTGCAGGTAGGCGGAGACCAGCCCGCTGCCCTCCCTGACATGCCGCGCCTCACACGCGTCGGCCGTCTCCCAGTCACCGGTCAGCAGCGCGCTGAGCAGTCCGACGGCCTCCGCCGAGGGTACGACGCTGCCGGGCACCCGGCAGTCGCCGCATATGACTCCTCCCGCCGCGACCGAAAAGAAACGGTTCGGCCCGCCCAGGCCGCATTTGGCGCAGTCCACGAAGCTCGGCGCGTAGCCGTTCACCGCGAGCGAGCGCAGCAGGAACGCGTCGAGGATCAGATGGGGCGCGTGTTCTCCCCGGGCGAGCGTCCGCAGCCCGCCGACGAGCAGCAGATACTGCTGCACGGCGGGCTCGCCCTCGTGGTCGGTGAACCGCTCTGCGGTCTCCAGCATGGCCGTGCCCGCGGTGTAGCGCGCGTAGTCGGTGACGATGCCGCCGCCGTACGGAGCGATGATCTCGCCCTGGGTGCAGAGCGGCAGTCCGCGTCCGATCAGTTCGCTGCCGCGCGCGAAGAACTGCACGTCGACATGGGAGAACGGCTCCAGGCGCGCCCCGAACTTCGACTTGGTGCGCCGCACTCCCCGCGCGACGGCACGGACGCGGCCGTGGCCGCGGGTCAGAAGCGTGATGATGCGGTCGGCCTCACCGAGCTTCTGGGTGCGCAGCACGATGCCGTCGTCCCGGAACAGACTCATGGCCCCATTGTCCCGTACCCCCGCGCCTCACCTCCCGGCCGCCCGCCCCCGGCGTACGGGAGGGACGCCTCAGGCGCGGTGTGGCGGCCCGGGAGGCGTGCGAGTGCCCAGGAGAGTGCGCGGGAGCGCGCGAGGGCTCAGGAGGGCGTACGGGAGGCCGCCAGCAGGAGCCTGGCCGTGTCGTCCGCGCACAGGTGGAGCGCGCCGCCGACAGTGACCAGGACCTCGCGCTCCGCCGGGCTGTAGGGGCCGTCGGCCAGGGCGATCCTGGCCGCTTGGAGCACGATCGACTCGCGGCCCGCCGGGGCCAGATGCGGGGCCAGCGGTCCCAGCGATTCGTGCAGTTCGATGGCGAGCGCGGCGCCGCAGGGTCCGGGGCCGGCGAGGAACCGGCCGGTGTCGGCGGCCAGCGCCGCCACCAGGTCCGTCAGCTGGGTTTCGGTGCACTCCTCGAATCCGGCCGCCCTGACGGCGACGGCCGCGGTCTCCACGACCGTACGGGAGGACGTGCCGCCGGCCGCGAGGACGGCGAGCGCGACGGTCTGGACGGCGTCGCGCAGCATCGCCGAGAAGCGTGCGGTGGTGGGGTGGTCGAGGACGCCGGTCGAGAAGTGGCCGTGGCAGGCGGCGCATTCGATCACGGGGCCCGCGGATCCGCGCGGCAGCAGCGGCACCCCGAGAACGGTGAAACGGCGACGGCCCGTGCGGCGGCGGTAGTTGCGGTCGCCACCGCAGCCGGGGCAGAAGAACTCCCCGTCGCCTACGGTGTTCCACGACGTGCGCATGCCACAGATGCGCACTTTTCGGCCGCTTGGTTCGTGAGTGGGCAGCACGTCGCGCACCTCCGTAACGCTCCGGCAACATTGCCGCGTTGAGTGATGTTAGCCACATAGTCGGGGCGTCGTCAGTACCCTGGCGTGAGATCGCCATGACATGGCCGAACCCCGCCCACCGTTTCCGGTGGACGGGGTCCGTGAACGCTCAGGTCAGCGCGGCGGCCGGGGGCTCGTTCAGCGGGTCGCGCGGTTCACCGCGGAGATGACCGCTTTGAGTGACGCCCGGGTGGTGTTCGCGTCGATCCCGATGCCCCACAGCACCTTTCCGTCGATCGCGCACTCGATGTACGAGGCGGCCTGCGCCCGCGCGCCCTCGCTCATCGTGTGTTCCTGGTAGTCGAGCAGGCGGGCGTCGATGCCGACGGCGGCCAGCGCCTCGAAGAACGCGGAGATCGGGCCGTTGCCGGTACCGGTCAGCTCGGCCTCCACCCCGTCCACCACGGCCTCGATGGTCAGGGTGTCCTGACCGTCCTTGTCGGTCGTGGACTGGCCGCTGCGCAGCTGGATGCGGCCCCAGGCGTCGTCCGGGTTGGGCAGGTACTCGTCCTGGAAGACCGCCCAGATCTCGGCGGGGGTGATCTCGCCGCCGTCGGCGTCGGTCTTGGCCTGAATCGTGCGGGAGAACTCGATCTGCATCCGGCGGGGCAGGTCCAGCTGGTGGTCGTTCTTCAGGACGTACGCGATACCGCCCTTGCCGGACTGCGAGTTGACGCGGATGACCGCCTCGTACGAACGGCCCACGTCCTTGGGGTCGATCGGCAGGTACGGCACGGCCCACTCGATCTCGTCGACCGTCTTGCCCCGTGCGGTGGCGTCGGCGGCCATCGCGTCGAAGCCCTTCTTGATGGCGTCCTGGTGGGAGCCGGAGAAGGAGGTGTAGACGAGGTCGCCCGCGTAGGGGTGGCGCGGGTGGATCTCCATCTGGTTGCAGTACTCGCTCGTGCGGCGGATCTCGTCGATCTGCGAGAAGTCGATCTGCGGGTCGACGCCCTGCGAGAACAGGTTCATGCCCAGCGTCACCAGGTCGACGTTGCCGGTGCGCTCGCCCTGGCCGAACAGACAGCCCTCGATACGGTCGGCGCCCGCCATGATCGCCAGTTCGGCGGCGGCGACGGCCGTGCCGCGGTCGTTGTGCGGGTGGACGGACAGGCAGACGTGCTCACGGCGTGACAGGTTGCGCGACATCCACTCGAAGCGGTCCGCGTGCGTGGAGGGCGTCGAACGCTCCACGGTGGCGGGCAGGTTGAGGATGATCTCGCGTCCGGTCTCGGGCTGCCAGACGTCCATGACGGCCTCGCAGACCTCCAGCGCGAAGTCCAGCTCGGTGTCGGTGAAGATCTCCGGGCTGTACTGGTAGCCGAAGATGGTCTCCGGGCCCAGGATCTTCTCCGCGTACTCCATGACGAGCCGGGTGCCGTCCACGGCGATCTGCTTGACCTGGTCCTTCGTGCCGCGGAAGACGACGCGGCGGAAGGTGGGGGCGGTCGCGTTGTAGAGGTGGACGGTGGCGCGGTGGGCGCCGCGCAGCGATTCCACCGTGCGCTCGATCAGTTCTTCACGGGCCTGGGTCAGGACGGAGATCGTCACGTCCTCGGGGATCGCGCCCTCTTCGATGATCGAGCGCACGAAGGCGAAGTCCGTGTCGCCCGACGACGGGAAGCCGACCTCGATCTCCTTGTAGCCCATGCGTACCAGGAGATCGAACATCTCCCGCTTGCGCGCGGGGGACATCGGGTCGATCAGGGCCTGGTTGCCGTCGCGCAGGTCCGTCGAGAGCCAGCGGGGAGCGGTCGTGACGCGGTTCTCGGGCCAGGTGCGGTCGGGGATGTGGACGGCCTCGTAGCGGCCGTACTTGTGGATCGGCATCCCGGACGGCTTCTGGGTGTGGGTCGCGTTGGTGATGGGCGTGGGGCGACCGACAGACATGTCAGACATTGCGCAGGGCTCCTCGTGTGTCCACTGGGACGGCCGACGGGACGTGATCACCGCAACGCCAGACTCCGCGGGGAGGGGGTCGGCCTACGACTACAGACCCTCGCCGCGGCAGCTAAGGAGAAGCAGCCCGTAACGCATGATGCTCCACACCATAGCCGAGGGCATGCCGGTCCGTGAACGCGCGTATCAGTATGCGGGATCCACCGGATCTAACCGCCGAACAGCGGCGAATCACTCTATTTCATCAATTATGGTTGCAACTAGTGACAGCACGATCACGCAGTGCCACATTGCTTCCATGGACGTCACCGACACCTCGATCACCCACCCCGTCTTCTGCACCATCGTGCCGCCGCACGTGCTGGACAAGCTGGCGGGCTCCGACAACCCCGCGCTCTCTGGGCCCGCCCGCCGCACGCTGGACGCGGACGCCGCCCAGCGCACCCGCCGCCTGACCGCGGTCGCGGATCTCCGCGCGGCGACCGCGTCGCCGGCGGACGCGCCGGAGGAGCCGCCCGCCGACCACCCCGAGCGCACCATCCACGACTGCGGGCACCGCACGAAGCTGCCCGGCAAGAAGGTGCGCGCCGAGGGCGAGGAGCCCGGCAGCGATGCCACCGTCAACCGCGCGTACAACGGCCTCGGGGCGACCTTCGAGCTGTTCCTGAAGGCGTACGGACGGCATTCGCTCGACGGCGCCGGGCTGCCGCTCGTCGCCAGCGTGCACTACGACGAGGACTACAACAACGCCTTCTGGGACGGCAAGCAGATGGTCTTCGGTGACGGCGACGGGGAGGTCTTCCTCGACTTCACCCTCCCCGTCGACGTCATCGGACACGAACTGACCCACGGCATCACGCAGTACACCGCCAACCTCAACTACTTCGGCCAGCCCGGCGCGCTGAACGAGTCGATCTCCGACGTCTTCGGCTCGCTGGTCAAGCAGTACACGCTGGACCAGACCGCGGCCGACGCCGACTGGCTGATCGGCGCGGGCCTGCTGGGGCCGAACGTCAAGGGCGTCGCCCTGCGTTCGATGAAGGCGCCGGGCACGGCGTACGACGACAAGGTCCTCGGCAAGGACCCGCAGCCCGCCTCGATGGACGACTTCGTCCACACGAGCAGCGACGAGGGCGGGGTTCACATCAACTCCGGCATCCCCAACCACGCGTTCTACCTGCTCGCCGACCAACTCGGCGGCAAGGCCTGGGAGCGCGCGGGACAGGTCTGGTTCGACGTACTGACCGGCGGCAAGCTGACGGTCGACGCGAGCTTCGAGGACTTCGCGAAGCTCACCGTGGCGGCGGCGCAGACCCGCTTCGGCGACGGCGCGGAGCACGAGGCCGTCGTCAAGGCGTGGTCCGAGGTCGGGGTTCCCACCGCGTGAGCGGCGGACCACGGCTGTCGCGGCTGTCCGGCACGTACTAGACAGGGACCATGCGTATCCAGGTACGGCGTACGGGCGGCTTCGCGGGCATCGAGCGGCGGGCCGAGGTGGACACCTCGGCCCTGCCCGACGCGGCGGAAGCGGACGCCTGGCAGCGGCTCGCGGAACAGGCACTGGCCGACAGCGGGGACAGCCCGCCCAGCGGGGTGCCCGACGGCTTCCGCTACCGGATCACCGTCGACGGCCGCACGGTCCAGTGGGCGGACCCGCGGCTCTCCGACGCACAGCGCGCGCTGATCTCGCGGCTCCTGAAGGAGGGCGCGTAGACCGTGGCGCGGGGCGGTGCGGTCCCGTCGTGGTCAGCAGCCGGTCCGGTCGTGGCGGCCGGTCCGGTCGTGGCGAACGGTCCGGTCAGAAGCCGAGCTTGCGGAGCTGCTTGGGGTCGCGCTGCCAGTCCTTGGCGACCTTCACATGCAGGTCGAGGAAGACCGGCGTGCCGAGCAGCGCCTCGATGTGCTTGCGGGACTTCGTCCCGACCTCCTTGAGGCGCTGGCCCTTCGGGCCGATGATGATGCCCTTCTGGCTGGGGCGCTCGATGTAGACGTTCGCGTGGATGTCGAGCAGCGGCTTGTCGGCCGGGCGGTCCTCGCGCGGCAGCATCTCCTCGACCACGACCGCGATCGAGTGCGGCAGCTCGTCCCGTACGCCTTCCAGCGCGGCCTCGCGGATCAGCTCGGCGACCATGACCATCTCGGGCTCGTCGGTGAGGTCGCCCTCCGGGTAGAGCGGCGGGCTCTCCGGGAGGAGGGGCACCAGCAGGTCCGCCAGCAGGCCGACCTGCTGGTCGCCGACGGCGGAGACCGGGACGATCTCGGCCCACTCGAAGCCGAGTTCCTTGCCGAGCTGGTCGATCGCGATGAGCTGTTCCGCGAGGGTCTTGGAGTCGACCAGGTCCGTCTTCGTGACGACCGCGACCTTCGGGGTCTTCTTGATCCCGGCCAGCTCCTTGGCGATGAAGCGGTCTCCGGGGCCGAGCTTCTGGTCGGCGGGCAGGCAGAAGCCGATGACGTCGACCTCGGACCAGGTGGTGCGCACGACATCGTTCAGCCGCTCGCCGAGCAGCGTGCGCGGCTTGTGCAGGCCGGGGGTGTCCACGAGGATCAGCTGCGCCTCCGGCCGGTGCACGATGCCGCGGACGGTGTGACGCGTGGTCTGCGGCCGGTTCGAGGTGATGGCCACCTTCTGACCGACCAGAGCGTTCGTGAGGGTGGACTTGCCTGCGTTGGGACGGCCGACGAAGCAGGCGAAGCCGGCCCTGTGGGGTGCTTCTGCTGTCTCGGGGGAGGAGGTACGAGCGCTCATGGCGCCCATTCTCCCCGATCGTTTCGCCGCTGCCGACCAGATGTGCCCCGCGCCGGGTCCGGTACGGGGCCGGCTGCGGGACCGGACGCCGGATCGGGCAGGCGATACGGCGCGCGATCCGACGCCGCCGTCACCCCGCTGTGACGACCGCGCGCAGCGTTCCGTCGGGGCCCGCCACCAGGACCGGCGTCCCGGCGCCGCCCAGGTCCCGCACGGCCGCGCGGTCCTCGTCCGTCGCGGTTTCCGCCGCCGTGACGACCGCGGCCGCCTCCAGCGAGGTCGCGCCGCTGGCGACGGCCATCGCCACCGCCGTACGCAGCGCGCTCAGCTTGAGGGAGTCGAGGTCCACGGTGCCGGCGACGTAGGTGCGCCCCGTCTCGTCCCGTACCGCCGCGCCCTCGGGCACGCCGTTGCGGGCGCGGGCGCTGCGGGCCAGCGTGATGATCTTGCGGTCCTCTGGGTCGAGGTCGGTGGAACCGGAGTCGGCGCTCTGAGTCATGTGCCGAGCATAGGGAAAGTCCGAGGTGCGGTCTCGGGCCGGTAGGGACGCGGCCACGGCCCGTGGCACCGGCTCAGGGCCGGTAGGGACGCGGCCACGGCCCGTGGCACCGGCTCAGGGCCGGTCGGGACGCGCTCACAGCCCGTGGCACCGGCTCAGGACCGGTCGAGACGCAGCCGTTCCGCCTTGGGCAGGCCGGCCACCACCAGGTCGTACGAGTCCTCGATCAGCTCACGCACCATGCGCGCGGGCAGCGCGCCGACCGTCACGGTGTTCCAGTGCCGCTTGTTGAGGTGCCAGCCGGGGACGATCTCCGGGTGCGCCTCGCGGAGCCGGATCGCCTCCTCGGGATCGCATTTGAGCGAGACCTTCAGGGGCCGTTCGTCCAGCGCGCAGAACGCGAAGATCTTCCCGCCCACCTTGTAGACCGTGAGCCCGGGGTACCGCGAGAACGGGACGTCCTCGGACGCCCCGTTCAGCCCCAGGCAGTACGCCGTGAGCCCCCGCGGGTTCATACGGCGGAGGCCTCCTCGCGCACCGGCTCCGCGAGCACCGTGACGATCTTGTTGCGGCGGCCGGCCGGGGACTCGGCCGTCAGCTTCAGCGTGCGGCCGTCCGGCAGGGTGATCTCGGCGCTCGCGCCCGCGATCGGGACCCGGCCCAGCGCCTTGGCCAGCAGGCCGCCGACCGTCTCGACGTCCTCGTCGTCGTACTCGTCGAGCCCGAACAGCTCGCCGAGGTCGCCGATGTCCAGCCGCGCGGTGACCCGGTAGGAGCCGTCACCGATCTCCTCGACGGGCGGCAGCTCACGGTCGTACTCATCGGTGATCTCACCGACGATCTCCTCCAGGATGTCCTCGATCGTGACGATGCCGGCCGTGCCGCCGTACTCGTCGATGACGACCGCGACATGGCTGCGGTCCTGCTGCATCTCACGCAGCAGGTCCCCCGCGTTCTTCGTGTCGGGGACGAAGGCGGCGGGCCGCATCGCCGTGGAGACCGGATCGGACTCCGACTCACGGTTGATGTGCGTCTTCCTGACCAGGTCCTTGAGGTAGACGATGCCGACCACGTCGTCCTCGTTCTCCCCGGTCACCGGGATACGGGAGAAGCCGGAGCGCAGCGCCAGCGTCAGCGCCTGCCGGATCGTCTTGTACCGCTCGATGCAGACGAGGTCCGTGCGCGGGACCATGACCTCCCGTACGAGGGTGTCGCCCAGCTCGAAGACGCTGTGCACCATCCGGCGCTCGTCGTCCTCGATCAGCGACTCCTGCTCGGCGAGGTCGACCATCGCGCGCAGCTCCGCCTCGCTGGCGAACGGTCCCTTGCGGAAGCCCTTGCCCGGTGTCAGCGCGTTGCCCAGCAGGATCAGCAGCTGCGGAATGGGCCCCATGACGCGGGCCAGCGGCACCAGGACGTACGCCGAGGCCGTGGCCGTGTTCAGCGGGTGCTGGCGGCCGATGGTGCGCGGCGAGACACCCACCGCGACGTACGAGACGAGGACCATCACGCAGATCGCGACGAGCAGCGCCTCCCACGTCTCCTGGAAGCCCTCCAGGCAGACGTACGTGACGAGCACGCCCGCCGCCATCTCGCAGGCGACCCGGACCAGCAGCGCCACGTTCAGATAGCGCGTCGGGTCGGAGGCGATCCGCGCCAGCTTGTCCGCGCCCCTGCGGCCCGACCTGACGGCCTCGGCGGCCCGGAAGCTGGTGACGCGGGCGAGGCCCGCCTCGGCGGACGCCGCGAGCCAGGCCACGACGACCAGCGCGACCGCGCCGAAGATCAGCTGCCCGTTCACAAGACAGTGGGCGCCGGGGACGGACCCGTCAGGCCCTGCTCGGCCCGCCAGCCGTCCACGATCGCGGCCTGGAGACCGAACATCTCGGCCTTCTCGTCCGGCACTTCGTGGTCGTAGCCGAGGAGGTGCAGCACACCATGGACGGTCAGGAGCTGAAGCTCCTCGTCCATGGTGTGCCGCGTCGGCGCGTCCTCGCCCTGCTGCTTGGCGACCTCCGGGCAGAGCACGATGTCACCGAGGAGTCCCTGCGGGGGCTCGTCGTCGTCCTTGGCCGGCGGACGCAGTTCGTCCATCGGGAAGGACATGACATCGGTCGGACCCGGGAGGTCCATCCACTGGATGTGCAGCTGCTCCATGGCGGCGGCGTCCACCACGATCACCGACAGTTCGGAGAGCGGGTGGATGCGCATCCTGGCCAGTGCGTAGCGGGCGATGTCGAGGATCGCCTGCTCGCCGACCTCGGTGCCTGACTCGTTGTTGACGTCGATCGACATGGTGCGGTGTGACTCTCCCGTTCAATGCCGCGACGGTCCCGGCCGGCGCCGCCGTTCGTCTCAGCGGTGCTGTTCGTTGCCGTTGCGGCTGTCGTACTGCTCGTAGGCCTCGACGATACGGCCGACGAGCTTGTGCCGTACGACATCCTCCGAGGTGAGCCGGGAGAAGTGCACGTCGTCGACGCCTTCCAGAATGCTCTGGACCTGGCGCAGACCGCTCTTCGTGCCGCCGGGGAGGTCGACCTGCGTCACGTCGCCCGTGATGACGATCTTCGAGTCGAAGCCAAGCCTCGTCAGGAACATCTTCATCTGCTCGGGGCTGGTGTTCTGCGCCTCGTCGAGAATGATGAACGCGTCATTGAGCGTCCGGCCGCGCATGTACGCCAGCGGCGCGACCTCGATCGTGCCCGCGGCCATCAGGCGCGGGATGGACTCGGGGTCGAGCATGTCGTGCAGCGCGTCGTAGAGCGGGCGCAGATACGGGTCGATCTTCTCGTAGAGCGTGCCGGGCAGGAAGCCCAGGCGCTCGCCCGCCTCGACGGCGGGCCTGGTCAGGATGATGCGGGTGACCTGCTTGGACAGCAGGGCCTGCACGGCCTTGGCCATGGCGAGATAGGTCTTGCCGGTACCGGCGGGACCGATGCCGAAGATGATCGTGTTCTTGTCGATCGCGTCGACATAGCGCTTCTGGTTGAGCGTCTTGGGGCGGATGGTGCGGCCGCGGTTGGAGACGATGTTCTGCGTCAGCACCTCGGCGGGCGTCTCGGGACCGTCCGCGCCGCCGCTCTCGGTCGCTCTGAGCATGGCAATCGAACGTTCCACTGCGTCCTCCGTCATCGGCTGACCGGTGCGGAGCACCAGCATCATTTCATCGAACAGGCGCTGGATCATGGCGACGTCCGGCGCGCTGCCGGTCGCGCTGATCTCATTGCCGCGGACGTGGATGTCGGCGCCCTTGAAGGCTTTCTCGATCACCCGCAGAAGGGAATCCCCGGAACCCAGGACCGTCACCATCGGATGGGACGCCGGAACGGTGATCCGGGCACGCGCCTGCCCCGGAGCGGGGGTGTTGGCTGTAGGTGTCTGAGTCATGGGCCGGCACTGTGGCCTGCGCATACCTCCCGTTGCAGGGTTCTCGCCGCTCGACAACCTCTGGCTAACAGCCTACGACTCCACGCGGACATCGCCGTAGGACTTTTCCGCTGTTGTTCAGGGGGACCCCGGCCGTTCACCACGCCGTTCCCGCGGGACCCGCACGACCGGTGCCGGGGCCGCCGGCACCTCAGCCGCCGCTCAGCTCGCGCGGCCGAACCCGATCGTCGGCACGGCCCTGCGCAGCGGCCACGGCCTGTCCGGCGCGGGAAGCAGGCCGGTCAGGAATCCGTAGCGGCGCAGCGCCGCCGGGTCCTGGTCGGACTCCCGCTGGACGCGCTGCCACCAGGACGCGATCTCCGACCAGCCGGGTGCGGAGAGCGAACCGCCGAACTCCTGCACCGAGAGCGCCGCCGTGAGCCCGGCGAACGCCAGCCGGTCGGCGAGCGGCCAGCCCGCGAGCGTACTGGTCACGAACCCGGCGACGAAGACATCGCCGGCGCCCGTCGGGTCCAGGGCCTCCACCTCGATCGCCGGGACCTCGGCGCTCTCGCCGGTCGCGCCGTCCACGGCGTACGCGCCCTCGGCGCCCAGAGTGACGACGGCGAGCGGCACCAGCTCGGCGAGCCGGTGCGCGGCCGCCCTGGGGCTGTCGGTGCGGGTGTAGCGCATCGCCTCTTCGGCGTTGGGCAGGAACGCCTCGCAGTGCTCCAGATCGGGCAGCCCCTTCAGATCCCAGCGGCCGGTGTCGTCCCAGCCGACATCGGCGAAGATCCGTGCGCCATGGGCCGCCGCGCCCGCGATCCACTCCTCGCGGCGGCCGGGCGTGAGCGCGGCGACGGCGGCACGCGCGCGCGGCGGGCACTCGGGCAGGGCGCCTTCCGGCGGCGGGGCCTCATGGCCGTGCGAGACCATCGTGCGCTCGCCCTCGTACGCCATGGAGACGGTGACCGGTGAGTGCCAGCCGGGGACCGTACGGGACCGGGACAGGTCGATGCCCTCGCCCTGTTCCAGCGCGTCCCAGCAGTACTCGCCGTAGTGGTCGTCGCCGAAGGCTGCGGCGAGCGAGGTGCGCAGACCGAGGCGGGACAGCGCGGTCGCCATGTTGGCGATGCCGCCCGGGCTCGACCCCATCCCCCGCGCCCAGGACTCGGTGCCGCGCACCGGCGCGCTCGCCAGACCGGTGAAGATGATGTCGAGGAAGACCGTGCCGGTGAGGTACACGTCGCACGGCGGGTCGTCCGGGGCGCGCAGCGAGCCCAGCGGATCGACATCGGCGGTGTGGTCCTGCGGCTTTCCGTCTGAGGTGATCACGGTCGGGCTCCCGGATAGCGGTACGGACCCGTCAGTCTGCACGATCCGCCACGCCGGGGCCGGTACGCGACGGGATGCGGCGCCGTCTCAGCCGCTCCTCCTGGGCAGCGGGACACGGGTGAGATCGGCGGCGATGGTCAGTTCTCCCTCGAACCCGGCCGCGCGGGCCTGCCGCCGGAACTCCTCCGGGTCGCTGTAGCGCTGCGAGAAATGGGTCAGCACGAGATGCCGTACGCCCGCGTCCCGCGCGACCCGGGCGGCCTGTCCGGCGGTGAGATGGCCGTGGTCGGTGGCGAGTTGTTCGTCCGCGTCCAGGAAGGTCGACTCGATGACGAGCATGTCGCACCCTTGGGCCAGCGCGTACACGCCGTCGCAGAGCCGGGTGTCCATGACGAACGCGAACCGCTGTCCTGGCCGCGCCTCGCTGACCTGTTCGAGACTGACCCCGTTCAGCGTGCCCTCGCGCTGGAGGCGGCCCACGTCCGGGCCCGCGATGCCGTGCTCGGCGAGCAGCGCGGGCAGCATCCGGCGTCCGCCGGGCTCGGTGAGGCGGTAGCCGTACGACTCGACGGGGTGCGAGAGCCGGTGGGCGTCCAGGGTGTACGCGGGTGTCACGGCGAGCACGCCGCTCTCGCCGGCGACCGGCGCCGTGGCCAGCTGGACGGTCTCCCGGTAGGCGGTCGCGTACCGCAGCCGCTCGAAGAAGCGCTGTCCGCTCGCCGGGTAGTGCGCGGTGACGGGATGCGGCACCCGGTCGAGGTTGACACGCTGGATCACCCCGGCGAGACCGAGCGAGTGGTCGCCGTGGAAGTGCGTGACCAGGATGCGGTTGATGTCGTGCGCGGCGACGCCCGCGCGCAGCATCTGGCGCTGGGTGCCCTCGCCCGGGTCGAAGAGCAGCCCTTCGGCGTCCCAGCGCAGCAGGTAGCCGTTGTGGTTGCGGTGGCGGGTGGGCACCTGGCTCGCGGTGCCCAGCACCACCAGTTCTCGTACGGACAACGCGCCTACCCGGGAGGCCAGTTGAGACCACGGCCACCCAGGACGTGGGCGTGCGCGTGGAAGACCGTCTGACCCGCGCCCGCGCCGGTGTTGAAGACGACGCGGTAGCCGCTGTCGTCGGCCTTCTCCTGGGCCGCGATCTTCCCCGCCTCACGCAGCACGTCGGCGGCGATCAGCGGTTCGGCGCCGGCCAGCGCGGCGGCGTCCGGGTAGTGCACCCGGGGAATCACCAGGACGTGGGTGGGTGCCTGCGGGTGGATGTCCCGGAAGGCGACGGTGGTGTCCGTCTCCCGGACGACGGTGGCCGGCACCTCTCCCGCGACAATCTTGCAGAACAGGCAGTCGGCCTGCGGTTCTCCCGCCATGGTCCGGGCCTCCTCGAATCAGACGGTTCCTGCGGACGATCACGACACCCGCATGCTATCGGCCACGGGCGACCGGGTCGGGACCGGCGGCCGTGCGCGGCAGTGCCCCGGACCCGGCCGCCGTGACGCCGGGCGCCGCGAGGCGCAGGCCGGGACCGGCGGCCGTACATCACCGCGACCTGTGCGGCCGTACGCCAGGACCGGCGGCCGGTGCGCCCGGCCTGCGGCGAGGCGTCAGGACCAGCGGCCCGTGCGTCCCAGGAGCAGCGCCGTGGCGGCCGTACCGGCCGTGGAGGTGCGCAGCACGCTGGGGCCCAGCCGGTACGGCTGCGCGCCCGCCTGGGCGAACACCGCCAACTCCTCGGGCGACACGCCCCCTTCGGGCCCGACGACCAGCACGATCGTTCCCTGGTCCGGCAGTTCGGCCGTGGCGAGCGCGGCGCTGCCCGCGTCCCTGTCCTCGTGCAGTACGGCCGCGAAGTCCGCGGCGGCCAGCAGCGCGGCGACCTGCTTCGTGCTCATCGCATCCGCGATCTCGGGGAATCGCACCCGTCGCGACTGCTTGCCCGCCTCACGCGCCGTGGCCCGCCACTTCGCGAGCGCCTTGGCGCCGCGCTCGCCCTTCCACTGCGTGATGCAGCGCGCGGCGGCCCACGGGACGACGGCGTCGACGCCGGTCTCCGTCATGGTCTCGACGGCCAGTTCGCCCCGGTCGCCCTTGGGCAGTGCCTGGACGACGGTGATTCGCGGTGCCTGCGCGGCCTCTTCGGTCACCGGCCCGAGCCGGACCGTCAACCGGTCCTTGCCCTCGGCCGCGACCACCACACCGTCCGCCCACAGCCCGGCGCCGTCGGTCAGGACGACGTCCTCGCCGGACCGCAGCCGCTTCACGGAGACGGCGTGCCGCCCCTCGGGACCGTCCAGTACGAACGTCCCGCCCTGCTCTCCGGCCGTGGCGCCGAAACCGTCCACGACGAAGACGGGAGCGGTCACAGGGTGTTCCCGGCGGCCAACGAGGCGCGGGTCGCTTCGAGTTCGCTCGCGAGGACGCCGACCAGCTGCCCGGCGGGCAGATCACGCGCCATCCGGTGGCCCTGTCCCGCCCAGAGCGCCATGCCCTGCGCGTCGCCGATCTTCGCCGCGGCCTTGCGCAGTGCGGAGGTCAGGTGATGCACCTCCGGGTAGGCGGCGGGCGCGTACGGGCCGTGCTCGCGCATGAAGCGGTTGACGAGACCGCGGGCGGGCCGGCCCGAGAAGGCCCGGGTCAGTTCGGTCCTGGTGAACAGCGGGTTGGTCATGGCCTGTTTGTGATGCTGGTTGGCACCCGATTCCGGGCAGACGAGGAACGCCGTGCCGAGCTGCGCCGCGTCCGCGCCCGCCGCGAGCACCGCCGCGATCTGCGCGCCGCGCATGAGGCCGCCGGCCGCGACGATCGGCAGCTGGACGGTCTCCCTGATCTGGGTCACCAGCGAGAGCAGCCCGATCCCCGCGCCGTCGGTGGCCGGATCGTCGCGGTGCGTGCCCTGGTGTCCGCCGGCCTCGATGCCCTGGACACAGATGGCGTCGGCGCCCGCCCACTGCGCGGCCGTGGCCTCTTCCGGGGTGGTGACCGTGACGATGGTGAAGGTACCGGCGCGGGCGAAGGCGTCCAGGGTCGTACGGGTCGGGCAGCCGAAGGTGAAGGACACGACGGGCACCGGGTCGTCGAGCAGTATCGCCAGCTTGGCCTCGTACCCGTCGTCCCAGCCGGTCTCCGGGTCACCGAGGGGGGTGTCGTACCAGCTCGTCTCGCCGGCGAGCTGGTTGCGGTAGACGTCGACGGCCGCCCGGTCGGCGTGGTTCGGCTGCGGCATGAAGAGATTGATGCCGAAGGGCTGCCCAGTGAGCCCGCGCAGCTGTTTGACCTCTTCGTACATGCCGTCCGCGGTCTTGTAACCGGCGGCGAGGAACCCGAGGCCACCGGCCTCGGCGACGGCTGCGGCCAGTTGCGGGCAGGAGGCGCCGCCCGCCATGGGCGCCTGCACGATCGGATACCGGCAGAGATCGGTCAGTGCGGAGGACATGCAGGCATGGTGCCACGGTCGCCCGCACAGCTCCGAATCCGGGCCCGGCCCGGCCGGTGCGGGCACACAAGCCGATGCCCCGGGCCCGGCCGGAAGAATCCGACTATGCCCGGGGCATATGCCCGCACTTGCTGCTGTGGCCTATCGGCCGTTGAACGCGTCCTTGAGGCGCGAGAACAGCCCCTGCTGCCCCGGCTGGAACTGGCCCGTGGGCCGGTCCTCGCCGCGCAGCAGCGCCAGCTCGCGCAGCAGCCGTTCCTGTTCCTGGTCCAGCTTCGACGGGGTCATGACCTCGACGTGCACGATCAGATCGCCGCGCCCGCCGCCGCGCAGGTGCGTGACGCCGCGCCCGTGCAGCGGAATCGACTGCCCCGACTGCGTGCCGGGCCGTACGTCGATGTCCTCCATCCCGTCCAGCGTCTCCAGCGGGCACTTCGTGCCCAGCGCGGCCGCTGTCATGGGGACCGTGACCGTGCAGTGCAGATCGTCTCCGCGCCGCTGGAAGACCGCGTGCGGCAGCTCGTGGATCTCGACGTACAGGTCTCCGGCGGGGCCGCCGCCGGGGCCGACCTCACCCTCGCCCGCGAGCTGGATGCGGGTGCCGTTGTCGACACCTGCCGGGATCTTGACCGTGAGCGTGCGGCGCGAACGGATGCGTCCGTCGCCGGCGCACTCCGGGCACGGCGTCGGCACGACCGTGCCGAAGCCCTGGCACTGCGGGCACGGCCGCGAGGTCATGACCTGGCCCAGGAAGGACCGGGTGACCTGCGAGACCTCGCCACGGCCGCGGCACATGTCGCAGGTCTGCGCCGAGGTGCCGGGTGCGGCGCCTTCGCCGGAACACGTCGTACAGACGACGGCCGTGTCGACCTGGATGTCCTTGGTCGTGCCGAAGGCCGACTCGTTGAGGTTGATCTCCAGCCGGATCATCGCGTCCTGGCCGCGTCGCGTACGCGACCTCGGGCCACGCTGCGACGCCGTGCCGAAGAAGGCGTCCATGATGTCGGAGAAGTTGCCGAAGCCGCCGGCTCCGAAGCCGCCCGCGCCACCGCCTCCGCCATTGTTGGAGAGGGGGTCGCCGCCGAGGTCGTAGACCTGCTTCTTCTGCGGGTCCGACAACACCTCGTACGCGGCGTTGATCTCCTTGAAGCGCTCTTGCGTCTTGGGATCAGGATTGACGTCCGGGTGCAGCTCGCGCGCGAGCCTCCGGAACGCCTTCTTGATCTCGTCCTGCCCTGCGTCGCGGCGCACGCCGAGTACGGCGTAGTAGTCCGTGGCCACTTACGACTCCGCCAGGATCTGTCCGACGTAACGTGCCACTGCGCGTACCGCTCCCATCGTTCCGGGGTAGTCCATGCGGGTCGGTCCGACCACGCCGAGTTTTGCGACTGCCTCGTCGCCAGAACCGTAGCCGACCGCGACGACGGAGGTGGAGTTGAGGCCCTCGTGGGCATTCTCATGTCCGATACGTACGGTCATGCCCGAGTCCTTGGCCTCGCCCAGCAGCTTGAGCAGTACTACCTGCTCCTCAAGCGCTTCCAGCACCGGCCTGATGGTCAGGGGGAAATCACTTCCGAAGCGGGTGATGTTGGCGGTTCCGCCGATCATCAGCCGTTCTTCCGTCTCCTCGACCAGGGTTTCGAGCAGCGTCGCGAGCACCGTGGAAACAGTTCCGCGGTCCTCCTGCTCGAAGGATTCGGGAAGATCCTGCACCAGCTGCGGGACGTCCGCGAAGCGGCGCCCCACGACCCGGCTGTTCAGCCGGGCCCGCAGATCCGCGAGCGAGGTCTCGCTGAACGGCAGCGGGCAGTCGATCATGCGCTGTTCGACCCGTCCGGTGTCCGTGATCAGGACGAGCATCAGCCGGGCCGACGCCAGCGACAGCAGCTCCACATGCCGCACCGTGGAACGCGTCAGCGAGGGGTACTGGACCACCGCGACCTGCCGGGTCAGCTGCGCGAGCAGCCGCACCGTACGCCCCACGACATCGTCCAGATCGACCGCGCCCACCAGGAAGTTCTGAATCGCGCGGCGCTCGGGCGACGACAGGGGCTTGACGCCCGCGAGCTTGTCCACGAAGAGGCGGTAGCCCTTGTCCGTGGGGATACGCCCGGCGCTGGTGTGCGGCTGGGCGATGAAGCCCTCGTCCTCCAGCACCGCCATGTCGTTGCGGACGGTGGCCGGAGAGACACCCAGCTGGTGCCGCTCGGTCAGCGCCTTGGAGCCGACCGGCTCCTCGGTGCCGACATAGTCCTGGACGATGGCGCGCAGCACTTCGAGTCTGCGTTCACTGAGCATCGCGCACACCTCCAGATGTCGTCCGTCGGGCCGTTTGGCACTCCGTCCCCGCGAGTGCCAGCTTTCCCGAGCCAGTGTACGGCGGTGGGGTGCACCCGTAGCAAGGGCAGCCGACCACGGTACCCGGCGATTGTTCCGCCCGATGCCGGTAGCGTCCCGGTATGGACGTCCACTGGGAAGAATTCGGTTGGGAACGGCTGGCCCCGGGGGTGGGCCGGCGACGGCTGCCGGGCTGGGACGCGACGGTCGGCCTCGTGGCCGGTGAGGACGGCGTCCTGCTGTTCGACACGGGCTCCTCGGTACGTGAGGGCGCCCTGCTGCGGGCCGGGGTGGAGGCGCTGCTCGGCGGGCGCCGAGTGACACATGTCGCACTGAGCCACCCGCACTTCGACCATGTCCTGGGAACGGCCGCCTTCGCCGGCGCCGAGGTGTACGGCGCGGTCGGCCTGGCGGAGCTGCCCGGCATCGACCGGGCGCTGTACGAGGACGCCGTACGCGAAGGCCTCGACCCCGCGGAGGCGGCGGAGGCGGCAGACCTCCTGATGCTTCCCGCACACCCGGTCTCCGGTCAGCTGACCCTCGAACTGGGCGGACGGCAGGCGTTGTTGGCGAACATCGGCCCCGGTCACACCGCCCACGACCTCGCACTGCTGGTCCCCGGCTCGCCCGAGGTGGTGTTCTGCGGTGATCTGGTCGAGGAGTCGGGCGATCCACAGGCGGGCCCGGACGCGATCCCGGGCCGCTGGCCCGCCGCGCTCGACCGGCTGCTCACGCTGGGCGGCCCGGACGCCCTCTACGTACCGGGCCACGGAGCGGCTGTGGACGCGGCCTTCGTACGCGCACAACGCGCCACGCTGGCCGCCCGGTTCGACACGGCGTAGCCGATATCGTCGTGCGCATGCGCAGCTACAGCCCTGATCTGACACCGCCGTGGAAGAAGCCCACGCCCGCGCCGGAGGTCCCCGCGGAACCGGACCTGGTGGTCGAGGAGGTGTCGACGGGCTTCTGCGGGGCGGTGATCCGCTGCGAGAAGACCGCACAGGGCCCGACGGTCACCCTGGAGGACCGCTTCGGCAAGCACCGCGTGTTCCCGCTGGCGCCCCGGGGCTTCCTGCTGGAGGGCCGTGTCGTCACCCTGATCCGCCCCGCACAGGCCGCGCAGGGCCGCCCGGCCCGCACGGCCTCGGGCTCGATCGCGGTCCCCGGCGCACGCGCCCGGGTGGCCAGGGCGGGCCGCATCTACGTCGAGGGGCGGCACGACGCGGAACTGGTCGAAAAGGTGTGGGGAGACGACCTCCGCATCGAGGGCGTGGTGGTCGAATACCTGGGCGGCATCGACGATCTCCCGGCCATCATCGACGAGTTCGCCCCCGCGCCGGACGCCCGGCTGGGCGTCCTGGTCGACCACTTGGTGCCCGGTTCGAAGGAGTCCCGCATCGCCGCGCGGGTCACGGGCCCGGACGTCCTGGTGGTCGGCCACCCGTACATCGATGTATGGGAAGCGGTGAAACCGCGCTCGGTGGGCATCGACGCGTGGCCGTCGGTACCGCGAGGCGAGGACTGGAAAACGGGCGTGTGCCAAGCGCTGGGCTGGCCGGAGAACACAGGCAGGGCCTGGCAGCACATCCTGTCGCACGTCCACACGTACAAAGACCTGGAACCAACCCTGCTGGGCTCAGTGGAACACCTGATCGACTTCGTAACGGCCCCCGAATAAGCCCACCCGGACACGGACGCGAGGGGGACAAGGCCGCGACGCGACGCCATGGGGATGGCAGGCCTGCACGCGGACAACGCAAGGGGGCGCACACCCCAACCCGCAGCAGGAGAACGACGCGAGGGGGGCGGGGGCGGAGGAGACAGGTGTCCGGGACACTTGCGCGTGATTTGTGGCGCGTTCACCGGCCCGCGCCCGAAGAACAACCCGCACGCGCCGTAAATCATGCGTCCCGGATGCCTGCCTCCGGAGTCCTCGCACCCCGCCCCGCAACCCCGCACCGGCACGAGCCCGCACCCATGCGCCCCGCCCACGCCCACGCCCCGCCAACACTCACGCCCGCCCCCGCCCACACGCCCACGCCAAGCGCAGCGAAACGCGCCGACTCAATCCACCAGGTCCCGAACCACCGCGTCCGCCAGCAACCGCCCCCGCAACGTCAGCACCGCGAACCCCGCCTCGAACGCCTCCCCCTCCAGCAGCCCGTCCCCCACCGCGCGCCGCGCCGCCGCAAGACCCGCCGGAGCCAGCAGCGTCAGGTCGCAGCCCGAGGACAGCCGCAGCTCCAGTAGGATCCGTTCCACCCGCCGGTCCTCCGCCGCGAGGAGTTCGCGGCCCGCGCCCGGCGACCGGCCCTCCGCCAGGGCCGCCGCGTACGCGCCCGGGTGCTTCACGTTCCACCAGCGCACGCCGCCCACATGGCTGTGCGCGCCCGGCCCCGCGCCCCACCAGTCAGCGCCGCGCCAGTACAGCTCGTTGTGCAGGCAGCGCGCCGCTTCCGACGTCGCCCAGTTCGACACCTCGTACCAGGCGAAGCCGGCCTTCCCCAGCACCTCGTCCGCGATCAGGTACCGGTCCGCGTGTTCGTCGTCGTCCGTCATCGGGACCTCGCCGCGCCGGATCCGCCGCGCCAGCTGCGTACCCTCCTCGACGATCAGGGCATACGCCGACACGTGGTCGGGACCCGCTCCGACCGCCGCCGCCAGCGACTCACGCCAGTCGTTGTCCGTCTCGCCGGGGGTGCCGTAGATGAGGTCGAGGTTGACGTGCTCGAAACCGGCCGCGCGGGCCTCCGCGACGCATTCCTCGGGCCTGCCCGGGGTGTGCGTGCGGTCCAGGACCTTCAGCACGTGCTGCTTCGCGCTCTGCATCCCGAAGGAGACGCGGTTGAAGCCACCCTCCCGCAACGCCGCGAGATACGCCGGGTCCACCGATTCCGGATTCGCCTCGGTGGTGATCTCGGCGTCGTCCGCGAGCCCGAACTCGTCCCGGATCGCGCCGAGCATCCGTACGAGATCCCCGGCGGCCAGCAGCGTCGGAGTGCCGCCGCCGATGAAGACGGTACGGACGGGACGCGGGTCGTCGCCCAGGACCTTCCGCGCGAGCCGTACTTCGTCGATCAGGGTGTCCGCGTAGTTGTCACGGGAGGCGAGCACACCTCCGGAACCGCGCAGCTCGGTCGCCGTGTACGTGTTGAAGTCGCAGTAGCCGCAGCGCGTCGCGCAGTACGGAACGTGCAGGTAGAAGCCGAGCGGCCGGTCCGCCGCGCCCTCAAGGGCGTGCGGGGGCAGCGCGCCGGTCTCGGGCATGGGCTCACCGTCGGGCAGTGCGGAAGGCATGGACCCAGTGTCCCGCACGCCACCGACAACCCGACGACGGCCGGTCCCGTCCCCCGCTCACCGCCCCTGCCGGCCCACCGTCCGCCGGCCGCCGCCCCTCACTCCGCCTGGAACACCAGCAGCGCCAGATCGTCCCCCGGCGGCGTCCCGTCGAATTCGTGCACCGCACGCCGTATGCGCTCGGCGACACCTTCCGCCGTCAGCCCCGTGCACCCGGCCAGAAGCCGGGCCAGGCCGTCGCTGTCGTCCAGCATCTGCTTGCCCGAGCGCCGCTCGGTGATGCCGTCGGTGACGCACAGGAGGGTGTCGCCGGGCTCCAGGTCGAAGGTGCGGCTCTCGTACGCGACGTTCTCGACCAGCCCGAGCAGCAGCTGCGGTTCCGCCGCGGCCCGGACCGTCCCGTCCGGGCGCAGCAGCAACGGCAGCGGATGGCCCGCGCTGGCCAGCGTGCACCGTACGCCGCCCGGTCTTCCCGCGGTGCCCGGCAGCGGCATCAGCTCCCCGTACAGCAGCGAGAGGAACCGGGATCCGCCGCTCTCCGTACCGGGACCGCCCTCCGGCAGCCCCCGCGTACCACCGGGAAGCGCGGGAAGCCCGGGAACCGCGGGGCCGCCCGGCGCCGGGACCATCAGGGACGCGGACTCCGCCGCCTCGCTCGCGTCGTCGAGGAGCAGCCGGTTGAGGCGGTCGAGTACTTCGCCCACGCGGTATCCCTCGCGGGCCAGCAGCCGCAGCCAGGGTCTGGCCAGGCCGGTGACGACGGCCGCCTCCGGGCCGCTGCCCTGGACGTCGCCGAGCATGAAGCACCAGCGGCCGCCGGGCGGACACGGGAAGACATCGTAGAAGTCGCCGCCCGCAAGACCCTCCTCGCTGGGCTCGTACACCAGCGAACTCGCGACGCCGGGAATCCTCGCCACCTGGGTGGGGAGCAGTCCGCGCTGGAGGACCCGGCTGATGGTGGCCTGCCTGGCGTACCGGCGGGCGGCGCCGACCGCGAGCGCGACCCGGCGGGCGAAGTCCTCGATGAGAGTGGTCACGTCGCCGGGAACTTCGGACTGGCCGAGGCGGCCGAGGAGCAGCACCCCGACCGGACGGCCGTTCGCGATCAGCCGGCAGGCGACGGCGCTCCCCTCACCGGCGCCGGGAAAGACACCCGGCAACGCGTCCACGCCCCCGTCCGCGCCCCCGGTCCCGTCCCCATGAGCGCCCGGCCACGCCACCGGTACGACTCCCGGCCGCGCCACTTCCCCCAGCCACGGGGGCTCCTGCTCCAGCGCCGTACGCAACTGATCCGTAAGGGACTCGTCGGCGTGCCAGACCCGGGTCAGCCGGGGCGCGGCGCCCGCGCGGCCGCCCTTGCCGTCCAGCCAGACCGCACACCAGTCGGCCAGCCGCGGCACCAGCAGCTGGCAGGCGAGCGCGGCGACCAGTTCCTCATCGAGCTGTCCGGCGAGCAGATCGGACGCCTCGGCGAGGAACGACAGCGCGCCCCTGCCGGCCCAGTCCGGGTCGTCGCTCACCAGGCGCCGGGGCGTGGGCGCGAGGATTTCCGCCGCGCGCAGTCCGCGCCGGAGCGCGGGCTCCGTCGCCACCGGCGGACCTGCCTCGCGCCCGTCGAGCGGGAGGCGGGCCCAGACGGTCTTGAGACCGCTGCGGTACGTGATGCCCCAGCACGCGGCGAGCGAGGCGACGACCTGGAGGCCGCGGCCGTACTCGAAGGGGGCCGAGTCCGCCTCCGACGGGGTGTCGCTCCGCACGGCTCGCGCGGGGTGGTGGTCGGAGACTTCGAGGACCAGCGCCGCCGGTTCGTCGTCCGGCTCCGCGGGGTCTTCCAGCCGGCACAGCAGTTCGACGGTGGTACCGGCGTGCACCACGGCGTTGGTGACGAGTTCGTTGACTATCAGCACGGCGTCGTCGGCGAGCAGGTCGGTGCTGTGCCGGCCCGGCGGGCAGCCCGCGCCCCGGCAGAACGTACAGGTGGCGAGCAGCCCGAGGCCGGTCCAGTCGGCCAGCGCCGCGCGGGCGAACCTGCGGGCGGCGGCGGGGGCCAGCGGATTTCCGGGCAGGCTCGTGCGTGAGGTGGACCGCGCGTCTCTCCGTAGAGGCACCTGGCGCCGTAACGGCACCTGGGGCATGGGGTGGTGGACGGTCTCCCGCGGGATCGGAATGGTGCCCACTGCGGCTCCTGGTCGAGTTGTGTCGTTGCGCCGCTTACGTACGTTCCCGTCAGAGTGACATATCCGGCTCGTCCGTGTGCACCGAGTCGGCCAACCAGTCGCAGATATACGGAAGTCGCGGTGCTGGGACGGACCCCGGCCCCACCCTGACCCGAACAGGCTTGTGGGCGGGGCCAGTAGACCTGACCCCGCCCACCTCGCGGATCCGCGGCCCGCCGAAGGGCCGCCGCCGTCTCTGCTCAGGCCTCCCGGGAGCCCGCGTACATCTCCTCGATCAGACCCTTGTACTCCCGCTCCACGACCGGCCTCTTGAGCTTCAGACTCGGCGTCAACTCACCGTGCTCGATGTCCAGATCGCGCGGCAGCAGCCGGAACTTCTTGATGGTCTGCCAGCGTTGCAGGCCCTCGTTGAGCCGCTGGACGTATCCGTCGATGAGCCGCTGGGTCTGCGGGGACGCGACGACCTGGGCGTATGACTTCCCCGAAAGGCCGTGCTCGGCGGCCCAGTTGAGGATCGAAGGCTCGTCGAGCGAGATCAGGGCCGTGCAGAAGTTGCGGTCCGCGCCGTGCACCAGGATGTTGGAGACGAACGGACACACCGCCTTGAACTGGCCCTCGACCTCGGCCGGCGCGATGTACTTGCCGCCCGACGTCTTGATCAGGTCCTTCTTGCGGTCGGTGATCTTCAGATAGCCGTCCGGGGACAGCTCACCAATGTCACCCGTGTGGAACCAGCCGTCGGACTCCAGCACTTCGGCCGTCTTCTCCGGCAGCCCGTGATAGCCCGACATGATGCCGGGACCGCGCAGCATGATCTCGCCGTCGTCCGCGATCCGCACCTCGGTGCCGGGCAGCGGCTTGCCGACCGTGCCAGTGCGGTACGCGTCCCCCGGGTTGACGAAGCTCGCGGCGCTGGACTCGGTGAGACCGTAGCCCTCCAGGATGTTGATCCCGGCGCCGGAGAAGAAGTAGCCGATGTCGGGCGCGAGCGAGGCGGAACCGGAGACGGCGGCGCGCAGCCTCCCGCCGAAGGCCTCGCGGAGCTTCGTGTAGACGAGCGCGTCGGCGACCTTGTGCTGCGCGGCGAGGGCGAGCGGCAGGCTCGCCGTGCCCGTACGGCGGAAGTTGTCCTGCGAGACCCTGGCCGACTCGCGGGCGACCTGGGCCGCCCACTTGAAGATCCTGTACTGGGCCGCGCCACCGGCCCGCGCCTTGCCCGCGACGCCGTTGTAGACCTTCTCGAAGATGCGCGGCACGGCGGCCATGTACGTCGGCCTGACCACCGGCAGGTTCTCGATGATCTTGTCGACGCGGCCGTCCACGGCCGTGACGTGCCCGACCTCGATCTGCCCGGAGGTCAGCATCTTGCCGAAGACATGGGCGAGCGGCAGCCACAGGTACTGGACGTCGTCCTTGTCGATGAGGCCCGTCGCCACGGTGGCCTTGGCCATGTAGGCCCAGCTGTCGTGCGTGAGCCGTACGCCCTTGGGGCGGCCCGTGGTGCCCGAGGTGTAGATCAGGGTGGCGAGCTGGCCGGAGGTGATGGCCGTGACGCGCTCCTTGACCGCCTCCGGATGCTCCGTCAGGTACGCGGCTCCGCGCGCCTCCAGGTCGGCGAGGGAGAGCACCCAGCCCTCCGGGTCCAGCTCGTCGGGCTCCACGCCGGAGGTGTCGATCACCACGACGTGGCTGAGGCGGGGCAGTTCTTCCCGGCGTTCGCGCGCCTTGGCGAGCTGGGCGGCGTCCTCGGCGATCAGCACCCGGCTCTCCGAGTCGGCGAGGATGAACGCCGACTCGTCCACGTTGGTGGAGGGGTAGACCGTGGTGGTCGCGGCGCCCGCGCACATGACCCCGAGGTCGGCGAGGATCCACTCGATACGTGTGGAGCAGGCGAGCGCGACGCGCTCCTCCGGCTCGACACCCAGCTCGATCAGACCCGCGGCCACGGCGTACACCCGCTCACCGGCCTGACCCCAGGTCAGCGACCGCCAGTCGTCGGGGCCCCGGCCCGAGGCCGGGGGCACCGGATAGCGGTAGGCCTCCGCGTCCGGCGTGGCCGCCACGCGCTCAATGAAGAGGGGCGCCACGGAGGGCGGCCGGTTCTCGATCAAGTTCTGTGTGTCGTTCACGACATCCTCCGGGCCAGCGGCATGGCGCGTGACTGACCGATTGGCTGACTGAATGGATTACCACTAAGTAACTAACTGACGAGTAACTACCAGTAGCTGATCAGACTAGAGGCCGCCCGGCAACTCCGTAAGAGGCAGTGGCGCGCCGCTTCACGACAAAGAAGCGCCCCGTCCGGCACGGCGGGCCCCCACGCTGTCACATGGGGACCCGTCATGCCGGACGGGGCGCTTCCGCTTCGCCGTCTTCCGGTGTTTCCTCCGGTACGGTTTCGCGGTTTCTTCGGCCGCGAGCGCTGCTACTTCTTCGCCTTGCCGCCGGAATCGTCGCTCGACAGCACCGCGATGAAGGCCTCCTGCGGGACCTCCACGCTGCCGACCATCTTCATCCGCTTCTTGCCTTCCTTCTGCTTCTCCAGCAGCTTCCGCTTACGGGAGATGTCACCGCCGTAGCACTTGGCGAGGACGTCCTTGCGGATGGCGCGGATGGTCTCGCGGGCGATCACCCGGGAGCCGATCGCCGCCTGGATCGGCACCTCGAACGCCTGGCGCGGAATCAGCTCACGCAGCTTGGCGACGAGCCGCACCCCGTAGGCGTACGCCTGGTCCCGGTGGGTGATCGCGGAGAAGGCGTCGACCTTGTCGCCGTGCAGCAGGATGTCGACCTTGACGAGCTGCGCGGACTGCTCGCCGGTGGGCTCGTAGTCGAGCGACGCGTACCCGCGGGTCTTGGACTTCAGCTGGTCGAAGAAGTCGAAGACGATCTCCGCGAGCGGCAGCGTGTAGCGGATCTCCACCCGGTCGGCGGACAGGTAGTCCATGCCGAGCAGCGTGCCGCGGCGGGTCTGGCACAGCTCCATGATCGAGCCGATGAACTCGCTCGGCGCCAGGATGGTGGCCCGTACGACCGGCTCGTGCACCGCGTCGATCTTGCCCTCGGGGAACTCGCTCGGGTTGGTGACCGTGTGCTCGCTGCCGTCCTCCATGGACACGCGGTAGACCACGTTGGGGGCGGTGGCGATCAGTTCGAGGTTGAACTCGCGCTCCAGCCGCTCCCGGATCACATCGAGGTGCAGCAGTCCGAGGAAGCCCACGCGGAAGCCGAAGCCGAGCGCCGCGGAGGTCTCCGGCTCATAGACCAGCGCCGCGTCGTTGAGCTGGAGCTTGTCCAGCGCGTCGCGCAGCTCGGGGTAGTCGGAGCCGTCCAGCGGGTAGAGGCCGGAGAACACCATCGGCCTGGGGTCCTTGTACCCGCCGAGCGCCTCGGTCGCGCCCTTGTTGAGCGTGGTGATCGTGTCACCGACCTTGGACTGGCGAACGTCCTTCACGCCGGTGATGAGGTAGCCCACCTCGCCGACGCCGAGGCCGTCGGACGGCGTCATCTCGGGCGAGGAGACACCGATCTCCAGCAGCTCGTGGGTGGCGCCGGTGGACATCATCCGGATCCGCTCACGCTTGTTGAGGCTGCCGTCGATGACACGTACGTACGTCACGACACCCCGGTAGGAGTCGTAGACGGAGTCGAAGATCATCGCGCGGGCCGGCGCGTCCTTGACGCCGACCGGCGGCGGCACGTCCTTGACGACCCGGTCGAGCAGCGCCTCGACGCCCATACCGGTCTTCGCCGAGACCCTGAGGACGTCCTCCGGCTGGCAGCCGATGAGGTTCGCCAGCTCCTCGGAGAACTTCTCGGGCTGGGCGGCCGGAAGGTCGATCTTGTTGAGCACCGGGACGATGGTGAGGTCGTTCTCCATCGCCAGGTAGAGGTTGGCGAGGGTCTGCGCCTCGATGCCCTGGGCGGCGTCGACCAGCAGGATCGTGCCTTCGCAGGCCGCGAGCGAACGCGACACCTCATAGGTGAAGTCCACGTGGCCCGGGGTGTCGATCATGTTGAGGATGTGGGTCCTGCCCGTGTCCTCGCCCGTGTGGGGTGCCCAGGGCAGCCGGACCGCCTGGGACTTGATCGTGATGCCGCGCTCGCGCTCGATGTCCATCCGGTCGAGGTACTGAGCGCGCATCTGCCGCTGGTCGACCACTCCGGTCAGCTGGAGCATCCGGTCGGCAAGGGTCGACTTGCCGTGGTCGATGTGCGCGATGATGCAGAAGTTGCGGAGCAGCGCCGGGTCCGTACGGCTGGGCTCGGGCACGTTGACAGGGGTCGCGGGCACGCAGGGTCCTGATTCTTGAGACGCGCGGCGTCTCGTCTCGGGTCGACATCGGATCGATACGTAGCTTCCATCGTCCCACGGGCGCGGGACTGCGACCGGTTTGGGCCGGTCGGACGGCGGCTGGTAACCTGAACAGCTGTGTCTCTCGCCGTCCGGTACTCACCGTCCGGCGCCTGCCGTCCGGCTTTCATCGTCTGACTTTCACTGTCCGGCGTTCGCTGTCCGGCACAGAGGCACTTTCACTGAACACCCAGGATTCACCGAACCTGAAAAGGCTCTTTCGTGGCGAACATCAAGTCCCAGATCAAGCGGAACAAGACGAACGAGAAGGCGCGCCTGCGCAACAAGGCCGTCAAGTCGTCGCTCAAGACCGCGATCCGCAAGGCCCGTGAGGCGGCCGTCGAGGGTGACGTCGAGAAGGCCACCGTGGCCGCTCGTGAGGCGTCGCGCAAGCTCGACAAGGCTGCCTCGAAGGGTGTCATCCACAAGAACGCCGCCGCCAACAAGAAGTCGGCGCTGGCTTCCCAGGTTGCCTCCCTCCAGGGCTGAGCATCAATCTGCTCTCTCTTGATCTGACTGCCGGAACGGACTCAGCGGGCCCTCTCTACCGCTCCTGACCGGCGTCTCCCGGACTCGCGCACGACTGCGTTCGCCACGCGGGTGCGAGTCCAGCGCGATACATACCGAGGCCCCGGCCTCCGTCCTTCCCCAGGACGGAACCGGGGCCTTCGGCATGGTGGCGTGCGTACGGGTCCGGAGCGGGGGCGTGCGTTCGGGTCCGGCGACCGGTGCGTGCGCCGGCGTGCCGTGCAGTGATGCGGCGAGGGTACGCGCGTACTGTGCCGGCCGGCCGCGTACGGGGGTGGTTCCGTACGGGTCGGCGGGTGCGCGGTCTCAGCGGCCGCCGGAGCGGGCCGCCGCCGCGATGGCGACGACCGCCTTCTCCAGCGCGTACTCCGGGTCGTCCCCGCCGCCCTTGACGCCCGCGTCGGCCGCGGCCACCGCCCGCAGGGCCATCGCGACACCGTCCGGCGTCCAGCCGCGCATCTGCTGGCGCACGCGGTCGATCTTCCACGGCGGCATGCCCAGCTCACGCGCGAGATCCGCGGGCCGGCCACCGCGCGCCGAGGAGAGCTTGCCGATGGCCCGGACGCCCTGGGCGAGGGCGCTGGTGATCAGCACCGGCGCCACGCCCGTCGACAGCGACCAGCGCAGCGCCTCGAGCGCGTCCGCGGCCCGGCCCTCCACGGCACGGTCGGCGACGGTGAAGCTGGAGGCCTCGGCGCGGCCCGTGTAGTAGCGGCCGACGACGGCCTCGTCGATCGTGCCCTCGATGTCGGAGACGAGCTGCGAGACGGCACTCGCCAGCTCACGCAGATCGCTGCCGATCGCGTCGACCAGCGACTGGCACGCCTCGGCGGTGGCGGAACGCCCCAGCGCGCGGAATTCCGACCGTACGAAGCTGAGCCGCTCCGCCGGCTTGGTGGTCTTGGCGCAGGCGACCTCGCGGGCCCCCGCCTTGCGGGCCGCGTCCAGCAGCCCCTTCCCCTTGGCGCCGCCCGCGTGCAGGAGGACGAGGGTGATCTCCTCGGCGGGCGCGCTGAGATACGCCCTGATGTCCTTGATCGTGTCGGCGGCCAGATCCTGCGCGTTCCGCACGACGACGACCTTGCGCTCGGCGAAGAGCGACGGGCTCGTCAGCTCGGCGAGGGTGCCGGGCTGGAGCTGGTCGGAGGTGAGGTCCCGCACGTCCGTGTCGGCGTCGGAGGCACGGGCTGCCGCCACGACCTGCTGCACGGCGCGGTCGAGCAGCAGATCCTCCTGGCCCACGGCGAGCGTGAGAGGAGCGAGCGGATCGTCGGGGGAAGTCTTCCTGGTGGCCATCGCGCCCAGCATCCCACGGCCCACTGACAGCGAGCCGTACGGCCGGTCGTACCGGCTGATACGGCGGTGCCGCCGGAGCGGCCGCTACGGTGCTTCCCGCCAGCCTTCCCACTCGGCGACGAACGCGTCCAGCGCCCCGGCGTCCATCCGGGACCCGGGGTCCTCCACGATCACCAGCCACTGGGCGTCCTCGGCGTCGTCCTCGCCTGCCAGGGCGTCCCGTACCAGCTGTGGTTCCTCGGTCACGCCGAAGCGGTCACCGAGCGCCTGTGCCACCTCTTCCGCCGCGTCGCGGTCGGGCAGCACCAGCACGTGTCTCTGATCGTTCACGGAGGCATTCTTCCAAACGCTCAGCTGTTCGTGCCCGTGGGGACGATCTGGATGTCGAGGTCGATCCTGATGTTGGAGCCGACCACCGCGATGCCCCGGGCCAGCATCGACTGCCAGTTGACGGTGTAGTCCTCGCGGTGCAGCTCGGTGGTGGCGCGGATGGCCGCGCGGGTCTCGCCGTCCATGCCCTTGCCGAGGCCGAGGTACTGGCTGTCGAGAATGACCGTACGGGTCACGCCGTGCAGCGAGAGCGCCCCGGTGATCGCCCAGTTGTTGCCGCCCCGGTGGGCGAAGCGGTCGCTGTAGAACTCCAGCGTCGGGTAGTTCTCCACGTCCAGGAAGTCGGCGGAGCGCAGGTGGTCGTCGCGCATCCGCACGTTCGTGTCGATCGTCGCGGCGTCGATGACGACGTGCATCGCCGACTGCTCCATCGACTCACCGAGCCGGATCGCCCCGGCGAAGTTGTCGAAGCGGCCGTGGACCCGGGCCAGACCGATGTGCCGGGCGACGAAGCCGATCCTGGAGTGGGACGGCTCGATCTCCCACTCACCGGCGGGCGGCAGCGGGAACGACGGCGCCACCTGAAGCGTCACGTCCCCGAGGCCGCAGTGCTGGCCGCTGTCCGCCACGGACGCGCTGCCCCGGTACGAGGTGAAGCTGTCGGCGGAGATCGCGAGCCGGTACTCCCCGAGAGGGACCATCGCCGCCATCGTGCCGAACGGGTCGGTCTCGCCGCTCACGACCTTGCGGCCGTTGTGATCGCTCACCGTGAACTCGGCCTGCCCGACGGGCTGTCCGACAGGATCCAGCACACGGCAGGTGAGCAGTCCGGCGCCGGGCGGTACGGACAGTCCGGCGAAGGGGTTGTTTCTCTGCTTCGCGGCCGTCCGTCGGCCGAGCAGGCGGCTGATCATGGTCTGCGTACCCCAGTGCGATCGAATCTGCGGGCCGCGTGAGGACACGACATCGACGTCGGAGCGGCCGCCATTGACGAATAGGCATTCGATCACTCTCGTGCTGTTCGAGGCAAACGCACCGACAGGTAGCGAACTATGCGCTCTTCGGCCCCCGTCCGCGCAACCGGGCCCCCGCCCAGGCGACTCGGCCACCGCCCGTGCGACTCGGCCCGGCTCACGCCGGACGGCCCGGCTGACTCCACACGACCAGGCTGGCTCCGCACGGCTGAGTGCCTGTCATATTCGGGAACCGCTCCGCCCCCGCGCCACCGCCCGCAGGTCCGCTCCGGTCCCGGTCACGGCGATGGCACCGTCCCGGTCCGTACGCAGGACCACCGCGCCACCGGCCTCGAGGGCGTCGACCGTCCTGGCCGACGGATGCCCGTACGTGTTGTCCCGGCCACAGCTGATCAGCGCCAGCCGGGGCCGGACCGCGCGGAGCAGCCCGGGGTCCTGATACGCCGACCCGTGATGGGCGACCTTGAGGATGTCGGCGCGGGGCAGCCCGGGATGGTCACGCAACAGGGCCTGCTGGGCCGGTGGTTCGAGGTCGCCGGGCAACAGCAGGGTCGGCCCGCCCGCGATCCGCAGGAACAGGGTGACGCTGGAGTCGTTCGGCCCACCGGCACTCACCCGCGCCCCTGCCGGGGCCGCGCGCGGCCACAGCACCCGCCACGCGAGCGGCCCGACCCGGCGCAGCTCCCCCGCCCGCGCCGGAACGACGGGCACCCGCGCGTCGGCCGCCGTCCGCCGGACGAACGGCGCCTGCTCCCCGGAGTCCGGCAGACTCGTCGTCTCGATCGCACCGACCGATCTGCCGCGCAGCACACCGGGCAGCCCTATGACATGGTCGGCGTGGAAATGGGTGAGCACCAGGAGCGGGATACGGGTGATCCCGAGGTCCCGCAGACAGCGGTCGGCCGATTCGGGGTCGGGCCCCGCGTCCACGACCACCGCCGTACCGTCACCCGCCGCCAGCACCGCGGCATCGCCCTGACCGACGTCACACATCGCGAACCTCCAGCCGGGCGGCGGCCAGCCGCTGACGAGCCGGGTGTACGGCGGCGGCCGTACGACCACCAGAAGCAGAAGCACCGCACAGGACGCGGCGATCCAGGGATGCCGGGCCAGACGGCGCGCGCCGAGCAGGACCAGGGCCGTCAGGGCGGCGAGCAGCAGTCCGCCCGTCCAGCCGCCCGGCCAGTCGGCCTCCGCGCCGGGGAGTGCCGCGCCGGACCTGGCGACGGAGGCGATCCAGCCCGCGGGCCATCCCGCGCAGTGGGCCAGCGCTTTGGCCACGGGCATCGCGAACGGCGCCACGGCGAGCGTCGCGAACCCGAGGACGGTGGCCGGGGCGACGGCCGGCTCTGCGAACAGGTTGCACGGGACCGCCACGAGGCTGACCCTGGCCGCGAACACGGCCACCACGGGAGCGCACACCGCCTGCGCGGCCCCGGCCGCCGCCAGGGTCTCGGCGAGCCGGGGCGGCACCCCGCGCGCCCGCAGCGCCGCGCTCCACCCCGGGCCGATGGTGAGGAGCGCGCCGGTGGCCAGGACGGAGAGCAGGAAGCCGTAACTGCGGGCGAGCCAGGGGTCGTGGAGCACCAGCAGCAGTACGGACGCGGCCAGGGCCGGGATCAGCGTTCTGTGCCGTCCTGTGCCGATGGCAAGGAGCGTGATCAGCCCGCAGGCGGCGGCCCGCAGCACACTCGGATCCGGCCGGCAGACGACCACGAAGGCGAGCGTGAGCACCCCGCCGAGCAGCGCGGTCACCCGCAGCGGAAGCCCCAGGCGCGCGGCGAGCCCGCGCCGCTCGGCTTTGAGGGCCAGCCCCGGCGGCCCGATCAGCAGAGCGAGCACAAGGGTGAGGTTGCTTCCCGAGACGGCGAGCACATGCGTCAGGTCGGTCGCCTTGAAGGCGTCGTGCAGCTCGGGCGTGATCCGCGAGGTGTCCCCGACCACCAGCCCGGGCAGCAGGGCGCGGGCGTCGGGGTCGAGTCCGCCGGTCGCCTCGTGCAGCCCGGCGCGCAGGCCACCCGCTCTGCGCTGGAGGTCACTTGGCTGCCCGATGACCTGCGGTGGCCCGCCGCCCTCCGCTCTCAGGGCTGCCGCGTAACGGTCGTCCTCGTGCATCGGCGGCGCGAGCCCGCCCGTCAGCCGCAGCCGGGTGGAAGGCAGCAGCCGCTGCCACTCACCGGCGTGGCCGCCCGGCGACGCGATCACGAGGACGGGTGTCCTCACCCGGGTGGCGACCCCGCCGGGCGCCGTCACCCGGGTGACCTCCGCGTCGAGGACGAGCGCCCCGTCGGACAGTTGATTCCCCTTGACCCTCGGCCGGGTGGGCCTGGGGTCGGAGGTGACGGTCAATTCCGCCGTGACGCGCGCGTACCGCCCGGCGAGAGCCGGCACGGGCCCGCGCCGTGAGTCGGCACCATGCAGACCGGCGGCTGCCGCCCCCGCCGCCGCGCAGAGCAGCGCCCCGGCGACGGCCACCCGGCTGAGTCCCCGCCCGAGTCGCCGCGCCTCCCCTCGGCCCCGCCCACGCCCGAGCCGCCACGACTCCCCTTGACCCCGCGCACGCCCGCGCCCGAGCCCCGCGCCTGTTCCGCCGGGGCCGCCGCTCCCGGTACGCATCAGGAGCGATGCGAGAAGCAGTCCCGCGGCGACCAGGCACACCAGCACTCCGGTGACGGCCCAGCGACCCGGCGCACCGATCGTGAGGGCTGCCGCGGCCCAGGCCGCCAGTGCCGGAGGGACCAGCCGCAGGTCGGGCGGGGCCTGTTGCCGGGGATCGGCGGCTCCCAGGCGGTGACCGGACTCGGCGTGCACCGTGGCGCGCGTCATGGCCGCACCAGAGGCCGGAGGTCCGCGAACCGGCGGTCGCCGATCCCGCTCACCTCGCGCAGCTGGTCAACGGACCGGAAGCCGCCGTTCTCGGCGCGGTAATCCATGATGTGCCGCGCGAGTACCGGCCCGACTCCGGGAAGCGTCTCCAACTGCTCCGCCGTGGCGCTGTTGAGGCCCACCGGCCCCGGAGGCCCCGCACCGCCACCGCCACCACCGCCGTCCGCCACCCCGGCCGCGGCTCCGGCCGGGACCGGAACGCCCACCAGCACCTGTTCGCCGTCCGTCAGCACCCGCGCCCGGTTGAGCCCGGTGATGTCCGCGCCCGCGCTGACACCACCGGCGGCGCGCAGCGCGTCGGCGACCCTCGAACCGGCCGGCAGCCGCAGAACTCCGGGCCGCCCCACCTTGCCGCTCACGTCCACCACGATCCGGGCGCCGCCGACCACCCCCGGCAGTCCTTCCGGCGAAGGCAACACGCCGTCAGGCTCCGGCTCCGGCACCGACTTCGGAGAGTGACCGGGAACGACCGACCGGCCCAGGCCGACCGGCTCCTCCCGGACCGTCTCCGGCACGCCCACCGACTGCGGTCGCGCGGTCCAGAAATGCTGAGCGGCGAGGATCACCGCGACCACCAGGACCACGGCCAGCGCCCCCAGCGTCTTCGGCTCAAGGCCGTATCGGAGCTGGACCCACATCGGCAGCCGCTCCCGCAACGCCGTCAGCACCCGCTCGCGCCGGCCGCCCGGCGCGTCGTCGGCCACGTACGGCCCGACCAGCGCCCCCTGCTCATGCGACGCCTCAGGACCGACCGGATCGGCCGGCTCGATCCGCCCGGCCGGCCTCAAGCTCGGCGGCATCGGCTCCGTCGCACCCGTGACACCTAAGACACCTGAGACACCTGAGACACCGGCAAAAAGCACGTCAGCGCGGGAACGCGGAGAGACCGGCGCTGTCGCCGAACCCGATGGCGGCAACACAGCAGAGGGCGGAGCCGGCGGCGGGAGCCCCCGCGACGCCCTCACACGCGGGCGGCCTCGGGCGCGCCCATGGCGGGCGCGGACGCGGCGGTCGGATCCCGGGGCGCGACCCGGGCCGCTGGTTGCGGAACGTGTTCGGAGAGCCATGCCACGGGACGGTAGACAGGTCTGCCGGATCCCGCTGATCACGCTCAATTCCGGTGGAAAACCGCCCAGTTGTGGATAACTTCGCCACCCGTACGGGTGTCAGCAGCGCGCGAAACAGAGCAAGATCAGCCGGGATCCCAGCCAGAAGGCCGGCCGGGATCAGCCGGAACCACCCCGCCTCAGCGCGGCGAGATCACGGCCCCCAGCAGTCCCGGCCCGGTGTGCGCACCGATCACCGCGCCCACCTCGCTCACATGCAGCTCGACCAGACCGGGCACCCGCTCACGGAGCCGCTCCGCCAGCGCCGCCGCCCGCTCGGGAGCCGCCAGATGGTGCACGGCGATGTCCACCTCGCTCACCCCCGCGCGCTCGGCGACGATCTCCTCCAGGCGCGCGATCGCCTTCGACGCCGTACGCACCTTCTCCAGCAGTTCGATGCGCCCGCCGTCCAGTTGGAGCAGCGGTTTCACCGCGAGCGCGGAGCCCAGCAGCGCCTGCGCCGCCCCGATCCGGCCGCCCCTGCGCAGGTAGTCCAGCGTGTCGACGTAGAAATACGCGGAGGTCCCCGCCGCGCGTTTCTCCGCCGCCGCCACCGCCTCTTCCAGCGTGCCGTCCGCCTCCGCCGTCGTGGCCGCCGCCAGCGCGCAGAAGCCCAGCGCCATCGCCACCATGCCCGTGTCCACCACCCGGACCGGTACGGGCGCGTCCTTCGCGGCGAGCACGGCCGCGTCGTACGTCCCGGAGAACTCGGCCGACAGGTGCAGGGAGATGATCCCCGTCGCTCCCGCTTCCGCCGCCGCGCGGTACGCGGCCGCGAACATGTCGGGGCTCGGCCGCGACGTCGTCACCGAGCTGCGCTTCTGGAGCGCCAGGGCCAGCGAACGGGCCGAGATCTCGGTCCCCTCTTCCAGCGCGCGGTCACCGAGCACCACGGTCAGCGGCACCGCGGTGATGCCGTGCCGCTCCATCGCCTGCGGCGGCAAATAGGCCGTTGAATCAGTGACGACAGCGACATGGCAGGACATGAGCGGGAGATTACCCGCCGTCGCCCCGGATCGGACCTCCGGGCCCGGCTCAATGATCATTCGCGGCACGGCCCATGTCTCATCCCGTCAGTTCGTGGTTTCCGGACGTTTCCTGGATCCCGGACGGGTGGCCCCGGGGGACTTCTGCCAGGGATAACCGCCCTGCCGCCCGGAGTCCGGCGGCCCGATCGGCTGTGGTCCCTCCGCGGCTGTGCCCTCCGCCGACGGCCACTCCGCCTGCGTCGCCCCTGCCCGCGTTCCCTCGGCCGGTGAAGGCTCTGGCCACGTCGGAGCTGCCCCCGGCTGGTCCGCCCGGGGACCGGCCGCCGGTGCGTCCGCCGCTGACCAATGCCGCAGCGCGCCCGACTCCACGTCGATCTCCGCGCTCAGCGCCGACAGGTCGTCCTCTGCGAATTTGAGCGCGCGGTCGCGCGCCGCCCAGCGCAGCGAGTCGGCCGAATGCGTGATCTTCTCCGTACGCTCGCGCAGTTCCGTGAGGCGCCGGGCCACCCTCGCCCGGTCCGGCTCACGCTCCATCAGCTTCAACTCGTCGTCCAGCTCCCGGCCGTGCACGCTCAGCCGCTCGAAGAGGCCGACCGACTCCGACAGGGACGCGTCCTCGGCGGCGCCCGCGTGCAGCGCGTCCTGCGTGGCGCGCATCGACGTACGCAGTCGGACCCGCAACTGGGCCAGCTCCCCGGGGATGCCGGGCTGCCCGAGGCTCCTGGCTCGCAGCGTGGTGTCCTCGACATTGCGCCGCGCCTGCGTGATCCCGCGTTCGACGCTGAGTTTGGCCGACCTCGCCGCGCCGATCGTCTTGACGCCCACGTACACGCCCAGCGCCACGAAGGCGGCGAAGATCAGTACCAGGATCAGGATCACGACTTCCATCAACGGTCCTTCCGAGTCGGGGGCGCACGTTGTGTACCCCTCCACCGTAAACGCAAAGGGCGGGCCGGTGGTTCCGTCGGAACCACCGGCCCGCCCCGGGAAAAACCCCTGGCGGGAAGCCGCACGCGCGGAAACCGCACGCACGGAGGCCGCACGCCCCGCGCGCCGAAGCTACGCGGGAACGATGTTCACCAGCTTCGGCGCCCGCACGATCACCTTGCGGATACCGGCCCCGTCCAGCGCCGCGACAACCGCCGCGTCACCCAGTGCCAGCGCCTCCAGCTCCGCGTCCGAGATCGACGGCGGAACCTCCAGCCGCGCCTTGACCTTGCCCTTGATCTGCACCACGCAGGTCACGGAATCCTCGACGAGGTACGCGGGATCCGCGACCGGGAAGTCCTGGTGCACGACCGAGTCGGTGTGCCCCAGCTTGCGCCACAGCTCCTCCGAGATGTGCGGCGCCAGCGGCGCGACCAGCAGCACCAGCCGCTCGGCGACCGACCGCGTGAGGGGGCCGCCCGCCTTGGTCAGCTGGTTGTTCAGCTCGGTGATCTTGGCGATGGCGGTGTTGAAGCGCAGCCCGGCCATGTCCTGCGCGACCCCGTCGATCGCCTTGTGCAGCGCGCGCAGGGTGCTCTCGCCGGCGTCCCCGTCCACCACCGTGGCCTCGCCCGTCGCCTCGTCGACGACATTGCGCCACAGCCGCTGGAGCAGCCGGTACTGGCCGACCACGGCGCGCGTGTCCCAGGGACGCGAGACGTCCAGCGGGCCCATCGCCATCTCGTACAGCCGCAGCGTGTCCGCGCCGTACTCGGCGAAGATCTCGTCCGGCGTGACGGCGTTCTTCAGGGACTTGCCCATCTTGCCCAGTACGCGGCTGACCTGCTCGCCCTCGTACCAGTAGGCGCCGTCCCGCTCCTCGACCTCGGCGGCGGGCACCGCGATCCCGCGCGCGTCGCGGTAGACGAACGCCTGGATCATGCCCTGGTTGTACAGCTTGTGGAACGGCTCGACCGACGAGACGACTCCCAGGTCGAACAGGATCTTGGACCAGAAGCGCGCGTACAGCAGGTGCAGCACGGCGTGCTCGGCGCCGCCGACGTACAGGTCGACTCCGCCGTGCGGCCGGCCCTCGCCCGGGCCCATCCAGTACTGCTCGATGGCCGGGTCGACCAGCTTCTCGCTGTTGTGGGGATCCAGGTAGCGCATCTCGTACCAGCACGAACCGGCCCAGTTCGGCATGGTGTTGGTCTCGCGGCGGTAGCGCTTGACGCCCTCGCCCCGGCCGAGGTCCAGCTCGACGTCGACCCAGGCCTCGTTGCGCGACAGCGGCGTCTCGGGCTTGGTGTCCGCGTCGTCCGGATCAAACGTCCGTGGCGAGTAGTCGTCAACCTCCGGCAGTTCCAGCGGCAGCATCGACTCGGGCAGACTGTGGGCGATGCCGTCCTCGTCGTAGACGATCGGGAAGGGCTCGCCCCAGTAGCGCTGCCGGCTGAACAGCCAGTCGCGCAGCCGGAAGTTGACCGTGCCCTCGCCGATCCCGTGCGCGACCAGCCAGTCGGTGATCCGCGCCTTGGCGTCGGCCACGCCCAGACCGTCCAGCGTGATGCCCTCACCGGTCGAGTTGACGATCTTCGCGTCGTACGAGACGAACGCGTCGTCCCACTCCGCGGTGTTCGTCGACCGGCCGTCCGTCGGCTCGACCACACAGCGCACCGGCAGCTCGAAGGCGCGCGCGAACGCGAAGTCGCGGCTGTCGTGCGCCGGTACGGCCATGATCGCGCCGGTGCCGTACCCCATCAGGACGTAGTCCGCGATGAAGACGGGCACCTGCTCGCCGCTGACCGGGTTGGTGGCGTACGCGCCGGTGAAGACACCGGTCTTGTCCTTGGCCTCGGCCTGCCGCTCGACGTCGGACTTCGAGGCGGCCTGCTTGCGGTAGGCGTCGACGGCCTCGGCGGGTGTCGCGTGACCGCCCGTCCACACGTCGTGCGTGCTCTCGGGCCAGGCAGCCGGGACGATCTTCCCGACCAGCTCGTGCTCGGGCGCCAGCACCATGTACGTGGCGCCGAACAGGGTGTCCTGACGGGTGGTGAACACGGTGATGGCGCCCGCGTCCCCGACCTGGAAATCGACACGCGCGCCTTCACTGCGGCCGATCCAGTTGCGCTGCTGCTGCTTGATGGCCTCCGGCCAGTCCAGCTCGTCCAGATCGTTCAGCAGCCGGTCGGCGTACGCGGTGATGCGCATGTTCCACTGCCGCAGCTTCGACTTGAACACCGGGAAGTTGCCGCGCTCGGAACGGCCCTCGGCGGTGACCTCCTCGTTGGCCAGGACGGTGCCCAGACCCGGTGCCCAGTTGACGGGCGCGTCCGAGGCGTAGGCCAGCCGGTAGCCGCCCAGGATGTCGGCGCGCTCGCGGGCGGTCAGCTCACTCCACGCACGGCCGTCCGGCGTGGCACGCCGTCCGCTCTCGAACTGCGCCACCAGCTCGCTGATGGGACGGGCCTTGTCCGCCTCCTTGTCGTACCAGGAGTTGAAGATCTGGACGAAGATCCACTGGGTCCACTTGTAGAAGTCCGGGTCCATCGTGGCGACGGCCCTGCGCTTGTCGTGGCCCAGGCCCAGCCGGCGCAGCTGGGCCGTCATCGTCACCATGTTGGCCTCGGTGGACGTCCTGGGGTGCGTGCCCGTCTGCACGGCGTACTGCTCGGCCGGCAGGCCGAAGGCGTCGAAGCCCAGCGTGTGCAGGACGTTGTAGCCGCTCATGCGCTGGTGGCGGGCGAAGACGTCGGTGGCGATGTAGCCCAGCGGGTGACCGACGTGCAGACCGGCACCCGAGGGGTACGGGAACATGTCCATGACGTACTTCTTGGGCCTGGCGGTCAGCGCCGGGTCACCGGCCAGCTCCCCGGACGGGTTGGGCGCCTCGTACGTGCCCTCGGTGGCCCAGAAGTCCTGCCAGCGTGCCTCGATGTCAGCGGCCATGGCAGCCGTGTAGCGGTGGGGCGCGGCCGACTCTGCGGCAGCGGGGTTCGTCTCGCTCATGGTCCTCTGAAACTCCATCGATCGTCTCTGCCAGCGGATTCGGCTGCGTCTCGGCAAATGAAAAAGCCCCTCGCACAGGAGGGGGCCGCCGCGCTGATTCCGACCGGATCGTTCATCCGTCGGGACTGATCAGCGCGGCTCACTAAGCAGAAGGCGTACGGCACGCATGGCCTCAGGCTACCGCAGGGCCCGGACGGCACGCACGGCAGTTCGCTGCGCCCGCACGCCGCTCCGACGCCGCCCGGACGACGAACAAGAAGAAGCGGGCCACCCGATCCGGATGACCCGCTTCTTCCTGCTTACTTTTCGATCCACTGTGGAGCTAAGGAGAATTGAACTCCTGACCTCCTGCATGCCATGCAGGCGCTCTACCAACTGAGCTATAGCCCCGTGTTGTGTACCGCTCCGGGGTATCCCTTGCGGCATCGACAACATTAACGGCACCGGCGCCCACTGCCAAATCGCTTACCGCGCGGACGTGTGGGCGGCGGAACGAGACTCGCGAACGGGGGCCGGACGCGGCCCGGATCAGGCCTGTGGGCCAGGCTCGTTGACGAGACCTGTGGACCGAGCCCGTGGACCGAGCCCGTGGACCGAGCCCGTGGACCGAGCCCGTGGTTCAGACCGGTGGACCGAGCCCGTGGTTCAGGCGGTGGCGAACGAGTAGAAGCGCTTCAGCGTGCAGTGATCGTCCAGGAGACGGCCGTAGATCGGCTCGCCCTCGAGTTCGCGGTAGGTCTCGATGGGGTCGCCTTTTATGATCAGCGCCCGCGCGCACTCCTCGCACCAGTACTGGAAGTCGGGGTTGAGCGGATCCATGTCCCGGACGATGGGCGTACCGCTGCCGCACCAGTCGCATGTACGCCTGTGCGCACCCATCACTCAGCTCCAGCCGCGGCCGCAGGCCGCGCACACACAGGACACACAGGACATGCGGAACACCCGGGCACGCAGGTCATCAGCTCCTCGACGCCGCTGGCGGACATGGTGCTCTTCCTCCTGGTCCGGGCACTCGTCCCCTCCCGGCCGTCCGATTCTGCCATGAGCGGCCGCGCCGCCGGTACAGCCTCCGGTACAGAAAAATCCCGCCCCCTGCCGGGGACGGGATTCTTGATTGTGGAGCTAAGGAGAATTGAACTCCTGACCTCCTGCATGCCATGCAGGCGCTCTACCAACTGAGCTATAGCCCCGCGTGTTCTTCGCGCTCCGCGCTGCGAACAAGAAGAACTTTAGCCTGCGACCTGCCGGAAAGTGAAATCCGCCCGGTCCAGCCCGGGGAGAGCGTTCAGTCGTCGTCGCCGAGCACCGGCTCCGGGAGCGTTCCCGCGTTGTGCTCCAGCAGGCGCCAACCTCGCGCGCCTTCGCCGAGGACCGACCAGCAGCAGTTCGAGAGGCCGCCGAGGCCCTCCCAGTGGTGCGATTCGAGGCCCAGCATCCGGCCGATCGTGGTGCGGATCGCGCCGCCGTGGCTGACCACGACGAGTGTGCCGTCGTCGGGCAGCTTCTCGGCGTGCTCGATCACCACGGGGGCCGCGCGGTCCGCGACCTCCGTCTCCAGCTCGCCGCCACCGCGCCGTATGGGCTCGCCGCGCTTCCAGGCCGCGTACTCCTCGCCGTACCTGGCGATGATCTCGTCGTTGGTCAGGCCCTGCCAGACCCCCGCGTACGTCTCACGGAGTCCCGCGTCGTACGTGATGTCGAGGCCGGTGACGGCGGACAGCTCGGCGGCCGTGGCGGCGGCCCGCCGAAGGTCGGAGGCGATGATCGCGTCCGGCTTCAGCGAGGCCAGCAGCCGGGCAGCGCGGTGCGCCTGGGCGACGCCCTCGGAGGTCAGCTCGATGTCGGTGGAACCCTGGAAACGGTTCTCCAGATTCCAGGCCGTCTGGCCGTGCCGCCACAGGACGATGCGGCGGCCCCTGCCGCGTCTGCTGCCGTTCAGCTCTGCTCACCGTCCGCGTCACCGGCGGAACCGGTGAGTTCGGCGTGCTCCTGGGCCTTGCCGCGGGTCTTCACGGCGTCCTCGGGCAGGGGCAGCTCGGGGCAGTCCTTCCACAGGCGCTCGAGCGCGTAGAAGACACGCTCCTCGCTGTGCTGGACGTGCACGACGATGTCGACGTAGTCCAGGAGGATCCAGCGGGCGTCCCGGTCGCCTTCGCGGCGCACCGGCTTGACGCCCAGCTCCTTCTGAAGCCGCTCTTCGATCTCGTCGACGATCGACTTGACCTGGCGGTCGTTGGGCGCGGAGGCGAGCACGAAGGCGTCCGTGATGGACAGCACATCGCTGACGTCGTACGCGATGATGTCGTGTCCGAGCCGGTCGGCTGCCGCCTGGGCGGCGGTGTTGACCAGTTCGATGGAGCGATCAGTAGCGGTCACTGGCAGGCTTTCGTCGACGGTGGTGGAGTTACCCAGGATCTCACGGACCACCGACAGCCCGGACAAGAGCGGGCCGGGCCGGGGGCAGCACCCCGGCCCGGCCGGTCCCCGCCCTAGTCGGCCTTGTAGTCCCCGCCCAGGACCACGGAGACGTCGGCCTTCGCGTCGGCCTTGCCCGTCTTGACCGCGCTCGCCGGCAGACCCAGCGTCTTTGCGATCTCCTCCGCCTGCGCCTTGTTCTCCTGCGTGGCGTAGGTGACCTGCGAAGACGTCACCGCCGCCGCCGTTCCCGCGTCCACGAAGCTGTAGCCGGCGTTGACCAGCGAGATACGCGCGGACTCCGCCGCGTCCTTGTCGCCGCTGGCGTTCTTCACCCCGATACGGACGGCCGCGCCCTCCTCCGGAGCGCTGACCGAGCCGCCCAGGATGTCCTTCACCACACTCTCCGAAGCCTGCTCGCTGAGCGTGCCGTCCGGCTGGACGGGCAGGACGGCGGACTTGTAGTCGCCCTCCTTGGCGTGCTCGGCGAGCTTGGCGAGCGAGGCGCCGAGATCCGCCTCCGTCAGGGACGGGTCGAGGATCTGCGCCAGGGTCTCGACGGTGGTCGTCGCGGCCTTCGGGTCGTCCGACATCTTCCGCAGGACGGCCTGGAGGACCTGGCCGAAGCGCTGGAGCTGCCTGGCCTCGGGTTCGCCGGGGGCCAGGTAGGTCGCGTAGGCGACGGCCATGTTCCCGCTGAGCGTCTGGTTCTCGCCCTTCTTCACCAGCGGAGTCGCGCCCTTCTTGGCGTCGGGGACGTCGACGTCGGTGGTCACGTCGACATTGCCGACCAGCTCGACCAGGTTGTCGAGGTACGGGGTGTCGAGCCGCCAGGTGCCGGTGACCTTGGTACCGAGGAGGGTGCCGATGGCCTCGCGGGTGCCGTCGGAGCCGTCCTCGTCCACGGACTTGCCGAGCGTGGTGGTCGTGCCGTCGTCGTTGGCGACGGAGAGGGAGTTCGGCAGCAGGACGGTGGTGCCCTGGCCGGTCGTCTCGTTGTTGACCAGCAGCGCCGTGGACGTGCCCTTCTTCTTGGTGTTGTGCAGGTGGACCACGATCACATCGCGCTTCTGCGGTCCCGCCGCCGCGCTCCCCTTCGCGTCCGCCGCGCCGGTACCGGGCAGCTTGCCCGCGTACCAGAGGTAGCCGACGCCACCGACGAGCACCAGCGCCAGGACGACGACGAGCGCCACGACGCGGCTGCGGCCCCGACGCCTGGCTTCCTCACGGCGCTCCGAGCGGCTCTCGGTGAAGGCGAGCCAGTCGATGACGTCTTCGGACTCGGCGTCGGGCTCTTCTATGAACGCGAACTGTTCGGTCCGGTAGTCGCGGTCCTGCGGCGCGCGGTCCTGCGGGGCGCGGCGCTGCTCGGGCACGACGGGCTGCTCGGGCTCGTCCTGACGCTCTTCCTGCCGGTTGTCCTGACGCTCGTCGTAGCGTTCCTCGGCCCGGACGGAACCGGAACCGGGAGCGGGAGCGGGACCGGAAACTGACGAGGGGCCGGCCTGCTGGTGCGGGATGTTCCACTGCTGGGTGGTGTCGACGACCGCGGGCTGCTGACCGGTGTCGTACGCCGGCTGCTGACCGGTGTCGTAGGCCGGCTGCCGGCCTGTGTCGTAGCCGTAGTCGTTCTGGTAGCCGTAGCCCTGTTGCTGCTGGGGCTGGGCGTACGGGTCGTACTGCTGCGGCTGTTGCGGCTGGGCGTACGGGTCGTACCCCTGCGTCTGCCCCTGGCCCTGCGCCTGCCCCTGCTGCGGCTGCCCGTAGGCGTCGTACTGCTGCTGGGCCTGCTGCTGATACACCGGCTGCCCGTACTCGTCGTACCCGACGATCTGCGGCTGCTGCTGCGCGTAATACGGGTCGTAGGGATCGTACGGCTGCTGATCGTTCACCGGTGGGTGCCCCTCTCCGTGGCTCACTCGCCGCGGTACAACTGGCGCTTGTCGATGTAGCGCACCACACCGTCCGGCACCAGGTACCAGACCGGATCGCCCTTGGCGACCCGTCCCCGGCAGCCGGTCGACGAGATGGCCAGGGCGGGAACCTCCATCAGGGACACCCCGCCCTTGGGCAGTCCGTCGGCCGTCAGGTCGTGACCGGGACGGGTGACTCCGATGAAGTGGGCGAGCGAGAACAGCTCTTCGTGGTCGCGCCAGCTCAGAATCTGCGAGAGCGCGTCGGCGCCGGTGATGAAGAAGAGGTCGGCGTCGTCGTTGAGCGCGCGCAGATCCCGCAGGGTGTCGATCGTGTACGTCGGACCGCCGCGGTCGATGTCGATACGGCTGACCGAGAACTGCGGGTTGGACGCTGTCGCGATGACCGTCATCAGGTAACGGTCCTCGGCGAGAGAGACCGCCCGCTCGCTCTTCTGCCACGGCTGCCCGGTCGGTACGAACATCACCTCGTCGAGATGGAACAGGGCCGCCACTTCGCTGGCCGCCACGAGGTGTCCATGGTGGATCGGATCGAACGTCCCACCCATCACGCCGAGTCGGCGCTTGCCGCCACCGGAACCGGAGCCGGTAGGCACTTGCTGCTCTCCCATGCGTCCAGAGCCTACTGGCACAGACTTACGCCCCTGTCCCGGTGGTCCGGGCTCAGCGGTCCCGGTTGAAGCGCGTGGTGATCCACAGCAGCAGCAGGAGGATGAACAGCGCGCCGCCTCCGGTGAGGTAGGGGCTCAGGCTTTCGTGGTTGCCGCCGTGCTCGGCGCCCTCGGCGAGAGTGACCAGATGGGCGGCGGTGCCGTTGAGGCTCATCTTCAGCAGGACCTATTCGTCAAGGAGTCGGAAGAGTCAGAGGGTCGGAGGAGTCGGAACGAGAATTCCCGGGGAGCATTTTGCCGGAGTCGCTGGAGATCCCGGCGCGAGGACTCCGGGCGGCGACTCCGAGCCGGGACTTCGGGCACATCGTATGCGGGCACCCTCCGCCCGCTCACGCCGACTCAGTCGTTCTTGTCGTTGTCGCTGTATCCGCGCAGCAGGAACCAGGCGAGGAAGACGGCCCCGACCATCGAGACGATCAGGACGATCCGCAGCGTGGCACCGGGCCCCTGCTGATCGGACGCCGCTGCGGCGAGCCATGTGGCGGATTCCGGCATGTCAGGTGCGCTCCTCGGTTCAGTTCGGCCCTGCGCTCCGGAGGGCCGTTCCGGAACGTACGGGGAGTGTCCCCGGAGAAACCCGGCCGCGGTCCCCCGCCACACGGTAGACCCAGCACCTACGCTGATCCCTTCAGGGGGACGAGCCTTGGACTCGTACGAACAGGGGATTTCCATGAGCGAAGACAGTCGCGAAGCCGCCGGTGACAGAGACGTGCCAATGCGCAAGCGCAGGCGTTTCCCCGGCATCTCTTCACGGACGTACGAACATCCCGCGGACCGTTCCGCGCTGGTCGCGCTGCGCAGACTCAGCGGTTTCGACACGGTCTTCAAGGCCCTGAGCGGGCTGCTGCCCGAGCGCAGTCTGCGGTTGCTCTTCCTCTCCGACTCCGTCCGGGTGAGTGAGGCTCAGTTCGCCCATCTGCACGGGATACTCCGGGACGCCTGTTACATCCTGGACCTCCAGAAGATCCCGGTGATGTACGTCGCGCAGGATCCGCGGCCCAACGCCATGTGCGTCGGCCTGGACGAGCCGCTCATCGTGGTCACCACGGGCCTGGTGGAGCTGCTCGACGAGGAGGAGATGCGGGCGGTCGTGGGCCACGAGGTGGGTCACGCCCTCTCCGGTCACTCCGTCTACCGGACGATCCTGCTCTTCCTCACCGACCTCGCGCTGAAGGTCGCCTGGATCCCGCTCGGCAATGTCGCGATCATGGCGATCGTGACGGCGCTGCGCGAGTGGTTCCGCAAGTCGGAGCTGTCGGCGGACCGGGCCGGGCTGCTGGTCGGCCAGGACCTGCGGGCGTCGATGCGCGGTCTGATGAAGATCGCGGGCGGCAATCATCTGCACGAGATGAACGTGGACGCGTTCCTGGAGCAGGCCGAGGAGTACGAGTCGAGCGGCGACCTGCGCGATTCGGTGCTGAAGATCATGAACGTGCTGCCGCGCTCGCACCCGTTCGCCACGGTGCGCGCCGCCGAGCTGAAGAAGTGGGCGGAGAGCCGCGACTACCAGCGGATCATGGACGGCCACTACCCCCGGCGCGACGAGGACAAGGACGCCTCGGTCAGGGACTCGTTCCGTGAGTCGGCCGCCCACTACGCCGACACGGTGCGGGGCAGCAAGGATCCGCTGATGAAGCTGGTCGGCGACATCACGGGCGGGGCCGGCGACCTGGGCGGCAAGCTGCGCGACCGGTTCACGGGCGGCGGCGGTCCCGGTACCAAGCCGGGCGACGGAACCGCGCCGGGCGACAGCAACGCGGCGGGCGACGGAAACACGCCCGGCGACACGGACGGGCCGGGCTCCGGCGGCCCCGCCGCCGGGACCGAGTAGTCGGGACCGAGCAGGACGGGCGAGCCGAGGCCCGGCGTCTCAGCCGCCGGGCCTCGGCTCCGCCGCCGGGTCCAGAGCGCCGCAGAGCGCGGCTCCCGCCGTTCCCAGGGCGTACGGGTTGGTGTCGGCCGGTCCCGTGCTCGCGGCCCGCTGACCGGCCAGCAGTGGCCGCAGCGTGTCCGGCACGGTGGCCGTGCAGGCCTGCGGACCGGCCTTGACCTCGCTGCCGAGCACCTCCGTACGGTGCTGCTGCAGCGCGTCGGCGTCGAAGCGGAAGCGCACCTCGCGCCGGACGACGTAGAGCGAGGCGTCCCTGACGGGCAGCTTGTCCGACTTCGCGGGCCGCAGCGCGTAGACGAACGTGTGGTCGGCGACGACCTCCAGGGCTCCGGGGCCCCGGTCCAGGACGGTGAGCGTGCCGCGTACCCGTACCTGCGCGTCGGCGGGCGCCACCTGCGCCGGGTCGAAGCGCACCAGCCAGCCGGCCAGGGCGTGCCGGCCGCCCGGATCCCCCGCTGCCAGACTCCGGTCGAACTGGCTGAGCTGATCGGGGTCGATCAGCGTCCGTACGGGCTGGACCGTCCGGCCGGCGAGGACGTCGGGATCCAGCGAGGACGCCACGAGATAGTCCTTGACGGTGATCAGCGCCGCCACGACCTGGCTCTCCGTGAAGTTCTTCGTGTTCCGGACGGTGGGCAGCGTGATGCCGGAGGCGCCGGAGCGGAACCGCGCGGCCGGGCTGTGCGCGAACAGGTCGGCGGGTCTGCCGCCGGGCACGGGGCCGCGCGGAGCCAGCGGCATGACGGTCATCCGCGGCTGCTCGGCGCCCGGGTCGCCGCCCGGTGGGCGGTACGGGTGACGCACCCCGAGGTAGATCGCGGCGCCGAAGGCGAGCGTGACCACGAGGACGAGCATCAGCAGCTGCCTCGACGCGCTGCGCAGGCCCCTCTTCGACACCCGGGGAGGCATGGTCCGCACGGCGGGTGTGTGGTCGCCCATCCGCTCCCGCGCGGAGAACTCCTGGAGGCGGGCAGCACGAATGAACGATTCGTCGAAGACGACGGACCGGTACTCGTCATCACTGCCGCCGGGGAGCCCTTCGGACGGCCCCTGAGGTGGGTCTCCGCGCTCTGCCATACCTTCAGGGTAGGTCGGAATCGGACACCATAAACGCCCTGCCAGGGGGCAAGTTCGGACGAGACCGGACAGGACCGTTCGAGTGAAGTGTGAAGATCCTGCGGCGATCCGGGGGCGAATCAGGGTCTGTGGGGCACGACGGGAATGAACGGGGCGGGAAACGCCGCCGAGGCCGAGGGAAGGCTCATCCTCGGTACGTCGATCCCGGTGCTGGTGGGCTGCGGCACCGGGTCCCTGCGGTCGTCCGAGGAGCCGCGGTAGACCGCCGTGAAGGCGAGGGCGATCATGCCGACGCCCATCACCAGAGCGAGCAGCCACGCAACCGGACGGTGCCACCGGGCGCTGCCGCGATACGGGCGGAGTGCGCCGCCGTGCTGTCCGTAGGGGCCGGAGAGGATGTCGGGATCGTCGGAGTCGTATCCGTCGAAGGAACGCCCGTACTCGGCGGCGCCGCCCGGCCCGTACAGCTCGTCGAACAGGTCGTCGTCGCTCGGTCCACCGCCGGAGCGCGCGCGGGCCGCCTCCGCTTCGGCACGTGCCTGGGCGGCGGCCAGCAGCCGCTCGACGGCGGTGGGTTCGTGGATGGTCGCTGCCCTGATGAAGGACTCGTCGAACACCACGGCGGCGAAGTCCTCGCTCGCGCCTCCGCGGTCGTCGTCGGGCTCCCAGCCGTCCGGGAACGGCCTGCCCCCCACGTCGTCCGGCATCCTCTCAGGGTAGTCCGGGGTGCTCGTTCCGGGCAGGGAGAGGCCGAACTCTCCCCGCCTTATGCGCCACCCGTCCGGACCTCACTGCTCATCTCGTATGACCGTCACCGGTCACGATGTACTTGGTCGAGGTCAGCTCCGGCAGGCCCATCGGGCCCCGGGCGTGCAGCTTCTGGGTGGAGATCCCGATCTCCGCGCCGAAGCCGAACTGGCCGCCGTCCGTGAAGCGCGTGGACGCGTTCACAGCGACGGCCGCCGAGTCCACCAGCTGGGTGAAACGGCGGGCCGCGGCCTGCGAGGTGGTGACGATCGCCTCCGTGTGGCCCGAGGACCAGAGCCGGATGTGGGCCACGGCCGCGTCCAGCGAGTCCACCACGGCGGCGGCGATGTCGTACGAGAGGTACTCGGTCTCCCAGTCGTCGGCGGTGGCCGCCACGAGCGTGGCCTTGGTCCCGCCCTCGTACGCGAGCACCCGCTCGTCGGCGTGCACCGTGACCCCCGCGCCGGCCAGCGCGTCGAGCGCGCGCGGCAGGAACGCGTCGGCGATGTCCTGGTGGACGAGCAGGGTCTCCGCGGAGTTGCAGACACTGGGGCGCTGCGCCTTGGAGTTGATGAGGATGCCGACGGCCAGGTCGAGGTCGGCGTCGGCGTCCACGTACACATGGCAGTTGCCGGTGCCGGTCTCGATGACGGGGACGGTGGACTCCTCGACCACCGTCCTGATCAGGGAGGCGCCGCCGCGCGGGATCAGTACGTCGACCAGCCCGCGGGCGCGCATCAGCTCCCGTACGGCGTCCCGGCCCTCGCCGGGCACGAGCTGTACGGCGTCGGCGGGCAGACCCGCGCCGCCCACGGCGTCCCGCAGCACGCGTACGAGCGCGGTGTTCGAGGCGATCGCCGAGGACGAGCCGCGCAGCAGCACGGCGTTGCCCGACTTCAGGCAGAGCGCGGTGGCGTCCACGGTGACGTTCGGGCGGGCCTCGTAGATGATGCCGACGACACCGAGCGGCACCCGGACCTGGCGCAGGTCGATGCCGTTGGGCAGCGTCGAGCCGCGCACGATCTCGCCGACCGGGTCGGGCAGCGCGGCCACGTCCCGTACGTCGGCGGCGATGGCCCGTACCCGCTCGGGGGTGAGGGTCAGCCGGTCGATGACCGTCTCGCTGGTGCCCGCCTCCCTGGCACGCGCGACGTCCTCGGCGTTGGCCGTGACGATGTCGTGCGTGCGGACCTCCAGCGCGTCGGCGATCGCGAGCAGCGCGTCGTCCTTGACCGCGCGCGGCAGTGGCGCGATGTCGGCGGCGGCCGCCTTCGACCGGTAGGCCGCGCGGGCGACCGGAGAGAGATTGTCGTACGGAGAAAGCGAGGTCATGCCCGCAGGGTAGTGCGACTCCTGCGGGCATTCCGCTCGTATTCCGCACTCCGAGACAACCGCGACGCACGCGGGAGCGACGGTCAGAACGGGTGTACGCCGACCGGAGCCGCGGGCGGTGGTCCGTAGCCCTCGGCGACGCGCTGGTGGTACGTCTCGCGGTCGATGACCTCCAGGCCCACGATGTCCCAGGGCGGCAGCTTCGCGCTGGAGCGGTGCTCTCCCCACAGCCGCAGGGCGACGGCTGCCGCGTCGTGCAGGTCGCGGGCCTCCTCCCAGTAGCGGATCTCCGCGTGGTCGTTGGCGTACCGGCTGGTCAGCAGGAACGGGTGGTCGTGGGCGAGCTGTTCGAGGCCGCGTCTGACCTCGGCCAGGGGAGCTTCGGTGCCCGAGACGCTGAGCGTGATGTGCCACAGCTTGGACACCGGGCGCTTCTCCCCGGCGGTGTCCGGGGCCCCCGCTCGCGCCGGGCACTCCCCGGCGCCGGAGTCCGCGGAGCCGCCGAAGACGCCGGAGCCGCCCGGTCCTTCCGAACCGTTCAGGTTCTCGGGGCCGTCCCCCGCGCTCTCGAAGTCTTCCCCCGCTTCGACACTGGTCAGGGCCCGTTCCTCCCCCGCCGCCCGCCTGGCGTGGGCACTTCTGCCGGTACCTCGGGGCACCGCCCCCGGGCGCGCTCGTCTCACCAGCGGCCTCCTGTTGTTGCGTCGTGGTGCTGTCCCCCGCATGTACCCCTGCGACAAAGTTGACCAGCCTTGGGCGGGACGTGGGGCGGTTTTGGTGAAGGTCCCCGCCCGAAGGCGGGACTTTCAGCCGTTCAGGAGCGGAGTCAGGGGCGCAGGACGACCAAGTCGTCCCTGTGTACGACCTCGCGTTCGTACGCGGGTCCCAGCTCCCGCGCCAGTTCGCGGGTGGAACGGCCGAGCAGCTGGGGGATCTCCTTCGCGTCGAAGTTGACGAGCCCGCGCGCGACGGCGTGCCCCGCCGCGTCCCGCAGCTCGACCGGGTCACCGGCGCTGAACTCGCCCTCGACAGCGGCGATTCCGGCCGGCAGCAGCGAGGTGCGGCGCTCCACGACGGCCCGTACGGCGCCGTCGTCCAGGGTGAGCGAGCCCTGCGGGGTGGAGGCGTGGGCGAGCCAGAGCAGCCGGTCGGCGGAGCGGCGTCCCGTGCTGTGGAAGTACGTACCGGTGTCGCGGCCCGCGAGTGCGTCGGCGGCGCGGCTCGCCGAGGTCAGGACGACCGGGATGCCCGCGGCCGCCGCGATCCCGGCGGCCTCGACCTTGGTGACCATGCCTCCGGTGCCGACGCCCGCCTTGCCCGTACTGCCGATGGAGATCCCGGCCAGCTCGGCGGGGCCGCGCACCTCGGCGACCCGGGAGGTGCCGGGGCGTGCCGGATCACCGTCGTACAGACCGTCCACGTCGGAAAGGAGAAGCAGCAGGTCCGCACGTACGAGGTGGGCGACGAGCGCCGCGAGCCTGTCGTTGTCACCGAAGCGGATCTCGTCGGTCGCGACGGTGTCGTTCTCGTTGACGACGGGAAGGGCGCCCATGCTGATCAACTGGTCGAGCGTGCGGTAGGCGTTGCGGTAGTGGACGCGGCGGCTGGTGTCGACCGTGGTGAGGAGCACCTGTCCGACCCGTACGCCGTAGCGGGCGAAGGACGCGGTGTAGCGGGCGACGAGCAGCCCCTGTCCGACGCTGGCGGCGGCCTGCTGGCGGGCCAGGTCCCTGGGCCGGCGGGTGAGGCCGAGCGGGGCGAGTCCGGCGGCGATGGCGCCGCTGGAGACGAGGACGATCTCCTTCGCGCCGCCACCGCGGACCGCGGCGAGTACGTCGACCAGCGCGTCGACCCGGTCGGCGTCGAGCCCTCCCGAGGCGGTGGTGAGTGAGGAGGAGCCGACCTTGACGACGATTCTGCGGGCCGCGGTCACGACGTCCTGACGTGTGCCCGCTCCGGGTTCCTGTGCCGCTGCCACGTGCTCTGCCTCTGCTCTCGCTCGCCCCTCGGCCCACCGGGCTCACCGCCGGGCCGCCCGCCGGCTGAGCAGCGTACGCGAGCACGCGCGGGCGCGGCCGGGTCTTTCACTGGCCAAGACACCGGCGCTTCCGAGGTGATCCGAAGGCAAACGGACGCTCTCGACAATCTCCGCGTTGTACAAAGTTTCCTTCGTACGCGCGTTCCCTCTACGTACCATGAGCCGTCTGGCCCGGCGTCCACCGTGTTCGTCAAGCCTCCGCAACGTGCACAACCGGATGTCGATGACAACTGTCCGTCAGGTGTAACAACGGCTGGGAAACCTGTCGCTGCCCGAGGCAGAGCCCGGCCGGCCGCGGTGGCGCCTGTGCGCGCCGTCGCGGCGGCTCCCCCACGCGCGGAACCCTGGGCCAACACGAACGAGATGGACGATTTCAGCAATGCCAGCAAAAGTGAGCGTCGTCATTCCTGTGTACAACCCGGGTAAGTACATCGACCCCTGTGTCGATTCCCTGCTGGGCCAGACGCTCCCCGCCGAGGACTTCGAAGTTCTCTTCATCGACGACGGTTCGACGGATGACAGCCCCGCCCGCCTCGACAAACTGGCCGAGGAACACCCGCATTTCCGGGTGATTCACATTCCGAACTCCGGCTGGCCGGGCAAGCCGAGGAACATCGGCGTGTCGGAGGCCGAGGGCGAGTACGTCCAGTTCGTCGACCAGGACGACTACCTGGCGTCCGACGCCCTGCGTCGGCTGTACGAGATGGGCCACCGCAACGGGTCCGACATCGTCATCGGTAAGGTCGCGAGCAACTTCCGCGGTGTGCCGCACGGCGTCTTCCGGGCGAACCGTGAGAAATGCGACCTGTCCAACGCCCCCCTCTACGACAGCCTCACCCCGCACAAGATGTTCCGTACGGAATTCCTCCGCGACAACAAGATCGCCTACCCCGAGGGAAAGCGCCGCCTGGAGGACCAGCTGTACATGATGCAGGCGTATTTCCCCGCCAAAGTCGTTTCGATCCTGGGTAATTACACGTGTTATTACTACTCCAGGCGGGACGACGGACAGAACGCGGGATCGGCGCGGATCGTGCCGTCCGGCTACTACGGCAACCTCCGCGAAGTGCTGGATGTCGTCGTGGAGAACACCGAACCGGGTGAATTCCGGGACCGGCTGCTGCGCCGCTTCTACCGCGTGGAGATGCTGGGCCGGCTGAGCGAACCGAGCGTTCTCGGTTACACCCCCGAATACCTGGACGAGATGTGTGACGCCATCCGTCCACTGGCCCTGGACTTCATGCACGACGGCGTGCACGACGGGCTCGGCGGCCTCACCCGGCTGCGTTCCACGCTGCTGCGGCGCGACGACCGCCAGGGCCTGCTGCGGATCGCCCGGTTCGCCAAGTCGGTGAAGGCCACGGCCCGCCTGGAGGAGCTGGACTGGCAGTACGACGGCAGGATCGCGCTCACCGTCACCGGCCGTTTCACGCACGGCGAGGACCGGCAGCCGCTGCGTCTCGTCCACCGCGACGGGCGCTTCCTCCTTCATGAGGAGTACACGAAAGGGTTGTTGTCCGACGGCGAACTCCTCGACGTCACGGACGAGATGGACGGCTTCAAGGGCGAGCTGTCCCTGCGCAACCGGGAGACCGCGGTCGAATGGCCCTGTCCCGCCGAGTTCACCCACGAGGTCGTGGAACTGGCGGACGGCAGCTGCGAGGTCGTGCTGCGCGGTTCCGGCACGGTCACCAGCGAGGCGGTCAAGGGACGCGGCCGGGTCTCCCGGGGCTTCTGGGACATCTGGGTGCCGATGCGCGGGCTCGGACTCGTACGCAAAGCGCGGCTCGGCGCCGACCGCGCGCCGCAGGTCGACGCCAAGTGCCTGCCCGCGATGCTCGGTTCACCGGCCCGCCCGGTCATCCCGTACTTCACCGACCCGCACGGCAATCTGACCCTCGATGTCGCGGGCCGCGCCAAGAAGCTGGCCGTTTACCTCGCGGACCGTCCCGTGCTCCGGATGCCCAGCGGCAAGCCGGAGCTGCGCCTCGACCTGTACACCGCCACCACGACGAGCCCGAGGACCGTCGAGCTGACCCTGACATCGGCCGACGGACAGTGCAGGACCGCGCCGGCCACGCTGCGCCCCGATCACTCGCGCGCCCACCTCACGATCCCCGCGCAGGTGACAGGCGCGCCCGAGGGTACGGCGCAGCTCGCGGTGCTGCTCGACGGGCCGAAGAGTCCCGCGTTCCCGCTCTGCGACGTGAGCGTCGGCAGCGGCGGCCGGATCCGTCTGGAGCGGACCGGCCTCGCGGCGGTGGACCCCCTGCTCGTCAGGGTATTGACGGTTCAGCGGCGCCGGGCGGCAGCGCTGAACGTGCTGCGCTCGATCGGCGGGCCGCTCGTGCGCCGGCTGCCACCGAAGGCGCGCAAGAAGGTACGCCGGCTCGCGGCCCGGCTCTGAATGTCCCCGAACCCGCACTCACCACCGGTCGTACCGCAACCCCCCACATCTCCAACAGAAGGGCACGATCACATGCGACAGCTCTCCGTCGAAGGCTCCTGGGTACATGAGCCGACCGTCCTGGAGGACAGCCGTGGCAGCTTCCACGAGTGGTTCAGAGCCGAGGACTTCGCCAAGGCCGCCGGCCACCCGCTGTCGCTCGCGCAGACCAACTGCTCCGTCTCCCAGCGCGGGACGCTGCGCGGTATCCACTTCGCCGACGTACCGCCCAGCCAGGCCAAGTACGTGAAGTGCGTGCGGGGCGCGGTGCTCGACGTGGTCGTGGACATCCGGACCGGCTCCCCGACGTACCGGCAGTGGGAGGCCGTGCGGCTGGACGACGCGAACCACCGCTCCCTCTATGTCGCGGAGGGCCTGGGGCACGCCTTCATGGCGCTGACCGACGACGCGACCGTGGTCTATCTCTGCTCCGAGGGCTACGCCCCGGGGCGCGAGCACGGCATCAATCCGCTGGACCCGGCGCTCGGCATCGAATGGCCCGGGGACATCGCGCCCCTGCTGTCCGACAAGGACGCCGCGGCCCCGACCCTCGCCCAGGCCGAGGAGCAGGGCCTGCTTCCGTCGTACGAGAAGTGCCGTGCGTACTACGAGGAGTTGGCGCGCCCGTAGGACGCGGGCAGCGCATGGGCCCGCGCGATCCTCTCCGGGATCGCGCGGGCCTTGTCCGTGGCCCCCGTCAGCCGGTGATGTCCTCGATCCGCTTGCGGATGGGCATGAAGGCCGACCGGCCCCGGCGCAGGTTCCGCGCGCGGACCAGGGCGGGCCAGAAGCCGGCCCGCATCAGCGCCTCCGGCCGGACGGCGTTCTTGCGGACCAGCACCTCTTCCGGCACGTCCTGCGGGTCGGGTACGACGAACTCGTCGATGATCCTGTCGTACGCGTTCTTCAGCACCGTGGACTCGGGGTTGGCGCCGAAGACGGCGACCACACCGGTCGGAGCGGTGTCGACGTCGACCACGAGCAGATCGGGCCGGTAGCGCCGCAGCACGGTGGCGACCTTGTAGACGTCACCGGCCCAGAACCTGGTGTGCCGGCTGCGCGCCGCCTCGTCGACATCGCGCGGCAGCATGTCGTCGAGGACGATCACGCTGGACCAGCGTGAGTGCTTCTCGACGTTCATGAAGTCCCGCAACGCGAACTCAAACAGATGCAGCCCGTCAATGAACGAAAGTTCGAGTTTCGGGGCGCCGCCGAGCAGGTTGGCCGGATCCCGGCGAGCCAGCGCGCGGAACGGGTTCCGGCCGTTGCGCAGGTGGATCAGGGGATCCTTGCGGGCGAAGAAGTCGTCGCTGGTGGCCTTGACCAGATGGACATCGCAGCTGATGTCCGTGACGACCTTGAAGGCCGGGTCGATGGCGACCGACGGAACGCGGGACAGTGCCAGGCTGCGGCCGTCGTTGACCCCGATCTCCAGGTAGGTGCGGGGCTTGTACAAGCGGTGCAGCTGGCGCAGGAAGCCGTGGCGATCCACGTTTGTGGCCCTTCGCTGAGAATCAAACGGAACGAGGTCATTGATTCTCAGTGAATTTAGCCGGTTTCCGGCCAATGAGTACGCATTTACGCCCCGCTGGTCGCCACTCCCCGTTCGGCCTCCAGCAGGGCCGGGAAAGCTTCCGCGAGGGCTTCCCGCCAGTCACGGATCGGCTCCACCGGTGTCTCGTTCCAGCGGTCGTGACCGAGCACGCTGTACGCGGGCCGCGGGGCCGGACGTACGAAGGCCGCACTGGTCGTCGGACGGACCCGCTCCGGGTCCGCGCCGAGCAGCCGGAAAATCTCCCGGGTGAAGGCGAACCACGTCGTCCGACCGCCGCTGGTCCCGTGGTAGACGCCGGCCGGAGCGGTTCCCGCCAGAGCCGCCGTACCGAGCCGCACCAGCCGGTCGGCGAGATCACCCGTCCATGTGGGCTGTCCCTGCTGGTCGTTCACCACATCGAGGGTTTCCTTGACGGACTCCAGCTTGATCATCGTGCGGACGAAGTTGCCGCCGCCGGCGCCGTACAGCCACGCCGTACGGATCACGTAACCGGTGTCGGGCAGGGTGTCGAGCACCGCGCGCTCCCCGGCCAGCTTCGTACGGCCGTACGCGCTGCGCGGATCCGCGGGCGCGTCCTCGCCGTACGGCGCCTGCGCGTCGCCGGCGAAGACGTAGTCCGTGGAGACCTGGAGCAGGACGGCGCCCGCTTGCCGGCAGGCCTCCGCGAGGACGCGCGGCCCCGTGCCGTTGACGGCGAGCGCGTCGCTCTCCTTGGCCTCCGCGTCGTCAACGGCCGTCCAGGCGGCGCAGTTGACGACGACGGCGGGCGCGTGGGCGGCCAGGGCCGCGCGGACGGCGGCAGGGTCCGTGATGTCCAGCGCGGCTCTGCCGAGGCCCACGGCGCTCTCGTCCGCCGCGGCCAGGCGGGCCAGCAAGTCCTGGCCCAGCATGCCGCGCGCACCGGTGACGAGCCAGGTGCTCACAGCGCGGCCAGCTTCTTCAGCGGCTCCCACCACGAGCGGTTCTCGCGGTACCACGTCACCGTCTCGGCGAGCCCGGCGGCGAAGTCCTTGCGGGGCTCGTAGCCCAGCTCGGTGCGGATCTTGGCGCAGTCGACGGAGTACCGGCGGTCGTGGCCCTTGCGGTCCTCGACGTACTCGACGCTGGTGTCCCAGTCCGCTCCGCAGGCTTCCAGGAGCAGCCCGGTCAGTTCCTTGTTGGACAGCTCCGTGCCGCCGCCGATGTTGTAGACCTCGCCGGCGCGGCCGCGCGTGCGGACCAGCTCGATGCCCTGGACGTGGTCGTCGATGTGCAGCCAGTCGCGGACATTGCCCCCGTCGCCGTACAGCGGGACCTTCAGGCCGTCCAGCAGGTTCGTGATGAACAGCGGGATGACCTTCTCCGGGAAGTGGTGGTGCCCGTAGTTGTTGGAGCAGCGGGTCACCCGCACGTCGAGCCCGTGGGTGCGGTGGTAGGAGAGGGCGATCAGATCGCTGGACGCCTTCGCCGACGAGTAGGGCGAGTTGGGCTCCAGCGGATGCGTCTCGGGCCAGGAGCCCTCGTCGATCGAGCCGTAGACCTCGTCGGTGGAGATGTGCACGAACGTCTTGATGCCCGCGCGGTGGGCGGCGTCGATCAGCGTGTGGGTGCCGACCACGTTCGTACGGACGAACTCGGCGCCGCCGTCGATGGAGCGGTCCACGTGTGACTCCGCGGCGAAGTGCACCACCTGGTCGTGCTCGGCCATCAGCTTGGCGACCAGCTCCGGATCGCAGATGTCGCCCTGGACGAAGGCGAAGCCCGGGTGGTCACGGACCTCGTCGAGGTTGGCGGGGTTGCCCGCGTACGTGAGCTTGTCGAGGACCGTGATCTCGACCTGACCCGGACCCGTCGGGCCGAGCACCGTACGGACGTAGTGGGAGCCGATGAAGCCGGCACCCCCCGTCACCAGGATGCGGGTGGGACTCGTGGAAGTCGTCATGACGAGATCTGGACCTTGCTGTGGTCACCGAGGACGAGCCGGTGGGCGGACGGGTTACGGGGAGCGGGGGTGACTTCGACGTCACGGCCGATCAGTGACGCCTCGACCCGGCGTACACCGGCGAGGGAAGCGCCCCGCAGAACGATGGAGTACTCGACCTCGCAGTCCTGGATCCGGCATCCCTCGGACACCGAGGTCGAAGGACCGATGTAGGAGTCGCTGATCACCGTGGAGGCTCCGATGATCGCGGGGCCGACGATGCGGCTGCCGGTGATCTGCGCGCCCTTCTCGATCCTGACCCGCCCGATGATCTCCGTGTGCTCGTCGACCGTGCCCTCGCAGCACGCCTCGATCGTCTCCAGCACCGAGCGGTTGACCTCCAGCATGTCGGTGACGTTGCCGGTGTCCTTCCAGTAGCCGGAGATCGTCGTGGACCGCACGTCGTGGCTCTGGTCGATCAGCCACTGGATGGCGTGCGTGATCTCCAACTCGCCGCGCCAGGAAGGCGTGATGGAACGCACCGCTTCATGGATCGCGGCGGTGAAGAGGTAGACGCCGACCAGCGCGAGATCACTCTTCGGCTCGGCCGGCTTCTCCTCCAGGGCCACCACCATGCCGTTGACGTCGAGTTCGGCCACGCCGAAGGACGTCGGGTTCGGCACCTTCGTCAGCAGGATCTGCGCGTCGGGCCGGTCTTCGCGGAAACCGTCCACCAGCGTGGTGATACCGCCCACGATGAAGTTGTCACCGAGATACATCACGAAGTCGTCGTCGCCCAGGAACTCACGGGCGATCAGGACCGCGTGCGCGAGACCGAGCGGCGCGTCCTGGCGCAGGTAGGTGACGTCGAGCCCGAAGCGCGAGCCGTCGCCGACCGCTTCACGGATCTCCCCCTCGGTGTCACCGACGATGACCCCGACCTCGGTGATGCCCGCGTCCGCGATGGCCTCCAGGCCATAGAAGAGCACTGGCTTGTTCGCCACGGGAACGAGTTGCTTGGCCGATGTGTGTGTGATGGGGCGCAGGCGGGTACCAGCCCCGCCGGACAGAACAAGAGCCTTCACGGTCTTTAGTCCCAGCTTGAGAATCAGCACTGTCCGGGCGGCAGCCCGACAGGGGGGACCTTACCTACGATTTCTCCCGAAATTTACTAATCTCTGTTGCTACCCGGCGGTACGTTCCACTGACCGCCCCCGGCGCCGGGGGCGGTCTCCCTACCCGGCGGCGGCAGCTGCCTTGACCCGCGTCAGCGCCCGCACACGCGTACGCATCCTGCGGGCGACCCGGCGCGCCAGCGACCTGCGCCGCCTGACCACCTTCGGTGCCACTATCCGTTCCAGGCCCGGCTTGCCGAGCCAGTCCGGCACGGTGACTTCGTACATCGCGTCCGGGATGCCCGCCGCCTTGTCCCGGAAGTGCGGGAAGGCGAGATAAAGCGTACGGGCGCGGCCCCTGTGTACCACGTCCGGCTTAATACCGGACTTGACGAAGGCGAGGATGTCGGCGAGCAGATCGAGCCGCCCCATCGCCACGCAGTGCAGCCGCAGCCGCTCGGAGACCTTGATACGGCGGGCCACTCCCGGGTTCCAGTAACGCTCCATCAGCGGCGCCGCCAGCTCCAGCTTGTGCTGCCTGATCTGCTCCGGCTGCTTCAGGACACCGTGCGAGAACTGCTGGATCAGACCGATCGTGAAGGGTCTGACCATCAGCCGGTCGCGCTTGGGCCCCGCCGGCACCAGTTCGGTGATCAGCGCCATCAGGGCGGCCGCCGAATCGAACCTCAGTGTGTAGCTGCCGCTCTTGGTCACGTGCTTGCCGTCGTCGCGGCCGACCAGGTAGTAGCAGGTGTAGTCGGAGATCACCGAGACGCCGTTGCCCCGGAGATACGCCTCCATCGTGAAGAGCGCGTCCTCCCCGGTCTTCAGCCCCTCGTCGAACCGCAGACCGATCCTTTCCAGCAGGTCGCGCCGGAAGAGCTTCTGCGCGCTCAGCGTGAAAATCACCTGCGAGTCGTACACATCGACACGCTCCTGCGTCCGGGTCCACATGGAACGCGGAGCGCCTCGGTTCACCCCCTCCACCTTGCCGAGCACCACGTCCGTACCGGCACGGTCGGCCATGGCCACCATGCGTTCGAGCGCTTCTTCGGCGAAATAGTCATCAGCGTCCAGAAAGAACACGTACCGTCCCCTGGCCAGGCCGATCCCCGTATTGCGCGGGCCGCTCGGCCCGCCGGAGTTGGCCTGGCGTACCACCCTGGTCGGGATGGCGGTCGCGGCGGCGAACTTCTCCAGATACTCCCCCGTGCCATCGGTCGAGCCGTCGTCTATGGCGACGATCTCGATGCGGTCGGCGCCCAGCGTCTGCGCCTCCACAGATTCCAGGCAGCGGACCAGATAGGGCATGGCCTCATATGCCCCGACGATCACACTCACGTCAGGAATAGTCTTCTCGTTCATCAGAACTCAAGACAATTGACACCGATTGTTGGTTGCCCTGCGGACTGCGGCAGGGCGTGTGACGCCCGTCACGACATGGTTCCGGCGACCCGTCCCCCCGCTCGTTTCCGGGCATGAAAAAGCCCGGCAGGGCGCCCGAAGGCGCCCTGCCGGGCTCTGGATGACCGGTGCCGGAATCAGCCCCGAACGGGTGAATCCAGATCGTTGTTCTCCGGTTCACTCTCCGCGTCGCCCTCGGTCTCCAGACCTTCCTCCGCGAGGCTCCCCACAGGTGCGGAGTCGTCGGGCGCGGCGGCCTCCTCGGAAGCGGCGAGCCGCTGCTCCACCGTGGTGTTGCGCAGCTGCGCCTTCGCGGAGAGCGCGTTGACCGCGCCGTTGAACTGCTCGATCGACGACGGCTCGTCGGGCCCGAGCAGGTACTGCTTCAGCTCGCGCCGCCCCTCCGCCAGTCCATCGGACGACGGGTCGGTGACGGCGGCGAGCAACTGGGGGAGCTCCTCGGCGCTGTTGGACAGGATCACCGCGGCGCGCACCGCCGTGTTCTGCCGCTTGAACTCCTCCACGCCCAGCACCGCGGAGTCGGTCACCGCGTACGGCTTGCCGCTCGCGATGAAGTCCGAGACCACGCTGGAGATGTCGGAGACCATGGCGTCCGACTCGTTGAAGCAGTCGTAGAGCCGCGGCTGCGCGCCGCTGATCACCCGGTGCTCCCACCAGCCGAAGCTGCGCCAGTACGTGCTGTTCCAGTCGTCCCTGAGCTGCGCCAGCTCCGCCTGCCGCGCCGGGTCGGCCTGGGAGTCGCGCGACTCCTCGGCCTCGTCCTTGCGTACGGCCGACACTCCGGACAGCTCGGTGATCCGTGCCTCTATGCGGGTCAGCTCGGCCCGCGCCGCGCTCTGCTCCTGCCGCAGTTCCGCGTTCTCCTTGGCCCAGCGGGCGTCGGACGTACGGGAGTTCGCGGCGTTCTCCACCATCGCGACGATCCGCGCGTGGACCGCCTTCGCCTGCGCGCTGCGGGTGCCGGTGAAGGGGTGCGGCTTGTAGAGCAGCCGGACCGGCGGCTCGGCCTCCAGCAGACCGCGCACGATGTTCTCGCCCGCGAGCAGCAGGGAGGTGTTGCCGGGGTTGTCGTCCCAGCCCTCCCAGGTCGGGGCGTACAGCACGGTCGGGATGGGGTTCTTCGTACCGCCGGCCGACGGCAGGATCGGCGCCAGCTGCGGACGGCCCACCTCGACGATGTCGTCGTCGCGGACGCCGACCTCGGCCAGCGCGTAGCGGTCGCGGCCGGCCCGCCCGGCGGTCCACACCTCGTCGTACGCCTTGCTGTACGGGTTGACGCTGGCGAGCTTGTCGCTGTCGCCGTGTCCGATGAAGACGTGCTTCATCGTCGGGACACGCAGCATGTGGATGTTCTTGCCGACGTTGGCCGCGTACAGCGCGACCCGGACCGTGGACAGGTCCAGGTTCATCAGGTGCACACCGCCCGGCACGCACAGCACCGGCACGGCCGTCGGGCCAAGCTGGTTGGCGATGGCCCGCTCGCGCAGGATGATCAGCGGGCGCCCTTCCAGCTGCGCCATCGTCTCCAGCCACATGTTGGCCTGGTACGCCGACTCCTTGGAGCCGGAGAAGTACAGAATGACCGTCGGCTTGTAGTCGCCCAGCCAGACGTCCACGGCTTCAAGGACCTTCTGCGCCTTGGGCACGATGCGGCTCGGCCGCAGGTTCGGCACCAGCGCGAGGAGGTAGCCCACGGCGAGCAGCAGGGTGAGGCCGATGCCCAGGTACCCGTAGAGGTCGTCGCCGCTCTGCACCGCGACGAGCACGCCGGCGACGGCGAAGATGTCGAGGTGGAGCATCTTCTCGGCTGAACGGTTCAGCAGCAGACGCGGCGGGGCGTCGGGGATGCGGATCGACGCGAGGTCGATGTTGCGGGTCACCACGGGGAGCCTGCGGCGCAGCCGGAGCAGGGTGACGATCGCGCCGTGCGGTGCCTGGAGTGCGTAGAACACCAGCACGGCCACGACGGTCGTGTAGAAGAGCCGGTCCGCGCCGAGTCCCATCCGGGCGATGAGCAGCACGAGCAGCAGCTGCCTGATCAGGAAGCGGATCGAAAGACCTGCCCGCACCTTCGCGAGCCGGTTGACCAGGTAACTGCCGCGCTTGTGCAGATAGGTGTCCGCGAGGTACGTCACGGCTGCGGCAGCCGCGAAGAACCAGAGGTTGGGAATTATCGCGGCAACCATGACGCACGGGAAACTCAAGCCCAGAAGAAGTGCGGCTGCCAGCTCTGATCCGCTGCCCACCCGGGCGAGGCGAATGGCTGTCGAAATCACGAAGTACCTGCTCCAGACCGTGCCGGACCGTTGACTGTAGAAAGGACGTGTGAAGAGGAGGAAGAAGACGTCACCGGGAGCTGTTTACACATCTTCCTGGCGATCCAGCACGGACGCGAGGACCTGGTCGAAGCCCGACACCCCGGAGGTGCCGCGCGTCGGGTCCTGCTGCCGTACGTCGATGACATGGCCGGTCAGCTCGGACAGCAGCACGTCCAGCGAGGTCCTGGCGACGGCCTCGGAGGAGAGCAGCGATCCGGCGGGCTCGTCACCGAAAGCCTTGGTGCGCATGGGTGTGGCGGTGCGCTCGGGGTTCACGCAGTTCACCCGGATGCCTTCGCCCGCCCATTCGTCGGAGAGAGCCTGGGTGAGGTTCACCATGGCCGCCTTCGTCGACGAGTAGAGGCTGTACTCGGCGCGGCCGCGGGTGTAGCTGCTGGAGGTGTAGAGCAGCAGCTGACCCTTGGTCTCCACCAGGTACTTGTACGCGGCGCGCGCGATCTGCACCGGCGCCAGGTAGTTGACGTTCAGTGCTTCCTGGATGGTGGTGGTGTCCGTCTCGGCCAGCTTGCCGATCCGCAGCACACCCGCCGTGTTGATCACATAGTCGATGCGGCCGGTCTCGCTGTAGGCACGCGAGAGCGCGTCGTCGACATGCTCCGGATTCTCCACGTGGGTGCCCGTGGTGGAGCGGCCCAGCGCGTAGACCTTCGCGCCGAAGGACTCGGCGAGCGCCGAGATGTCCGCGCCGATGCCGTACGAGCCTCCGAAGACGACCATGGTCTTGTCGGTCAGCAGCTCGCGGTACGCGCTGTCGGACGCCTGCGCGGGAGCGGAGGAGGAGGCCAGCTGGAAGAGCTTGTCGGCGAGGAAGACGTCGACCGGCTGAGTGACCTTCATGTTGTACTCGTCGCCGGCGACCACGTAGATCGGCACGTCGGGCAGGTACTTCAGCACGACGGAACAGTCGTCGGTGGCCTGGAAGTTGGGGTCACCGGCGGCGACTTCGTACGCCCTGCGGATCGTGGAGAGCTTGAACGCCTGCGGGGTCTGGCCACGGCGCAGCCGGGACCTGTCCGGCACGTCGGTGATGAACTCGCCGTCCCCGCCGTGCGTGCGGGTCACGATGATCGTGTCGGCGGACGGAATCGCCACGTCCACCGCCTGGTAGCGGTCCAGCGCGTCCACGCAGTCCTGGATCACACGCTGCGACAGGAGCGGACGTACGGCGTCGTGGAAGAGGACGTTGCGGTCCTCGCCCTCGGCCAGGCCCTCGCCCAGCGCGGAAATGGCGCGCTCGGTGGTCTCGTTGCGCGTCGTGCCGCCTTCGATGACCTTCGTGACCTTGGTGAAGCCGGCCTTCGCGATGATCTTCTCGATGTCGGGCACATAGCCGGGGGCCATCAGCACGATCACGTCGTCGATGGAGTCGGCCTGCTGGAAGATCGACAGGGTGTGCTCGATCACCGCCTTGCCCGCGATCTTCAGCAGCTGCTTCGGGATCGACAGGCCCACACGCTGACCGGTGCCACCCGCCAGGACGACGGCGGTGGTGCGGGGCTTGGGAGTGGACGCGGAAGTTGCAGACACAGACTGACCTACCTTGCGGGCTCAGAGGATGTAGGGATGGTCCCACCCGTGGCAATCGTCTTGCAAGGTGGACCACGGCCGCTGGCCACCGGCCCGCAACCCCTGGTTCACCTGCGGAGTCTAGAGCACCGGTGGTTACCGCCCAGCCGTCGCGGGTGAAGGACACCACACAAGATCCACTCCGGAGCACCAGGGTTCCCGGATCAGAGCATACGGAGCGCGCCCGCCCCGCTACCGGCCGCCACAACGAGCCGGGCGGCCACGGGAAACCCGTGACCGCCCGGACCGGCGAAATGCCGTGTACCCCCATCGGCCCGCGTGATTCAGCGTTGCCGGGGGGAGCCTAGAAGGGGTTGAACTCGTCGTACTCCCGGTCCACGTCGTCCCGTTCGGCTTCGCGGTCCCTGCGGCGCTGCGACGCGGGGCGCGGGGCCTCCAGGCGGTGGTCCTCACCACGGCGGCCCAGCATCTCGGCGCCCGCCATCATCGTGGGCTCCCAGTCGAAGACGACCGCGTCCTCCTCGGGGCCGATCGCCACGCCGTCGCCCGCCCTGGCACCGGCCTTCATCAGCTTCTCCTCGACACCGAGGCGGCTGAGCCGGTCCGCGAGGTAGCCCACGGCCTCGTCGTTGCTGAAGTCGGTCTGGCGCACCCAGCGCTCCGGCTTCTCGCCGCGCACCCGGTAGATGCCGTCCTCTTCCAGCACGACGGTGAAGCCCGCGTCGTCGACGGCCTTCGGACGGATGACGACCCGGGTCGCCTCCTCCACCGGCTTGTCCGCGCGCGCCTTGGCGACGATCTCGGCGAGTGCGAACGAGACCTCTTTGAGGCCGAGATGAGCCACGGCCGAGACCTCGAAGACCCGGTATCCGCGCTTTTCCAGGTCCGGACGGATGATGTCGGCGAGATCCTGGCCGTCCGGGATGTCGACCTTGTTGAGGACGACGATCCGCGGCCGGTTCTCCAGACCGCCGCCGTACAGCTTCAGCTCCTCCTCGATGACATCGAGGTCGCTGAGCGGGTCGCGCTCGGACTCCAGCGTCGCCGTGTCCAGTACGTGCACGAGCACGGAACAGCGCTCGACGTGACGCAGGAACTCCAGGCCCAGGCCGCGGCCCTGGCTCGCGCCCGGGATGAGACCGGGTACGTCCGCGATGGTGTAGACCGTCGAACCGGCCGTGACGACACCCAGGTTGGGGACGAGCGTGGTGAACGGGTAGTCCGCGATCTTCGGACGCGCCGCGGACAGCACGGAGATCAGCGAGGACTTGCCGGCGCTCGGGTATCCGACGAGCGCGACATCGGCGACCGTCTTCAGCTCCAGGACGATGTCACCGCCGCCGCCGGGCACGCCGAGCAGCGCGAAGCCGGGCGCCTTGCGGCGCGCGGAGGACAGCGCGGCGTTACCGAGGCCGCCACGGCCGCCTTCGGCTGCCACGTAGGTGGTGCCCTGGCCCACCAGGTCGGCGAGGACGTTGCCCTGCTTGTCCTGGACGACCGTGCCGTCGGGGACCGGCAGGATCAGGTCCTGGCCGTCCTTGCCGGAGCGGTTGCCCCCCTCGCCCGGCTTGCCGCTGGTGGCCTTGCGGTGCGGCGAGTGGTGGTAGTCGAGCAGCGTGGTCACGTCCTGGTCGACGACCAGGATGACGTCGCCGCCACGGCCGCCGTTACCGCCGTCGGGCCCGCCCAGCGGCTTGAACTTCTCACGGTGTACGGAGGCGCAGCCGTGGCCTCCGCTACCCGCGGCGACATGCAGCTCGACGCGGTCCACGAAGGTGGTCATGGGGATTGCCTCCAGTACATACGGAATGTCTTACCTGCAACACGCGAAAGGCGGACCCGCTTCCCCTCCGGGGAAGTGAGGTCCGCCTCGCGAAGAAAACCGTTCTGCGACTGCCTGGTGATCAGGCGGCGACCGGAACGATGTTCACAACCCTGCGACCACGCGCGGTGCCGAACTCGACCTCGCCCGGGTTCAGCGCGAACAGCGTGTCGTCCTTGCCACGACCGACGCCGGCGCCGGGGTGGAAGTGGGTGCCACGCTGGCGGACGATGATCTCACCGGCGTTGACGAGCTGACCGCCGAAGCGCTTCACGCCGAGCCGCTGAGCATTGGAATCGCGCCCGTTCCGAGTGGACGATGCGCCCTTCTTATGTGCCATGTCTCCTCAGTCCCTTACTTCGCAACCGCGGGGATACCGGTGACCTTGATCGCCGTGTACTGCTGGCGGTGACCCTGGCGACGGCGGTAGCCGGTCTTGTTCTTGTAACGAAGGATGTCGATCTTCACACCCTTGTGGTGGTCCACGATTTCGGCCGTGACCTTGAGGCCGTCCAGCACCCACGGGTCGCTGGTGACGGTGTCGCCGTCGACCACGAGCAGGGCCGAGAGCTCGATGGTGTCGCCAACCTTGGCGGTGGGAATCTTGTCAACCTCAACGATGTCGTCGACAGCAACCTTGTGCTGGCGACCACCGCTGCGCACGATGGCGTACACGCAGATCTCACTCTCGTTCGGAACGGAACTCCTGATGCCAGCCGTTCGCACGGGCCGGGGCCCGTGACGGTCCTGAAGGACGAGCGGCCTCCCCCGACGATCCGGGAGGTGGGTGCTCAGGAGTGGGCGCGCATACAAACACGCCGAAGGTTTAGAGTACGGGCCCGCTGTACAAGGGGTCAAACCAGCCCGGGGCGGCACACCCGTACCGCGTGGGAGAGCGACGGACGTACGACGGCCGCCGGCCGGTTCCGGAGTCCCGGGACCGGCCGGCGGCCGCTGTCGTACACGTGCTGTCACGGGCCTCCGCGGAGGCCCGCCGGTCAGTCCTCCGTGGAGGCCGTGACCGTGGACGGGTCCTGCTGCTCCGCCGCGACGGTCTTCTTCGCCGACTTGACCGCCTTCTTGGCCGTCGTCTTCTTCGCCGCGGTCTTCTTGGCGGTGGTCGTCTTCTTCGCCGCGGCCTTCTTCGCCGGGGCCTTCTTGGCGACCTTGCGCACCGCCTTCTTGGCCGGTGCGGCGTCCGTCTCCACGTCGCTGCCCGCGTCGTCCCGGGCGGCCTCAGTGGCCTCCTGAGCCTTCGCCGCCGCGACCACGACGACCGCCGTGTCCTCGGTGCCCGAGGGCGAGCCCGCGGGCGCGGTGACCTTACGGGTCGCCCTGCGGCGCGCACGCGGCGGCGCCGCGACGGGTGCCTCCTCGGCCACCGGGGCCTCGGCCGGCTCGGGCACGGCCACCGGCTCCGCCGCCACGGGGACGACGACCTCGGCCGCCGCCTCCGTGTCGGCCGCCTTCGGCGAACCGGCGGGCGCCGTCGCCTTGCGCGTGGCCCGACGGCGGGTACGGCCCTTGGGGGCCGCCTCCTCGACGGGAGCCTCGACGGGCTCAGCCGCTGCGGGGGCCTCCGTCACCGGGGCCTCGGCCTGCGGCTCGGCGACGGGCGCCACCACCACGGCCTCCGCCTCGGCTGCCCCGGGCTCGACGGCCTTCGGCGTACCGGCCGGTGCCGACGCCTTGCGCGACGCCCTGCGGCGGCCACGGCCCCGTACGGACGCCTCGGCCTCCGCGACGCTGCTGTACAGCTCCTCGTCCGGCTCGAACTCCGGCTCGGCCAGCGCGACGGGCGCGGCCACCTCGGCGGCGAGTTCGTCCTCGGACTCGGACTCGGCCTCGGACTCCGTCACCTCGGTGTCGGCGTACTCGTGCTCGTGGTCATGCGTGTGGTCCGTGCCGGACGCGCCACGGCCGCGCTTCTTCGCGCGCTTGCCGTTGCCACCGCCACCGGATGCCGTGGGCATCTCCATGTGGACGATCACACCACGCCCGTTGCAGTGCACACAGGATTCGGAGAAGGACTCCAACAGCCCCTGCCCGACCCGCTTCCTGGTCATCTGGACCAGACCCAGCGACGTGACCTCGGCGACCTGGTGCTTCGTACGGTCGCGGCCCAGGCACTCCAGCAGACGCCGCAGCACCAGGTCCCGGTTGGACTCCAGCACCATGTCGATGAAGTCGATGACGACGATGCCGCCCAGGTCGCGCAGCCGCAGCTGACGCACGATCTCCTCGGCCGCCTCCAGGTTGTTCCTGGTGACGGTCTCTTCGAGGTTGCCGCCCTGGCCGGTGAACTTCCCGGTGTTGACGTCGACCACGATCATGGCCTCGGTCTTGTCGATGACCAGCGAACCGCCGCTCGGCAGCCAGACCTTGCGGTCGAGCGCCTTCATCAGCTGCTCGTCGATGCGGTACGTCGCGAAGACGTCCACCTCGCTGGTCCAGCGCGTCAGCCGGTCCTTGAGGTCGGGCGCGACGTTCGCGACGTAGCTGTGAATGGTCTCCCACGCCTCGTCGCCGCTGACGATGACCTTCGTGAAGTCCTCGTTGAAGATGTCGCGGACCACCCGGACCGTCATGTCGGGCTCACCGTAGAGAAGCGTCGGGGCGTTGCCGCCGCCCTTCGTCTTCTTCTTGATGTCCTCCCACTGACCCTGCAACCGCTCGACGTCGCGGCGCAGCTCGTCCTCGCTGGCGCCCTCCGCGGCGGTACGGACGATCACGCCCGCGTCCTCGGGGACGATCTTCTTGAGGATCGTCTTCAGCCGGGCACGCTCGGTGTCGGGCAGCTTGCGGCTGATGCCGGTCATCGAGCCCTCGGGCACGTAGACCAGGTAGCGGCCGGGCAGCGACACCTGACTGGTCAGGCGCGCGCCCTTGTGGCCGATCGGGTCCTTCGTGACCTGGACGAGCACCGACTGGCCGGACTTGAGCGCGGTCTCGATACGGCGGGGGCCGTTGGCCATGCCCAGCGCCTCGAAGTTGACCTCACCGGCGTACAGGACCGCGTTGCGGCCCTTGCCGATGTCGACGAACGCGGCCTCCATGGACGGCAGTACGTTCTGCACCTTGCCGAGGTAGACGTTGCCGACGTAGCTGGTGGCCTGTTCCTTGTTGACGTAGTGCTCGACGAGCACGTTGTCCTCGAGGACGCCGATCTGGGTGCGCTCGCCGTTCTGACGGACGATCATCACGCGCTCGACGGCCTCACGGCGGGCCAGGAACTCGGCCTCGGTGATGATCGGCACGCGGCGGCGGCCCTGCTCGCGGCCCTCACGGCGCCGCTGCTTCTTGGCCTCCAGGCGCGTCGAGCCCTTGATGGACTGCACCTCGTCGGAGCTGGTGCTCTGGTGCTCGCGCTCCGCGCGCACTTCCTTCTTGCGCGGCTCACGGACCTTGACGACCGTACGCTCCGGGTCGTCCCCGCCGTTCTCGGCCTCGGAACCGCCGTCACCACTGCGACGGCGACGGCGCCTGCGGCGGCGGCTGCTCGCGGAACCGGCGCCGGAGGAACTGTCGGCGTGGCCGTGCTCCTCGTCGTCGCCGTCCTCTTCGTCGGCCTGCTCCGCGTCCTCGGCGGCGCTGTCGGCCCGGTCCGACCGCTCGGACCGCTCGTCCGACTGCTCGTCCGTGGAGTCGTCCGACTCCGCGGACTCGCCACGGCGACGGCGGCGGCCGCCACGGCGGCGGCGGCGCGAAGGACGGTCCTCGTACTCGTCGGAGTCGTCGTCCCCGCTCTGCTCGGCCTCGGAGGCGGACTCGACCTCGGGCTCGTCGGCGGGTGTCTGCGGCACCGTCTCCGCCGGAGCGGCCACGGCCTCGGCCGGCTCGGCGGCCGGCTCACCGCGACGGCGGCGCCTGCTGCGGCGGCCGGTGGGCTCGGGGGCGGCGGCCGGCTCGGGCGCGGCCGCGCTCTCCTGCTCGTCCTCGGCGTCGACGTCGTCGTACGTGTCGTCCACGGGTCCGGCGGCGGCTGCCATCGCGGCGGCCGTCTCCGGGGTCTGGAACATCGGCTCGGTGAAGACCGGCGCCTGGAAGACGGCGACGGCGGGCCTGCCACCACGGCGGCGCGAGCGCTCGGGCGCCTCGGCGGCCTTGGCGGCGGCGGGCTCGGGAGCGGCCTTGGTGGCGGGCTCGGGAGCGGCCTTGGCGGCGGGCTCGGGAGCGGCCTTGGCGGCGGGCTCGGCCTTCGTCGTGCCGGCGGCGAATTCGGGGGAAGTCGCCCTGCGGCGGGTGCGACCGCGGGTGGCGGCCTTCTCGGCGGCCTCGACCTCGGGGGCGTCGGCCGCGATCTGCGCGACGGAGTCCTGCGGCAGGCTCTCACCGGCCGTGCTCACGCTGTCGGCCTGCGGCGCACCGGCGGGCGCGGTGGCCCTGCGGGTGGCGCGGCGACGCGGACGCGCGGCGGGCGCGGCCTCCTCGGCGACGGGGGCGGCGGCCTCGACCGGCGCGGCGGCCGGCTCCGCGACCGTCTCGGTGGCGGTCTCGGCGCCCGTCTCCGGCGCGGCGACGGGCTCGGGGGCTGCGGTCTTACGGGTCGCACGGCGCCGCGTACGCGGCGGCGCGGGCTCCTCGGACGCGGCTGCCCCGGGCGCCACGGCCTCGGGAACCACGGTCGCGGGCGCCTCCACGACGCTCCGCGCGATCTCCTCGGCCTCCGGCGCACCGGCGGGCGCGGTGGCCCTGCGGGTCGCACGGCGGCGCGGACGGGCGGCGGGCGCCGCTTCCTCGGCAGCCGGGGCCGCTGCGGCCTGGACCGGCTCGGCCACGGGCTCCACGACCGTCTCAGGAGCGGCGACGGGCTCGGGAGCCGCGGTCTTTCGGGTCGCACGGCGGCGCGCACGCGGCGGCGCGGGCTCTTCCGTCGCCGCTGTCGCCCCGATGCTCTCGGCCGGCGCGGCCTTGACGGTGCTCTGGGTGAGGCTCCCGGCGTCCGGGGCCTCGCCGCCCGTGGCCGCCACGGGCGGACCCGCGGGGCGGGACGCGGCGCGGCGCCTGCGGCGCGGCGGCAGCGTATCGCTGGGTGAGTTGTTGTCTTCGCTGTTCGTCTGCCCGGTCGTACCGGGTTCGTTGGGCTCGCTCATGCGGGCGGTTCTCCCGTCACGCTCCCGGGCGCCACGCCTGATTCCGGTCCGGTTGCGGCCGCGCGATGCGCGAATGCCGCCGTCCGGGGCGCGGGCGCCGCACGGGAGCTGTTATGTCTGGCTCGCCGGTTCCCTACGCGTTGTACGTACGGCCTGGCGAAAGTCTTGTGGAGTCGGTCAGCGCGCCGCCCGACCCAGGTGGCTCCCGCGTACCAGGGCTGCGCTGCGACGACCGTCCTACGCGGGACCTGCACCTTCCGGCGCCTTCGCGGCGGCGGGTCCTGCGGCCTTGGTCAGGCCGGCCTGGACTGCCTCGCGGTCGGGCGCGAGCGGGTCGGTCACACTGCCGGACTCTTCGTCGAAAAGCCCCTGCGCCAGCCTGGTCACCGCTGCGGGGACCGGCGGCGCCAGGTCGGCCACGGCTTGGAGACCGGACAGGACGTCGTCGGGTCGAACGGCGGGTGTTACGTGCCGCACAACCAATCGCAGTATCGCACAGGGCCCGTCTCCGGGCCTATCAGCCTGTGGATGAGACACCTGGAGGTCCGTGACCGCGGCGCGGGCGTCGAAACTCCGCATCCCGTTCTTGGTACGGCGCTGGACCTCCACGGTCTCCGCCGAGAGGAACGCCGACACCGCGTGTCGCGTTTCCTCGACCTCGACGCCCTCCAGCCGCAGCTCCCACACGGAAGCGGTCAGCCGGTCGGCGAGTCCTGACGTGTGCGCCTCGACGGCGTCGATGATGTCGAGGCCCGTGGGCAGCGACTCGTCGAGCAGCAGGCGCAGCTTGTCGGGGTCGCACACTTCCGCGAGGCCGATCTCCAGGAACTCGGCCTCACTGCCCGTGCCGGTGGGGGCGGCATTGGCGTACGACACCTTCGGATGCGGTGTGAAACCGGCCGAGTAGGCCATGGGCACCTCGGCTCGGCGCAGCGCCCGCTCGAAAGCGCGCTGGAAGTCGCGGTGACTGGTGAACCGGAGGCGGCCGCGCTTGGTGTAGCGCAGCCTGATGCGCTGCACCGTGGGTGCGGGCGGCGGGCCTTCGGGCTGTCGCTTGCCCAGTGGTTCTTCTCCTCCGTGCGGAGCGGTACGCGGTGACGCGCCGCCCTCGACGTTCTGGTGGGGCCCCGGGCCCGGTTCAGCCCTGCTTCCGCAGGGAGATCTCGGATGCGGAGACCGCATCGGGGACAGTCGTTGTACTACCCAGAGTACGCGCCAGGTCATCCTGAGGTTCCCGAGGCTCCGGAACGTGGGGTTCCCGGGGCTCCGGAATACGCGGAGCCCCGATCAGCGCGCGCCATGCCTCCTTGCGCGCCTGCCTGACCGTGGCCCGTGCGGCGCGCATCGCCTCGCGCGCCGCACGTCCGGCCTCGGCGGCGGCTTCCTTGACCGGCCTCCAGCCGCCGTCGCGCAGCACGTGCCCCATAGGCGTGAGAACGCTCAGATAAACCCGGCGAGCGGGACGGCCGATCAGATTCCGGCCGACCCGGCGGAGCGCACGTCCTACAGCTCGGCCGAACCGGGTGAACGCGCTTCCGACGGCACGGCCGAACCGGCTGAACGCGCGTCCGACGGCTCCGAGCACACGGCCGGCCGCACGGCGGAGCGCGCCCCACCCACGCCCCACACCACGGCCGAGCCGGCCCAGTCCGCGCCCCACAGCGCGGCCCACAGCTCCGAGCGCACGGCCGGCAGCCCGTGAGAGGTAGCCCGCGATACGCCAGCCGAAGCCGACCGCGGCGCCGATCTCGCGCCCGACCGGTACCAGAATCCGCCGCCACATCCAGCGGACCGGCACCACCAGCACAACGGTCACCAGCACGGCCACGGCGGCGAGAAGCGCGCGGACGGCAGCCGACACACCGCGCGCGACACCGGTCACCAGCCACGCGATGCCATGGCCCAGCGGTGTGAGGAGTGTTCGGTAGACCCACAGCAGTGGCATCACCAGCCCGTACCGCACCACGGGCACCACGACGTACCGCCACAACACCACCCACGGCCACACGAAAACAGCCGCTCCCAGCCACAGCAGAAGGCGTCCCACCGGCGTGAGCACCGTCGTGTACAGCCGGCCGAAAAGGTGCCCGACAGCCCTGCCGAGCCGGGCGGCGCAGCGACCGATCCAGGCAGCGCCGTGCCCGAGAGCGCGGCCGGCCCAGGCGAAAAAGCCGCCGACAGTGCGGCCGAACAAGAGAAAGCCGCGACCAATGACCCGGCCCAGCCACGCGATGCCGTGACCGACGGCCCGTGCGATCCACACGGAAAAACCACCGACAGCCCGGCCCAGCCACACGATGCCGTGACCCACGGGGGTGAACACACTGCGGTACACCCACACCACCGGCACCACGAGGCCGTACCGCACCACGGGCACCACCACGTACCGCCACAACGCCACCCACGGCCACACGAAAACAGCCGCTCCCAGCCACACCAGGGCATGACCGAGCGGAGTGAGCAGCGCCGCGTACGCCCAGACCAGCGGAATGACGAACAGCACCCGGCCGAGCCAGGTCAGCGCACGACCGAGCGGCCGCAGCGCCACTCTGTCGAGCGCCCTGGCGGCCGCGACGAGTACGTCCCACGCCATGCGCACGGGCAGCACAACAAGGACCACGACGATCCGCACCGGAATCCTGACGGCCGTGGTCAGACAACCGTCACCGGCTTCGTACCCCGAAGGCGCCTGATGATTCCCGTACGGACGATCCCCGTCCCACCGATCCCCGGCCCCTTGATACCCGTATGGCCGGGGCGGCTTCTCCTGCTCCTCTTCGAGGTTTTCGAGGTCCATGTCTGCCAGGACGCCTCAGACGTCCGTTCGGATCCAGAAACGGAGCTTGCCGCCCCGCTGATCCTCAAGTACCCCGCCGGCCGCCTCGATCACCTTCCGTGAAGGTGTGTTGGTGGTGTCACACGTAACGAGGACGGACTCGATCCCGAGCCCGCGCGCGACCGGCAGGGACGCGCCGAGCATGGCAGTCGCGTGGCCCTGCCTGCGGGCGGTGGGACGTACGGCGTAACCGATGTGACCGCCCAGCTCACGCAGGAACGGGGTGAGCCGGTGCCGGATCGTCAGGCGCCCGAGGAACGTGTCGTCTTCGACGTACCAGAGCGTGGTCCCCGGCACCCAGCCCTCCACCCGCGGCGTCTCCTCCAGGCTCTCGGCACGCAGCCTGGCCACGTACGCGGAGAAGACCTCGGGCTTGTGCCAGGTATCGGCGTACATCGCCATCTCATGGGCGAGCAGCGACCGGTTGTCCATGTCCTCGCCCACGAACTCCTCCATCGCGGCAAGAAAGGAGGGATGAACCCGGACGTCAGGGACGGTCAGTTGCGGCATCGCCCCATTGTGCCGCGCCCCACCGGCCCCAGCCACCGCAATCACACGTCGGCCCGGGGCTCTCTTTCCTTGCGCCTACGCCTTGAGCCGGGCCACTTCCCGCGTTGCCCGAGCGTAGGAAGCAACCAAAAGTGGCCACGAGAGGAACCGCGTGATGCCGTGCTCCCTCTTCGCAATGCCACCGCCTGACGCCGCCCTCATCGAGACCTCAACCCCTTGTGGCGTGTGCGGTGCAGAGCACCGATCGCTCGCAGTTGGCGCTTCTCGTATTCGGTCCCTGCCGGACGGACGCCCAACGGCTCTGCCAGGTGAGACCGGTGGGACGCGACAGACTGACGAGCGGCCCGACGAAGTTGTCCACGACCCCGACCATGTCGTACGTACGGTCGTAGACGACCATCCCCGCGCACAGCCCGCCCGGACCCGCCTGGGGTGCCCGGCGCCGGCCGCCTGCTGGGGAGTTCATCCTGCCGCCTTCGGGCGGTAGTCGGTCGCCCGTTTGTGCCGGCAGTTGCCGAGTCCGTACGAGCAGCCAGCACATGCCGCCGACTCCGGAGGCTGCTACGAGGTCGTTTCCTGCCGCCTTGGCGTCTTCGATGGCACCGCGCGCTGCCACGTGGGCAAGGTCGAACGCGTTGGCGCGCTCCTCACCGGAGTCGTAGTAGGCCACCGCGTCGTTCGCTGCCCGAATGAGGCGTACCCCTCAGGCCCCTCGGTGCAGTGCGTGCCGAGCAGTGTGGCGATGTGCCCAGTCAGGCGGCGAGCTTCACGGTCACAGGCACCCTCCATGACGACGCCCAGGTTCCGCGTTTCGGCGGTGTCCGGGCGGTCGGCGGATGAGTAGGTCCGGCCGGGACGGCGGTAGTTGATGCCGTACTGGCTGCGGTAGATCTGGCCGTCGCGCAGGGCGTATCTGCGGTACGAGCCGTAGTGCAGGCAGTCGTGAGCATAGGCGCGCAGGAGGTCGAGGAGCGCCAGATCGGGGGTGGTCGGCAGCGCTTCGGTCATGTCGCCGAACACGGTGATGACGGAGACCATCTGAAGGTGCCGGTAGCCCTGGTTGGGGTGATGGAAGCCGCCGAAGGCCCCCGGCCGCGCGGAGCGGGCGCCGATCAGAACGCGGTCCAGAGGGAGAAGACGGCGCAGGCCGAGGGCCGCGTACCGGGGCCGCAGAAGATCGAGGCCCCGGTGAAAGGCGGTGATGTCGATGCCGGCGGTGCACCAGCTCCCGAGGACCAGCGGCAGAGGCCGGAAGCAGTGCTCGGGGTGGTGCTCAGAAGTGACCGCGCCGGGTGCGGTGCGGAGTTCCACGAGGGCGTCGAGCAGCCGGTGGCCCCCGTCTCCTTCCACCAGCGTCTCATTGGGGGCGAGAAGCGTGGTGTCTGTCAGGCGGGTTCCTTGCCGTGGATCAAGAGCAGATGCGATTCCTGTACCCCTTGGGGTAGGGAGTCCGGGGAGAACCACTGTGCCTCCAGGATCTCGAACGTATCGATCTTGAGAGTGCCTCCGACGTGCGTGACCTCGTAGGCCACTTCCACCCGGAGTTTGTAGCCGCTCTTGAGGCCCACGAGCCGACCGGGTTCGACGTCCAGTCCCGTTTCCTCTTTGACTTCGCGGACGATGGTGAGCGGTAATTCTTCGCCCTTGACGGCATAGCCGGTGGGCAGTCCCCAGGGGCGGTCCTGGGGCCACATCCGGTGTCGGAGAAGCAGTACACGACCGTCGCCGTCTCTGACGACCCCGGTCACACCAACCATGAATTTGGCATGCGCGAACCACAGGACACGCCACTGCATCGGCCCGCGGATGACGCGCCAAAGGCAGGCGATGAGGCGATTGAGCATGGACATCCTGCTTTCTGATGGTGTGTCACGTGCGGTTCACAATGGCTCACCTTCCAGGCTTGCCCAAATGCGCCGTCAGCGCCGTCGGCGACATCCGCCCGTCACGCCAGGGTCCGGGTGCCGGTGATCCGGTGCTTCACGAACCGCATCACCGACCGTGTCACCTCGACCGCCGGGTCTTGTGCGGGTGGTTCCTGATCTCCACGTCGGCATCCGTCGCGGCCGAAAGATCGCCCCTGTCCCGTGCGGCCTGTCGCTGTATCGCCAGGGCATCGCAGACACCACATCCCACCGCCGGTTTCGGCGGCGGATGGGGAAGGGGCAGGTGTTCCGGTCCGGTCATGGCCGTCTGTTTTTCGCTCACGCCGAGCGCCTTCCCGTTCCGCTGTCTTCCGGAAGGCAATGGTGTCGCGTGGCGCTGGCGCGATCTAGCCGGTTTCCCGTTCGCGCAAGAATCCATCCCGGAGGTCCGTCAGCACCGATCGCATGCTGTCACCGGTAAGCGATGCGGACGCGAAGCGATCGAACTTGTCGATGTAGAGAGAAACGTCCCGGGAATCGGTAACGATTACCTCGGCGTGAGTTGTCTCAATGGTGACCATGCGATCGTCTCGAATAACAAAAGAGTGCCCGGGCACATCCTGCTGCGGACAACGCAGAGGAACAACACGAACATCAATGTTCGGCAGGCGAGAGACAGAAACGATCCGGTCCAACTGTCCAGCCATCATGAGGGGCGGAAGAATACGCCAGTGCAGTACCGGTTCCGTGATGACGAACCGCATGGTCTTGCTCATGTCATACAGGACCGCCTGACGCTCGATCCTCGCACCCGCAGTTCGCGACAGCTGATCCTCACTCAGCCCCTTTCTGCCCAGAATCGCACGCATGTACTCGGGAGTCTGCAAGAGGCCAGGGACCAGGGAAGGCTGGAAAAGCCGAAGGAGTTTCATCGATTCTTCAAGCGCCCGGATCTGTTCCTGTTTCCGATGAAGTCCCATGCGCCTGAACAGTCGCCAAGCAGTCGCTTCCGTGGCCTGCGCGCGGGCCGCAGCCATGTACTCAGCCTTGACCTCCGGCGACACCTCCAGGGCAGTCAGAATGTGTTCCACATCCACCACCGTCGGGGCCACACGGCCGTTCTCGATCTTCGACAGCTTGGGATTGGACATGACAGCACTACGGGCTATAGCCTTGGCCTCCTTGCCGGATGCCAACCGAAGCGCCCGCAGCGCCGCACCGAGTTCCGTCCTGTTCACCCGCCGTGCTTTGCCCACCATGCGGCGAACGGCTCGGCATGAGCCAGCGCCGTATCCCGATAGCGGACGAACTCCGAAGCCGTTTCGGTCGGCCGAAAATCAGGCCCGCGGAAAGTACCGTTCTCGTCATAGTCCATTACGACAGGCGCAGCCTCATCGAACAGCCAGAAGTCCGGCGCTTCACTCAACGGGTTGGGGCTCTCCGTGACATCGAGGATGAAAAACTCCTCCCCTCCGGCCATGTTCTTGGTGTACCCCCAACCAAGTTCATACCGGAGATAGTCCGTCAGTGGACGAGTCACGATGTGCACTCGGTACATGCGCTTCCCCGCCTGGGTAGCGGTGCGCACTGTCTCTACCCACCCGGCGTTGTAGTCCGCCGGCTGCGGCTCACCCGCCAGGAAAGCACGCAGGCTCTCGGCACTCGACGGGATGTTGTAATTGTCGAGGATCTCCAGCCGGAAAGCTTCCCTCTCGAAAGTCTTGAAGCGCTCTGCCAGGTTGCTAGATGAGCTGATCACGAATCGCCTTCCGCACAAGTTCCATAGGGATCTCGACCAGGGTTTCGTGTGCCGGAATATCCAGGCCGTGGTCGGCCGGCACGTCCCCCTGCACCAGGAACGTGCCCCTGTCCGTCGCATAAAGCGTCGGGCAGTCTCCGTGCTCACAGGTCGTGACCAGCTTTCGAACCTTCACGCCTTACCCCCTGGTCGCGGTCGTCAGGTGTTGCGCCCCCATGCTCCCGACCATCACGAGGGCAGGGCAAGGGGTTCGGTTTTCCAGAACAGGAAACCGCCCTGCGCTCTCAGACTGCCGTGCGTCGGAAACCTTCGCGGCCACCGAGCCATGCCAAGGGGCCCCGGGACTCGGACCGGACCGCATACCAACCGCAGTTGCGGGACACGCAGAAGGCGTCCGGGACCGGCCCGGACGCCTTCTTGCACTACACCCGCTCCACAAGCGTCTCTGCCGTCCGCCGGACGGCATCTCCGCTTGTCGCTGCGCCTACTTGACGACCGTCAGCGGCAGAAGCTTCTTTCCCGTCGGGCCGATCTGGATCTCCGTGTCCATCTGCGGGCAGATGGACACATGGGTATATCCACACATACGCTCCGGCCCATGAAGACGTATGCCGCCGAGACCGAGTGGACTGCCTCAGACCTGGCCCTCTTGGAGGAGCTGAAGAAGGCGGAGGCCCTTCTCCCTGCGGACGCTCCGCGCGCCCTGCTGTCCATCCGCCTGTCCGTTCTTACAGAGGACACCACGTCGCCGGTACGGCAGGAGCTTGACCTCCGCCTCCTGGCCAGAGAGAAGGGGTGCCGCGTGGTCGGCGTCGCCTCTGACCTCAACGTGTCGGCAACGAAGGTTCCGCCGTGGAAGCGGAAGGAGCTTGGCGAGTGGCTCAACAACCGAGCCCCGGAGTTCGATGTCCTTCTCTTCTGGAAGCTCGACCGGTTCATCCGCCGTATGTCGGACCTCTCGACCATGATCGAGTGGTGCGAGCGGTACGGGAAGAACCTCGTCTCGAAGAACGACAGCATCGACCTCGAATCGACGGTGGGCCGGATGATGGTCACTCTCATCGGAGGCATCGCCGAGATCGAGGCGGCGAATACGTCGACCCGGGTCGCGTCGCTGTGGGACTACACGCGGACTCAGGACGCGTGGTTCGTCGGCAAGCCTGCGTACGGCTTCGTCACCACGAAGAAGAACGGCAAGCCGTCCCTCGCCATCGAGCCGAACGCATACAAGGCGCTGCACTGGGCTCGCCGCATGGCCCTTCGCGGCGTATCCGCCCGGCGCATGGCTCTGTGCCTTGTCCGCTCCGGGCTCATGTCCCCAGGGCTCACTACCTCGACTCTCCTCCGGCGCCTTCGTAACCCGGCGCTCATGGGCTACCGGGTGGAGGAGAACAAGAACGGCGGCGTACGCCGCTCGAAGCTGATACTCGGGCACGACGGCAAGCCGATCAGGGTGGCCGAACCCATCTTCACCAAGGAGGAGTACGACGAACTCCAGGAGGCCATCGACCGGCGCGGCAAGTACCAACCCCAGCGCCAGACGCACGGCGCGACGCAGTTCCTGGGAGTCCTCACCTGTGTCGACTGCACGTCGAACATGACCGTGCATGTCACGACCAACAAGTTCGGCCAGTACCAGTACCTCCGGTGCCAGAAGTGCAAGAGCGGAGGGTTCGGCGCACCCGATCCACAGGGTGTGTACGACGTGCTCGTGAACGACGTGCTCAGAGTCCTCGGCGACTTCCCCGTACAGGTTCGGGAGTACGCGCAGGGGGCGGAGGCTCGGGCCGAGGTGAAGCGGCTCGAAGAGGCCATCGCCTACTACATGACGGGCCTTGAACCGGGAGGTCGGTACACGAAGACGCGGTTCACTCAGGAGCAGGCGGAGAAGACGCTCGACAAGCTGACCGACGAGCTGAGCACGATCGACCCCGAGACCACGCAGGACCGTTGGACGCTCGTCCACAACGGGAAGACGTTCCGCGAAGTGTGGGAGTCCGGCGGCATGGAAGCCATGGCCGAGGATCTGCGCCGCGTGGGCGTCACATGCGAGGTGACTCGGACCAGGGTCAAGGGCATGCGCGCTCCGTCCGTGCACCTGAGGCTGAAGATCCCTCGTGACGTGCAAGAGCGTCTCGTCATCAAGAGCGACGAGTTCGCCGCCAAGCTCTGACGCAGTCATGCCCCCGCCCTGACTCCCCTACTGGGACGCGAGGGGCGGGGGCTCTGCCGGCACGGTTGACGACCGAGCCACCGGCCGTGTAAGAAGATCCTCCCGTTCCTTCGAGGAGCGGACACCGTAGCTCCCGTCGTGTGACGCCGGTAGAGCTGGCCACTCCGTGAGGGGCCGCCATCCCAAGGGGCTGGCAGGGGAAGCCGAGGGCGCCCCGAAGCGCAGGACGGTACTGCGCGACTTCCACTCACCCGCCGAGGTACAGCTACGCGCTGCCCTCGGCCGCCGCCGGGAGGTCGCCACCCCTTGAACATCACGATCGAAATCGTCTGGACCTGTGAGGCGTGCGAATCGCCTCTCGCTGACGGAGAGACTCACGACTGTGGCGGCACGGAGGTTCCGAGCCGATGAGCACGAGCACCATCAACTTCGGCCCCGGCCGCCCGTGGGGCGGGGTCTCTCAGCGCGAGTACCAGCGCATGGCCCAAGACCCCCGACACCAACTCGCCTACCGCATCCACTTCGCGGCCCTCGGTTGGGCCGACCGCCACGGACACGCAAGCTTCGGCCCCGGCAAGCTCGCCGCACTGCTGGGCAAGGAGGGCAAGCCCCTGTCCGACCAAAGTACGAACAACGCCCTGACCCGCGCCAGGGAGCTGGAGCTTGTCTCGCCCCGATCGGGGGCCGCATGTCTTGTCCTCCCCTCTCACATCTTCCAGAAGAGGAAGGGCGCACCCGTGCCGTGCCGCGTGCACCTCGATCGGTGAATACATCCCTCGCGTGTAGCCAGCACACGCCCCGCGTGTACCGAGACGGCATCTCACCTGCGAAAACGTTCGCGCCTTCTCTTGTCTTTTTGGCCTCACAGCTTTTGGCCTCACAGCGCGGCCCCGTAGGGGCCGACAGAAGGAAGCCACGTACGTCAGCGGCAAGGAGAAGTAGGGCGCGCAGCGCCCCCAGTCACAAGGGCAGCGGCGAAGAGAACCAAGCGACAGGCGCGGCCTCCGGCCGCACAACCGGAAGGCACTTCGCAGAGCGGCCCCGAAGGGACCGACATCAGGAAGACCAGGGAGCTGGCCACGTGGGGGCGCTACCGCGCCCCACTCCCAAGGCCCAAGGCAAGGCGCTCGGCAAGGGCCGCTACGCGGCCACAACGGGAAGCAACAAACGGCAAGCCCCGAAAAAGCCTCACTCTTGTGCAGTCCCTGAGCGCCGGCTAAGCCGGGCGCAGCCCTCCTACCTGCGACTTCTTCGCCGTTGCCTCACTCCGCCACTGCCTGACGGGGTCTGAAACCGTGGCGCGATCTTGGCCGCCAAGACATGGCGGTCCGGACTTGCCCGCCAAGGGGTCATACCCCACCCCCGTTCGCCTCCTCGGGGGGCTCGGTTGCCTGCTCTCTCCTCAGTTGCACAAGAAGAGAGCGGCAGATCCAGTCGAAGACTCCGGAGCCTGCCCGATTCAACTCGTAGGCCAAGGTTTCCGCTTCTTCGTAGGAGATCTCGATGGAGGCCGCGGCCGTGCGCCTCTTGCTGACAAGCGCCCACGCCGCGCTGGGTAGCGGCTCAGTCTCCGGCACACGCTCAGGCGACCACATGCCGTGGACCAAGTGGTTTCGTCGGGCGAGCAAGGGCTTGAGGGTCGCGAGTCTGGAGCGGCACTCGGTGCGCTGCGCTTCCGTGATCTCCCGGTTGATCTTCACGAGTGCCGTACACGTATCGATCAGCTCATGTGCTCCAAGCCCCGCAGCCACAACCTCGGCGTACTTGCTGTCGATGAGGCAGGTCATGAGTTTGCGCAGGTAGTACTCCAGCGCAGCACTCTCCCGGGCCACCTCGCCCACCAGGAGAGACATGCGTTGTTGCACCTCCTCCATCTCCTCGTCCGATCGGAGGATCGGAAGCCCATCGAGATGGCTTGGCAGGACCGCTTCGTCAGACATGCCGAAGAGCGTACCGGGGCGTCTCACAAACCTTCGTTTTCGGGACGGGCGGGCCAGACTCTGGGCGTGTCCGTTTCGCCCAAGCTCGAATGTCTCGTAACCCGTCCCGAAACATCTCCTTCAGGACTGGCTTTCGGGACACGTTTGTGAGACGGTCTCGTCGTGACCACGAATACCCCGGCCGCACAGGTCGAACGCCACTCCTGCCCGAAGTGCGAAGCCCCCGCCGGTAGCCCCTGCCGCACGACCACGGGCAAGGTGGCAGCGAACTACCACACGGGCCGTTTCGCCCTGGTGCCCGCGCTCAAGGCGGAACTGACCGTGAGGACTCCGGCCGACCGCAACCCGGGGAAGGTCTGGACGCAGGGCGCTCCCGTCACACAGGTGTCTGACGCGATACCGGGCGCAGCGATCCGGCTGGGCTACGCCCGTTGCTCAACCGTTGGACAGGAGCTTCAGTCTCAGTTGGACATGCTTGCCCGTGCCGACTGCACCCGCGTGTTCTCCGAGAAGATCAGTACCCGGGTGAAGGAGCGGCCGGAGCTTGAGAAGGCGCTCACGCTGGCACGGGAGATCAAGGCAGCCGCACCGAATCAGCCGGTCATCCTGACCGTGGTCGAGATGAAGCGTCTTGCCCGCAGTGCGGCAGAGCTGATGACACTGTCCTCCACCCTTCAGGCGGACGGCATCCAACTGGAACTCCTGTCCGGTCCCCTTCAGGGTGTGTACGACCCGAACGGGGCAGGTGCCATCGTGTTCGCCGTGCTCGCCGTCAGTGCAGAGGTCGAGCGGGAAGGCATCCGAGAGAAGACGTTGGAGGGGTTGGAGGCTGCGGCACGTAAGGGCAACGTCGGTGGGCGTCCGTCGGTCCTGGATGACGACAAGCTCGCCGTAGCCCGTGCCCGGCACGCCAAGGGAGACAGCGTCACAGCCATCGCCAAGGCCCTGGGAATCGGCCGCGCCACGTTGTACCGCCACCTCGAACAGGGCGCCTGAGACAGGCGCACACGGACGCAGACAGGCCCTCAGCATACGTCGGGGCCGCTGTCATGCGTGGCCTACCGGGCGGGACAGGACAGGTCGGGAGCAGCGCGGTTCGGCGAGCACGTCACAAGGGCGACCGAGTGGAAGACCGTGCCCTTCAGGTAGTGGCCGAGGGACACATCTCCTCCCCATGTGAGCCGCTCGACTGCACCCTTCACCAGGAGAACCAACCTGGTCACTTCCCGATCCTCTTCAGACGCGAATCGGGGGGCGAACTCTGCGAGCTGAAGGCCGAGCCACTCACCGGCTTCCTTGGGTTCCTCCCACGTCCCTCGGATCATCGAGGGCGGTTTCATGAGCCAGTGCGCCGTTTGGATCGGGGGCACGTCGGTGGTCGGGAACACGGCCACGGCTTCTCGGTACCGGTCATGTACCTCCATCTCGCTGCTTGCGGTCGGGGCCTGTCCGGCCGGTCTGCGGACGCTCTCCCTGTCGAACGTCTTCTTCTCCCCCACCCATGCGTAACCGTGGTGGTGCACCGCTGCTCCGTTCCGAGGGATGACGACGGCCCCGCCCGTCGGCGTGAGGGCGGGGCCGTCAGTTCAGGTGGTGCCGTGAATCAGGCGGAAAGGTCGAAGCGGGCGAGGTCGATACCCGCCGCGTCCAGCTCGGCCGTGGTGAAGCGCAGCGGCTCGGCGTTCGGGCGCTTGCTGTCGCCCATGGCCCATGCGTCCGGCCCGATCTTCGCGAGGGTCACGCACGCCTCGCCGTCCGGGTGGGTACTGCCGCCGCATGCCTTCGAGAACTCGGCTCCCTCCATGGGGAGCCCGTACAGGTCGGTCATCGTTGTGCCCTTCCTGATCTGCTTCACAGCCGGGCGAGTGCCGGCTGCACCCCGCCCGTGATGGGCGGGAGTCGATGGGTGCTTCGGTTTCCCGGGGCCCGAAGCGGTTACCCTCACCGCCCAGGGCGGCACTCCAGTCAAGGAGCGGACTGGGCCGGAACCTGGGCACGTCCACCCAGACGAGGCACGTCTGCCTCTGCTCGACGGCTTGTCAATCGGGGGACTACCTGCCTCCCGCCGGAGGGCAGCGGTGACAGGATTCTGTGATGGCTCAGTAAGCCGAGGGCACCCGCAGTGCCTCGGCGATCTGCTCGACCGCATCAGCGCGGATCATCCCGAGATGGACGTACGCCTGCCCGGTGTGCGTCACCACGGGCCGGACGCTGCTCCACGCGGACTCGGGAACTCCGAGCGCGGCGAGTGCCGCACGTATGGACTCCGTCGCGTCCGTCGCCTGAGTCCTGGCGTCCCTCCACGTCTGCATGTCCATCAGTGACCGGTCCCGTGCATCCGAAGCAGGATGTTGCAGTCAGCGACCGTGGTGCTGTCGCGCTCCATTCCGGCTGCCTTACGGAGCTGACCGAGCCGCGCGCACTCCGGGCAGCCGGGCACAGGACGGGGCGCAGGGCGCTCCTCCCGAATCGGCAGCTCTACCGGTGCTTCCTGCCACCGCGTGGGTTCCGTCGTCGTCACCGTCGCGCCCTCCCTGTCGCTTCCGAGGTCGATGAACAGACCGTAGGGAGCGGGGTTGTGAGGGGTCCACGCTGTTGCACGCGGTTGCACGGATTCACCCGAGGGCAGCGAGCGCCTTCGTGATCAAGGCGCGGGCTTCGGCTCCGCGAACGGCGGATCGGGACAGCTCGGAGAAGGCTCGAAGGTATGTACGGATCTCGCCGGGCGTGGTCAGGTTGATCTCTGCGGTGAGGGTCTCCACCGCCACCTGTCGGTCGTCGAAGGCGTAGAAGGCTTCGAGCGGCCAGACGGTACGGCGGGCCCGTGCGGGGATGATGCCGAGGGATACGTTCGGCTGCCCCATCACCGAGAGCACGTGTTCAAGCTGGGCCGCCATCGCGGCATCGTCGCTCACCCGGTAGTAGAGAACCGTCTCTTCGAGCACCAGGGCGAACCGATGATCTCCTTCCCGGATCACGCGGGACCGTTGGGTCCGAGCCTGCACGGCGTCGGCCACGTCGTCCGGGGTTCCCTGGAAGGCTGTGATGGACCGGAGAAGCCCTGTCGCGTAGCCGGGGGTCTGGAGCATCCCCGGCATGACGTTCGAGGCGTACACGCGAAAGGAGCGGGTCCGCTGGTACAGCGGGACAGTCTGCTCATGAACTCGCCGCATCCCGTCACGGTGGATCTGTCGCCACTCGACGTACATCGACTCTGCGTTTCGGGACGCAGCGATCAGATCGGCCGCGTGATCGTCGGCTCCGCAGGCAGCGCACCAGGCACGGATGTCTGCGTCCGAGGGTGGCGTCTTGCCCCGCGCGATCCGGGATGACTTCGACTTGTGCCAGCCGCACCGAGCGGCCAGCTCATGCCCCGTCAGGCCAGCGTCTTGCATGAGGCCCTGCAAGCGGGCAGCCACAGCGGCTCGTGCCGCTTGGGCGCTGGAAAGTGGAGAGGAAGGCATGAGCTGACCGGTCAGGAATCAGACGGCGAACTTCTCGTGCGGGATGGCTCGCTCCCACACCGCTTCGAACGCCGACGCGCACCGCGCAACTACGGCAGGGTCTTCCGTCTGGTCAGTGTGGACCCACCGGCCGACCCCATCGAAGACGTTGAACTGGACAAGGCGTCCGTCGAACAACCAGAAGTCGTTGCCCGGTAGGGCGAGGTCCGAGGCGTCGCGACGGGGCAGCCAACGGATCTGCTCCCCGGCAGCCACGTTCGTGAAGGTGCCCGAGTGCTCGAAGGCGATGTAATCGCTGACCGGCTCCGAGACGATGCGGGCACGTCGGATGACCACACCCTTGGCCGTGACCTCCTGAACGAGGTCGAGCCACGGACGCCACCACGAACCCTGGTCCTCCGGGTCGAGCCGGCGTCCTTGCTTCCATGCAGCGAATCCTTCGATCTCGTTCTCGACTCCGTACGTGTCGCGCATCTCAAGATGCACGGCTGACTCCCGCACTGACCTGATGAGGTCAGAGAAGTCAGTCAGACTCTGCGACACGGAGCGCCTCCCTGAGAAGCGGGATCATCCGCTTCGGAACCCTGATCACCGACTCATGCCTGGGGATCGACACATCCCGCGAGCTCTCGCCCGTGGTCCGCTCGTCTGCCGTCCACCCCTGGATCACAAGATCCTTCGACTCCTGATCCACCCACACAGCGGGTGATCCGTGATCTCCGGACTCGGGATCTTTACCGACGAACCGTAAGGCCATGGCGTCCCTCCCTGTCGAGCGCGTTGCGCCTGGTTGCACGACCTTCACTCTGTCGGAACCTGCGGGTCAAGAGGGCATGTTCACCCCGATCCGACCCGATGCTGTCCATCGGCGCCACGCAGAAGGCGCCCGGACCTTTACGGCCCGGGCGCCTCTCTCGTCAGCTACACCCACTCGACTGCCGAGACGATGCCCGGATCTTGCCGAGGAGCAGGAAGCGGCGTGCGCCGCACAGGGCGGGAAGCCTGCTCGCGCTCCTTCGTCCCGAGCCCTCGAAGGATCTCGGTACGCTCCGCCTCGCTCATGCCAGCGAGCGTCTCAGCCATCCACTGGACGGCATCGCCGCTGGTCACGGCTACTTCTTGACCTCAAGCGGAAGTAGCTTCTTGCCCGTCGGTCCTACTTGTGGCCATGTGTCGAACTGCGGGCAGACCCCACAGTCGAAGCACGGCGTCCAGCGGCAGTCGTCGACCTCTGTCTCGTCCAGCGAGTCCTGCCAGTCCTCCCAGAGCCAGTCCTTGTCCAGACCGGAGTCCAGGTGGTCCCAGGGCAGGACCTCCTCGTACGTGCGCTCGCGCGTCGTGTACCAGGCGACGTCCACGCCCATCTCGGGCAGCGTCTTCTCGGCGCACGCCATCCAGCGGTCGTAGCTGAAGTGCTCGCGCCAGCCGTCGAAGCGGCCGCCGTCCTCGTAGACCGCGCGGATGACCGCGCCGATGCGGCGGTCGCCGCGCGAGAGCAGGCCTTCGACGATGCCGGGCTTGCCGTCGTGGTAGCGGAAGCCGATCGAGCGGCCGTACTTCTTGTCGCCGCGGAGCTTGTCGCGGAGCTTCAGGAGCCTCGCGTCGGTCTCCTCGGCGCTCAGCTGCGGCGCCCACTGGAACGGGGTGTGCGGCTTGGGGACGAAGCCGCCGATCGACACCGTGCAGCGGATGTCGTTCTGGCCCGAGACCCTGCGGCCCTCGGCGATGACGTTGACCGCCATGTCGCCGATCTGGAGGACGTCCTCGTCGGTCTCGGTCGGCAGGCCGCACATGAAGTAGAGCTTCACCTGCCGCCAGCCGTTGCCGTACGCCGTGGAGACCGTACGGATCAGGTCCTCTTCCGAGACCATCTTGTTGATGACCTTGCGCAGGCGCTCGGAGCCGCCCTCGGGCGCGAAGGTGAGACCCGACCGGCGGCCGTTCCTCGTCAGCTCGTTGGCGAGGTCGACGTTGAACGCGTCGACCCGGGTGGACGGCAGCGACAGGCCGACCTTGTCCTCCTCGTACCGGTCCGCGAGCCCCTTGGCGACGTCGGCGATCTCGGTGTGGTCGGCGGAGGACAGCGAGAGCAGCCCGACCTCCTCGAATCCGGTCGCCTTCAGACCGCGCTCGACCATCTCGCCGATGCCGGTGATGCTGCGCTCGCGCACCGGGCGCGTGATCATGCCCGCCTGGCAGAAGCGGCAGCCGCGCGTGCAGCCGCGGAAGATCTCCACGGACATCCGCTCGTGGACGGTCTCGGCGAGCGGTACGAGCGGCTGCTTCGGGTACGGCCACTCGTCCAGGTCCATGACGGTGTGCTTGGACACGCGCCACGGCACGCCCGAGCGGTTCGGTACGACGCGGGCGATGCGCCCGTCGGCCAGGTACTCGACGTCGTAGAAGCCGGGGACGTACACCCCGCCGGTCTTCGCGAGCCGGAAGAGGACCTCCTCGCGGCCGCCGGGGCGGCCCTCGGCCTTCCAGGTCCGGATGATCTCGGTGATCTCCAGGACGGCCTGCTCGCCGTCACCGATGACCACGCAGTCCACGAACTCCGCGATGGGCTCGGGGTTGAAGGCCGCGTGGCCGCCGGCGAGGACGATCGGGTCGTCGAGCGTGCGGTTCCTGGCCTCCAGCGGGATGCCCGCGAGGTCCAGGGCCGTGAGCATGTTGGTGTAGCCCAGCTCGGTGGAGAAGCTGAGGCCGAAGACATCGAACGCCTTCACGGGCCGGTGCGCGTCCACCGTGAACTGCGGGACCTTGTGCTCGCGCATCAGCGCTTCGAGGTCGGGCCACACGCTGTACGTGCGCTCCGCGAGGACGCCCTCGCGCTCGTTGAGTACTTCGTACAGGATCATGACGCCCTGGTTGGGCAGCCCGACCTCGTACGCGTCGGGGTACATGAGCGCCCAGTGGACATCGCAGGCGTCCCAGTCCTTCACGGTGGAGTTGAGTTCACCACCGACGTATTGGATCGGCTTCTGCACATGCGGGAGCAGGGCTTCGAGCTGCGGGAAGACCGATTCAGCAGGCATCACGGTGCGACTTTCCTGGGCTGGCGAAGGCTGACGGACAGCCTGACGGACAGGCTCACGGGGCGCCGGCATGGTCAGCCGGCAAGGATGACCATCCAGCGTACCCCGGCCGTCAGCGTGTCAGTGCCGACAGCAAACGGGGGTCCGACGCCTCGGCCCACACCTGGGGCAGTTCGCGTTCGCGCTCGTCCGCCCGCGCCTCCTCCTGCCCGTACAGCAGGCCCCAGGTGAACGCGGTCTCACCCGCCGCGTGCGCGTGGACGGCGAGGGTCCGCAGGGTCTCGCGGGCCACCACGCTGTCCTGGTGGTCGCCGAGCACGGTCTGGAGCGCCTTCATCCGCCGCGCGAGACGCTTCGCGGACCCGCCCAGCGCCGGTCGCGCCGCGTCGGCCGCGTACCGCGCGCGCTTGGCGGCCTTGCGGGCGTCGTGCAGGGCGAGGTCCCGCGTCTCACCGGGCGCGAGCGTCTGCGCGTGCTCGATTCGGCCCGCCAGCCGGTGGTAGTCCTTCAGGACCGCCCTGGGCAGCACACCGGCCGCGTCGCGGTCCGCGGCCTTGCGCAGCGGCGGGTTCGCGAGCAGCGCGTCGATGGTGTCCAGCAGCGCCAGATACCGCGGGCTGTCGAGCAGGGCGAGCGTCCTGTTGCGGGAGTCGACGCGCTCGGTCAGCGTCCAGATCTGGAGGCGGGCGCGGACGGGGCCGAGGAGCAGGGTCCCGGGCACCGCGTCGGTGGCGGCCGTGAGCCGGTGTTCGAGGACTTCCTGGTCGCGGTCGACGCCCAGCTCACCGGCGAGCCACTTCAGCTCCTCGCCGATCGGATCCGTGACCGTCCGGTCGAGGACCGCGCGGTACGAACGGAACGCGGAGCGCATCCGGCGCGTGGCGACGCGCATCTGGTGGACCGCGTCGGGCAGGTCGCGGCGGACGGCGGGGTCGTGCGCGACGATCGCGTCCGCCTGCTTGCGCAGATACGCGAGCACGTGGTCACCGGCGGTCACGGGCTCGTGCCGGACGGTGGACGCGGAGGCCTTCTTCGCGGCGTGCTTCTTGTGGGCGTTCTTCTTGCCGACGTTCGCCTTGCCGGCGCTCTTCTTGCCGGCGCGTACCTTCCCGGCAGCCTTCTTCCCGGGGCCCTTCCCGTCCCGCCGCCTCTTCGGCGCCGTCTCCTCCAGCGCCCTGGCCAGCTTGGACGCGGCGGCCGCCGGGCGCAGGCCCGCCTTGCGGAACTTCTTCTCGACGGTGTCCAGCAGCGCCGGATCGCCGCCCTCGGCCAGCTCCACCTCGACCTCGGTCCAGGTCGCCAGGCGTACGGAACCGCCGGTGAGCCGCTGGGCGTGGACGGTGTCGACGCTCACCTCGGCGAGGAGTTCCCCCTCGGTGTCGGCGAGGTGGCTCACGTCGCGGGAGGTCAGCAGGCGTATGACGGGCGCCAGCTCGGCGCCGCGGACCCGGGAGCGCAGCAGTGCGGCCAGCTCGTCCGGCACGGCGTCGGCGAGCGGTGCCTGGATCTCGTCGCGGATGCCCGCGGCGACCGGGAGCTTGAGGTGCCAGCCCTCGTCGCCGCCGCCCGTTCTGCGCCGCAGGGTCAGGGAATCGGAGGCCAGCCGCAGGTCAGGGGTGTCGTAGTAGACGGCATCGAGCTCCACCACGCCCTTGTCGCAGATGGACGCGACCCCACCGACGCGGGTCAGATCAGGCAGCCCGTGCTGGTTGGCGTCCGGCCACTCGGGGAGTTCGTACTTTCGCTCGATCTCTCGTTTGGTGTTCGCCATATAACGAATCTAACCGCCATGGCCAGGTCTATTCGCGCCGAAGCCGCCGTGCAAGGCCCGAAGACGCCGTACAAAGCCCGAGGCCGCCGTCCCCGGAGCCGCCGTATCCGTACGGCGGGGGGACGACGGCCTCGAAGGCCCCAGCGGCGTCAGGCGGACATCGGGCGCTGCACCCGGATCGACTGGAGCAGCCCCACCGCGATCCAGACCGCGAACATCGACGTACCGCCGTACGACACGAACGGCAGCGGAAGGCCGGCCACCGGCATGATGCCGAGCGTCATGCCGATGTTCTCGAACGCCTGGAACGCGAACCAGGCGATGATCCCGGCCGCGACGATCGTCCCGTACAGCTCCGTCGTCTCGCGGGCGATCCGGCAGGCGCGCCACAGGACCACGCCGAGCAGGAGCAGTATCAGTCCGGCTCCGACGAAGCCCAGCTCCTCGCCGGCGACCGTGAAGACGAAGTCCGTCTGCTGCTCGGGCACGAACTGCCCGGTGGTCTGCGAGCCGTGGAAGAGCCCGGTGCCGGTCAGGCCGCCGGAGCCGATGGCGATGCGCGCCTGGTTGGTGTTGTAGCCGACGCCCGCCGGGTCGAGGTTCGGGTTGGCGAAGGCCGCGAAGCGGTTGATCTGGTACTCGTCGAGCACACCGAGCGCGGCGACCAGGAACGCGCCGAGCACGCCCGCGCCGATCAGCCCGATGATCCAGCGGTTGGAGGCGCCCGAGGCGAGCAGCACTCCGAGCACGATGACGGCCATGACCATGACCGAGCCGAGGTCCGGCATCAGCATGGTGATCGCCATCGGGATGACGGCGAGACCGAGCGCCTTCGCGACGGTGCGGTGATCGGGATGCTGCTGGTCCCCCGCGTCGACGCGGGACGCCAGGATCATCGCCATGCCCAGGATGATCGTGACCTTGACGAACTCGGACGGCTGGAGCGAGAAGCCGGAGATCACGATCCAGGCGTGCGCTCCGTTGATGGTGGAGCCGAGCGGGGTGAGGACCAGCAGGACGAGGACGACGGAGAGCCCGTAGAGCACCGGGACCGCGCCGCGCAGGGTGCGGTGGCCCAGCCAGATCGTCCCGATCATCAGGGCGAACCCGATGCCGGTGTTGGTGATGTGACGGAAGAGGAAGGAGTACGGGTCGCCGCCGTTGAGCGAGGTGCGGTTGCGGGTCGCCGACCACACCAGCAGCGAGCCGATGGCGGAGAGCGCGAGGGCCGAGAGGAGCAGCGGCCAGTCGAGTCTGCGCAGCACCGAGTCGCGGGACGCGAGCCTGGCCCACGTACCGCGCTCCGGACCATATCCGGAGACCGAGAAGCCACTTGTGCCGGCCATGGCTCAGTCCCTCCGACCCGGCACGGCGGGCGCTTCAGCGACCACCTGGGTGCCGTCAGGGTTCGTCTTCTTCGGCAGGTACGGCTTGACGGTCGGGGCGTCGATCGAGCCGTCCGACTGGATCTTGGGCAGCGAGACCTGCGGCTGGGGCATCATCGCCTTCTTCAGGTCCTGCTTGCCGTCCGGGGAGAGCCCGTACATGGCCTCGTAGATCTTGCGCACGGCGGGTCCGGAGGCTCCGGAGCCCGTACCACCCTGGGAGATCGTCATGACGATCGTGTAGTCCTTGGTGTACGAGGCGAACCATGAGGTCGTCTGCTTGCCGTAGACCTCGGCGGTACCGGTCTTGGCGTGCATCGGGATCTTGTCCTGCGGCCAGCCGACGAAGCGCCAGGCGGCCGAGCCTACGGTGGCGACCGCCGCGAGGGCCTTGTCGATGTTGTCCCTGGTGTCTCCGTGCATCGGCAGCTTGCCGTGCGACTTCGGTGTGATCTCCTCGACGTTCTTGCCGTCGGCGCTGATGATCGCCTTGCCGACGGTGGGGTCGTAGAGGGTGCCGCCGTTGGAGATGGCGGAGTAGATCGTCGCCATCTGTATCGGCGTGACGAGGGTGTCGCCCTGTCCGATGGAGTAGTTCACGGAGTCACCGGCGCGCATCCTGTTGCCTTCGAGGCAGCCTTCGTAGGCGATGCGCTCGACGTAACTGCCGTTCTTCTTGCCCTGCTTGCACCAGGAGGCCTTGTTGGCCTTCCAGAAGTTCTCTTTCCACTGGCGGTCGGGGACGCGGCCCGAGACCTCGTTGGGGAGGTCGATGCCGGTCTCCTTGCCGAGGCCGAACTGGTGGGCGGTCTTGTAGAACCAGTCGTTCGGGTTCTTCTTCGGCTTGTTGCCGCCGTCCTTCTGCCACTCCTTGTGCGCGATCCCGTAGAACACGGTGTCGCAGGAGACCTCCAGGGCCTTGCCGAGGTTGATGTCGCCGTAGCCCTTGGACTCGTAGTTCAGGAAGACCTGACCGCCGATGGAGTACGAACTGGAGCAGGGGTAGCTGCCGTTGAAGTCGTATCCGGCGTTGACCGCGGCGGTCGACGAGATGACCTTGAAGATGGAGCCCGGGGCCGCCTGGCTCTGGATGGCGCGGTTCAGCAGCGGGTAGTTGGACTTCTTGTCGGTGAGCTGCGCGTAGTCCTTGCCCGAGATCCCGCCGACCCAGGAGTTCGGGTCGTACGTCGGCTGGGAGGCCATCGCGACGACGCGTCCGGTCTTGGCCTCCATGACGACGACGGAGCCCGCGTCGGCCTTGTACTTCGTGTGGGTGACGGGGTCGATCTCCGTACGGGCCGTCTTCATCGCCTGGTTGAGCTCGTACTCGGCGACGCCCTGGACGCGGGCGTCGATCGACGTGACGACGTTGGCGCCGGGCTTGGCGTCGTCGCTCTGCGCCTCGCCGATGACGCGGCCGAGGTTGTCGACCTCGTAGCGCGTGACACCGGCCTTGCCGCGCAGCGCGGCGTCGTACGTACGCTCAAGGCCGGAGCGGCCGACCTGGTCGGAGCGCAGGAACGGCGAGTCGGTGTCCTGCGCCTTGGTGATCTCCTCGTCGGTGACGGGCGAGAGATAGCCCAGCACCTGCGCGGTGTTGGCCTTGGCGGGCTCGGCGTAGCGGCGTACGGCGGTGGGCTCGGCGGTGATGCCGGGGAAGTCCTCGGTGCGCTCGCGGATCTGCAGCGCCTGCTGGGTCGTCGCCTCGTCGGTGACCGGGATCGGCTGATAGGGCGAACCGTTCCAGCAGGGCTGGGGGGTCTTCGCGTCGCAGAGCCTGACCTTGTCGATGACGTCCTGGGGCTTCATGTCGAGGACGCCGGCGAGGCGGGTGAGGACGGCCTTGCCGTCGTCCTTCATCTTGATCAGGTCGGTACGGCTGGCGGAGACGACGAGACGGGTCTCGTTGTCGGCCAGCGGCACCCCGTGGGTGTCGAGGATCGAACCGCGCACGGCCGGCTGGACCACCTGCTGCACGTGGTTGTTCTTGGCCTCGTTCGTGTACTCCTCGCCGTTGCGCACCTGGAGGTACCAGAGGCGGCCGCCGAGCGTGAGGAGGAGGGAGAAGACGAGCACCTGGATGATGATCAGCCGGATCTGGACCCGGGGAGTCCTGCCGGTCTCCGGGATGTTGCTCACTTCGACCCCCCGCGGGTGTTCGGGTAACGCGCGCTCACAGTCGCTTGACTCCCTTGATCCGTCCGGCCCGCGCGGCGCGGTTGCGCGCGGCCTTCAGACGCAGTCCGCCGCGCTGGCCGCCGATGCGCAGACCCGTGCCGGTGGCGAGCCACCCGGAGGCGACGTCGCTGCCCGAGACGCCGCTGCTCTGGCTCTCGGAGAGCGGGTCGTTCTCGGCGCGTCTGGCGAGCCACATGACCAGCGGTACGCAGAACGGCGCGAGCAGCAGGTCGTAGAGGGCGGCGGTGAACAGCAGCCCTCCGAGGCCCACATGGCGCGCGGCCGTGTCGCCGACGAGGGCGCCCACCGCCGCGTAGAGCAGCGTCGAGCCGATCGCGGCGCCGACGACGACGGCCATCGGGCCGAGCGCCGTTCTGATCTGTCCCTTGTCGGGGCGGGCGAGCCCGGCCAGGTAGCCGATCACGCAGAGCACCAGGGCGTAGCGCCCGGCGGCGTGATCGGCGGGCGGGGACAGGTCGGCGAGCAGTCCGGCGCCGAAGCCGATGAGCGCGCCGCTGACATGCCCGTACACGAAGGCGAGTGCGAGGACGACGAGCAGCGTGAGGTCGGGGACGGCGCCGGGGAGCTGGAGGCGGGCGAGGACGGAGACCTGGAGGACCAGAGCGACCACGACGAGCGCGGCGGAGAGCAGAATCCGGTTGATGCGCATGGGAATCAGCTCTACTCCTGGTTGTCGTTCTTGGCGTTGTCGATTCCGTTGCCGATGTCCTCGGGCGGTACGGCGGCCTCCTGGGGGGCGAGGCCGTTCTCGGTCATGCCGCCGCCGTCCTGGACTCCGCCGCCGTCGTTCGCGTTCGGCTTCGGGGTGACCGTGACGGTGACGGTGGGTGTCGGGCGGACCTTGGACTTGGGCGGCAGGACGGTGTCACGGGGGGCGGTGCGCGGTGCTTCGACGACGACGCCCACGAGGTCGAGCTTCGTGAAGCCGGCGAAGGGGCGTACGTAGACGGTCCTGGTCAGATCGCCGCCCGACGGGTCGACGCGGACGACTTCGCCGACCGGGACCCCGGGCACGAACGGCTTGTCCTGGCTGGAGCCGAAGGTGACGAGCCGGTCGCCCGGCTTGATCTTGGCCTTGCCGTTGAGGAACTGGACGGCGAGCGGGCGGTCGCCCTGGCCGGTGGCGAAGCCCAGTTCGTCGGTCTTCTCCATCCGGGTGCCGACCGTGAAGTCCGGGTCGTTGGCGAGCAGTACGGTCGCCGTGCCCGGCCCGACGGTGGTGACGCGGCCGACGAGTCCGTCGCCGTTCAGGACGGTCATGTCCCGCTTGATGCCGTCCCTGGCGCCCGCGTCGATGGTGACCGTCCAGGAGAAGCCCTGGGCCGCTCCTATGCCGATGACCTGGGCGCCCTTGATGCCGTACTGTCCGGCACCGGCCTGCTTGAGCATGTTGTCCAGCTCGCGGACCCGGCTGCGGTTGCGGTCGTCGCTGCCGAGCTTCTGCTTGAGCGCGGTGTTCTCCTGCTGCAGCGCGGTGATGCGGTCCTGTCTGCGACCCGAATCCTTGATGGCGCCGATGGCGTTGCCCACCGGGTCGACCCCGGTCGCCACGCCCTTCTCGACCGGGCCGAGGACGGTGGCGGCGGCCTGCCGCGCACCGTCCACCGGAGAACTCTCACCGCCTCGGATGTCCACCGTGATCAGAGCGAACGCGATGGCGATCAGCAGCACCAGGAGCAGACGGCTCTCCTTTGTGTCCCTCACGTGCGGCGGCCGTGCCTTCCTCGTAGGAATTGCTGTGCCTGCATATCAACGAACCGTCAACGACGAGGTGACGCGTCAAGAACCTGCTGAAGCGCTTCGAATTCCTCGACGCACTTGCCGGAACCGAGCGCGACGGAATCGAGCGGATTCTCGGCGATATGGATGGGCATACCGGTCTCCCGGCGCAGCCGCTCGTCAAGGCCCCGCAGCAGTGCGCCGCCACCGGTGAGGACGATCCCGCGGTCCATGACATCGCCGGAAAGCTCGGGCGGGCACTTGTCGAGCGTCGTCTTCACGGCGTCGACAATCGCGTTGACCGGTTCCTCGATGGCCTTGCGGACCTCGGCGGCGGAGACGACGACGGTCTTCGGGAGTCCGGAGACGAGGTCACGCCCGCGGATCTCGGTGTGCTCGTCCTTTTCCAGCTCGTATGCCGAACCGATGGTGATTTTGATGCTCTCCGCGGTCCGCTCACCGAGCAGGAGCGAGTACTCCTTCTTGATGTGCTGGATGATCGCGTTGTCCAGCTCGTCCCCGGCGACCCGGATGGACTGGGCCGTCACGATGCCGCCGAGCGAGATGACGGCGACCTCCGTGGTGCCGCCGCCGATGTCCACGACCATGTTGCCGGTGGCCTCGTGGACGGGGAGGCCGGAGCCGATGGCCGCGGCCATGGGCTCCTCGATGATGTGCACCTGGCGCGCGCCGGCCTGCGTCGACGCCTCGATGACGGCGCGGCGCTCGACCCCGGTGATGCCCGAGGGTACGCACACGACGACGCGCGGGCGGGCCAGGTAGCGGCGCTTGTGGATCTTCAGGATGAAGTACCTGAGCATGCGCTCGGTGATCTCGAAGTCGGCGATCACGCCGTCTTTCAGCGGCCGGACGGCAACGATGTTGCCCGGTGTCCGGCCGATCATCTTCTTCGCTTCGGCGCCGACGGCGAGAATTCCGCCCGTGTTGGTGTTGATCGCGACGACTGACGGCTCGTTGAGAACGATCCCCCGCCCTCTGACGTACACCAGCGTGTTGGCGGTCCCGAGGTCGACAGCCATGTCACGGCCGATGAACGACATGTTGTTCCCCATGAGGATGCGTCTGGCCTTCCCTATCGAGCGTTGATGGCTTTTCAGGATGGCGAGGTGGGTGGTGAGGCTTGGAGGCTCATCGTAGTCCCGCCAGCACGTCCACGGCGCGGTGGCCCACCTCGGTAAAGGTGACGATGTGTTGGTGCGATGCGTTCCCAAAAACGGCCCGCACATGTCCATAGGCGACCGAATTCCTCCGGTCGCCGCAGGCCAACAGGCTATTTGGATGACACCCGGTCAGGAAAGACCAGGGAAGAAAATCTTCAGTTCCCGAATGGCGGACTCTTCCGAGTCCGAGGCGTGGATGAGATTTTCTCGGACGATTGTGCCGAAGTCCCCCCGGATGGATCCCGGCGCGGCGGCGATCGGGTCGGTCGGGCCGGCGAGCGCGCGGACGCCCTCGATGACCCGCTCGCCGTCCACGACGAGTGCGACGACGGGACCGGAGGCCATGAAGTCGACCAGCGGCTCGTAGAAGGGCTTGCCCTTGTGCTCGCCGTAGTGCTGCTCCAGCGTGTCCTGGTCGAGCGTGCGCAGTTCGAGCGCGCTGATGGTCCAGCCGGCCTTGCGCTCGATACGGCCGATGACCTCGCCGATCAGGCCGCGGCGAACGGCGTCGGGCTTGAGGAGGACGAGAGTGCGCTGGGTCACGGACAGGCTCCTTGAGTGCGGGATGCAGGTGCACAGAGGCTACAGGGCCCCTCACGCCTGCGATTACGCAGCGTCAGCCTCTGCGGAGCCCTGTGCGGCTGCGGCAGCCTGTGCGGCCCACCGGGCCTTCGCCTCGTCGATCGTGCGGCCGTAGTGGACCGACGCCCACCACAGCGCCGCGAACACCGCGCCGAGGAAGAACATCACCGGCACCACGAAACCGCTCGCGACCAGCGCGATCTGGAGCACCCAGCCGAGCTGTACGCCACCGGGGCGGCCGAGCATCCCGCAGAGCAGCACGGAGAGCAGCATGCCGATGCCGCAGACCGTCCACACCGTCCCCATGGACAGATCGTCCGATTTCATGGCGACGAGACCGGCGAATCCGATGACGAAGAACTCGCCGATCAGCGTCGAGGCACAGAGAGTTCGCATGGCGTTCAGCCCCTCCCGAGCAGCAGCCGGGCCTCGCCGACCGTGAGGACCGAACCCGTCACCAGCACACCGGCCCCGGCGAACTCGCTCTCCTCCTCGGCGAGCGTGATCGCCGCCTCGATGGCGTCGTCGAGCCGGGGCTCTACCTGGACGCGGTCGTCGCCGAAGACCTCGACGGCCACAGCGGCCAGTTCGTCCGCGTCCATCGCGCGGTCGTCGGAGTTCTGCGTGACCACCACATCCACACAGATCGGTTCCAGCGCCTCCAGGATTCCGCGTACGTCCTTGCCCGCGCTGGCGCCGACCACGGCGATCAGCCGGCTGAAGCCGAAGGACTCGGTGATGCCGTCGGCCGCCGCGCGGGCACCCGCCGGATTGTGCGCCGCGTCCAGCACGACGGTCGGCGAGCGGCGTACGACCTCCAGGCGGCCCGGCGACGTGACGGACGCGAACGCCTTGCGGACCGTGTCCATGTCCAACTGCCGTGCGTGCTCGGCGCCGACGCCGAAGAACGCCTCGACCGCCGCGAGCGCCACCGCCGCGTTGTGCGCCTGGTGTGCCCCGTACAGCGGCAGGAAGACCTGCTCGTACTCGCCGCCGAGCCCGCGCAGGGTCATCAGCTGGCCGCCGACCGCGATCTCGCGGGCCACCACGCCGAATTCCATGCCCTCGCGGGCGACTGTGGCGTCCACGTCGACGGCCTTCTTGAGCATCACCTGCGCGGCGTCCACCGGCTGCTGCGCCAGGATGACGGTCGCGGCCTGCTTGATGATCCCGGCCTTCTCGACCGCGATCTCACCGGGGGTCGAGCCGAGCCGGTCCGTGTGGTCCAGATCAATGGGGGTGACGACGGCGACGGCCGCGTCGATGACATTCGTCGCGTCCCAGGTCCCGCCCATGCCGACCTCGACGACGCCCGCGTCGACCGGGGCGTCGGCGAAAGCCGCGTACGCCATGGCCGTGAGCACTTCGAAGAACGAGAGGCGGTGCTCCTGCTTGCCGTCCACCAGGTCGACGAACGCCTTGATGTCGTCGTACGTCTCGACGAAACGCTCGGCGGAGATCGGGGCGCCGTCGAGGCTGATCCGCTCGGTGACCGACTGGACGTGCGGGCTGGTGTACCGGCCGGTGCGCAGGTCGAACGCGCTGAGCAGCGCCTCGATCATGCGGGCGGTGGAGGTCTTGCCGTTGGTACCGGTGATGTGGATGGTCGGATAGGCCCGCTGCGGGTCGCCCAGCACATCCATCAGCGCCTGGATCCTGGCCAGGGACGGATCGAGTCTGGTCTCGCCCCAGCGGCCGGCCAGCTCCTGCTCCACGGCGCGCAGCGCCTTGTCCACCTCGGGGTCCTCGGGACGGGCCGGCACGTCGTCGCCCTGCCGCTGCCCGGCTTGGGCACGCAGGGTACGGCTGCCGGCCTCGATCACCGCGAGGTCGGGGTCACGGTCGGTCTCGGCGTGGACGATCTCTTCGAAATCGTCGTCGTACTCGCCGGGCTGGTCGGAAGGACGGTGCTCGCTCACACGCCCAGTCTACGGAGCGCCGCGGACACCGGACGCCGGGCCGGGCCGCGGGGCCGGTTCCGGAGGTGGTACGCGCCGTGCGCGGCTCCCGGACCGGCCGGTCCGGGAGCCTGCTCGCGTCAGCTCTGCGGAAGGCCCGCGATCTGCGCCGAGATGCGCTCGATGTCCGCCTCCGCCTTGGCCAGGCGGGTACGGATCTTGTCCACCACGTTGTCCGGAGCTTTCGCCAGGAACGCCTCGTTGCCCAGCTTCGCGGTCGACTGCGCCTTCTCCTTCTCGGCGGCGCCGAGGTCCTTGGTCAGGCGCTTGCGCTCGGCCTCGACGTCGATCGTGCCGGAGAGGTCCAGCGCGACCGTGGCGCCCGCGACCGGGAGGGTCGCCGTCGCCTGGAAGCCCTCCTCGGCCGGCTGAAGGCGCAGCAGCTGGCGGATCGCCGCCTCGTGCGCCGCCAGTGACGTACCGGTCAGGTCCAGCCTGGCCGGGACCTTCTGACCCGGCTGGAGGCCCTGGTCGGCGCGGAAGCGGCGGACCTCCGTGGTCACCTCCTGGAGGTGTTCGATCTCCCGCTCGGCCGCCGCGTCACGGAACCCGCTGTCCTTCGGCCAGTCGGCGATGACAACCGATTCCTTGCCGGTGAGCGTGGTCCACAGCGTCTCGGTGACGAACGGGACGATCGGGTGCAGGAGACGCAGCGTGACGTCCAGGACCTCGCCGAGGACCCGGCCCGAGACCTTGGCCTGCTCGCCGCCCGCGAAGAACGTCGTCTTGGACAGCTCGACGTACCAGTCGAAGACCTCGTCCCACGCGAAGTGGTAGAGCGCGTCGGTGAGTTTCGCGAACTGGAAGTCGTCGTAGTACGCGTCGACCTGCGCGACCGTCGCGTTGAGCCGGGACAGGATCCAGCGGTCCGTGGCGGACAGCTCGGCGGCGTCGGGCAGTTCGCCCTCGACCGTCGCGCCGTTCATCAGCGCGAAGCGCGTGGCGTTCCAGATCTTGTTGGCGAAGTTGCGGGACGCCTGGACCCAGTCCTCGCCGATCGGCACGTCCGCACCGGGGTTGGCGCCGCGGGCCAGGGTGAAGCGGACTGCGTCGGAGCCGTACGCGTCCATCCAGTCCAGCGGGTCGACCGCGTTCGGGTTGGACTTCGACATCTTCTTGCCGAACTCGTCGCGGACCAGACCGGTCAGCGCGATGGTGCGGAACGGCGGGGTGCCGTCCATCGCGTAGAGACCGAACATCATCATCCGGGCGACCCAGAAGAAGATGATGTCGTGGCCGGTGAGCAGGACGTCGGTGGCGTAGAACTTCTCCAGGTCCGGCGTCCGCTCCGGCCAGCCGAGCGTCGAGAACGGCCACAGGCCGGACGAGAACCACGTGTCCAGGACGTCCGGGTCCTGCGTCCAGCCCTCGCCCGTCGGCGGCTCGTCGTCGGGGCCGAGGCAGACGACCTCGCCCTCGGGGCCGTACCAGACCGGGATGCGGTGGCCCCACCACAGCTGACGCGAGATGCACCAGTCGTGCATGTTGTCGACCCAGTCGAAGTAGCGCTTCGACATGTCCTGCGGGTGGATCGTGACCTGGCCGTCGCGGACCGCGTCACCGGCCGCCTTGGCGAGCGGCGAGACGTTGACCCACCACTGGAGCGACAGACGCGGCTCGACGGTCGTCCGGCAGCGGGAGCAGTGACCCACGGAGTGGGTGTACGGGCGCTTCTCGGCGACGATCCTGCCCTGCTCGCGCAGTGCTTCGACGATCGCGGAGCGCGCCTCGAACCGGTCGAGGCCCTGGAAGGGACCCGGGACGGTGATGACGGCACGCTCGTCCATGATCGTCAGGTTTTCCAGGCCGTGACGCCGGCCGATCGCGAAGTCGTTCGGGTCGTGCGCCGGGGTCACCTTGACCGCGCCGGTGCCGAACTCCGGGTCGACGTGCTCGTCCGCGACGACCGGGATCGTGCGGTCGGTGAGCGGAAGCTTGATCCGCTTGCCGATGAGGTGCGCGTACCGCGCGTCGTCGGGGTGGACGGCGACGGCGGTGTCACCGAGCATCGTCTCGACCCGGGTGGTCGCGACGACGACGGTCTCGTCGCCCTCGCCGTACTTGAGCGAGACCAGCTCGCCGTCGTCGTCCTGGTACTCGACCTCGATGTCGGAGATCGCCGTGAGACAGCGCGGGCACCAGTTGATGATGCGCTCGGCGCGGTAGATCAGCTCGTCGTCGTACAGCTTCTTGAAGATCGTCTGGACGGCCTTGGACAGGCCCTCGTCCATGGTGAAGCGCTCACGCGACCAGTCGACGCCGTCGCCGAGGCGGCGCATCTGGCCGAGGATCTTCCCGCCGTACTCTTCCTTCCACTTCCAGACGCGGTCGGTGAACTCCGCGCGCCCCAGGTCCTGGCGGGACTTGCCCTCCTCGGCCAGCTGCTGCTCGACCTTGTTCTGGGTGGCGATGCCCGCGTGGTCCATGCCCGGCAGCCACAGCGACTCGTAGCCCTGCATCCGCTTGCGGCGGGTGAGAGCGTCCATCAGCGTGTGCTGGAAGGCGTGGCCCAGATGGAGCGAACCGGTCACGTTCGGCGGCGGGATGACGATGGTGAACGGCGGCTTCTCGCTCGTCGCGTGGGCTTCGAAATAACCGCGTTCCACCCAGCGCGCGTACAGCTGACCCTCCACCTCGGCCGGCGCGTACTGGGTCGGCAATTCCGGAGTGCTGGCTGGCTGCGCTTGAGAGTTCTCGGTCACGGAGCCCAGTTTAGAGGTGTCACGGCTCCGCACTGAAACGCGTTGTTCCGTGACGGATCAGGCCCCGGTGCGTCCCCTCACCGCCGGCTCCGCCAGGATGTTCGGAACGGATAAATATCTGAAGGGGACAGATCAAAATGAGCAGCAACCAGCCGGGACCGTACGGTGACCAGCCGCCGCAGCCGGGACCGTACGGTCACCAGCCGCCGCCAGGACCGTACGGTCAGCCGGGCCCGTACGGCGGGCAGCCGCCGCAGGGGCAGCCGCAGCCCGGTTACGGTTTCCCGCAGCAGCCCCCGCAGGGTTATCCGCAGCAGCAGCCGCAGCAGCCGGGACCGTACGGCTACCCGGGGCAGCCGGGGCCCCACGGACCGGGCCGGCCCGGACAGCCGGGGCCCTACGGTCAGCCCGGACAGGCCAACCCCTACGGTCAGCAGCCTCCTTACGGAGGCGGCCAGTTCCCGCCTCCTCCCGGTCCCGCGACCAAGAAGAAGACCGGCCTGATCATCGCCGCGGTCGTGGTGGCGCTCGCGGTGATCGGCGGTGGCGCCTACCTGTTGACCACGGGCGCGGGTGACTCGATCGCCGACGACGGGCCGCACAAGCTGACCACGCCGGCAGCGGTGATCGACGGCCAGTACAAGAAGAACGATGCCAAGGGCGGCAGCCGCTTCATGACCGACGAGGACCTCAAGGACGCCGAGAGCTGGGGTGTGAAGGGCGCCCAGGACGTCGGCGCCACCTACACCGCGGGGGACGGGTCCAACCCGCTCGCCCAGAAGTACCTGACCTTCGGCGGCGTCTACGGGCGGATCGACGACCCCGAGAAGACCGTGGACGCGATGTTCGCGTACCTGGCGGAAAAGACCGCGGAAAGCGCGAAGGAAGACGGGGGCGAGGCCGCGGGCGCGCTGGCGGGCAGCCCCGAGGCGTTCGAGCCGGCGGGTCTGGACGGCGCCGTTCTGAAGTGCCAGGCGATGAAGGTCCCGAACGACCAGCCGGCGGCGGGCGACACCCCCGCGGGACCGGAGGAACTCGCCGTCTCGATCTGCGTCTGGGGCGACCACAGCACCCTCGGTTTCAACGTGCCCGTCGACACGGCGGACCTGATGGCCGGCAAGGACCCGCTGGAGGACGGCGCTGCCACCACCGCCAAACTCCGGAACGACGTACGCGTGAAGTCCTGACAGCGGCTCACGCAAGACACAGGGGCGCCCGGCCAGTTGGACTGGCCGGGCGCCCCTGTCACGTCGTACGGCGGAAACCGCCGCGCGTCACGCGGACTTCTCGTGCCGCCCGTCGTTCTTGACGATGCGCGGCTCACGCGGGACCAGCGTCGGGTTGACGTGCGAGTGGACGACTTCCTCCGTGATGACCACGCGGGCCACGTCCTTGCGGGACGGCACCTCGTACATCACCGACTGGAGGACTTCCTCCATGATCGCCCGCAGCCCGCGCGCGCCGGTGCCGCGCAGGATCGCCTGGTCGGCGATGGCCTCCAGCGCCGGCCGGTCGAACTCCAGCTCCACACCGTCGAGTTCGAACAGGCGCTGGTACTGCTTCATCAGCGCGTTGCGCGGCTCCACGAGGATCTGGAGCAGCGCCTCGCGGTCCAGGTTGTGAACCGAGGTCAGCACCGGGAGACGGCCGATGAATTCGGGGATCATCCCGAACTTCACCAGGTCCTCCGGCATGACCTCCTGGAACTGGTCGCTCTCCTCGATCTCGCGCTTGGAGCGGATCGTGGCACCGAAGCCGATGCCCTTCGCTCCCGCGCGCGACTCGATGATCTTCTCCAGACCGGAGAAGGCACCGCCCACGATGAACAGCACGTTCGTCGTGTCGATCTGGATGAACTCCTGGTGCGGGTGCTTCCGTCCGCCCTGCGGCGGGACGGAGGCGGTGGTGCCTTCCAGGATCTTCAACAGGGCCTGCTGGACGCCCTCGCCCGAGACATCGCGGGTGATCGACGGGTTCTCGCTCTTGCGCGCGACCTTGTCGATCTCATCGATGTAGATGATCCCGGTCTCGGCCTTCTTGACGTCGTAGTCAGCGGCCTGGATCAGCTTGAGCAGAATGTTCTCGACGTCCTCGCCGACATAGCCGGCCTCCGTCAGCGCCGTGGCGTCCGCGATCGCGAACGGCACGTTCAGCATGCGCGCCAGCGTCTGGGCGAGAAGCGTCTTGCCCGAGCCCGTGGGACCCAGCAACAGGATGTTGGACTTGGCGAGTTCGATCGCGTCGTCCCGGCCCGTCCCGCCGCCGTTCTCACCGGCCTGGACACGCTTGTAGTGGTTGTACACAGCTACGGAGAGGGCCTTCTTCGCGGGCTCCTGCCCGACGACGTAGCCCTCGAGGAACTCGTAGATCTCGCGCGGCTTGGGCAGTTCCTCCCAGCGCACCTCGGAGGTCTCCGCCAACTCCTCTTCGATGATCTCGTTGCAGAGATCGATGCACTCGTCGCAGATGTACACACCGGGCCCTGCGATGAGCTTCTTCACCTGCTTCTGGCTCTTCCCGCAGAACGAGCACTTGAGCAGGTCGCCGCCATCACCGATGCGTGCCACGAGGTGCTTCCCCTTCGCCTGGGAGCAGCTTGGTTCAGCGGCTCCTGTGCCTCATATCCGACCGTACCTTGCCCGGAGCCCCGTTCGGGCCCCCCTTGGCACGGTTCACATGGTCGAGCGACTTCACGTCGACCCGTATGCCCCGTGCCAAGGGCGCCGGAGGCGTCAGGCGTTCGCGCCGGCCGTGGTCTTGCGGGTCGACACGATCTGGTCGACCAGACCGTACGCCAGCGCGTCGTCGGCGGTCAGGATCTTGTCACGCTCGATGTCGTCGCGGATCTTCTCGATCGGGGTCGTCGAGTGCTTGGCCAGCATGTCTTCGAGCTGGGCACGCATCCGCAGGATCTCGTTGGCCGCGATCTCCAGGTCGGACAGCTGCTCGCGTCCGGTCTGGCTGGACGGCTGGTGGATGAGCACGCGCGCGTTCGGCAGGGCGAGTCGCTTGCCGGGGGTGCCGGCGGCGAGCAGGATCGCGGCCGCGGAAGCGGCCTGGCCCATGCACACCGTCTGGATGTCCGGCTTCACGAACTGCATCGTGTCGTAGATGGCGGTCAGCGCCGTCATCGAGCCGCCGGGGCTGTTGATGTAGATCGAGATGTCACGGTCGGGGTCCATCGACTCCAGGCAGAGCAGCTGCGCCATGACGTCGTTGGCGGAGGCGTCGTCGATCTGCACGCCGAGGAAGATCACGCGCTCTTCGAAGAGCTTCGCGTACGGGTCGTACTCGCGCACGCCCTGCGAGGTGCGCTCCACGAAGCGCGGGACGACATAACGGTTGTCCACCTGCGGGCCGGTGTAGAGGCCGCTCGCGGCGTAGTTGTTCATGTGGGTGTTCACCATCCTGATGGCGTTCGCTGGGAGGGGGCTGGGCCGGCTGGTCGGGACTGTGACGCTCAGGCCCCGGTGCCGCCGCCGCCCGGAACACCCGAAGCAGCGGAGATGATCTCGTCGATGATGCCGTACGACACGGCTTCCTCGGCAGTGAACCAGCGGTCGCGGTCACCGTCGCGGATGATCGTCTCTTCGGTCTGGCCGGTGTGGAGCGCGGTGATCTCGGCCATGCGCTTCTTCGTGCGGAGAAGCTGCTGGGCCTGGATCTTGATGTCGGAGGCGGTGCCGCCGAGGCCCGCCGAGCCCTGGTGCATGAGGATGTCGGTGTTCGGCAGCGCGAAGCGCTTGCCCGCGGTGCCGCCGGTGAGCAGGAACTGGCCCATGGAGGCCGCCATGCCCATACCGATGGTGACGACGTCGTTCGGGATGTACTGCATGGTGTCGTAGACGGCCATGCCGGCCGTCACGGAACCACCGGGGCTGTTGATGTAGAGGTAGATGTCCTTCTCGGGCTCGGCCGCGAGGAGGAGGAGCTGCGCCGTGATCTTGTTGGCGATGTCATCGTCGACCTGCTGGCCGAGGAAGATGATCCGCTCTCCGAGCAGTCGGCTGTAGACCTGGTCGCCGAGGCCACCACCGAGGGACGGCTCACCGGCGGCGTAAGGCATCAGATTCGTCACGTATACACCTGCTCGTCTCTGACGGCTGCGGCCGTCTCAGCGTCTTCGTTCCTGAGTGGGGAACTGCCCCACCCCGGTATTCATGGACCCTAACGCGCTGGTCGGCGGGCGCCATCCCGCTTCCTTGACTGTTCGCTGGGAGCGCAAGGTAGTTGAGGCGCCGTGCGGCCGTGTACGGGCCCCGGGGGCGGACGGAGCGGGCCCCGGGCGCTTGTCGCGTCCGGGGCCCGTCCTGACAGTTCAGAGCGCTGTCAGAGCGCTGCCAGAGCGAGGCTGTCAGGCCTCGGTCTTCTCTGCCGAGTCGCCCTTGTCGTCGCCCTTGTCGGCGTCGGCGGCGGCCTCGGTGGCCTCCGGGGCGTCGGCCGGAGCGGCCTCGGCGTCGGCGGCCTGGACCGTCTCGCCGGTCTCGTCCTCTTCGTCGTCCAGCTCGACGACCTCACCGTTGGTGTCGATGACCTTGGCGGCCTCGACGACCACCGCGAGCGCCTTGCCGCGGGCGACCTCGCCGACGAGCATCGGCACCTGGCCGCCTTCGACGACGGCCTGGGCGAACTGGTCGGGGGACATGCCGGAGGACTGCGCGCGGCGCACGAGGTGCTCGGTCAGCTCCTCCTGGCTCACGTTCAGCTTCTCCTTGTTGACCAGTTCGTCGAGGATGAACTGGGTCTTGATGCCCTTGACCGCCTGCTCCTCGGTCTCGGCGTCGAACTCTTCCTCGGTCTTGCCCTGGATCTCCAGGTACTTCGCGAGGTCGAGGCCCATCTGGCCGAGCTGGTGGTGCTCGAGGTTGTGCTTGCGGGTGTTGATCTCCTCCGCGAGAAGCTTCTCGGGGATCGGCACCTCGGTCAGCTTCAGCAGCTCGTCGAGGACGCGCTCCTGGGCCTGGGTGGCCTGGTCGTACTGCTTCGAGGTCTCAAGGCGCTTGCGGCTGTCCGCCTTCAGCTCCTCCAGCGTGTCGAACTCGCTCGCCATCTGCGCGAACTCGTCGTCCAGCGCGGGAAGCTCACGGGCGGCGACGGCCGTCACCTTGACGGTGACCTCGGCCGGCTTGCCCTCGGCGGAGCCGCCCTTCAGCTCGGAGGTGAAGGTGGCCTCGCCACCGGCCTCCAGGCCGGTCACGGCCTCGTCGATGCCGTCGAGCAGCTCGCCGGAACCGATGGTGTACGACACGTCGCTGGCGACGCCGTCCTCCAGCACCTCGCCGTCGACCTTCGCCTCCAGGTCGATCGTGACGACGTCACCGTCGGCGGCGGCGCGCTCGACGGGGTTGGTCGAGGCGAAGCGGTCGCGCAGCTGCTCGACCGACTTCTCGACGTCCTCGTCGGTGACCTCGATGGAGTCGACGGTGACCTCGATGCCGGAGTAGTCCGGGATCTCGATGACCGGGCGGATGTCCACCTCGGCGGTGAAGGACAGCAGCTCGCCGTCCTTCAGCTCCGTGATGTCGACATCGGGCTGTCCGAGGACGTTCAGCTCACCCTCGTTGACGGCGTCGGTGTAGAACTTCGGGAGGGCGTCGTTGACGGCCTCCTCCAGCACAGCACCGCGACCGAACCGCTGGTCGATGACGCGGGCCGGGATCTTGCCCTTCCGGAAGCCCTTCACCGTGACCTGCTGGTTGATCTTCTTGTACGCCGCGTCGAGGCTGTCCTTGAGCTCCTCGAAGGGCACCTCGACAGTGAGCCGAACCCGAGTCGGGTTCAGGGTCTCCACGGCGCTCTTCACGGTTTCGGTCTCCTTGGTGGCTGATTCTGGGGTTCTGCTGCGTCCGCCGCAGTGCGGTGGTTCAGCGGATCGGCCCGGCTCTTCAGAGACTCGTCAGACACTCGGGCACGCAACCTGCATAGTAACCGCAAGCAGGAAGCGCCCCACAACGCGATCTTGATCAGGCGTGATCGGGCGCGGTGCGCGATCGGGACCGTCGCGCTGGATATCCGGATCGCTCACGCGGGACAGAAGGGTCGTACGCACGCGGATGTTCAGATGCCGTACGCGATCTGCCGTGCGTGGTCGGGCATCGTGCGTGATGGTCGGGGTGGCCGGATTCGAACCGACGACCTTCCGCTCCCAAAGCGGACGCGCTACCAAGCTGCGCCACACCCCGTCGGTGCGACACGTAGGGTACATGCCCGGGGACGCCTCGGCGGCATGTTTGCGCGAGTGCGCGGCGTGCGGCCACGCGGGTGTGCGGCAGGGCCCGGAGACCCGCTAAGATGCTCTTCGTGCCGAGGTCGCACTGACCTGCGGCGCGGTGTGCGGGCGTAGCTCAATGGTAGAGCCCTAGTCTTCCAAACTAGCTACGCGGGTTCGATTCCCGTCGCCCGCTCCATGCTTCACGACGAACGGCCCGGCCGGTGATGGATCACCGGCCGGGCCGTTCGCGTACACGCGGGAGCGGCTGCTGCCCGAGGAGCCCGCGTCCACGCAGGAGCCGCAGGGGTCTCGCGGACTACGGCGGTCGCGTGGGGCAGCGGGATTCAGAAGCTTATTTTGCTGATCATCTCGGCCAGTGAGTTCAGGAAGTTGTTCACCGTCGGAGCGATGTCGGTCGACGCCAGGAAGAAGCCGAAGAGGATGGCGACCACCGCCGGTCCCGGCTTGATGGAGCCGCCGCGGAAGAGCACCACAAGGATGATTGCCAACAGCACCACCACAGACAGTGAAAGAGCCACAACTGATCACATCCTCGGTCGGTCCGCCTTGCCGGCCGCGTAAGTGCACACCACCCCGCGCGTCCGCTGCGCACCATCGTGCCATCAACGCCCCTGCGTTTGGGGCCCGGTGACCGAATCGTCGCCATCAGGATCGCGCCATTCGCACGCCCCGCGCGCCGTGCCCGTACCAACTGCCGCGCGTGCGGCGGCCGATCGGCGTGTCGCGAAGTCGGACAGGAATTCGGTTCGATCATTTCCCCATGCACACAGGTCATTCACAGCGCATTCCAAGCTTCACCAAGAACCGCCTCAACGGTAATTCACGTGCCGTCACATCGCTCGACATACGCCGTCGTTATGACCGGGTTTAGGGTGATTAATTGGCGCATAACACCCGGGCGTCATGGCTGTCGGATTCGAATGCCCTTCTGGGCAGGAGGTTTTACGAATTGGTTTGCGCGCCGCTAAGGTGCATCGAATGGTTCAGGCTCCGCATGGATATGAGAGGACTCCGCTCCCCCTGGCCAGGGAACCGGAGTCCGCCCCCCACACTGCCCCGGTGGCCATGGCCGACACGCCGACACCGGCTGTCGAACTGCCCGCAGGACCGGTGGCCACCACCCGGCCGGGCGCGTCCACGAAGCGAGACGCGTTCTTCGACAACGCCAAGTACCTGGCCATCGTGCTCGTCGCGGTGGCGCACTTCTGGGAACCCGTCATGGACGGCAGCCGGGCGACCAAAGCTCTCTATCTGATCGTCTACAGCTTCCACATGCCGGCCTTCATCATCATCTCCGGCTACTTCTCGCGGAGTTTCACCGCCAAGCCGTACCAGATCAAGCGGCTGGTGACCGGGGTGGCCGTACCGTACTTCGTCTTCGAGGGCGGCTACTCGCTCTTCAAGTGGGTCGCGGACGACCCCCACCAGCTGGACTTCAGCTTCCAGGACCCGTGGTTCCTCACCTGGTTCCTGATCGCGCTGTTCATCTGGCGTCTCACCACCCCGCTCTGGCGGATGGTGCGCTACCCCCTGCCCGTGGCACTCACCATCGCCGCGCTCGCGTCGTTCACGCCGAGCATGGGTTCGGATCTCGACCTCCAGCGAGTGCTCCAGTTCCTTCCGTACTTCGTGCTCGGCCTCTGCCTCAAGCCGGAGCACTTCCAGTTGGTACGCCGGCGCGAGGTCCGCATGCTGGCCATTCCGCTCTTCGCGGCCGCGGTGGCCTTCGCTTACTGGGTGGCCCCCCGCTTCCAGACGGACTGGCTTTACCACAACATGAGCGCTCAGCAGTTGGATCACGTGTGGTGGGCGGGGCCGGTGATGACGCTCGCCGTCTTCGGCTGCTCGCTGCTGCTCACGGCCGGCTTCCTGTCCTGGGTACCGCGCAGGCACATGTGGTTCACGGCGCTCGGCGCGGGCACGATCTGCGGCTACCTGCTGCACGGCTTCCTCATCAAGGGTGCCGGTTTCGCGGGCCTCTTCGAGACCTACAGCTGGCTGAGCGACCCGGCCGGCGAGGTACTGCTGTCGGTCGTGGCGGCGGTCACGGTAACGCTGCTGTGCACACCCCCGGTCCGCCGCGCGTTCCGCTTCGCGACGGAACCGGAGATGAACTGGGCCTTCCGCGAGGAGCCCGCCGGTGCCTCAGGTGCCCGCAAGTCCTAGCAGAGTCCCAACAGGGCACGCGTCTTCGCGTACTTCTCCACAAGACGGATCCGGGTCGCTTCACCGAGTACGGCGAGGCGGCCCGGATCTGCGTTGTGGGCGAGGTCCGATTCCTTCACCAGACGCGCGCCCGGGACGGACAGGATCCGCCGGGCGTAGGCCTCAAGCCCCTCTCCCGGCACCTTCGTGAGGGCGAGAACCATGTCCTTGACCGGCTGCGACAGCGCGGCCGCGTCGAGCCATTCCCTGCTGAGGGCGTTGTCCTCGATGGCGTCGTGCAGCCAGCCGGCCGCGATCTGCTCGTCGGAGCCGCCCCGGGTTCGTACGCCCTGCGCTACCGCTTCAAGGTGCTCGGCGTACGGGCGTCCCGCCTTGTCGGTCTGGGGCGCGTGGGCCGCGCGGGCGATGGCTTCGACCTCGGCGAGCGTGAGATACGGCATGCGGCCGACAGTACGGCCCTTCGCGCGGGGGCTCCAGAGGCGGTCGCTCCGAGAGCGGAGACGCTTCCGGCGCGGTCGGCTCCGTGCGTCCCGTGCGGTGGCGAGGTTTGCTTAGTAAAACCTTTGGTAAAGTAAGTAAAGACAATCCTTGACGCTTGCTTTACTCGGACGCTGCCGCGTTCGCCCGGCGCACGCTTGCCGCACTTACAGGAGGACAGGCCCATCGGACACGCAGAGACCCTCATCGCCATGGGCGGCGCCTTCCTGGCCGCCGCCCTCCTCGCCAGACTCGGCAGACGCATCGAGCTGCCCACCATCCCGCTGTTCATCCTGGCCGGGATCCTCCTCGGCCCGCACACGCCGGGCATCGTGCTGGTGTCCGACCCGCACGACCTGGACATGCTCTCGGCCCTGGGCCTGGTGCTGCTGCTCTTCTACCTCGGCCTCGAATTCCACCTGGACGACCTCAAGACCGGCGGCCGCAAAATGGCCCTGGCCGGAGGTACGTACCTCGCGCTGAACGTCGGGGCGGGGCTCGGCTTCGGCTTCGCACTGGGCTGGGGCACGTCGGAAGCGCTGGTGCTGGCGGGTGTGCTCGGCATCTCCTCGTCCGCGATCGTCACGAAGGTCCTGGTCGACCTCCACCGCATCGGCAATCCCGAGACCAAGCCGATCCTCGGCATCATCGTGGTCGAGGACATATTCCTGGCCCTGTACCTGGCGGCGCTCCAGCCGATCCTGTCCGGCGCCGACAGCCTGTCCGCGGCGCTGGTGGACGGCGGGAAGGCCTTCGGCTTCCTGCTGCTGCTCGCCCTCGCGGCCCGCTTCGGCACCAAGGTCGTCGGGCGCCTGGTGAACACGAAGGACGACGAACTGCTCGTCATCTCCTTCCTCGGCGCGGCGGTGTTCGTGGCCGGTGTCTCCGAGTGGTTCGGAGTCGCGGACGCCATCGGTGCGTTCATGGTCGGACTGATGCTCGGCAGCACCACATCAGGCGAGCGGATACGCAAGCTCGTACATCCGCTGCGGGACGCCTTCGGCGCGATCTTCTTCTTCGGCTTCGGGCTGTCGATCAACCCGGGCGACCTGCCGACCGTGCTGTGGCCGGTACTCGCCGCGGTCGCGGTGACCCTGCTGATGAACGTGGTCGCGGGCCTCTCCGCGGCCAGGATCTACGGCTTCGGCGCCGGACCGGCGGCGAACATCTCGACCACCTTGCTGGCCCGGGGCGAATTCGCCCTGATTCTCGCGACGATGGCGGCGGGTGCGGGCCTGGACAGACGTCTGGCGCCGTTCATCGCGGGCTACGTCTTGGTGCTGGCGGTCCTCGGCCCCCTGGCGGCGGGCAGATCGCACTGGCTGGCGCGGATCCTGCCGGGCGGTGACGGGCCGGGCCGGGGCGCCGACGGCCCTCCGGACGTTGGCTCGTTGGCCGGTGGCTCGTTGGCCGGTGTGCCGGACGGGCCGTCCCTGGAGAAAGCGTCAGCCGGCTGACTCCGCGCCTGCCGACAGGCGCGCCAAGGGGGCAAGCGCGTGTCCCGTCGTCGCGTCGGCATGATCCGGGATCTCGTCGTGGCGGTCGCCGAGGGCGCGCCACCTCAGCCACCTAGCCCAGGTCCAGAAGCTCCTCGAAGAAGCCGCCGAACTCGCCTGCCCGGTCCACCAGGTGGATCTCCAGGATCCAGTGGCAGCGGCGGCCCGCGCGGTCCGTGCGGCGCAGGGGGGTGTCGTTGTCCGGAGTGATGTAGGACTCGACCTTGGCGCCGTCGATCGTCTCGTGGGGGAATTCGCCCACCAAGTGGCCGGCGTGCCAGCCGCCCAGTTCCCAGCCGCCTTCGGCGGCCAGCCTCTTCACTTCGGCGTGCAGTTGCCTGCCGGTGATGTCCGGCGTGGTCTCGAACGCGTGGCGACCGGCCGCGAAGGTCGGTGGCAGGGCGTCGCGCAGGCGGTGTTTCGCCGGGTCGTCGCCCAGGACGAATGTGCGGCCGAAGTCCGCCTCCCACTCCTCGAAGAGCGGGCCGAAGTCGGCGAAGACGATGTCGTCCTCGCCGATGATCCGGTCCGGCGGGTTCTCCCGGTAGGGCTTGAGGGTGTTCGGCCCGGACCTGACGATGCGCTTGTGCCAGTGGCGGGTCGTGCCGAACATCTCGTTCGCCAGGTCACGGATACGGTCGCTGACCGCCCGTTCCACCTCCCCCGGCGCGATCAGTCCCCGGCTCTCGATCTCGGCGAACAGCTTCGCCGCCTTCGCCTGTGCCTCCAGCAACCGCGCCGCGCGCCCGGATTCATCCGTCATACGGTCGAGCGTACAGAGCCGTACGGCCATGGAGACAGAACCGGACAGGGCAATCGCCGGTCACTCGCGGAGCGTATGTACGTCAGGTGCCGTACGTGCGTCAGGTGGCTTACGTACGTGGAGACCGTACGTACGTGGGGGCCGTACGTACGTGGGGGCCGTACGCACGTCGGGGCCGTACGTATGTCACGGTCCGTACGCTCCGCGGGTCAGCTTTCCCGGCGGATCAGCAGCAGCGCGCGGTCGTCGTTCACGTCCTTCGCGACCGCTTCGATCAGGTGCCAGGCCGCGCCCTCGAATCCGGTGCCGACATAGCGGTCGGCCTCGCCCGTCAGCCGGTCGATGCCTTCGCCGAGGTCGCGCCCCGGGGCCTCGACCAGGCCGTCCGTGAAGAGCATCAGGACGTCGCCGGGCGCCAGGGCCCCCTTGGCCGGGTCGAATTGGGCGCCGTCGTAGACCCCGAGCAGCGGGCCCGTGCCCGATTTCTCTTCCCAGCGGCCCGTGCCCGCGTGCAGTTGCAGAGCCGGCAGGTGGCCCGCGGACAGCAACTCGTAGTCGCCGGAGTCGAGATCGAGGACCAGGTGGATGGAGGTGGCGAAGCCCTCCTCCCAGTTCTGCCGGAGCAGGTAGCCGTTGGCCGCGGGGAGGAAGCCGTGCGGGGGCAGCGAGCCGAGGAGGCCGCCGAAGGCGCCGGACAGCAGCAGGGCGCGGGAGCCCGCGTCCATCCCCTTGCCGGAGACGTCCGTGAGGACGACTTCGAGCGTGTGGTCGTCCGTACGGGCCGCGACCACGAAGTCGCCGGAGAAGGACTGTCCGCCCGCCGGGCGCAGCGCCATCTCGTGGTGCCAGCCCGTGGGCAGGTACGGCAGGGCGCTCTGCACCCGGATGCGCTCGCGCAGGTCGAAGAGCATCGTGCCGCCGCGCCGCCAGGGCACTCCGACCCGCGCCCTGAACTGGGCGATCAGCAGGCCGAAGAGACCGCAGGCGGCCACCACGAGCACGACTCCCGGCGTGACGTGGCCCACACCTTCGGTGTACGGGCCGAGCACCAGCGATTCGATGATGAGCGCGACGGCGGCCGTCGCGTACAGGCCGAGCAGACTCGCCGGGCGCAGCAGGAGGCCGCCCGCCACGATCGGCAGGACGAGGGAGGACGGGGCGCACCAGACGGGCACCACGACGGTGGTGAGGGTGAGGGCCGGGACCGTGAGCAGCAGCCCGACGAGCGCGATCCAGTCTGAGCCGTCGCCCCGGAAGTAGTCGACGGCGGATTTGCGCACGCCGTTGCGCACCCGGTGCAGGAATCTGCGCACCCGGGCCGAATACGAGTCCACTCCTGCGACGCTGGTCATTGGAACGGACCCTATCCATCCCCCTGCCCCTCGCGCAGCGGGACCCCTATGACATGTCGTTCGAAATCGGGTCGCCACGGCTCCGGGCCGCTGGTAGTCATGGCATATGACAACAGATCTGCGGGTGCTGCGCCAGCGAGAATGGGACAGCTGGTTCGGTGCGGCCGAACTGGCCTTCGGTGGCGCCGGACGGCTGGCCGAATCGCACGAGGAGCGGGAGTTGCTCCGGACGCTGACCGAGTTCGACCGCGCGATCGGGATCTGGGACGGGGACGAGTGTGTCGGGACGGCGGCGGCGTACACCTTCCGTCTCTCGGTACCCGGCGGCGCGCGCGTGCCCTCGGCGGGTGTGACGGTCGTCAGCGTCGCCGCGACCCACCGGCGGCGCGGGCTGCTCACGTCCATGATGCGGCGGCAGTTGGACGACGTCCGGTCCCGGAACGAGCCGCTGGCCCTGCTGACCGCGTCCGAACCGGCCATTTACGGACGGTTCGGATACGGCGCCGCCACCACGCAATTGTCCGTGGAGATCGACACGGCCCGGGTGGGTCTCACGGTGCCCGCCGGTACGGACGACGTACGGCTGCGCCGGGTGCGACCCGAGGACCCGGCCGCGCGGAAGGCGTGCGAGGCGCTGTACGCGGCCGACGTCGCCGCACGCCCCGGCATGCTCACGCGCATGCCCGGCTGGGAGGACATGCCGGTGGTGAACGGTGCCGCCGAGCAGCACGGCGCCTCCGCACTCCAGTGCGTCCTGGCCGAACAGGACGGTGACGTCACCGGGTTCACGCTCTTCCGCATCAGGCCCAAGATGGAGGTCCCAGGGCCCAGCGGCACGGTCGAGCTGAAGCATCTGCACGCACGGCAGCCCGCGGCCCACGCGGCGCTCTGGCGCTTCCTCTTCGGCATCGATCTGACGTCGACGCTGACGGCGCTCAACAGGCCGGTGGACGACCCGTTCCAGCACCTGGTCTCCGACATGAGGCGCTGCCTCCCGCGGCTGCGGGACTCGCTGTACGTGCGGCTCGTGGAAGTCGGAGCCGCAGCTGGCGGCCCGTACGTACCAGGCCCCCGTGGACGTGGTGTTCGAGGTGGAGGACCCCTTCTGCCCCTGGAACGAGGGACGTTGGCGGCTGGTCGGCAGCGCCAAGGGCGCCTCCTGCGAACGGACCGACGACGAGGCCGATCTGGCGCTGTCCGTGAAGGAGTTGGGGTCGGTCTATCTGGGCGGGGTGTCCCTTTCCTCGCTGGCGGGCGCCGGGCGGGTACGGGAGCTGCGCCAGGGCGCGTTGACGGAGGCGTCCGTGGCCTTCGCCTCCGAGGTCGCGCCCTGGCTGCCGCACGGCTTCTGACGAACGGCGGCAAACGCCCGGCAGGTTGGCTCAGACCACGTGGACGCCCGGCCGCCCCGAGTCGACGCGCAGGGTGGCCAGCGTGGTGGAGGCGGACTGCGGTTGAAGCACCGTCCCGGCCACGCGCACCTGTGCGTCGATGCCGCGCTCCCCGATGTCGAAGAGGTGGTAGCCGCGGTGGTGGTCGATGACCTTCCAGTGCGGGTTGTCGGCGCGGCGCGGGTCCCACTCGGCGTTGAAGGCGGCCGCGTCCTGGTCGCCGCCCGAGCTGATGGAGGTCCCGACGAACTCGGCGCCGACGACGGCGGAGGCCGGGTCGGCGAAGTCCGCCTTCAGGTCGCTGATCATCGTCAGGTGGCGGTCGCCACTGAGCACGACCGGGTTGCGCACCTGCGAGAAGCGGGTCAGGAGTTCGTTGCGCTCGCTCTGGTAGCCGTCCCAGGCGTCGTAGTACCACTCCTTGCCCGGGCCCGCGAGCAGGTCGGTCTCGGCCATCATGATCTGCGAGGCCATGACGTTCCAGCGGGCCGGTGATTGCGAGAGTCCGTCCAGCAGCCAGGCCTTCTGCGACGCGCCCAGCATGGTGAGCGACGGATCCTGGGCGCCCTGCTGGGTGGTGGCCTGGTCGCTGCGGAACTGGCGGGTGTCGAGCACGTTGAGCCGGGCGAGGCGGCCGAAGTCGAAGCGCCGGCAGAGCTGGATGTGCGGACCGTCGGGGATCGCTGCGGCCCTGACCGGCATGTGCTCGTAGTACGCCCGGTAGGCGGCGGTCAGCCTGCTGACGAATGCGTCGTGGGTCTGCTTGTCGGGGTCCTGCGGGACCTCTCCGGCGTAGTCGTTGTCGACCTCGTGGTCGTCGAACGTCACGATCCAGGGCGCGGCGGCGTGCATCGCGCGCAGGTCGGGGTCGGACCTGTACTGCGCGTACCGGTTGCGGTATCCGGCGAGGTCGAGCGGCTCGCCCGTACCCTCGTGGACCCGTACGGAGGCGGCGGACGGCGCGCTCTCGTAGATGTAGTCGCCGACGAAGAGCACGATGTCGGGGTCCTGCGCCAGCATGTCGGCGTACGGGGTGAAGTAACCGTTCTGCCAGTTCTGGCAGGAGGCCAGCGCGACCCGCAGCTTCGAGGGATCCCTCGGGGTGGTGTGGGTGCGGCCGGCGGGCGAGTACGAGGCGCCGCTGCGGAAGCGGTACCAGTACTCCCTGCCGGGCTCCAGGCCCCGTACGTCCACGTGGACGCTGTGTCCCAGGGACGGTTCGGCGAGGGCGGTGCCCTGGCGGACCACCTTCCTGAACCGCTCGTCCTGGGCCACCTGCCACTGGACCTCGATGGCCCGGTCCGGCATGCCGCCGCCGTGCAGCGGGTCGGGGGCCAGCCGGGTCCAGATGACGACGGCCGTCGTCAGCGGGTCGCCCGAGGCGACACCGAGGGTGAACAGGTCGCCGGAGACCGGTCTGTCGTCCGCACGGGCCTCCTGCACGGTCAGGAACTGGCTTCCCGTGACAACGCTCGCGGCGGCGGCGCCGGCGATCAGGAATCGGCGGCGTGCGAACTCGGACATGGTCATGTTCCCTTCGCAATGCGGCATGGCCGCCGAGAACATGTCAGGCCCACCCACCCGGACGCCCCAATTCCATCCGTCAGGAACATGACAGGTGGGCGACCATCAATGGCGCAGCGGTCGGCGCCGGACTTCAGCGCCGCTGGCAGCCGGGGCACCAGAAGAGGTTGCGGGCCGCGAGCGGGGCGGTGCGGATGTCCGTACCGCACAGCAGGCAGGGCAGGTTCGCCCTGCGGTAGACGTACACCTCACCGCCGTGGTCGTCGACGCGCGGCGGGCGGCCCATCGCCTCCGGGGTGTGCTCGGGGCGGACCGTGTCGATGCGGTTGTGCCGCACGCCCTCGCGCATCAGCATCACCAAGTCGGCCCAGATCGCGTCCCATTCGGAGCGGGTCAGGTCCTTGCCCGCGCGGTACGGGTCGATGCCCTGCCGGAACAGGACCTCGGCGCGGTAGACGTTGCCGACGCCACCGATGACCTTCTGGTCCATCAGCAGGGCGGCCACGGTGGTGCGGGAGCGGGAGATCCGGGCCCACGCCTTCTCGCCGTCGTTGCCCGCGCCGTCTCCTCTCGCGTCACCTCGGACCGCGTCGCCGTCGCATACGCGCAGGGGGTCCGGGCCGAGACGGTCGTGTATCGCCCGCTTCTCGGGCGCGGTGATCAGGGCACACGTGGTCGGGCCGCGCAGGTCCATGTACGCCGTGTCGTTGACGAGGCGCAGTCTGACGGTGTCGGTGGGCGGCGGCGCCGGGGTGTCGCCGAGGGCGACCTTACCGAAGAGGCCGAGGTGGACATGGACCCAGCCGAGGGCGCCGGAGCCGGAGCCGGCGTCGGCATCACCATCGGCACCGGCACCGGCTTTCTCCTCGTCCGATCCGGCGTCACCGAAGCCGAGGAAGAGGTGCTTGCCGTGGGCGTCGACGGTGGTCAGCACCTGGCCGTCGAGCAGCGCGGCACTGTCGGTGAACTTGCCCTGCGGGCTGCTGACCCGTACGGGCCGGCCTCCGAACAGACGCAGATGGTCCTCGGCGAGGCGGTGAATCGTATGCCCCTCGGGCACGGTGTTCTCCTCGTGTGGCGCGCTCCCGAGGTGCCGCCGGCCTCGCCTGTCCCCCCGGGGGGACGGGACGCGGGTCCGGCGGCACGGAGCAGTTCCGGGCCGGTCGGGCCTTACTGGCGGCCGGTCAGGCCTGCCGCCGGTGGCACGGCTGCGGAGTGTCGGTCTGCCGCGGCCGACCAACCCGGCTGCGAGTGATCAGTCCGGGGCAGCGGACTGTCAGCCCTGCCGCGGCCGACCAACCCGGCTGCGGCTGGTCGGTCCGGGCTGCGGCTGTCAGTCCTGCTGCGGGTGGTGCGCCGGGATCGGCGGCAGCTTGCCGGACGCCTCGTACTCCGTCAGCATCTCGATGCGGCGTGCGTGGCGCTCCGCGCCGGAGTGCGGGGTCTTGAGGAAGATGTCGACGAACGACGTGGCCTCTTCCTGTGTGTGCATCCGGCACCCGATGGAGATCACGTTCGCGTTGTTGTGCTCGCGGCCCAGCTCCGCCGTCTCCTCGCTCCAGGCGAGGACGGCCCGCACGCCCTTGACCTTGTTCGCGGCGATCTGCTCGCCGTTGCCCGAGCCGCCGATCACGATGCCGAGGCTTCCCGGGTCCGCGACCGTCCGCTCCGCCGTGCGCAGGCAGAACGGCGGGTAGTCGTCCTGGACGTCATAGACATGGGGTCCGCAGTCGACCGGCTCATGGCCCTGAGCCGTGAGCCACTCGACGAGGTGGTTCTTGAGTTCGTAACCGGCATGGTCGGATCCGAGGTATACGCGCATGACCTGAAGTGTGGCACGTGAGAACTAGGGGTAACGGCTAGGGGCCTTGGGTCTACCCTGGCGCCGCTGATCATTTCCGCCCCCTCCTCTCCTAAGGAACAGCGAATGGCTTCCCTCCCCACCCCCACGAAGGAAGGCGGCGAGCCCAGCGAGTCTGGGAATCCGCAATCCCCGAACGGCCCAGCCGGCTCCGGCGGTCTTCAGGCCGGTCTCAAGAACCGCCATCTGTCGATGATCGCCATCGGCGGTGTCATCGGCGCCGGCCTCTTCGTCGGCTCCGCCTCCGGCATCGCGGCCGCAGGACCGGCCATTCTCCTGTCGTACGCCCTGGTCGGCGTGATGGTCGTGTTCGTCATGCGGATGCTCGGCGAGATGGCCGCCGCCCAGCCCACCTCCGGCTCCTTCTCCGCCTACGCGGACCGCGCGCTCGGCCGCTGGGCGGGCTTCTCGATCGGGTGGCTCTACTGGTTCTTCTGGGTCGTGGTGCTCGCGGTCGAGGCGACGGCCGGCGCGCAGATCCTGGAAAGCTGGATACCGGCCGTGCCGCAGTGGGCGTGGGCGCTGATCGTGATGGTCGTCCTGACCGCCGCGAACCTCGCGTCCGTCGCGTCGTACGGCGAGTTCGAGTTCTGGTTCGCCGGGATCAAGGTGGTGGCGATCGGCGTGTTCGTCATCATCGGGCTGCTCGCCGTCTTCGGCGCGCTGCCGGGCTCCGACAACGCGGGCAGCGGCTTCGCGCATCTCACGGACACCGGCGGATTCCTGCCGAAGGGACCGGGCGCGATCCTGACGGGCGTGCTGCTGGTCGTGTTCTCGTTCATGGGCAGCGAGATCGTCACGCTCGCGGCGGGCGAGTCGTCCGACCCCGAGCGCGCCGTCTCCAAGGCGACGAACAGCGTGATCTGGCGCATCGCCATCTTCTACCTCGGTTCGATCTTCGTCGTGCTGGCGCTGATCCCGTGGAACGACCCGTCGATCGAGAAGGACGGCTCGTACGTCGCCGCGCTGAACTCGATCGGCATCCCGCACGCCGGGCAGATCATGGACGTCATCGTGCTGACGGCCGTCCTGTCCTGCCTGAACTCCGGTCTCTACACGGCCTCCCGGATGGCCTTCTCGCTGGGCAAGCGCGGCGACGCGCCCGCCTCATTCGCCCGGACGAACGCGCGCGGTGTGCCGCAGGTCGCGATCCTGTCGTCCGTCGTCTTCGGCTTCGTCGCCGTCTTCTTCAACTACCAGTGGCCGGACACGGTGTTCGCGTTCCTGCTGAACTCGTCGGGCGCCGTGGCGCTCTTCGTCTGGCTGGTCATCTGCTTCACGCAGCTGAAGATGCGCGGGATCATCCTGCGTGAGGCGCCGGAGAAGCTGGTCGTACGGATGTGGCTGTTCCCGTATCTGACCTGGGCGACGATCGCGATGATCTCGTTCGTGCTGGTGTACATGCTGACCGACGACGCGGGACGCGACCAGGTGCTGCTCTCGCTGCTGGTGGCGGCGATCGTGGTCGTGATCTCGCTGGTCAAGGAGTCCGTCCGGAAGAAGTCCGGTGACCGCGTGGAGGGCGACGTGAAGGGCGCCGTGGAGTAACCGCCCGGCCCCGTATACGCGTAAGGCGCTCCGTACACCTCATGGGTACGGGGCGCCTTATGCGTTTTACAGAGCCGTACGGCGTCAGCCCCGGCGGCCGAGGAGCTTCCAGGTGGTGGGCAGCGCACCCATCGCGAGGGCGGCCTTCAGCGCGTCGCCGAGCAGGAAGGGGACGAGCCCGGCCGCGATGGCGGCGCTCGCCGACATGCCGGTCGACAGGGCGAGGTACGGCACACCGACCGCGTAGGTCACGGCCGAGCCGACCACCATCGTCCCCGCCGTGCGCAGCACCGAGCGGTCGCCGCCCCGGCGGGCCAGCGCGCCCACCACGGTGGCGGCGAGCAGCATGCCGAGGACGTAACCGAAGGACGCGCCGCCCGGACCCGAGGTGCCGCCGGAGAACCACGGCATGCCCATCATGCCGACCAGCGTGTAGACCGCGAGGGAGAGGAAGCCGCGGCGGGCACCGAGCGCCGTGCCGACGAGCAGCGCCGCGAAGGTCTGTCCGGTGACCGGGACCGGGGAGCCGGGGACGGGTATGGCGATCTGCGCCGCGAGGCCGGTGAGCACGGCGCCGCCGAGGACCAGGGCGATGTCGCGGGTCCGGGTGGCGGGGAGCAGATCGGCGAGGACCGCTCCGGTACGGGGGGCCGCTGCAGCAGTACTCATGGGGACTCCGCGGGAGGTGGTGACAGATCAAATCGGAACAGAAAGACGTTAGCCCACGGCGGTTCGGGGACCGACAGGGGATTCTGTTGCTGCTAGCCTGCACTTGCACATGATGCGCAATAATAAGTCGAAGGGCTTTGGCATGGCCGTATACACGCTTCCTGAACTTCCTTACGACTACGCGGCGCTCGAACCGGTCATCAATCCGCAGATCATCGAGCTGCACCACGACAAGCACCACGCGGCGTACGTCAAGGGCGCCAATGACACGCTCGACCAGTTGGCGGAGGCGCGCGAGAAGAACGCGTGGGGAGCGGTCAACGGTCTGGAGAAGAACCTCGCGTTCCATCTCTCCGGCCACATCCTGCACTCGATCTACTGGCACAACATGACCGGCGACGGCGGCGGCGAACCGCTGGCCGCGGACGGCGTGGGCGAGCTGGCCGACGCCATCGCCGCGTCCTTCGGCTCCTTCGCCGGCTTCAAGGCGCAGCTGACGAAGGCCGCCGCGACGACCCAGGGCTCAGGCTGGGGTGTTCTCGCGTACGAGCCGGTCAGCGGGCGGCTGATCGTCGAGCAGATCTACGACCACCAGGGCAACGCCGGGCAGGGCTCGGTGCCGATCCTGGTCTTCGACGCCTGGGAGCACGCCTTCTACCTCCAGTACAAGAATCAGAAGGTGGACTTCATCGAGGCGATGTGGAAGGTCGTCAACTGGCAGGACGTGGCGAAGCGCTACGCGGCGGCCGCGCTGCGCGGCGACACGTCGCTGCTCGCTCCGTAACACGGAGCCGGATGCGTCCTGCCCGTGATCGTCTTCTCAGCCTTCACGCGCGGACGGAACGACGAAGGGCCCTCGCGAGGACGTGACTCGCGGGGGCCCTTCTCTGCCGGAGGACAAGCGCCGGACGGACGGACGTCAGTCGAAGACCGGGCCCTGCGTGCGGGACCGCTTGATCTCGTAGAAGCCGGGAACGGACGCGACCAGCAGCGTGCCGTCCCAGAGCTTCGCGGCCTCCTCGCCCTTGGGCGCGGGCGTGACGACCGGGCCGAAGAAGGCGATCTGCTCGCCGTCGGCGCCGGGCACGGCGATGACGGGGGTGCCGACGTCCTGGCCGACCTTGTCGATGCCTTCCTTGTGCGACGCGCGCAGCTCGGTGTCGTACTCGTCCGAGTCGGCGTAGTCGATCAGGTCGGCGGGCAGCCCGGTGTCGGCGAGCGCGGCGGCGATCGCCTCCCGCGTCGGGCCCTCACCCAGGTTGTGGATGTGGGTGCCGAGCGCCGTGTAGAGCTTGCCGACGACCTCGTCGCCGTGCTTCTGCTGGGCGGCGACGGCCACGCGGACCGGGGCCCACGCCTTCGTCCGCATCATGTCCTGGTATTCCTCGGGCATCTCGTCGATGCGCGGCTCGTTGAGCACGGCCAGGCTCATGACGTGCCAGCGCACCTCGATGTCGCGGACCTTCTCCACCTCAAGGACCCAGCGGGAGGTCATCCAGGCCCACGGGCACAAGGGGTCGAACCAGAAGTCGACGGGGGTCTTGTCAGACATGTCTCTCCTCATGAGGGCTGTGGATATACCTCTTGTCGGCAACGTACTCCGCGGCCACGGGCATTCCCGCCGCGGGCTCCCCCGAGCGATCTTGCCGCCGCACCTGTCGGCGTTCCCCTGATGCCGCCGGTCAGGGGTGCGTGCGAGGATCGGTCATATTCGAACGAATAGAAGGAGTCGCCCGTGCCCGGTGAGAATCTGTCCCGTGACGAGGCCCGCGTGCGGGCAGGTCTGCTGTCCGTCGACGGGTACGAGATCGCCCTCGACCTGCGTTCCGCCGTCGGGAGCGCCGCAGAGGCTGCCGGGGAGGAGACGGAGGGTCCGCGGACCTTCCGTTCGGTGACCACGATCCGCTTCCGCTGCGCGGAGCCCGGCGCGGCCACGTTCGCCGACCTGATCGCGCCGGCCGTGTCCGCGGTGTCCCTGAACGGACGCGCTCTCGACCCCGCCACCGTCTTCGACGACTCACGGATCGCGCTGGACGGTCTCCAGGCCGAGAACGTGCTGGTGGTGGACGCGCAGTGCGCGTACAGCAGGACCGGCGAGGGCATGCACCGCTTCGTCGACCCGGAGGACGGCGAGGTCTACCTCTACACGCAGTACGAGCCCGCCGACGCGCGCCGCGTCTTCGCCAACTTCGAGCAGCCCGACCTCAAGGCTCCGTACCGCTTCGAGGTGGCCGCGCCCGAGGGCTGGCAGGTGCTGAGCAACGGTGAGGGCACGCTGAAGGACGGCGTGTGGCACTTCGCGGAGACGAAGCCGATCTCGACGTACATCACCTGCGTGATCGCGGGCCCGTACCACCACGTCACGGACACCTACCGGCGCGAGCTGCCGGACGGCTCGACGCTGGAGATCCCGCTCGGCGCGCTCTGCCGCAAGGGCCTGGCCAGGCACTTCGACGCGGACGACATCTTCCTGCTCACCAAGCAGGGCCTGGACTTCTTCCACGAGAACTTCGACTTCCCGTACCCCTTCGGGAAGTACGACCAGGCGTTCGTGCCCGAGTACAACCTCGGCGCGATGGAGAACCCCGGTCTGGTGACCTTCCGCGAGGAGTACATCTACCGCGGCAAGGTCACGCAGGCGTCGTACGAGCGCCGGGCAAACGTCATCCTGCACGAGATGGCGCACATGTGGTTCGGTGACCTGGTCACCATGCGCTGGTGGGACGACCTGTGGCTGAAGGAGTCGTTCGCGGACTTCATGGGCGTGTTCGCGATGGTGGAGGCGACCCGCTTCACCGACGGCTGGATCACCTTCGCCAACAACCGCAAGGCGTGGGCGTACCGCGCCGACCAGCTGCCCTCCACGCACCCGGTCACGGCCGACATCCGTGACCTGGAGGACGCCAAGCTGAACTTCGACGGCATCACGTACGCCAAGGGCGCGTCGGTGCTCAAGCAGCTCGTCGCGTACGTCGGCAGGGACGCGTTCCTGGAAGGCGCCCGGCGCTACTTCAAGCGGCACGCGTACGGGAACACCGAGCTGGGCGACCTGCTGACCGTGCTGACCGAGACGTCGGGCCGGGACATGACCCGGTGGTCGCAGTCGTGGCTCCAGACCGCCGGCGTCAACTCCCTGACCCCACAGGTCATTTACGACGCGGAGGACCGGATCACGGAGCTGGCCGTGATCCAGGACGCGGCGGAGTCGCATCCCGAGCTGCGCCCGCACCGGGTGGCCGTCGGGCTGTACCGGCGCACGCCCGACGGGGATCTCGTACGGTACGCGCGCACCGAGACGGACGTCGCGGGGCCGCGTACGGTCGTCACGGAGCTGGCCGGGGCCGAGCGGCCCGAGCTGATCCTCGTCAACGACGACGACCTGACGTACTGCAAGATCCGCTTCGACACCGGCTCGCTGGAGACGCTGCGGGCGCATCTCAGCGATCTCACCGACCCGCTCGCACGGGCGCTGTGCTGGTCGGCGCTGTGGAACCTGACGCGGGACGCGCTCATGCCGGCGCGGGACTTCATCGGTCTGGTCCTCACCCACGCGGGCCGTGAGAGCGACATCGGCGTACTCCAGATGCTGCACTCCTGGACGCGCTCGGCGCTCACGCACTACGCGGCGCCGGAGTGGCGCGAGGAGGGCGCGCGGCAGCTGGCCGGGGGCGCGCTCAGCGAGCTGCGGATCGCGGCGCCGGGCAGCCAGCACCAGTTGACGTGGGCGCGGTTCTTCGCCGCGGTCGCGACCTCGGAGTCGGACCTCCAGCTGCTCCAGGGGCTGCTGGACGGTACGGCGAAGATCGACGGCGTGGACGTCGACCAGGAGCTGCGCTGGACCTTCCTGGAGCCGCTGGCCGCGAACGGCCTGGCGAACGAGGCGGCCATCGCGGCCGAACTGGCCCGCGACGACACGGCGTCGGGCAAGCGCCACGAGGTGCGCTGCCTCGCGGCCCGGCCCTCCGCCGCCGTCAAGGCGCAGGCCTGGGCGCAGGTCGTGGAGTCGGACACGCTGTCGAACGCGCTGGTGGGCGCCACGATCGCGGGCTTCTCGCAGCCGGATCAGCGGGAGCTGCTCGCGCCGTACGCGGCGAAGTACTTCGAGGCGATCGAGCGGGTGTGGTCGGAGCGTTCGATCCAGATCGGCATGGACGTGGTGAAGGGCCTGTACCCGGGGCTGCTCGGTGACCGTTCGACCGTGGAGGCGACGGAGGCCTGGCTCGCCTCGCACGCGGACGCGGCTCCGGCGCTGCGCAGGCTGGTGCTGGAGGCCGGGGACGATCTGGCACGCACGCTGCGCGGGCAGGAGTGCGACGCGGTGGCGGCGGGCTGAGGTTACGGGGGCGGGCCCCCCGGGGCGCGGGGGCGCGTACCGGGGGCGTGGACCGGGCGGGGACCGCCGCCTGATCGGCAGAAGGATGCCCGCACTTTAGAGCTGAGTTGTCCAGATTTGGCGGCGATCTTGTAACAGTGGTTAGGAGGCGGTGGGCACAGGGGGAGATCCCGGGGCATGAACAACAACACCTCGCCCACCGCCTGCCACCTCGGTCCCCTCGACCGTCTCAGCCACCTCACCGGGGCCACCCAGCGCCGCGTGCTCTCCGCGGCCCAGCTGCGCGCGCACGGGGTCTCGGCGGCCAGTGCCGGCAGCCAGTGCCGTCCCGGCGGGCCGTGGCAACTGCTGCTGCCGGGGGTCTACCTGCTCCGCCAGGGGCCGCCGACCAGCGAGGAGCGGCTGCACGCCGCGCTGTTGTACGCCGGGCGGCCGGGCCAGGAGGGCGGCGGCGGGCTGCCGGAGCAGGCGGTCGCTCCGTACGGCGCGGTGATGATCACCGGTCTGGCCGCGCTCGCGCTGTACGGGTTCACCTCCGCGCCCTCGCTGCTCTCCCTCGGCACGATCGACGTGCTGGTGCCGCGCACCCGGCGGCTGCGGTCCACCGGCTGCGCGCGGCTGATCCGCGCGCACGCGCTGCCGAGACCGGAGCAGGTCACCGGGGTGCCGGTGGCGCCCGTGGCACGCGCGCTGGCCGACGCCGTGTCCGAGCTGCCGGACGCGGCCGCGGTGCGCCGGCTGCTGACCGAGGCCGTACGGGCCGGGCACTGCGAACCGTCGGCGCTGGTCAACGAGTTGCGCCAGGCGCGGCTGCTGGAACGGCCGCAGGTGGCGGACGCGGTGGACGCGCTTCTGGCCGAGGGAAGGGCGCTCGCCGAGGACCGGCTGTACGAGATGGTGCGCGCGCACGGTCTCCCGGAGCCCGTCTGGAACGTCGAACTGCGGCTGCCCGGCGCCCCGTCGCTGGGCGGCGTCGACGCGTACTGGCCGGAACAGGCGGTCGCCGTCGAGCTGTACGTCAGGGCGCCGCACCAGGGCGGCAAAGCCGCCGGGGACCCGCTGTGGTCGGAGCACGCCCGCAAGCGCGAGCACCTGGAACGGCTCGGCGTCACCGTCGTCCACCTCACCCCGGAGAAGCTGCGGGACTCCCCCGGGCAGCAGGCGTCGGTGGTCCGTACAGCGCTGACGGCGGCGGACGACCGGGATCCGGCGGCGTACGTGCTCGTGCTGCCGAGGTGACCTGTGCACCCGCTTCCCCTCTGACAAGCCGCCTCCCCCGACAGCCACCTCTCCGGACCACCGCCGCTCCGGAGAGGCCCAACACCCACACGAAATCAGCACGGTGGCGGATGTCCCGCAGTGGCGGATGTCCGCCATGAGCACATCACATCCCTGACAGGTCTCCACAAAACCCTGTCGCCTGGACGAAGCTGAGCGATCATCCGGTATCGAAATCCGGACTCTCTCTTTCACACCCCAGGGATGCTGATGACCTCCGAATCCGACAGATCCATACCCGGGCCGAGACGTGTGGCCCGGGTCGTGGCTGCCGCGGGAGTGGCGGCCGCGCTGATCACCTCCGGCGCGGTGCCCGCGTTCTCCGCGGCGCGCGCCGACGGCCCGGCCGCCACCGCATCCGGCAAGTCCGCGAAGCCGTCCTCCGACAAACTGGGCACGACCGACGCCCAGTTGCTCGCCAGGGCGAAGGCCGCGGGTGACAAGAGCGTCACGCTGATGATCGCCACCGCCCCCGGCGCGACCGAGCAGGTCGCCGGCCAACTGGACGCGATTCAGGGCGCGTCGGTGGGCCGGACGTACGACGAGCTCGGATACGTACGGGCCACCGTGCCGACCTCCGCGGCGAGCGCCGCGATCAAGGCGGCCCAGAAGCTGTCGTCCGTCCACGGCATCGATCTCAAGCAGGAGATCAAGCTGGACGACCCGTCGCCGGACCCGTCGCCCGAAGGCGCGGCGGCCAGTGGCAAGAAGGCCGCCACGGGCAGGAGTTCGGCGGCCAAGACGTACCCGGGCCCCGACAAGAAGACCCCCGCGAAGAACCCGTACAACCCGTCCTTCGAGACAGGCGCGGTCGACTTCGTCAAGCAGCACCCCAAGGCCGACGGCCGCGGCATCACCATCGGCATCCTGGACTCCGGCGTCGACCTGGGCCACCCCGCGCTCCAGAAGACCACCACCGGCGAGCGCAAGATCGTCGACTGGGTGACCGCCACCGACCCGGTGTCCGACGGCGACGGCACCTGGCGCCGGATGAACACGGCCGTGAGCGGCCCGGAGTTCACCGCCGCGGGCCGTACGTGGAAGGCGCCGAAGGGCTCGTTCAGGTTCAACACCTTCGCCGAGTCGGCCACCTTCGGCGGCGACATGGCGGGCGACCTCAACCGCGACGGTGACACCACCGACGTGTGGGGCGTGCTGTACGACCCGGCCAAGGGCACGGTGCGCGTCGACCTCGACAACGACGGCGACTTCACCGACGAGACGGCGATGAAGCCGTACAAGGACAAGTTCCAGATCGGGTACTTCGGCAAGGACGACCCGCGCACGGCCGTCGTCGAGCAGATCCCCTTCGTGGTCGAGGTCCGCAAGAACGTCGTGATCGACGGGGCCGGCACCACGTCCGACTACGTGAACATCGGCCTCATCCAGGGCGAGCACGGCACGCACGTCGCCGGTATCACCTCCGCCAACGGGCTGTTCGGCGGCAAGATGAACGGCGCCGCCCCCGGCGCCAAGCTCGTCTCGTCGCGCGCCTGCACCTGGAGCGGCGGCTGCACCAACATCGCGCTGACCGAGGGCATGATCGACCTCGTCGCCAACCGCGGTGTGGACATCGTCAACATGTCCATCGGCGGTCTGCCCGCGCTCAACGACGGCAACAACGCCCGGTCCGAGCTGTACACCCGGCTCATCGACACCTACGGCGTGCAGCTGGTGATCTCGGCGGGCAACGACGGCCCCGGCACCAACACCATCGGCGACCCCGGCCTCGCCGACAAGGTCATCTCGGTGGGCGCGTCGATCTCCAAGGAGACCTGGGCCGCCAACTACGGCTCCGGCGTGACGAAGAAGAACGACATGATGCCGTTCTCCTCCCGGGGTCCGCGCGAGGACGGCGGCTTCACGCCGACCATCACCGCGCCCGGCGCGGCCATCAACAGCACCCAGACCTGGCTCGCGGGCTCGCCCGTCGCCGAGTCCGGCTACCAGCTGCCGCCCGGCTACTCGATGCTCCAGGGCACCTCGATGGCCTCCCCGCAGGCCGCGGGCGCGAGCGCGCTGCTGCTGTCCGCCGCGAAGCAGAAGCACATCGACCTCACCCCGGCCCGGCTGCGCACGGCACTCACCAGCAGCGCCAAGAAGATCCCCGGTGAGCAGGCGCACGAGCAGGGCGCGGGTCTCATCGACATCGTCGGGGCCTGGAAGTCGATCCAGCACGGCGTCGACGCCCACGAGTACACGGTCAAGGCGCCGGTCGACACCGCGATCGACGAGCTGCTGAAGACCCCGGGCTTCGGCACCGGCCTGTACGACCGCGAGGGCGGCCTCAAGGCCGGCAAGAGCAGGACGTACGACGTGACCGTCACCCGCACCACGGGCAAGAAGGGCGCCCTGGAGCACCGGCTGAGCTGGAAGTACAACGACGGTACGTTCAAGCTGCTGGGCGGGGCCAAGGTCAAGCTGCCGCTGAACCAGCCGGTCACCGTGACCGTGCAGGCCAAGCCGTCGGCCGCCGGTGTGCACAGCGCGATCCTGGAGGTGGACGACAAGGGCACGGAGGGCGTGGACAAGCAGATCCTCGCCACCGTGATCGCCTCGAAGGACCTGGCGAAGCCGTCGTACGCCTTCTCGGCGTCGGGTTCGGTGCAGCGCAACAGCACGAAGTCGTACTTCATCACCGTGCCGGAGGGTGCCAGGACCCTGGAGGTGGCGCTCGGCGGACTCGCCAAGAACAGCCAGACCAGGTTCATCACCATCCACCCGTACGGTGCGGCGATGGAGGACAGCTCGACGACGTTCTGCTACCCGAACTACGTGAGCCCCACCAACACCTGCCGCCCGGACCTGCGTTCGTACGCGGACCCGATGCCCGGTGTCTGGGAGATCGAGGTCGAGGCACGCCGTACGTCGCCGCTGCTCGACAACCCGTACACGCTGGACGCGACGGTCCTGGGCGCGGCCTTCGACCCGGCGGTCACCACGATCCCCGAGGCGAAGATCGGCACCCCGGCGCCGGTCGAGTGGAAGGTCACCAACGGCTTCGCCGCGATCGACGGCACGCTCGGCGGCGGCTCGCTCGGTTCGGCGAAGGTCGAACGGCCGACGATCGCGGACGGTGAGTCGCGGGAGACGCAGGTCACGGTCGGTGCGGGCGTCGACAAGCTCGACGTCGCCATCGGCGCGACGTCCGACGCGAGCGCCGACCTGGACCTCTCGGTCTACAACCAGGCAGGCGCGCTGGTCGCCCAGTCGGCGGACGGGGACTCGGAGGAGGCGGTCAGCCTCACCGCGCCCGCGGCCGGTACGTACACCATCGTGGTCGACGCCTACTCGGTCCCGGCGGGGACCACGGAGTTCGACTACCGGGATGTGTACTACTCGCCCTCGCTCGGTTCGATCCAGGTCGACGCCTCGAAGCCGGTGAAGCTCGCGAACGGCGCCTCGACGAAGGTCTCCGCCAGTGTGCTGGTGGGCAGCGCGGCCCCCGAGGGCCGGCAGTTCTTCGGCGAGGTCGCCCTGCTGGACGCGCGCGGCACCGTCGCGGGCACGGGCAGCGTCGTGATCGGGAACGTCACCCCGTAGCCCTCGCGGCCACCGTGCGGTGAAAGGGAAGCGGGCGTCCTGGCGGGCGCCCGCTTTCCGGTTCGTGGACACGGCCACACAATGGAATGGATTGGACAGGGCCGTCCTGGTCAGAAGCATCATGGGGCGAGCCCTCCGGGGTTCACCGCTGCCCGGACCGGTCCGCCGGTCCCCGCACCCAGAGCACGTACAGCCCGCACACGCGTACAGCACGCACATACGGAGGAGCGCCCGTGAAGGTCGGAATCGTCGGAGCCACCGGTCAGGTCGGCACAGTCATGCGCAGCATCCTGGCTGAGCGGAGCTTCCCGGTCACCGAGCTGCGGCTCTTCGCCTCGGCGCGCTCCGCGGGCTCCACGATCGAGTGGCAGTCCACCGAGATCACGGTCGAGGACGCGTCCACGGCCGACTACACCGGGCTCGACATCGTGCTCTTCTCCGCGGGCGGCTCGACCTCCCGGGCGCTCGCCGAGAAGGTCGCGGGTCAGGGCGCGGTCGTGATCGACAACTCCTCCGCCTGGCGCCGTGACCCCGAGGTGCCGCTGGTGGTCTCCGAGGTCAACCCGCACGCGATCAAGGACCGTCCCAAGGGCATCATCGCCAACCCGAACTGCACGACGATGGCGGCCATGCCCGTACTGCGTCCGCTGCACGAAGAGGCCGGTCTGACCGCCATGATCGCCACGACCTACCAGGCGGTCTCGGGCTCCGGCCTCGCGGGCGTTGCCGAGCTGCACGGCCAGGCGCAGAAGGTGGTCGCGGAGGCCGACAAGCTGACGCACGACGGCGGCGCGGTCGACTTTCCGGAACCCGCCGTCTACGAACGTCCCATCGCGTTCAACGTGGTGCCGCTGGCGGGCTCCGTCGTCGACGACGGCTCGTTCGAGACGGACGAGGAGCAGAAGCTGCGCAACGAGTCGCGCAAGATCCTGGAGATCCCGGAGCTGAAGGTCTCGGGGACCTGCGTACGCGTGCCGGTCTTCTCGGGCCACTCCCTCCAGGTCAACGCGCGCTTCGCGAACCCGCTGAGCGTCGAGCGCGCGTACGAGCTGCTGAAGGACGCGCCGGGCGTGGCGCTGTCCGAGATCCCGACCCCGCTGGAGGCGGCGGGCCGGGACGCGTCCTACGTGGGGCGCATCCGCGACGACGAGACGGCGGTGAACGGCCTGGCGCTGTTCCTGTCCAACGACAACCTCCGCAAGGGCGCCGCGCTGAACGCCGTGCAGATCGCGGAGCTGGTGGCGGCGGAGCTGCGCGGCTGAGCTGCCCGGCTGATCCGCGTCACTGATCCGCGCGGCTGATCCGGTCGGCTGTACGCGCCCGACCCTCGGTTTTCGGACCTCTTCGCCCCGGCCCGCGCCCGGCGTTTCTCCGCCGGGCCGCGGGCCGGGGCGGCGTGGAAGGATGGGGCCAAACGTCACGAACCGAGGAGATGACCGGGTGCCTGGCACAAATCTGACCCGCGAAGAGGCGCAGCAGCGGGCGCGCCTTCTCACCGTGGACTCGTACGGGATCGACCTCGATCTCAGCGGCGCGAAGGAGGGCGGCACCTACCGGTCCGTGACCACCGTGCGCTTCCAGAGCGCGGAGGACGGGGCGGAGACCTTCATCGATCTGGTGGCGCCCACCGTTCACGAGGTCGTCCTCAACGGCACGCCGCTCGACGCCGCAGCCGTCTTCAAGGACTCGCGGATCGCGCTCTCGCCGCTGCGCGAGGGAGCCAACGAGCTGACGGTCGTCGCGGACTGCGCGTACACCAACACCGGTGAGGGCCTGCACCGCTTCGTCGACCCGGTCGACGAACAGGTCTATCTCTACACGCAGTTCGAGGTCCCGGACGCCCGCAGGGTGTTCGCCAACTTCGAGCAGCCCGACCTCAAGGCCGCCTTCCGGTTCACCGTGAAGGCGCCCGAGGGCTGGACCGTCGTGTCCAACTCCCCGACGCCCGAGCCCGCGGACCAGGTCTGGCGCTTCGAGCCGACGCCGCGGATCTCGTCGTACATCACCGCGCTGATCGCCGGTCCGTACCACGCGGTGCACAGCTCGTACGAGAAGGACGGGCAGTCGGTGCCGCTGGGCATCTACTGCCGTCCCTCGCTCGCCGAGTTCCTGGACGCGGACGCGATCTTCGCGGTCACCCGGCAGGGCTTCGAGTGGTTCCAGGAGAAGTTCGACTACGACTACCCGTTCGCCAAGTACGACCAGCTGTTCGTGCCGGAGTTCAACGCGGGCGCGATGGAGAACGCGGGCGCGGTGACCATCCGCGACCAGTACGTCTTCCGCTCGAAGGTGACGGACGCGGCGTACGAGACGCGTGCCGAGACGATCCTGCACGAGCTGGCGCACATGTGGTTCGGCGACCTCGTCACCATGGAGTGGTGGAACGACCTCTGGCTGAACGAGTCGTTCGCCACCTACACGTCCATCGCCTGCCAGGCCGACGCGCCGGGTTCGCGGTGGCCGCACTCCTGGACGACGTTCGCCAACTCCATGAAGACGTGGGCGTACCGGCAGGACCAGCTGCCCTCCACGCACCCGATCATGGCCGAGATCCGTGACCTCGACGACGTGCTCGTCAACTTCGACGGCATCACCTACGCCAAGGGCGCCTCGGTGCTCAAGCAGCTCGTCGCGTACGTCGGGAAGGACGAGTTCTTCCGGGGCGTGCAGGCGTACTTCAAGGCGCACGCGTTCGGCAACACCCGGCTCTCCGACCTCCTCGGCGCGCTGGAGGAGACGTCGGGCCGCGACCTGAAGACCTGGTCGAAGGCGTGGCTGGAGACGGCCGGCATCAACATCCTGCGCCCGGAGATCGAGCTGGACGAGGCGGGGCACGTCTCGTCCTTCTTCGTACGGCAGGAGGCGCCGGCGCTGCCGGCCGGCGCGAAGGGCGAGCCGGTGCTGCGGCCGCACCGCATCGCGATCGGCTGCTACGACCTCACGGCGGACGGCGCGCTGGTCCGAACGAACAGGATCGAGCTGGACGTCGAGGGCGAGCGCACGCGGGTGCCGTTCCCCGAAGGCACGCCCCGGCCCGCCGTCGTGCTGCTCAACGACGACGACCTGTCGTACGCGAAGGTCCGCCTCGACGAGGAGTCGCTGCGGGTCGTCACGGCGCACCTCGGCGACTTCACCGAATCGCTGCCGCGCGCGCTGAGCTGGGCGTCCGCCTGGGACATGACGCGCGACGGCGAGCTGGCGACGCGCGAGTACCTGGCGCTGGTGCTGTCCGGCATCACGAAGGAGTCGGACATCGGCGTCGTGCAGTCGCTGCACCGCCAGGTGAAGCTGGCGCTCGACCTGTACGCGGCGCCCGCGTGGCGCGAGGCCGGTCTGACGCAGTGGACCGATGCCACGCTGGCGCACCTGCGGGCGGCCGAGCCGGGCAGCGACCACCAGCTGGCCTGGGCACGCGCCTTCGCGGCGACCGCCCGTACGCCGCAGCAGCTGGACCTGCTCCAGGGGCTGCTGGAGGGTACGGAGGAGATTCCGGGCCTGGACGTGGACACGGAGCTGCGCTGGGCGTTCGTGGCGCGGCTCGCGGCGGTCGGTCTGCACGACGAGGACGACATCGCGGCGGAGTACGCGCGTGACAGGACGGCGGCGGGCGAGCGGCACGCGGCCGCCGCGCGCGCGGCACGGCCCACCGAGGAGGCCAAGGCGGAGGCGTGGGCGTCCGTCGTGGAGAGCGACAAGCTGCCGAACGCCGTGCAGGAAGCGGTGATCGGCGGCTTCGTCCAGACCGACCAGCGTGAGCTGCTCGCCCCGTACGCGGAGAAGTACTTCGCGGCGGTGGGCGAGGTCTGGGAGTCGCGGTCGCACGAGATGGCGCAGCAGGTCGCGCTCGGGCTCTACCCGGCGATCCACGTCTCCCAGGAGACGCTGGACGCGACGGAGGCCTGGCTGTCGTCGGCGGGTCCGAACGCGGCGCTGCGGCGGCTGATGTCGGAGTCGAAGTCGGGCGTGGAGCGCGCGCTGCGGGCTCAGGCGGCGGACGCGGCGGCTTCCGCGTAACGAGTGAGCCTGCCGGGGTGCGCGCGGGGCGCGCGTACTCCGGCGGGGACACCGCCGTTCGTACCGGCGGCGACACCGCCGTTCGTACTGAGCGCACACAGAAGCGCCGCACGGCACCGGGTGCCGTGCGGCGCTCTCAGCGCGACTTCGCGGGACTCGCCCCGCGTCAGGCTTGCTTCCTGGACTTGTCCAGGACCATCACCAGACCCGTGATCACCGCGAAAAGGGCCAGCGGAATGAGTACGTACAGACCCACGGTCTGGATGACACTCAGACCTGATCCCGGGTCGTCGCCGTCGTCGCGGGTGAGCGCGAGCGCCGGGGACGACATGAGCAGCATCATCAGCGTCGTACCGGCTGCGACGGCGCCGGCGCGCAGAGCGTTCTTCTTGTCCACGGTGCAAACGTAGCGAACGCCTAGGCGGGCCGCTCGCGCGGGGGTGCCGTACGGGCGCCGAACACATCCATCAGGCGGTGCAGGCGGGGTGAGGCGGCCAGCTCCTCCAGGGTCGTCGGGCGGCCTCCGGCGTCCGCGAGGGGAAGCCGCCAGTTGGGGTACTGGTCCCAGGTCCCGGGCAGATTCTGCGGTCTGCGGTCCCCGAGCGCGTCCGGCAGCCAGACGCCGACCATCCGCGCGGGGGTGCGCAGCAGGAAGCGGTAGACCGCGCGGATCTCCTCCTCCTCGTCGCCGGGCCCGCCGGGCAGCAGGCCGAGACGGGTCAGCTCGTCGAGCCATTGCGCGACCTCGGTGCGGTCGTCGGCCTGCTCCTGTTCCAGGGGGCGGGTGAGGAGGCCGAGCCGGTGGCGCAGCTCCACGTGTTCGCCGGTGAGGCGGGCGGCCGTCGACGGCAGGTCGTGGGTCGTCGCGGTGGCGACACAGCCCGCGCGCCAGCTCCCGGGCGCGAGCGGCAGGCCCGTGCCCTCCCAGTCGCGTTCGAACCAGAGCACCGACGTACCGAGCACGCCGCGCCGCTCCAGGGCCTCCCGTACACCGGGCTCGACCGTGCCCAGGTCCTCCCCTATGACCACGGCGCCCGCGCGGTGCGCCTCCAGGGCGAGGACGGCGAGCATGGCCTCGGCGTCGTACCTGACGTACGTGCCCCGGGTGGGGTCGTGGCCCTCGGGCACCCACCAGAGCCGGAAGAGACCCATCACATGGTCGATGCGCAGCGCTCCCGCGTTCCGCAGGAGGCCCGTGAGCAGGCCGCGGTACGGGGCGTACCCGGACTCCGCGAGGACGTCGGGGCGCCAGGGCGGCAGGCCCCAGTCCTGGCCGAGCGCGTTGAAGGCGTCCGGTGGCGCGCCGACGGACATGCCGCGGGCGAAGGCGTCCTGCTGGGCCCAGGCGTCCGCGCCGCCCGGATGCACGCCGACCGCGAGGTCGTGGACGATGCCCACCGTCATACCGGCGTCCCGCGCGGCCTGTCCGGCGGCGGCCAGTTGCTGATCCGTCAGCCAGGCGAGCCAGGTGTGGAAACCGACGCGGCTCGCCGGCTCGCGCCGCGCCGCGGCCGTCCCGGCGGAGCGGGGGTCGCGCAGTTCCTCGGGCCAGTCGTGCCACTGCGGCCCGTGTACCTCGGCGAGCGCGTACCAGGTGGCGTGGTCCTCCAGGGCCCGGCCCTGGCCCGCCACGAAGGCGCGGTAGGCGGCTTCCCGCCCGGGGCCGAGCGGCACCGTGTACAGGATCTCCAGGGCCTCGCGCTTGAGCGCCCACACCGCGTCGCGGTCGATCAGCGCGTCCTGCGTGAGGACGGACGCACGCAGCTCGGCGGCCTTCTCCACGAGTCCGTCGAGCTGCTCGCGCTCGGGCCCGGTGACGTACGCGTATTCCGCGACGGCCTCGATCCGCAGATGGACGGGGTCGGGGAAGCGTCGCGAGGACGGGCGGTACGGGGAGGGGTCGGTCGGCGCGCCGGGCACGGCGGCGTGCAGCGGGTTGATCTGGACGAAGTCGGCTCCGAGGGCCCGTCCCGACCAGCCGGCCAGCTCGGCCAGATCGCCCAGGTCACCCATGCCCCAGGAGCGGGCGGACAGGAGGGAGTAGAGCTGTACGAGGAAACCGTGCGTACGGCCCTCGGGCTGCGGGACCCCGGCGGGCGCGACCACGAGCGCCGCGGTGGCCGTACGGCCGTCGGGGGCGCGGGCGGTCAGCCGGTGCACCCCGAGCGGAAGCGCGTCGCCGGGTCCGGCGAGCGGGAACTCCGCGAGCGCGCCCTCTTCCGTCTCCAGCCGGAGGGCCGTACCGGCGGGCAGGGCGGTCAGCGCCGGCGGATGCACGGGCGCGGCGCCGTCCGGGGCGCTCCAGAGCACCACGGTCGGGGGGAGGAGCCTGCGCGCGGCGTCCGTCTCCGCGCGGGCGAGTGCTTCGTCCAGGGCCGCAGGGGTGGACGCGTCGACACCGAGCGCGGCGAGGACCGCGACGACCGTGTCGTCGGCGACCGGTACGCGGACGTCCGGCGAGGGTGAGTAGGAGGTGGCGACACCGTGTAACTCAGCGAGCCTGGCGAGGCTCATCTCAGACTCCCGGGAACTCCGTGCCGCCCGCCGTACCCGGCGCGGTCGGCTCGCTGGTGAGGGGTGCGGTGTCGGCGAGCGGGGGCTCGCTGGTGAGGGGGGCCGCGTCGGCGAGCGGGGGCTCGCTCGTCAGGGGGCCCTGGCTGAGGTCGTCGAGCGGGAGCCCGCTGATCATGGGGGCGGACCGTCCGGCGCGCGGGGCGCGCCTGCCGATCATGGGGGCAGGCAGGATGCGTTTGGAGAGAGCGGGACGCGGAAGCTGTGCGGATGCGGCCATGACGGCGCCTCCCAGAATTCGAGAACAGTACGCAACAGCCCTACCCAGTCGGCGCAATAGCAGGCGTGCCCTCCGGGTAAACGTAAGCACCGTCACCGTCTGTTCCTCTCCGAGGCGGTTGAAGTCCGGACCTTCACCACCTTCACTCTCTGATTACCACAAGGGGCAATTAACGCATAACTGCCACACGCATTGACACCTTCGCCACGGGGGTGGTGGGCTCACCGTCACGGGCCGGACCGTGACGGTGAGCATGTGCGTGGCCAGAAGCGGGACCAGCAGCGTGAGGGGAGCCAGGGTGCAGCTCGGGCGCAGGAAACGGACCGCTACCGCGATGGCGGTGGCGGTGATCGGCGGACTTCTCGGCACCGCGCCCAACGCGCTCGCCGCACCCGCGGAGCCGGGCTCGCCGGCGCTCACCACGCCCGACCGCGAGGGCGGCGCGGCCGTGCCCGCGGTCTGGCCGAGGCCGCAGACGATCAAGGCCGCGGGCGCGCAGGTGACACTCGGTGACACGGTCACGGTGGTCGCCGCCAAGGACACGGACCCGTACGCAGTGCGCGCGCTGACCGACCTGCTGCGCCAGGCGGGCGTCCGTAGCGTGCGCGAGGCGCCGACGGCGGCCGACGCGCCCGGAGGACCGGTCGTCCTGGCGGGCGGCGCCGCCGCCATGGACGCGCTGCGCGCCCTGCGCGCGCCGGAGCGCGCCGATCTCCCGCTCGGCGGCTACCGCGTCGGGGTGGGCTCCGTCGCGGGCCGGGACACGATCGCCCTCGACGGCCTCGGCGACGACGGCCTCTTCCACGCGGCCCAGACGCTGCGCCAGCTCGTCGTGGCGAAGCCGGACGCCGCGCCCACCGTCCCCGGCGTCGTCGTACGGGACTGGCCGGGCACGGCCGTACGCGGCATGACCGAGGGGTTCTACGGAACGCCGTGGGACCAGGCGCAGCGCCTCGCCCAGATCGACTTCATGGGGCGCACGAAGCAGAACCGCTACCTCTACGCGCCGGGTGACGACGCGTACAGACAGACGCGCTGGCGCGATCCGTACCCCGCGGAGCAGCGCGCCGGCTTCCGCGAGCTGGCCGAACGCGCCCGCGCCAATCATGTGACGCTGGCGTGGGCGGTCGCACCGGCCCAGGCGATGTGCATGGCCTCGGACGGCGACGTCAAGGCGCTCAACCGCAAGATCGACGCGATGTGGGCGCTCGGAGTGCGCGCCTTCCAGCTCCAGTTCCAGGACGTCAGCTACAGCGAATGGCACTGCGGCAAGGACGCGGACACCTACGGTTCCGGGCCCGGGGCCGCGGCCAGGGCGCAGGCCCATGTGGCGAACGCGGTGGCGAGGCACCTCGCGGAGCGGCACCCCGGCGGCGAACCGCTGACCGTCATGCCCACGGAGTACTACCAGGACGGCGCCACGGCGTACCGGGAAGCGCTCGGAGGGGCGCTCGACGGGGGCGTACAGGTGGCGTGGACGGGTGTGGGGGTCGTCCCGCGCACCATCACGGGCGGCGAGCTGGACGACGCCAGGAACGCGTTCCGGCACCCGCTGGTCACGATGGACAACTATCCGGTCAACGACTACGAACAGGGCCGGATCTTCCTCGGCCCGTACACGGGCAGGGAACCGGCCGTCGCGGGCGGTTCCGCCGCGCTGCTCGCCAACGCCATGGAGCAGGCGTCGGCGTCCCGTATCCCGCTGTTCACGGCCGCCGACTACGCGTGGAATCCCCGTGGCTACCAGCCCCAGGAGTCCTGGCAGGCCGCGATAAACGATCTCGCGGGTCCGGACGTCAAGGCGCGTGAGGCGCTGTCGGCGCTCGCGGGCAATGACGCGTCGTCCATTCTCAGCTCGTCCGAGTCCAGCTACCTGAAGCCGCTGTTCACGGACTTCTGGGAGGCCCGTTCGACGGCGGACGCGAAGACCAGGGACGAGGCGGCGCGCAGGCTCAGGTCGGCGTTCACGGTCATGCGCGAGGCGCCGCAGCGGCTGGCGGGGACGGCGGGCGGCCGGCTGGACGACGAGGTACGGCCGTGGATCGACCAGCTGTCGCACTACGGCGCGGCGGGCGAGCTGGCCGTCGACATGCTCCAGGACCAGTCGCGCGGCGACGGCGCGGCGGCCTGGCGGGCGTCCCTGGACCTGGTGCGGCAGCGTGACGCCATAGGCGCGGGTGAGGTGAAGGTCGGCAAGGGAGTGCTCGATCCGTTCCTGGACAAGGCCGCCAAGGAGGCGTCCGTCTGGACGGGTGTGAACCGCGGTGAGGACAAGGACGCCACGCGCGGCGCGCAGGACTACACCGTCGAGGTCGGCAGGGCGCGTCCGCTCGACGCGGTGAACACGATGACCGAGCCGGGCACCGGTGCGGGCGCGGTGGTGCAGGCGCATGTCGTGGGCGAGGGCTGGCGCGATCTCGGCCCGGTCTCCACGGACGGCTGGACCCAGACGGACGGCAGGGGCCTGCTCGCCGACGCCGTACGGATCGTCTGGCCGGGCGCGGGTCCCGGCTTCGGCGTCGCGGGCCCCGGTGGCGCCGCGCCCTCGGTGCACCACCTCGTGCCGTGGTTCGCCGACGAGCCGCAGGCCAGCCTCGACCTGGTGCGCGGCGAGGCGGACGCGGAGATCGGCGGGAAGCCGTCGACGGTCGAGGCGAGGCTCGCGGCGCGGCGCCCCGGCGAGGTACGGGGCTCGATCACCGCGAAGGCGCCCTCCGGCATCCGTGTGACGGTCCCCAAGGAGACGACGGTGCCCCGGGGCGTACGGACGACCGTGCCGGTGGAGGTCAGTGTCCCCAAGGGCACACCGGCGGGGACGTACGAGGTGCCGCTCGCCTTCCACGGCGAGGAGCGCACGCTGACGGTCCGCGCCTCGCCGCCCATCGGCGGCCCCGACCTGGCACGCGGTGTCACGGCCTCCGCGACCTCGTCCGGCGCCGAGACGGACGACTTTCCCGCGAGCGCGGCGACCGACGGGGATCCGACGACCCGCTGGTCCTCGCCCGTCCAGGACAACGCCTGGTGGCAGGTGGACCTGGGGCAGTCGGCACACGTCGGCCAGACCGTCCTGACCTGGCAGGACGCCTACGCGAGCCGTTACCGCGTACAGGTCTCCTCCGACGGCCGCACCTGGCGCACCGCCGCCACCGTCAGCGACGGCAAGGGCGGCCGGGAGGCGATCGGGATGGACGCGAAGGACACCAGGTACGTACGGGTGCAGGGCGACGCGCGCGGCACGCGCTTCGGGTACTCGCTCTTCTCCGTCGAGGTGTACGCGGTGGCGGAGTAGCGACCGCGTACACCTCGGCACTGGAACGGGCCGGGGCACGCCGAAGCGCCCCCCGGCCCGGCCGCCGGCGCGGGGACGACAGAGGCCCGGACCGTCAGGCAGAAATGCCGTCGATCCGGGCCACCGCGTCCTCCGCGCCATACGGTTGCAGGTACGGCATCCAGCGCGGATCCCGGTGCCCGGTCCCGATGATCCGCCAGGCGAGGCCGGACGGCGGGGCGGGTGGTTGATGCAGCCGCCATCCCAGCTCACGCAGGTGCCGGTCGGCCTTGACATGGTTGCAGCGGCGGCAGGCGGCCACCACGTTGTCCCACGCGTGCTGCCCGCCACGGCTGCGCGGAATGACGTGGTCGACGCTGGTCGCGGCGCTGCCGCAGTACATACAGCGCCCGCCGTCACGGGCGAACAGCGCCCGGCGGGTCAGTGGGACGGGCCCCCGGTAGGGAACCCGTACAAAGCGCTTCAGCCGTACGACGCTGGGTGCGGGGATGACACGGCTGGCACTGTGCATGAAGGCGCCGGATTCCTCGAGGGAGACCGCTTTGTTCTCCAGGACGAGGACGAGCGCGCGACGGAGCGGTACGACCCCGAGGGGCTCGTACGACGCGTTGAGGACCAGGACATGCGGCACGGATGCCTCCTATTACGCCGGCGGCACGTGGCTCGCGCCGGGACGATCTGCTCTCAGTCTCTCCTCATGCCTGGTCGAAACGCCACCACGACCAGGTAACGGGCGTGGAGTGTTTTCTCTCCGATGTCCCTTCTCGCCGCGTGAGGGATGTCTCTCCCTCACGCGGGGCATCGGAGCCGCGCCACTGCCCCGTTAGTGTGGTTTGGTTCCGCCGCCCATGCCTGGAGGTTTCTGCAGTGTCCTGGTCCGTGCTGTCGGTCGCCGGTCCGCCGTCCGACGACTCAGGTGCCCTCGACGACGCCACCGACCGGGCCAACGAGGCGGCCGGCTGGGTGCAGGAGAACTGGTCGACCTGGCTGAGCGTCGGCCTGCGCATCGTGCTGATCATGGTGATCGCGCTCGTCCTGCGTACGCTCATCCGCCGCGCGCTGATCAGGCTCATAGCCAGGATGAACCGCAGCGTCCAGGCGGTCGAGGGCACCGCGCTCGGCGGTCTGCTGGTGAACGCGGAGCGGCGCCGCCAGCGCTCGGAGGCGATCGGTTCCGTCCTGCGTTCCGTCGCCTCGTTCCTGATCCTGGGCACGGCGGCGCTGATGGTGCTGGGCGCGCTGAACATCAACCTGGCGCCGCTGCTGGCCTCCGCCGGGGTCGCGGGCGTCGCGCTGGGCTTCGGCGCGCGCAATCTCGTCACCGACTTCCTCTCCGGCGTGTTCATGATCCTGGAGGACCAGTACGGCGTCGGCGACACCATCGACGCGGGGGTCGCCTCCGGCGAGGTGATCGAGGTCGGCCTGCGCGTGACGAAGCTGCGCGGCGACGGCGGCGAGATCTGGTACGTGCGCAACGGCGAGGTGAAGCGGATCGGCAACCTCAGCCAGGGCTGGGCGACGGCGGGCGTGGACGTGCTGGTCAGGCCGTCCGAGGACCTGGACACGATCCGCTCCGTCATCACCCAGGTCGCGGAGGGCATGGCCAAGGAGGACCCGTGGAACGAACGGCTGTGGGGTCCGGTTGAGGTCCTGGGCCTGGAGTCCGTGCTGCTGGACTCGATGACGATACGGCTCTCCGCGAAGACGATGCCCGGTCAGGCCCTGCGCGTGGAGCGCGAGCTGCGCTGGCGCGTGAAGCGCGCCCTGGACGAGGCGGGCATCCAGATCATCGGCGGCGCGCTGCCCCCGGCGGACGAGCCCGCGGCCGACCCCTCGGCCGGTGTGTCGGCCCCGTCGGCCCTGGCCAACCCGGCGTCGGCCCAGTCCATCGCGGCGTCCCCGCTGCCCTCGCAGAACCTGTCGAAGTGACGCGCGGTCCGGGTCAGCGCACCCAGCCCTTCAACACCTCGGTGTCCAGCACGATCCCGACGGGCCCGGGAAGCTCGACGCGCTTTCCGAACGGAATCCGCGCGGACCGCTCGTAGCGGACTCCGTCGGGTTCGCTGTGAACGATGACCTCGCAGGCGTCCCGGTCGATCAGAAGATGGACGGGGATGCCGGACTCGGCGTAGGCGCGCGGCTTCTCGACCCGGTCACGCCGGTCGGTGTCGGAGTCGTACGAGGTGACTTCGACGGCCATCAGTACGGCACTCGCGTCGGCCCATTCGCCGGCCCCGACGAAGGCGTCCGCAGGCGCCAGGACACCGTCCGGGCGCGCGCGTCCCGCGCGGTAGGTCTCGACGCGGAGTCCTTGGTCGTGGAGCCACAGCTCGGGGCGGGCCTGGATGCAGATCCGGGTCAGCCACTGAATGATGCGCCCGTGATCGCCGTCTGGCACCGGCTTGACCCCCAGCCTTCCGTAAATGAACTCCGGCCTCAGCTCCTCGGCCTCGCGCGAGAGAGACCGGGCGACGGCTTCGAACTGCTCTGACAGCAGGTGCGGCCGGTCTGCGATCGCGGTCACGACGTGCCTCCTTCGTCCAGATACCGGGCCTTGCGCTTCCAGAATACGGAGTCTCACCCCGCCGCGTTGCCCGGCGGTAACGCTTTGGTTGCCGGACGTGGCCGACGCTGACGGGGTATTGACGCGCCGCTGACGTGCGACTTACGTTCCTCCCACCGAACAGGAAAGTTTCCTAACAGTGCCCCTCGGGGCACGCCCGGGAAAGCGCGGCCGGAGGGCAGGTGTGCACGACGTGAGCGGATCATCCACACCGTCGCCCGGTACACCGCGCGTCCTGCGGGCCATGAACGACCGCGCCGCGCTCGATCTGCTGGTCGCCCACGGCCCCCTCACCAGGACCAGGATCGGCGAGCTGACCGGGCTCTCCAAGCCCACCGCCTCGCAGTTGCTGAACCGGCTGGAGAGCGCGGGCCTGGTCCGTACGACGGGCAGTCAGGGCGGCCGGCCCGGGCCCAACGCCGTGCTGTACGAGATCGAGCCCGGCGCCGCCCATGTCGCCGCGCTCGCGGTCGGGCACTCCGGCATCAGCGCCGCCGTCTGCGACATCACCGGCGCGGTGCTCGGCGCGTGCCGCGTGGAGGCCGAGGCGGTCGCCGAGGACGTACGGCACCGGACCGCGCAACTCGTCGCCGAGGCCGTCGACGGCGCCCTGCACCGGGCGGGACTCGGCCGCGACGACCTGCACAGCGTGGTGATCGGCACGCCGGGCGCGCTCGACCGGCAGACCGGCGAGCTGCGGTACGCGCCGCATCTGCCCGGCTGGCACTCCCGCACACTGCTCGCGGACCTGGCCGACGTGCTCGGCACGCCGGTCGTCATCGAGAACGACGTGAACCTCGCCGCCATCGCCGAGCAGTACGAGGGCGCGGCGCAGGATCACGACGACTACGTGCTCACCTGGCTCGACGAGGGGGTCGGCGCCGCGATCGTGCTCGGCGGCCGGCTGCTGCGCGGCGCCACCGGCGGCGCCGGGGAGATCGGCTACATGCCGCTGCCCGGTGCGCCGCTGGCCCGTGGCGGCGTGCGCGACTGGGCGGGGGCGGACGCCGGCGGCGGATTCCAGAGCCTGGTCTCCGCCCCGGCCGTACGGGACCTGGCGGGCGGCCTGCCGCTCACCGAGGCCCTGGCCGACGCTGCCGTACGCGACGAGACCGCCCGCAGGCTCGCCACCGGCCTCGCGGCCGTGGTCGCCGTGGTCGATCCGGAACTGGTCGTCCTCTCCGGCTCGGTCGCCCAGGCCGGCGGAGAGGCACTGCGCGAGCGGGTCGAGGCGGAGCTGACCGGGCTCGCACTGCCGAGGCCACTGCTGCGCGTCAGCGACATCGACGGCGATCCGATCCTGACGGGGGCGCTGCGCACCGCCCTCACCCAGGCACGGGACACCGTCTTCGACACCACCTGATTCGCCGCCCGAGTCACCACCGCCCGCACCACAATCGCCTGCGTCACCACCGGCCGAACCCGTGGCCCCCGGGCCGCCCCCCGGCCGCACCACACCCCGATCCGCACACCTCGATCCCGTAGACCCCGTTCCCCCACCCCGATCCCATCCGTCCCGTACCACTCCCAGACGAGCAGCACCCCTTTTGTCACCTTTACCCCCCTCGGCCCGCTCCCCTCCTCCTCCCGTAAAGGAAGTCCGACATGGCGCGATGGCGTATACGCACCTGCGTGCCTGTGGCGCTCGGCGCGACCGCTGCCCTGCTCTTGTCCGGCTGTGCCAATCCGAGCACCGGCAGCGACACAGACGACCCCACCCAACCGGTCACGCTGAAGTTCTGGCACGGCTGGTCCGCCCCCAGCGAGGTCAAGGCGATCAACGAGAACATCGCCGGCTTCGAGAAGCTCCACCCGAACATCAAGGTCGTCTCCACCGGCAACGTCAGCGACGAGACCATCAACCAGGCGCTGCGCGCGGGCGGCGACGCCGCGCCGGATGTCGTCACGTCGTTCACCACCAACAACGTCGGGCAGTACTGCTCGTCCGGCATGTGGGCGGACCTCGATCCGTTCCTCAAGAAGAACGGCATCGACAAGGCGAAGGTCTTCCCCAAGACCCTGCTGGACTACACCCGGTACGAAGGCGTCCAGTGCGCGTCGCCGCTGCTCGCCGACGCGTTCGGCATGTACTACAACAAGGACGCCTTCAAGGACGCCGGGATCAGCAGGCCGCCGCGCACCATGTCCGAGATGAAGGCGGACGCGGCCAAGTTGACCGTGAAGAAGAAGGACGGCTCGCTCACCCGCGCCGGCTTCATGCCGAACTTCCAGCTCTACCAGAACTCCCCGGACCGGATGTTCGCGCAGTGGGGCCCGGAGTACTTCGACAGCGACGGCAAGGCGCGGCTCGCCGAGGAGCCGAAGACCGCCGACTTCTTCGCCACCATGCGCGACATCAGCGACGCGCAGGGCGGTTACGCAGCCATGGAGAAGCTGCGCGCCACCTTCGGCGAGGAGATGTCGTCCCAGAACGGTTTCCTGACCGGCAAGCTCGCCATGCATCTGGACGGTGAGTGGCGCGGGCTGATGCTGGACGAGGCCAAGGCGACGTTCGACTGGGGTGTGGCGCCCCTGCCGGTCCCGGACGACCAGGCCGACACGTACGGGCGCGGCTACCTGACGGGCACCGTCGCCGGAATCGGCCACAGCAGCCGGCACCAGAACGCGGCGTTCGAACTGCTGAAATACCTGACGATCGACACCGGTCCCGTGGTGAGTTTCGCCAACGCGATCCACAACGTGCCGTCGACGTTCGACGCGCTCAAGTCGCCCGATCTGGACGCCGATCCGTCGTTCCGGGCCTTCCTCAAGATCGCCGAGAACCCGCACAGCCAGGCCGTACCGCCGTCCAACAACGGCGGCCAGTACATCAATTCGTTCGGCGACTTCTCGCAGTCCGTCGAATCGGGCAGGACCAAGGACCTGCACAAGGCCCTCCAGGAACTCGACAAACAGATCGACGCCGACAACCTCCAGTCGGAAAACTGAGGAGCCGAGTCATGGCACTGTCAGAAAGAATCCCCGTCAGCGCCCAGCTCCGGCGGAAGCGCAACCGCCGGCGGCTGCACACGCTCGGTTTCCTCTCGCCCTGGCTGATCGGCTTCACGGTCTTCTTCGGTTATCCGCTGATCGCGACCGTCTACTTCTCGTTCATGCACTACAACCAGATCCAGGCGCCCACGTTCGTGGGGCTGAAGAACTGGAAGTACGTACTGACGCAGATGCCGCTGTTCGGGCCCGCGCTGTGGAACACCGTGTGGCTGGTCGTCGTGATGGTCGCGCTGCGTGTGGTGTTCGGCCTCGGGGTCGGGCTGCTGATCACCAAGATCAAGACGGGCGTCGGCCTGTTCCGTACGGCCTTCTACATCCCTTACCTGGCGCCGCCGGTCGCCGCGACCGTCGCCTTCGTCTTCCTCCTCAACCCGTCCACGGGACCCGTCAACGAGATGCTGTCGTGGGTCGGCATCCATGGTCCGAACTGGTTCAACGACCCCTCCTGGTCGAAGCCTTCGCTGGTGCTGCTCTCGCTGTGGGGCATCGGCGACCTGATGGTCATCTTCATGGCCTCGCTGCTCGACGTGCCGAAGGACCAGTACGAGGCGGCCGATCTGGACGGCGCGGGCGCCGTGGCGAAGTTCCGCTTCGTCACCTGGCCGGCGATCACCCCGATCGTGCTGTTCGCCGTGGTCACGGGTGTCGTCCAGACGATGCAGTACTACACACAGGCCCTGGTCGCCGGGAAGCTCGCCTCCGGTGTCTCCATCGGCCCCGGCACGGTCATCACGCCCGGATACCCGGACCACTCCACCCTGACCGTCCCGCAGCTCGTCTACTCGCTCGGTTTCCAGAACTTCAACACCGGTGCGGCCTGCGTTCTCTCGCTCGTGCTCTTCGCCATCGCCATGGCCGTCACCCTTCTGCTGATGCGCAAGAGCGTCGGCCTCATCCCGGCGGAGGACTGAGATGACCACCACGACCCTGAACCCGCCGGCGACCGCCGCGCCGAGCCGCCCGTCAGGGGCCGACGCCAGCCGGTTCCGCCGCAAGCGCGCTCTGCACTGGATCGCGGTGCACGCCGTGGCACTCGCGCTGGCCCTGTTCTTCGTCCTGCCGTTCGTCTTCGTCTTCCTGACGTCGGTGATGAGCGACGGACAGGCGCTGAGCGGCGATCTGTGGCCCGGCTCCTGGCACTGGTCGAACTACGCGACCGTCTTCAACACGCCTGGTTTCCTCGGCTGGTGGCGCAATTCGCTGATGTACGCGGTGCTCGGCACCGTCTTCACGGTGTGTTCGTCCGTGCCGGTCGCCTACGCACTCGCCAAGTTCCGCTTCCGGGGCCGCAGGACCGCGATGATCCTCGTCATCTCCACGATGATGCTGCCGCCGCAGGTCATCATCATCCCGATGTACCTGGTGTGGGCGCAGCAGTTCCACCTCTCGGGCTCGCTGTGGCCGCTGATCATCCCGATGGCGTTCGGTGACGCGTACTCGATATTCCTGATGCGGCAGTTCCTGCTCACCATTCCGCAGGAGTACATCGAGTCGGCGAAGGTGGACGGCTGCGGGGAATTCCGTACCCTCCTCAAGATCGTCGTACCGATGGCCAAGCCCGGTATCGCGGCCGTCGCGCTCTTCCAGTTCTTCTACTGCTGGAACGACTACTTCGGCCCGCAGATCTACGCCGCACAGAACCCCGGCGCCTGGACGCTCAGTTACGGTCTTGAGTCGTTCAAGAGCGCCCACGTCGTCAACTGGAACCTGACCATGGCCGCGACGCTGCTCGTCATGGCGCCGGTCATCGTCGTGTTCTTCTTCGCACAGAAGGCCTTCGTAGAAGGCGTCACCCTCACCGGAGTAAAGGGCTGAGATTCATGAAGCTCGCAGTGGTAGGCGGAGGATCCACCTACACACCCGAACTCATCGACGGATTCGCACGGTTGAGGGACACCCTGCCGATCGGAGAACTCGTGCTGGTCGACCCCTCGGCCGACCGCCTCGCACTCGTCGGAGGGCTGGCCGGGCGGATCTTCGCCAAGCTCGGCCACCCCGGCCGTATCACCACCACCTCCGACCTGGACGCGGGTGTGGCCGGCGCCGACGCGGTGCTGCTCCAGCTGCGCGTCGGTGGGCAGGCCGCCCGCCACCAGGACGAGACCTGGCCGCTGGAATGCGGCTGCGTCGGACAGGAGACGACCGGCGCGGGCGGCCTCGCCAAGGCGCTGCGCACGGTGCCGGTCGTCCTCGACATCGCCGACCGCGTCCGCCGCAGCAACCCGGACGCCTGGATCATCGACTTCACCAACCCGGTGGGGATCGTGACACGGGCGCTGCTGGAGGCCGGACACAAGGCCGTGGGCCTGTGCAATGTGGCCATCGGCTTCCAGCGGAAGTTCGCGAACCTGCTCGATGTGGCGCCCTCGGACGTCTACTTGGAGCATGTCGGCCTCAACCACCTGACGTGGGAACGCGGGGTACGGATCGGCGGACCGGAGGGCGAGGACGTCCTTCCGAAGCTCCTGGCCGAGCACGGCGACGCGCTCGCGGACGACCTGCGTCTGCCGCGCTCGGTGCTCGACCGCCTCGGCGTCGTCCCGTCGTACTACCTGCGCTACTTCTACGCGCACGACGAGGTCGTGCGGGAGCAGCGGACCAAGCCCTCGCGTGCCTCCGAAGTGGCCGCGATGGAGAAGGAGTTGCTGGAGATGTACGGAGACCCCGCGCTGGACGAGAAGCCCGCGCTGCTCGCCAGGCGCGGCGGCGCGTTCTACTCCGAGGCCGCGGTGGACCTGGCCGCCTCGCTGCTGCGCGGCGGCGGCTCGCCGGTGCAGGTGGTGAACACGTACAACAACGGCACGCTGCCGTTCCTGCCCGACAACGCGGTGATCGAGGTCCAGGCACGGGTGGGCACGGACGGCGCGGTGCCGCTCGCGGTGCCCGCGCTGGACCCGCTGTACGCGGGGCTGATCGCGAACGTCACGGCGTACGAGGACCTGGCGCTGGACGCCGCGCTGCGAGGTGGCCGCGACCGGGTGTTCAAGGCGCTGCTCGCCAACCCGCTGATCGGCCAGTACGCGTACGCCGACCAGCTCACCGACGAGCTGATCGCACACAACCGGGAGCACCTGGCGTGGGCGTAGGCACCACCGGCCCGGCGGCCGGACGCGGCAGCGTCCTGGCCGTCGACGCCGGGAACAGCAAGACCGACGTGGCCGTGATCGGCGCCGACGGTACCGTGCTCGGCGCGGCGCGCGGCGGCGGATTCCAGCCGCCGATCGTCGGGATCGAGGCGGCGGTCGACTCGCTGGCGCTGGCGGTCGAGGAGGCCGCCGGCGCTGCGGGGCTGCCGCCGCGGGACCTCGTCAGCCATGTGTCCGCGTGCCTCGCCAACGCCGACCTTCCCGTCGAAGAGCGGGAGTTGGCGGCGGCGGTCCAGGCGCGTGGCTGGGGCCTGACGACCGACGTGCGCAACGACACCTTCGCGATACTGCGGGCCGGGCTGCCGAGCGGCGCGGAGCCGCGGGGTGTCGCCGTGGTGTGCGGCGCGGGCATCAACTGCGTGGGCATGCTGCCGGACGGCCGTACCGCGCGCTTTCCGGCGATCGGCAGGCTCTCCGGTGACTGGGGCGGCGGCGCGGGGCTCGCGGCGGAGGCGCTGTGGTTCGCGGCGCGCGCCGAGGACGGCCGGGGCGAGGCGACGGAGCTGGCGCGGGCGCTGCCCGCCTACTTCGGCCTGGGGTCGATGTACGAGCTGATCGAGGCGCTGCACCTCGGGCACATCCCGTACGCGCGCACGCACGAGCTGACGCCGGTGCTGTTCGCGACGGGTGCGGCGGGCGATCCGGTCGCCCGCGCGCTCGTGGACCGGCTGGCCGAGGAGGTCGTGGTGATGGCGACGGTCGCGCTCGGCCGGCTCGATCTGCTGGACACGGAGGCGCCGGTACTGCTCGGCGGCGGCGTTCTGGCCGCCCGGCATCCGCAACTGGACTACCGCATGGCGGAGTTGCTGGCGGCGAAGGCGCCCAAGGCCGTCATCGACGTCGTCACGGCGCCGCCGGTGCTCGGTTCGGCGCTGCTGGGGCTCGACCACGTCGGGGCGAGCCCGGAGGCGCACGTGCGTCTCCACGCGCACTACGCCTGAACGTTCCTGACGGCTGAATGTTCCTGACGGCTGATCCGGCCGCCGCTCGCCCTCCCCCGGCGCGCGGCGGCCGCGGACGTGCCGCGGGCGTGCCACGAAAGGGGAACCGGTCGTGGCCCTGCGGCGTGTTTATGGTGTGGGTCGCGTACAAGATCCAGTCAACCGTTGCGCGGATACCCTGGCCTGCCGCCATACTGCTGGCCGGGAGTGGTCCCCCGACACACCGGGGCGGGACGCCGTCGCCAACTGACCGAGGGGGAGGTCACGTGACATACCCGCCGAACGTGCGCACAGCGCCGCCGCCGGCTCCGGCGCGCACGCCTGTGACACCGCCGGCCGGGACGTCCTCAGGACCGCCGGATCCGCCGCCCGAGCCGCCGCGTGGGGCTCGCTCCGTTTTGCTACGCGCCTGGACGCAGGCGAGGGACCAACTGCGCTCGGCGAGGACGACCGAGCCGGGACGGCTGCGGCTCATCGGCGCGGCGCTCGTCGTACTGATCGTCGCGTTCGGCACGCTCTCGGCGGGGGAGATCTCCGCCCGTTCCGACGCGGCGGGCGACGTGGTGCACCACACCCAGCCGCTGAGCGCGGACGCGGCGGATATCTACCGCTCGCTGGCCGACGCGGACACGGCGGCGGCGAGCGGCTTCCTGGCGGGTGCGCAGGATCCGCCCGAGGTACGGGAGCGCTACCGGGACGACATCGGTACCGCCTCGCGGCTGCTGGTCAAGGCCGCGACCAACACGAACAGTTCGAGCGAGTCGGGCCGTCAGATCGCCGCGCTCAACGAAGGACTCCCCCGCTACACCGGTCTGATCGAGCGGGCCCGCGCCAACAACCGCCAGGGGCTGCCGCTGGGCGGCGCCTATCTGCGGTACGCGAACCAGCAGATGACCAAGGAACTCCTGCCGGCGGCCGAGAAGCTCTACCAGGCGGAGACCGGCCGGCTCAGCCAGGACAACGACGCCGCACGGATGTGGCCGCTCGCCTCGCTCGCCCTGGGGGTGCTCACGCTCGGAGGGCTCTTCTGGACCCAGCGGCGCGACTACCACCGGACGAACAGGATCCTCAACCACGGACTGCTCGGCGCCACCGTCGCGGCCACGGCCGTGCTGCTCTGGCTGGCCGTCGGGCACGCCGTCGCGCGCGCCGATCTGGGCGACGCCGCGCACGGGCAGAAGTCCCTCGCGGTCCTCAACAACGCGAGGATCAACTCCCTGAAGGCCAGGGCCAACGAGAACCTGACAATGGTCTCGCGCGGCGCGGTCCTCACCGAGGACGGCAGGACCGACAAGTACGAGGCGGACTTCGCCAGGAGCATGTCGAACCTCGCCTCCGCGCTGGACGAGGCGAAGGCGCTGGCCCACGACGACGTCAGCCGCGAGCCCGTGGACACGGCGATCAGCGCTGTCGCGCGGTGGAAGAAGCTCCACACGTCGGCCGGCGACGCCGCCAACAACGGTGACTACAAAGGCGCGCTGGACCGGATCATCGGCGAGAGCGAGACGACGGGCCAGTCGTTCGACCAGGTGGACGCTGCTCTGAAGACGGCGCTCGGACACGAGCAGGCGGAGTTCACCCGGTCCGCCTCGGCCGGTGGGAACGCGCTGACCGGACTGGCCGCCGGCGCCGGTGTGCTGGCCCTCGCGGGCGCGGCGGGCATCCTCCTGGGAATCGGCCGCAGGCTTTCGGAGTACCGGTGAAAGGCGAAGCGATGACATCGATGGACACGCCCCGCCCGTCGGACGGCGGGACTCGGCCGTCCGCGGGCCAGACTCGTCCGTCCGACCGCAGGGCTCGTCCGTCCCGCAACGGGACCGGTCCGTTCACCCGGCTCCGGGGCTGGGGCGGTGTCAGTGCCATGGGCGCCGCGTGCGTACTGACGGCGGCGCTCACGCTCCTCCCGCTGTCCCACTCGGACTCGGAGGATCTGGCGCATGCGGCCCGGCACATCACGGCCGCGGTTCCCGCGAAGGCCGGCGGATGCGTCAACCCCGAGGCCAGCCTGCCGCCTTCGCACGCCGACGGCCCGGCGATCCGGAGGATCAAGGAGCGCAAGCGGCTGATCGTCGGCGTCGACCAGAACAGTTACCGCTGGGGCTACCGCGACCCCGCCTCGCCCGGGGGCAGCATCGAGGGCTTCGACATCGACCTCGCTCATGCCATCGCGGCGAACATACTGGGCGATCCCGACGCCATCACGTTCCGCGCCATACCCACCAACCTCCGGGTCCAGTCGCTGGCGAACGGCTCCGTGGACCTCGTCGTCAGGACGATGACGATCAACTGCGAGCGGCTTCAGCAAGTCGCTTTCTCCACCGCCTACTTCCAGGCGGGCCAGCAGGTGCTCGTGCCCAGGGACTCGCACATCACGGGGTACGACAACTCGCTGGCCGGCGCGCGGGTCTGCACGGCCGAGGGATCGACGGCGTACGACAAGCTGCTGGTGAACTCGTACGGCGCGCACTTCAAGGACGCCCACGACGACACCCCTCTGGACGAGGACCGCGTGACGGTGCCCAACCAGCTCGACTGCCTCGTCAGGCTCCAGTTGGGCGAGGTCGACGCGGTCGTCACGGACAACGCGCTGGCGGCCGGCCAGGCCGCCCAGGACCCGGCGGTCGAGCTGCGCGGCGATCCGTTCACCACCGAGTACTACGGTGTGGCGGCCAGGCTCGGCAACGACGACCTGGTACGCAGGGTGAACGAGGTGCTGGTCGGGTATCGGGCAGGCGGGTCGAACAGCCCCTGGATGAAGTCGTACAGGAAGTGGCTGGAGGACGGACTGCCCGGCATCACGGGGCCGCCCGAGCCCACGTACCGGTCGGACCAGTCCTGACCGGCCCGGCACGGCCGGCCGCCTGGACGGCCCGGCGAACCGGCAACGAGTCCTGAGGACAAGAGCGGAGAGGTCAGCGATGGGCGCCACGGGCTCCTTTCCCGGTCAGGTCATGGACCAGGACGAGGTGGACCGTACTCTGGCGCGCCTGGAGGCGGAGCGCGAGGCGATCGAGACCTCGCTGCTCGCCCTGCGGGACCACAAGGGGCACAGGCTGCTCGAAGACGCCGAACTGTCCGGGGTCACCAGGGACCGCTGGTCCGACACCGAGCGGTCGATCGCGCTGCTGTGGGCGTGCTTCGAGAGCTACAGCGAGGCGCTGAGCGCCGCCCGCGAGCTGCGCGACAGGCGACGCCGGCCGAGTCACGAGGAGCTGACGGAGCTGACCGGGACCCTGCGCGGGCAGAGCGTCGCCGTCGCGGGCGCCCCGGGACACGCACAGAGCGCCGCGGGCCGGTTCACGCTCGCCGGGCTGGTGGACAGGATGAACGAGCTGTACGCCCGCTCCCTGGACACCGTCGTGGCGGCGGCCACCGTGTGGTCCGCGCTGCCCGCCAGGATCGATCTGCTCACCGCGGAACTGCGGCGCACCCGTTCGCTGGCGCACTCGGCCGGGGTACGTCCCGGCGAGCATCCGGCCGCCGGTGAACTGGAGACGATCACCGCCGAGTTGGCGGCGCTGCACAGTCAGGTGATGTCCGACCCGCTGGCGTTCTGGCGTGCCGGGCAGGGCAGTTCGGCGCCCGGCGGCGGCCGCCCGGACACCGGGCGGTACGACAGCGCGGCACGCGCGCTGGAGGACGTACGGCGGGAGGTCGAGGCGGTCCTCACGGTCCGCCAGGGCTCGGAGGAGCGCCTGATGCGGCTGCGCGACGTACTGTCGCGCGCGGAACGCACCCTTGAGGAGGCGCGTTCGGCCCGGGGCGAAGTGCTCGCGAAGATCGCCGTGTCGGAGGTGCCCGCCGTCAGCGGGCCGCCGACCGCGCTCCGGGAGCTGCTTTCGAACGCCGCCGAGTACCGCAGGCGCGCCCAGTGGCATCGTCTCTCGCCGCTCCTGGAGTCGCTCGAGCGCGATGCCGAGGACGAACTGCTGCGGGCCCGGGCCTCGTTGACCGCCGTCACCGCGCCGCTCGCGGTGCGCGCCGAACTGCGGGGCAGGCTGGACGCGTGCCGGGCGAGGGCGGCGGGACACGGCGTGGCCGAGGACCGGGCGCTGAAGGAGCGGTACGACGCGGCGCGCCGGATGCTCTGGAGCGCGCCCTGCGATCTGCGCATGGCCGAGCGGGCGGTACTGCGCTACCAGCAGGCCGCGGCGGACCTCCTGGCGACACGGCAGCAGGGGCACGCCGAGCCAGGGGGAGACACTTGAGCGGGACAACGGTCCGTCGCGCGAAGGCACTTACGACGCGGACAGCGCATACCGCGACCGGACACCGGGCAACGAGAGCAGAAGGCGAACGGGGGGAACGATGAGCGGGACGGACGCATGCCGGCGCCCCAACTGCGAGGGTGTGTACGCGGACAGGGGCGACGGGGAGCCGTCCTGCGACACCTGCGGGCCGGCCCCGGCGGCCGCCGCCAGTGGCGCGCTGTTCTCACCGCCCACCGGCATCACGTTCACGGGCCGGGCCGACGGTGCGAGCCGCGCCCCCGGGGCGCGCGGTTCGCAGCCCTCCTCGCGCGTCTCCCAGCCGTCGTCACGGGCCTCAGCCGGCTCGTCGCGTTCCTCGTCCTCACGCCGTTCGGTTTCGGGGCGGCTCTCGCGGGCGGCGTCCGGCGAGCTGTCCGGCCGGGCGGTGTCGGTCCGCGGTTCGGGCTCCGCCTCCGGCGCGACCCGCCGCAACGGTCTGGGCGCGGGGCTGGTCTCCGTACCCGACGTACCGCGTCACGAGCCGGCGTCCGCGGTGATGGCCAACCCCGAGGTGCCCGAGCGGAAGCGATTCTGCTCGCGCTCCGGCTGCGGCGCCGAGGTCGGCCGGGCGCGCGGCGGCAGGCCGGGTCGGACGAAAGGGTTCTGCACGAAGTGCGGGCACCCGTACTCCTTCGTGCCGAAGCTGGCCGCCGGCGATGTCGTGCACGGCCAGTACGAGGTCAAGGGCTGCCTGGCGCACGGCGGTTTCGGCTGGATCTATCTCGCGACGGACCGCGCCGTGTCGAACCGCTGGGTGGTCCTCAAGGGGCTGCTCGACACGGGCGACGCGGAGGCGATGGAGGTGGCGATCTCCGAGCGCCGCTTCCTCGCGGAGATCGAGCACTCCAACATCGTCCGCATCTACAACTTCGTGGAACATCTCGACCGGCAGACGATGACCATGGACGGCTACATCGTCATGGAGTACGTCGGAGGCAAGTCGCTCAAGGAGATCGCCAACGAGCGGCGCGGCCCCGACGGCAGGCGCGACCCGCTGCCGGTCGAGCAGGCCTGCGCGTACGGGATAGAGGCGCTGGACGCGCTGAGCCATCTGCACAGCCGCAATCTGCTGTACTGCGACTTCAAGGTCGACAACGCCATTCAGACCGAGGACCGGCTCAAGCTGATCGACATGGGCGCGGTCCGCAGGATGGACGACGACGAGTCGCCGATCTACGGAACCGCCGGATATCAGGCGCCCGAAGTCGCCGAGACGGGCCCGTCGGTCGCGTCCGACCTCTACATGGTGGCCCGCACGCTGGCGGTGCTGACGTTCGACTTCCAGGGCTACACGAATGTGTTCGTGGACTCGCTCCCCGCCCCGGACAGCATCGATGTCTTCCGGACGTACGAATCCTTCTACCGGCTGCTGGTCAGGGCGACGGACCCGGACCCCGCGCGCCGGTTCGGCTCCGCGCAGGAGATGGCCGAGCAGCTGACAGGCGTGCTGCGCGAGGTCGTCGCGCTCCGGACAGGAAGGCAGCGGCCCGCGCTGTCCACGCTGTTCGGCCCCGAACCGCGGGTCACGGACACGGAGCTGTTCGCACCGCTGACGGAGGACGTGTCCAGGCTCGGGGCACGGCAACAGCCCACCGGCAGCGGCCTGTTCGGCCGTCTCGGCAGGGCGCGGGCGGCGAAGCCCCCGGTGGCCGGCGAGACGACGCAGGCGGTCACGCCGTACGGTATCCCCGCGCCACGCGTCGGCGGGAGCGGTGCGGCGCTGCCGCCGCACGGCGACCGGGGTCCGCGGCTCGTGCCCGTCGACGCGCGGGCCACGGCGCTGGCGCTGCCGGTACCGCGCGTCGATCCGAATGACCCGAACGCGGGTTTCCTGGCGGGCCTGATCGCGGCCGCCCCCTCCGAACTGATCTCCGCGCTGGCCGCCGCGCCCGCGCAATCGGTGGAGCGCGGACTGCGCGAGCTGCGCGCCCGTCTGGAGATGGGCGAACCGACCGCCGCCGCCCGGACTCTGAGCGAACTGGAGGCGCGTCAGCCGGACGACTGGCGGGTCGTCTGGTACCGCGGCGTCGCCTCGCTGGCCTCCGGCGACCACGAGACGGCCGCGCTCTCCTTCGACGCGATATACGACGCGTTCCCGGGCGAGCCGGCGCCGAAGCTGGCGCTCGGCGTCTGCGCGGAAGTACTGGCCCAGCTGGACAACGCCGCCGAGTTCTACGGTCTGGTCTGGTCGGCCGACCAGAGCTACGTCAGCGCCGCGTTCGGCCTGGCCCGCGTGCGGCTCGCCACCGGTGACCGGGCGGGCGCGGTGCGGACCCTGGAGTCGGTGCCCGCCACGTCGATCCACTACACGGCGGCCAGGGTCGCCGCCGTACGGGCCAGACTGCGGCAGCGCGACGCGCGGGCGCCCGGGCCGGGCTCCGGTACGGAGCAGCCGCTGATGGACGACCTGGCGGCGGCCGCGCGGCAGGTGTCGGAGCTGCGGCGGTTCGATCTGGACGCGGTGCGCCGTGAACAGTTGTCGACAGAGGTACTGGGTGCCGCCCTGGACTGGGTACTCTCCGGTAGTCCCGGGAGCCGTCCCGCACAGACCGTGCTGCTCGGCAGCGAACTTGACGAGCAGGGCCTGCGTTTCGGGCTCGAACGCTCGTACCGGGTGCTCGCCCGGCTCGCTCAGCGCGGCGAGGAGAGGATCGAACTGGTGGAGCGGGCCAACCGTTTCCGCCCCCGGACGTGGGTGTAATTGATGGCGCAGAACCACCAGTCGGCTGCTTGGCCGGCATGTCCCAACTGCGACGAACCGATGGAGACGGGCGACCTCTTCTGCGGTGCGTGCGGATACGACCTGTCGGCCGTGTCGCGAACACCGGCACCCGAGGACACCCCCACCGTCTCGCTGAACGTCGCGGACCAGGCGGGGCAGCCCGGGCAGACAGGACAGGCGGGGCAGGCCGGATCGGCAGGCCAGACCGGGCCGGCAGGAGCTGCCGGCTCCGGCGGGCCGCTGCCGGATCCGGCTCAGGGCGGCTTCCCGCCCGCCGGAGGCTCCGGAACCCCCGGGGGCCCCGCGGCCGGCGAGTCCGCCCCGTACGCGGGTGACTTCGAACTGCCGGCACCGGACCGGAACGCCGGACCCGCCGGGCCCGGGCTCTGCGTGGCCTGCCGCGCGGGCCGCGTCGACGCGGACGGGTTCTGCGAGCACTGCGGGCACGCCCAGCCGCGCGAGCGGGACCACATGGAGCAGGAACTCGGCCCGGTGGCCGCCGTCAGCGACCGCGGACTGCGGCATCACCGCAACGAGGACGCGTTCGGCGTCTCCGTCACCGCGCTGCCGGACGGTTCTCCCGCCGTGGTCGCGATCGTCTGCGACGGCGTGTCGTCCGCGACCCGTCCCGACGAGGCGTCCGCGGCCGCGGCCGCGGCCGCCAACACGTCGCTGTCCGCCGCTCTGGGGCGCGGTACGCACCCTCAGCCGGCCATGCACGACGCGATCGTCGCCGCTTCCGAGGCCGTCAACGCGCTCGGCCGGAACCCGGAGGACCAGGACACCGACCACGACTCGCACCGCCGGCTGAACTCACCGGCCTGCACGATCGTCGGCTCGGTGGTGGCGAACGGGCTGCTGATCGTCGGCTGGGTCGGCGACAGCCGCGTCTACTGGGTCCCGGACGACCGGGCGGGCGCGCCCGCCCGGCTCACCGAGGACGACTCGTGGGCCGCGCAGATGGTCGCGGCGGGCCTGATGAACGAGGCCCAGGCATACGCGGACGAGCGCGCGCACGCCATCACGGGCTGGCTCGGCCCCGACGCGTACGAACTGGAGCCGCACACCGCGTCCTTCAAGCCGGACACCCCCGGTGTCGTGGTCGTCTGCACGGACGGCCTGTGGAACTACGCGGAGAGCCCCGAGGAGATGGCGCGGGTGCTGCCCTCCGACGCCTCGGAGCGGCCGCTGCACGCCGCGCAGATGCTGGTGGGCCACGCGCTTGACGGCGGGGGCCACGACAACGTGACCGTGGCCCTGCTGCCGTTCGCGGTGCCGGGCCACGAGACGGCGTCCGCCCGCTGACCGGACCGTGTGCGGGAAGTCTCACCCGAGAACGCCGATAATGCGAAAATGCTCTCGAACGTGGTTTACGTGCCCGATGTGGCGGCAGGTACTGTGCGACTGCGAGAGAGTCACGGTCGGGACGAGGTGACGCGTTAGACACGTTCCACCGCACCCGTACGCGTCAAGAAGTACCGGCCGCGCAGCTGCGTGGCAGCAGCGCAGCAGAAGAAGGCACGGCCCGCGGGCCGGACAGAGAAGAGGGGAAGCGCCGACATGCCGACCTGCCCGAACGGACATCAGTCGGGTTCCGACGACTGGTGCGAGGTCTGCGGCCGCCGCATGGCCGGACCAGGCGCTCCCGCGAACGAGGTCCCGGGGTTCCCCCCGCCGCCGCCCGTACCCGGATACGGCTATCCGCCGGCGCCCGGCCAGGGGCGGAGCCCCGCCGCCGGTGCCCAGCCGGAGACATGCCCGCAGTGCCGCACCCCGCGCGAGCCGATGGCTCCGTACTGCGAGGAGTGCCGCTGGAACTTCCTCACGAACACGGCGACCTCCTACACCCCGCTGGCCCCGCAGCCGGGCGGTGCCGGTGGCAGGCCCGGTACGGGCCGGGGCGACTCCGCCGCGGGCGGTTCGGGTCCCGCGCTCAACCTGCCGCCCGGTTTCCAGCCGCAGCAGTCTTCGGAGCCGCCGTTCCAGCGGCAGTCTCCCGAGCCGCCGTTCCAGCAGCAATCTCCGGAACCGCCGTACCAGCGGCAGGCTCCGGAACCGCCGTTCCAGCGGCAGGCTCCCGGTCAGCAGAGCGCGCGGCCCCCCTTCCCGCAGCAGTCCGCTCCGCCGTCGTTCCCGCAGCAGTCGGCTCCGCCCGCCGCGCCGTCCCAGCCGCAGGCACCGCAGGGGCGCCAGGCCGAGGACGACTGGCAGTTGCGTCCGCCGTCGCTGGTCCCGCCGCAGCAGGCCGCACCGCAGCAGACGCCTCCGCAGCAGTACGAGCCCTCGCCTCCCGCGAACTGGACCGCGGTCATCGGTCCCGACCGTGAGTACTTCATGGCGATGATGCAGCGCAGCGGCCCCGAGGCCACCGGTCTCAACCTGCCCGCGTACGCCCCCGAGCAGCGTCTGCCGCTGGTCGGGAAGCAGCTGACCATCGGCCGCCGCAGGCACTCCACGGGTGAGTCCCCGGACGTCGACCTGTCGGTGCCGCCGGAGGACCCGGGCGTCTCGCACCAGCACGCGGTGCTGATCCACCAGCCGGACGGCAACTGGGCGGTGGTGGACCAGAATTCCACCAACGGCACCACGGTCAACAACGCCGAGGACCCGATACAGCCGTACGTCCCCGTCACGCTCCAGGACGGTGACCGCGTCCATGTCGGCGCCTGGACGACGATCACGATCCGCCGAGGCTGAACGCCCCTGCCCGGCCCCGGGATTACGGATACCGGCCCCGCCGTTCACACGGCGGGGCCGGGCCTGTCGTACGAGCCGCTGTGCGCCGGGCTCTACGGGCCGCTGCACGCCGGGCTCACGCCGGCGGCGGGCGCGGTCGCCGTTCTCGTACGTTTCACATGGACCCACCGTCGTATTTACTCTGGTGATGGAGGTTCATATGACTGACGCACCACTGCTCCCCGCCGGAGTGGGCACCTCCCGGCTGCGGGCCTACCCGTGGGCCACCGAGGACAACCTGCACGGCGGCTCTCCCCACATGCACCTCACCTGCACCGAGTGCTACATGGTGCTCTCGGGCCGGGGCGAGCTGCACACCCTCACCTCCGAGGGGCTCCGCCGCGTCCCACTGGAGGCGGGCGACGCCGTCTGGTTCACTCCGGGAACCATCCACCGCGCCGTCAACATCGACAGCCTCGAAGTGCAAGTCATCATGCAGAACGACGGGTTGCCCGAGGCGGGCGACGCGGTGATGACCCTGCCGGAAGAACACCTGACCACACCGGAGGCGTACGCGGCCGCCGTGTCCCTGGGAGACGGCTCTCCCGAGGAACGCCGGGAACGGGCGCGGGCCCGGCGGGACGTGGCGATCAGCGGCTTCCGGCAACTGGCCGACGACGTGGAGAACGGCCGGGGTGAGGCGCTCCAGCGTTTCTACCGCACCGCGACGGAACTGGTCACCGGCCGGCTCGACACGTGGGAGACCGCCTGGCGCGCCAAGGCGCTGAAGGCCGCCGAGACCACCGGCGAGCAGATCGCCGCACTGCGGCGCGGCGATTTCGCCCACCTGAACGAGGCGAAGGTCGCGAAGGTACCGGCGCCCCCGCAGGACGTACTGGGCATGTGCGGCTTCCTCGCCCCGTATCCACGCGATCGCGCGGATACGCGTATCTGAATCCGGACGCCCCGCCGTACCCGTCCGCTCCCTCACCGATTCACTTGCCGGGCCACAGGGTCAGCCCTATGGTGTCCGGAGAAAGCGCTTACCGTCCGCCGCGTCAGCGAAATCCGCGGCGGACGGTCCGCAGCCGACCCCTTCGAGCGGGAGTGTTCGTTGTCCGTCAAGCCCCTCCGCGTCGCCATCGCCGGCGCCGGGAACGTCGCGCGTGACCACGCGTCATCACTGCGCCAGATCGCCGAGGAGACCGGCGAGGTGGAGCTGGTCGCCACCGCCGACACCAATCCGGCCCGACTCGCCGCGTTCAACGAGGAGTTCTCCGTCGGGGCCGGCTACCCGGACGTGACCGCGCTCCTCGCCGCCGAGCAGGTGGACCTCGTCCACATCTGCACCCCACCGGGCGCCCACCTGCCGGTGGCGCTGGCCGTGCTGAGGGCCGGAGCCAACGTCGTCGTGGAGAAGCCCGCGACGCTGACGCTCGCCGAGTTCGACCAGCTGGTGGAGGCGGAGAAGGCGACCGGCAAGTTCGTCGCCACCGTCTCCCAGCACCGCTTCGGCTCCGGCGCCCGCAAGCTTCGCCGGCTGGTCGAGTCCGGCGAGGCCGGCCGGCCGCTGCTGGCCCTCTGCGACACCACGTGGTACCGCGACCAGGCGTACTTCGACGTGGAGTGGCGCGGCCGCTGGGACACCGAGGGCGGCGGCCCCACCATGGGCCACGGCATCCACCAGATCGACTTGACGCTCTCGGTGCTCGGCGCGTGGAACTCCGTGAGCGCGGTGGCCACGCGGCAGGCACGTACGACGGAGACCGAGGACGTGTCGCTGGCACACGTCGTCTTCGACAACCGCGCGGTCGCCTCGATCGTCAACAGCGTCGTCTCGCCCCGCGAAGAGAGCTATCTCCGCTTCGACTTCGAGTTCGCCACCGTCGAGGTCCGCCACCTGTACGGCTACACCGACGACAACTGGACCGTCACCGCTGCCCCCGGCTACGAGGAGCAGGTCAAGGCGGCCTGGGAGGCGGCCGGGCCCACGCACGTACGCAGCGGGCACATCGCCCAGTTCCGCGAGGTCGTCAGGGCGCTGCGGGAGGACACCGCACCGCCCGTCACGACCACGGACGCCCGTCAGACCCTCCAACTGGTCGCCGGTATCTACGCGTCGGCGTTCAGCCGCACCCCGGTCGACGCGAAGGACCTGGGCCCGGGATCGCCGCACTACACCCTCATGCAGGGCGACGGCCCGGCCTGGTGACCGGCCGTTCGTGTCGGGTCATGACGCCGCCTCCACGAGGCGTCAGCTTTCCATCGGCCATACGTACGGCCCCGCCGGGTCGTCCAGCCAGGCCCACTCCCGTCCCCCGCCGACCGTGATGCCGAACCGCTCGCGCTCCGGACGGCCCTCGCGCTCCCAGAGCGAGAACGCCTCGTGGGGGTCCAGGCTGCTCGCGGTGAGCGTGAGCATGAAGCGGAACAGTTCGTTCTCGGCCGCGCGCCTCGGCAGCCCGCCGAGACGCCGCTGCGCGCCCGGATCGTGTACGGGGACCCCGCGCAGCGGTACGAAGTACGCCGGGGTGTGCAGGAAGCGGCCCTCCGCGTACCGGCCGTCCGGCTCCTCCCCCACCGTGAGCGCGATCAGCCCGGTGCCCAGCGGAGCCAGGATCCGGGCTCCGGGCGCGCACTGTGCCAGCCAGGCCACCGGCACGGACGGCAGGGTGCAGGTCGCGATGATGCGGTCGAAGGGCGCGTGTTCCAGGGATCCGCGCGCGCCGTCGCCCGTCACGACGGCGGGCCGGTAACCGGCGTCCGCCAGATGCGTGCGGGCCGACTCCGTGATCTCCGGGTCCAGATCGACGGTGGTGACCCGCTCCTCGCCGAGCCGGTGCGCGAGCAGCGCCGCGTTGTAGCCGGTGCCCGCGCCGATCTCCAGGACGCGGTCACCGTCGCGTACGTCCAGCTCGGCCAGCATCTGCGCCATCAGCGAGGGCTGGCTGCTGGATGAGATCAGCTCGCCGTCACGCACCCGGGTCGCGAGGGCGCCGTCGCCGTACGCCCCCGTCAGCCAGCGCAGCCGCCGCGCGGGGTCGGGGTCGCCGCGCCACAGCCGGTCGTAGCCGCCGGGGCGCGCGACGAAGTAGTACGGCACGAAGAGATGGCGCGGCACCTCCTCGAACGCGGCGCGCCAGACCGGATCGCCGAGTCCGCCCTTCGTCTCGATCACCCGCACCAGCGCGGCGCGCGCGTCGGCAGCCGTCCGGTCGTCCGGTCCGTACGCGTCGTCCCCGTGTGCGCCCATGCCTCCACTGTCGCGGTTGGCGGGGCCGGAAGCGAGTAGGCCTCGGCACCGGATCTCCCGGCACCGGGCCCCGGCCGTCAGCCGGTCCTACGCCGGAAGTCCTCCGCCGGGCAGTCTGCGACGATGGAGGAGTGAACGAGATTCCCCGAGGCACGCTTCCCGAGCAGACCTTCTACGAGCAGGTCGGCGGCGAGGAGACCTTCCGGCGCCTGGTCCACCGCTTCTACCAGGGGATCGCGGAGGACCCGCTGCTGCGCCCGATGTACCCGGAAGAGGATCTGGGACCCGCCGAGGAGCGCTTCACGCTGTTCCTGATGCAGTACTGGGGTGGTCCCCGCACCTACAGCGACGAGCGCGGCCACCCGCGGCTGCGGATGCGGCACGCTCCGTTCCCGGTCGACAGCGCCGCGCACGACGCGTGGCTGAAGCACATGCGGGTGGCGGTCGACGAACTGGGGCTTTCGGAGGAGCACGAGCGGCAGCTGTGGGACTACCTGACGTACGCGGCGGCCTCGATGGTCAACACCGCGGGCTGAACCGACCGAGCCCGACGCGATCCGCACCAGGTGCGGGCCGCATCGGGCCAGTCAGACGAGTCAGGCAGGGCAGTTCAAGCAGGTCAGGCCGGCGTGACGCTGAGTCCCGCGAGGGAGTTCAGCCCGCCGGCTCCCGCCGTGCGCAGAGCGATGGAGCCGAACGGCGTACGCAGCCGCAGCCACGAACCGGCCCGCAGCAGCGCCACCGGCGCGTCGTCGGGCATCGGACGCAGGAAGCCCACCGACTGCGCGGCGTGCGCGGCCCGCAGCGGCAGTTCCGTGTCGCCGAGCGTCCTGGACCAGATCTCGTGGCCGATCCTGTCCCGCTCGGTGCGCGTACGGTGCTGCGCGGGCAGCGCCTCGTCCCGGCTGCGGAACTCCGCGACGGCCGCGGCGACGGCGCCGCGCATCCGGGCGACCCCGGGCAGTCCGGGCAGCGGCCGCCAGCCGCCGCGCGGCGGGAGCAGACCGGCCCACGGCGGGCCCGTCACCGCGGTGGGGACGGCGAGCGTGCCCGCCTCCTCCGCGAGACCTTCCAGCAGCTCACCGGCCGACACCGTGACGTCGAGTTCGACGGCCCCGGCGAGCCGTACCGTCCGGATCGCGATGACCTCGAACGACGGCGGACGCCCGAAGACGGCGACCGCCCCGCGGTCCGCCTGAAGACGGACCGCGGCGGCGCGGTCGTAATGGATCAGGCGGCCGAGGAACGCGCCGAGACCGGCCGCCTCCCGCGCGTCGGCGAACTCCAGTGCCGCTGCCCGCGTTTCCCGGTCCGCGCTGTCTGCCATGCCTGCCATACCCGTCATGCCTTCATGCCGCGAGGGCATCCTTGTCGTCGTCCAGATACGTCAGGAGGTAGGACTTCTCCTCGGCGGTGATCCGCCGCGGGCGCCCGGCCTCCAGGTTGTACGGCACGACGACCGTCGAGGCCCGTACGTACACCCGGTCCTCGTCCTTGATCTCGTACGCGATCGTCAGCGAGGCGGCGGAGATCTTCGTCACCCACGACTCGACCGTCACCGGCTCGTGGCGGTGCACCAGAGGCAGCTTGTAGTCGATCTCGTGCCGCGCCACGACGGACCCGCCGGAGAACGACGTCGAACCGTCCCCCGGCGCCAGCCGGAACATGAAGTCGATGCGGGCCTCCTCCAGATAGCGGAGGAAGACCACATTGTTGACGTGCCCGAAGGCGTCCATGTCCGACCAGCGCAGCGGGCAGCTGTACGTATGGCGCACCATCTCAGCCCCGGGTGAGCTTCTTGTAGGTGGCACGGGTCGGCCGGGCGGCGTCGGCGCCGAGCCGCTCGACCTTGTTCTTCTCGTACGAGTCGAAGTTGCCCTCGAACCAGAACCACTTGGATTCGCCCTCGTACGCCAGGATGTGCGTGGCGACGCGGTCGAGGAACCACCGGTCGTGGGAGACGACCACGGCCGCGCCCGGGAACTCCAGCAGCGCGTTCTCCAGCGACGACAGGGTCTCGACGTCGAGGTCGTTGGTCGGTTCGTCGAGGAGCAGCAGGTTGCCGCCCTGCTTGAGGGTCAGCGCGAGGTTGAGGCGGTTGCGCTCACCACCGGAGAGGACACCGGCCGGCTTCTGCTGGTCGGGACCCTTGAAGCCGAAGGCGGAGACGTACGCCCGCGAGGGCATCTCGACCTGGCCGACGTTGATGTAGTCCAGTTCGTCGGAGACGACGGCCCACAGCGTTTTCTTGGGGTCGATGTTGCCGCGGCCCTGGTCGACGTAGCTGATCTTGACGGTCTCGCCGACCTTGATGGTGCCGGAGTCCGGCTCCTCGAAGCCCTGGATCATCTTGAACAGCGTGGTCTTGCCGGCGCCGTTCGGACCGATGACGCCGACGATGCCGTTGCGCGGCAGCGTGAACGAGAGATCGTCGATCAGCACCTTGTCGCCGAACGCCTTGGAGAGGTTCTCGACCTCGACGACGACACTGCCCAGACGCGGGCCCGGCGGGATCTGGATCTCCTCGAAGTCCAGCTTCCGCATCTTGTCGGCCTCGGCCGCCATCTCCTCGTAACGGGCCAGGCGGGCCTTGGACTTGGCCTGCCGCCCCTTCGCGTTGGAGCGGACCCACTCCAGCTCTTCCTTGAGCCGCTTGGCGCGCTTGGCGTCCTTCTGGCCCTCGACCTTCAGACGGGCCTGCTTGCTCTCCAGGTACGTGGAGTAGTTGCCCTCGTAACCGATGGCGCGGCCGCGGTCCAGCTCCAGGATCCAGCCGGCGACGTTGTCGAGGAAGTACCGGTCGTGGGTGACGGCGACGACGGTGCCGGGGTACTTCGCGAGGTGCTGCTCCAGCCACTGCACGGACTCGGCGTCCAGGTGGTTGGTGGGCTCGTCGAGGAGGAGCAGGTCGGGCGCTTCGAGCAGCAGCTTGCAGAGCGCGACGCGGCGGCGCTCACCACCGGAGAGGTTGGTGACGGGCCAGTCGCCGGGCGGGCAGCCCAGCGCTTCCATGGCCTGCTCCAGCTGGGCGTCCAGGTCCCACGCGTTGGCGTGGTCGAGGTCTTCCTGGAGCTTGCCCATCTCGTCCATCAGCGCGTCGGAGTAGTCCGTCGCCATGGCCTCGGCCACTTCGTTGAAGCGGTGCAGCTTGCCCATGATCTCGGCGGCGCCCTGCTGCACGTTCTCCAGGACGGTCTTGGACTCGTCGAGCGGCGGCTCCTGGAGGAGCATGCCGACCGTGTAACCGGGCGACAGGAAGGCGTCACCGTTGGACGGCTGCTCAAGACCCGCCATGATCTTCAGCACGGTGGACTTACCCGCGCCATTGGGTCCCACCACACCGATCTTCGCTCCGGGCAGGAAGCTCAGCGTCACGTCATCGAGGATGACCTTGTCGCCGTGCGCCTTACGCGTTTTGCGCATCGTGTAGATGTACTCAGCCAAGAGAAACCGTCCGGCAATCGAGAAGGGCCAATGTGCGGCTCCGCCGCGTGAGGGCAGATAGACCCATCTTGCCGCACGCCCACGGATCGGCGAAAACGAGTACCACTCCTTGGCCACCACCGACAGCGGTGGCCCCCGGCGCGCTGTGCGTGCCGGGGGCCACCTGGTCCTGCCTGGGTCGCGCCGTATCACTCAGCGCCGACCTTTGTTCACTCTGTGGTGACAGCTCTGCGGTGTTACCCGCTTACTCCGCGCTGTTCGCCGCGCTCTTCCTGCGGAGGAAGAACACCGCGCCGCCGCCGATGACGACGAGCGCGATCGCGATGCCCGCGATCATCGGGGTGGCGCTGGAGGAACCGGTCTCCGCCAGGTCACCGCCCGTGCTGCCCGAGGAGCTGCCGCCGGCCGAGGCCGGGCTGGGCTGGGAGGACGGCTGGTCCGCGGAGGGCGCGGGGGACGGGGCGCTCGCGGTCTTGCAGTCGAGGACGCCCTTGAAGTTCTGCGAGAAGCCGCCGGTGCCGGTGACGGAGATGTCGTACGCCTCGTCCTCGCCGACCGGGACCGTGATGGTCTGGGACGCGCCGGCCTCTACCGAGTGCTTGGCGCCCGCCAGCTCGAAGTCGAACGCCTCGTCGCCCTGGTTGGCGACCGTCACGTCCACGCCGCCCTTCTCGCAGTTCTTCTGCGCGGACACGGCGGGGATCGGTCCGGTCTTGGCCCACGTGGCGGTGGCCGCCGCGGTGACCGTGCTGTCGCTGGAGCCCGCCAGGATCTGGGTCTGGCTCTTGCTCTCACTGGCGAACGCGCGGCCGACCGAAACCGAGGTCGTGGCCTGCACGCCGAGCGAGGCCGAGCCGTCGGACGTGCCGGCCGGCACGTCGAAGTACAGCTCCGTGCCGTTGGCCGCCGTGGTGACGGGCTCGCCGTCCTTGTCCGTGATCTTGACACCGCTGGCCACCGCGTCGGCGGGCGGCGTCACCGCGACGTTCGCCGCGTTAGTGTTGACCGTGACGGGACCGAGCTTCTCGCCCGCCTTGCCGGAGACCGCGGCCGGAGACAGGGTCAGCGACGCCTTCGGCTCCTCTCCGACCTGAGCGCTCTTCTCCAGCCAGTCCGCGAGCTTCTCCGCCTGGGCGTCCTTCGCCTCGACGTCGACGCCGTCCGAGTAGCGCCAGATCGCGACCTGGGTACCGGCCGCGGCGGTCTTCTCGGTGAGCGGACCGGTGCCCGCGTCGCCCGCGAGCTTCGACAGGTCGTCGATCTGCGGGTAGGAGTGCTCGAGGATCCAGCGGATCTTGCCCGCGTTCTGGTTGGCGCCCAGCGAGGTCTGGTCCCAGGGGGTCTCCTGGTACTTCGCCTTCTCCTGGGTGTGGTTGTGGATGTCGATGCAGTACGTCTTGAGCTTGCCGCCGCCGTCGACGGTCATCTCGAACAGACCGGCGGGAACCGCCTGGTCCTGACCGTCCGCGTGGACGACGGCGTTGTCGAAGGTGGTCAGCCCGTCGAGCGTGGCGGACGCGCCGCCCTGGAGGTGAGGGGTCTCGTCGTCGGCGGCGGCCGCACCGGCGCCGGCCATGGTGCCCATGGCCATCAGGCCGGAAACGAGAGCCGCGGCTGCGAGGCGCGAGACGCCTCGCTTGCGTACGGATGACGCAGATATCGCTGAAAACACAGAATTCCCCTTCGGGCGAGGGCCTTTGCGGGAGCCGCGTGGGGGTGTGTACCTCGCCAGCAGACTCAAGTGCCCCGTGAGTACTCGGGAATCCTATGGATCGAATATGCCCGACTGCCCTCTGATGCCATCAGACAACCGTTCCGACTCGGAATCGTTATCGATGACCCTCCATATCTTCGGAATACGGCCGCCTTTATCGACAAGTCTCCTCAAGGCATGCTCAGGGAAGGGCCGTTGAGGCCGCGGTCCCGTGTCCGGGCGGCGCCTCGACCGGTGCTGCCGGGGGCGCCGCGAGTGGTGCTCCCCGGGGCGCTGCGGGTGGCACCTTCGGTGGTGCTCCTCGCGGCGCTCCGGACGGCGCCGGGCCATCTGTACGGGGCTCCGCCCGCGCCGCCGATCGCGCTCCCGCCCGGGGCTCCGTCAAAAAAGGTGTGGCCTTCACTACGCGTCTGAACGCCGATGTACCGCGCGTCAGATCGTGTCCCGCAGCCACCGCGTCGATATCCACGGACGTTCTGCGCTGCCCTTCCCACTCCTCTTCACGCACCCTCAAACGCCCGTGCACCACGAGCGGTTCGCCCACGGAGACGGACGCGGCCAGATTCGCCCCGAGGCTCCGCCGTGCCCACACCGTGTAGAAGCTGGTCGGGCCGTCGACCCAGACCTCGTTCTGCCGGTCCCAGCGGCGCACGCTCGCCGCCAATCTGAAGCGCGCGACCCCGCCGCCGGGTGTATCCCTGAATTCCACGCCCGTCGCGACATTCCCCACCACCGTCACCACCGTGTCGTACATAGCGGTCCCTCTCCGTTCCGTTCCGTCCGGCTTCACTGAATCCACTGTGAACCGGATGGAAAGAACGTGCCGCCGCCTGTGGATTACCGAGCAGTTGTGGAAAACATCGTCACCCTGGAACCGGGCGTCGGCGTGTGCTCCGGCACCGTCGCCTCACCACCGGCACGAGCATCACCGGCAGCGGCACGGGCACCGTCACCGGCACCGGACCATCGGCAGCGGCGCCCAGCGGCATCCCGCGGCGCCCCGCACCCGCGCCCCGCACCCGTCAGCCCCCGCCCACCGCCCCCGTGACCGTCGCGTACTGCTCCCGTACCTCCCGGTAGCGCATCAGCTCCGCCGAGATCGGATCGAGCACCCGCACCCGGCCGCATCCCGCCGCCGCCTCACGCAGCCGCCGCTCCGCGTCCTGCCCGTAGCGCCGTGCCGGTCCACGGGCGGCGGCGCCGCAGGCCCATTCCACGAACGGTCCGCCGACGATCCCGGCCGCCATCACCAACACCGGCGGCATCAGCCCCGGTTCCAGGACCCCGAAGATCTGTCCCAGCAGCCAGAGCGCGCCGAAGATCTGGAGCAGTGTCATGGACGCCTGCGCCAGCACCGCCGCCGGCCACCACGCCGGACGCGGCGGTCGGCCGCCCTGCGCCCACGCGCCACCCGTCCCCGCGGCCCCGGCCTCGCCGCCGGCCGCCGCCGTCCCCGGCGCACCGGTGGCCCCGGCCGTACCGCTCGTCCTCGCCGCGCCGCTCGTCCCCGCCGTCCCCGCGATCTCGTCCAGCGCTTCCGGCAGCCCTTCCGCGCCCCGTACCGCCGCCTCGCGCACCGCGAGCGCCCAGGGCGCGGGAAGGCCCGCGGACGCCTCCTCGGCGACCGTGCGTACCGCCTGCTCGACCCGTTGGCGCGCCGTCAGCTCCTCCTCCACGACAACCGGCGCCTGCGGTTCCTCGCCGCCGGACGTCCTCTGCTGCTCGTACCACCGCCACAGCCGCAGCCACGGCGTCCCGCACGCGCGTCCCGCGTTCCTGCGCCACGCGCGCTCCGCCGCCTCACCCGCTGCCACCGCGCCGACCGCCCCGGCCAGCCGGTCGGCGAACTCTTCGCGGGAGCGCTCGCCGAGCCCCGGCCGCCCGTCCGCGACATACGCGTTGCGAAGCCGTCCGGCCGCCGCGTCCACGTCGGCCGAGAGCCGGCGCGCGGCGGCGTTCCGCTCCTGCACGAAACGGCCCAGCAGCTCCCGCAGTTCGCCCACGCCCTGCCCGCTGAGCGCGGAGAGCGCGAGCACGGTGGCTCCCGGCTCCCCGTGCTCGCCGAGGGCCATACCGTCCTCGTCCAGCAGCCGGCGCAGATCGTCGAGCACCTGATCGGCGGCGTCGCCGGGCAGCCGGTCGATCTGGTTGAGCACCACGAACGTGACCTCCGCGTGGCCCGCGAGCGGCCGCAGATAGCGTTCGTGCAGCGCTGCGTCCGCGTACTTCTCCGGATCGACCACCCAGATGACCGCGTCCACAAGTCCGATCACCCGGTCCACCTGGTCACGGTGGCGGACGACGGCCGAGTCGTGGTCCGGCAGATCCACCAGGACGAGGCCGTGCAGTTCCTCGTCGCCGTCACCGCCCGCGAGCGGCCTGCGCCGCAGCCGTCCGGGGATGGCGAGCCGGTCGAGCAGCCCGGCGGCGCCGTCGGACCAGGAACAGGCGATGGGCGCCGAGGTGGTGGGCCTGCGCAGCCCGGTCTCCGAAATGGGCACCTCGGCAAGGGCGTTGAACAGCGTCGACTTGCCGCTGCCCGTCGCTCCCGCGATGGCGACGACGGTGTGGTGCGAGGAGAGCCGCTGGCGCGCGGACGCCTCGTCCAGGACCCGTCCCGCCTCGGCGAGGATGGTCCCTTCGAGGCGGGTACGGGAGAGCCCGACCAGCTCGCCGAGCGCGTCGAGCCGCACCCGCAGGGAGCCCCCGTACGAACCGCCGATGGGCGTGTGGGTCTCCCCTGGGGCGCTCGCGGGCCCCTCCGGCGCACCAGTCAGTCCGTCGACCCCGTTCAGACCGCCCAGATCGCGCGCGTCGCCCAGGCCGTCCAGCTCCTCCAGGACGCCCTTCTCGGCGACGCGCCGGGCGATGAACCCGTCGTCCCAGCCGCCGGAACGACCGGAGCCGCTGGGGCTGCCGGGGCCGCCGGGGCCTCCAGTGCCGCTGGGGCCGCCGGGGCCGCCTGATTCGAGCCCCTTGCGCGACCTTCCGTACCGGCCGGTCCCCTCGGCCGCCCTGCCGGTCCTGCCGGCCCCGGTCCTGCCGGACCCACCGGCCCCGTCCGTCCTGCCGGACCCACCGGCCCCGTCCGTCTTGTCCGTCACAGCAGTCACGTCGGTCACTTCTCCTTCTGCAGTACGGACAGCGCGGCGATCAGCTCGGCCTGCGGCTCCGGGGTCACCTCAAGGGCGTCGAGGGGCGCCAGCCGCCGGTCACGCTCGCCGTGCAGTACGCGGTCGATGTACGTCGTCACCAGCTCGGCGCCCCGTTCGCGCAGGCGCAGCGCGCTCTGCGTCCCGACGCGCTCCGCCAGCCGTTCCCCCGCGATCAGCGCCCGCCTGCCTCCGAGCAGAGCGGTCGCCAGCAGGGCGGCCACGGTCTCGGGTTCGGGCGCGGGCGTCCCTTCCAGTTGCCCGACCTCGTCCTCGGCCAGTTCCTCCAGGACGCGGCACCAACGGCGTACGGCCACACCGATACGGTCCGTCACTTCCCTGTCCGGGCCCGCCGCTTCGACGGCCCCGGCCGCGGGCTCGCGCCGCCACGCCCCTTCCACCCGTTCGTCGGCGGCGGCCACGGCGCACTGCAACAGCGCGCCCAGGCTCTCGACCAGCGAGTCGAGCAGTTCGCGCGCCGAACTGTCCCTCGGGAAGCCCCGCCAGCGGGTCCGCGCGTCCCCGGCCAGCACCGCGCCACGCCTGAGCTGCCCGCGCACCCGCTCGCCCTCGGCCGCGTACGCCTCCTCCACCGCGCCCATCAGCCGCACGCTCGCGGCGTACTGCGCGGCCACCGCCCCGGCCAGCTCGGGCATACGTACGTTCAGCGAGCCGATCACACCGGCCGCCGTCCGTACGACGGCCTGCTGACGTGCGGCGGGATCGCGGACCCGGTGCGTCAGCCAGTCGAGCAGCGGCGCGACGGCGGTGGTGGGCAGCAGCCCGCGCCCGCCACCGGCCGACTCGGGCAGCTCCGGGATGGTGAACCGGGGCACGTCCCCGAGCCCGGCCCTGGCCAGCAGCGCCCCGTACTGCCGCGACACCTCGTTCAGCACCTGATGCGGCACCCGATCGAGGACGGTGACCAGCGACGCGTCGTACTCCTTCGCGGTACGAAGCAGATGCCACGGCACGGCGTCCGCGTACCGGGAGGCGGTGGTCACCATCACCCATACATCGGCCGCGCAGATCAACTCGGCGGCGAGAACCCGGTTCTCCACCACGAGCGAGTCGATGTCCGGCGCGTCGAGCAGTGCGAGCCCGCGGGGCAGGGTGGGGGCGGTGTCGATCCGGAGCGCGTTCTCCTCCGTGTCCTCGCCGCCGGGCCCCGGTCCGCCGTCCTCGTGCTGGGGCAGCCAGACGCGTGTCAGGTGCGGCAGCACCCGGGCCCCCGCGAACCAGTGATGATCCTCGGGATGACATACGAGCACGGGGGTACGCGTAGTGGGACGGAGCACCCCCGCCTCACTGACCCGCCGTCCCACGAGGGAGTTGACGAGCGTGGACTTCCCGGCCCCGGTGGAGCCGCCGATGACCGCGAGCAGCGGAGCCTCGGGATCCTTGAGCCGCGGCAGCAGATAGTCGTCGAGCTGCGCCAGCAGCTCGGCCCTCGTCTGCGAGGCCCGCGGAGCCCCGGGAAGGGGCAGTGGAAGACGCACAGCCGCGACACGGTCGCGCAGTGCGGAAAGTGCGTCGAGCAGCTGAGGGCGTACATCCAAGGTCACCACATGCGAAGAATGCCCAATTTTGCAGCGTTTTTGAAGCGTATGGCCATCCCCTGCGCGCCGGTCGAACAGACAGGACACAAGGGATGAGTGGGACGCAGGCATAACGACTGCACAACACCCGAGCCGAAGGAGCCCAAAATCGCTGCACGAATCGCCCGTGCCTGCGATTATCGGTTCGCTTCACTGAACCTCCACAACGTGCCACGCACGTGAAGCAACCGGGTCAAGGCGTTCGGAGCCCTATCCTTGTCCCGGCAAGGCCACGGACCCACCACCGGGCTCCAGGCCGCCGAGGCCACCATCCGGCCCCCGTAGCTCAGTGGATAGAGCAGGTGCCTTCTAAGCACTTGGCCGCAGGTTCGAGTCCTGCCGGGGGCACCACTGACGTCCCGTCATTTTGGCGACGTTTTCGCAGGTCAGACCACCTTCGCATGGTCCACCGGATGAATCGGAATCCCCCCTCCACCAGGGGCGGAGTCCGGCTGACACCGGCTGAAACCGGGCTTCTACGGGTGGTCGTCCAAAATGCGTCCAACGGGATCGTGCACTGAAAACCCCTCGCAGCGCCCTCTGAGTGCACGAGAAGTGGCCTTGGGGGCCCTCAGGAATGAGCTCCGAGGTCGCTCATGCCGTCACCGCTGGAAGGTCTTGGGCGGCCTGAACGCCTTCCAGGTATCGGTCTTTCTGGCCGTCAATGCAGCGAGCGTAGATGGCGTTGAGAACCGGGACACTGTTGCCGCGGGTCGCAGTACACGAGCTTCCGCCTCGCCGAGCACCTGGACGCCGCCGGCATCGCGGCGAGCATCGGATCCGTCGGTGACGCGTACGACAACGCCCTGATGGAGTCCACGATCGGCCTGTTCAAAACCGAGCTGATCAAGCCTCAGCGGCCCTGGAAGACGCTCTCCCAGGTCGAGCTGGCCACCGCCGAGCGGATCGACTGGTACAACCATCGCCGACTCCACGGTGAGATAGGACACATCTCGCCCGTCGAATACGAAACCAACTACTACACCGAACTCACGAAACCCCAGGTCGTCACCACAATCAGAGACCTCTACTGAACCCGGGGCGGTTCACCGCGAGTGACACCGGATCGGCGATCGGGTGGGAGTTGCCCGCTGAGCGGTGGGAGAGGGTCCGCGCGCGGCTACGGCACCGAGGCATCGATCCCGACACCGCAACACAAAGTGCTACACGAGGCCGCCCCTGACGGATACTCACAGAATTCGGAGGCAGTGCGAGCGCTCAATCTCAGGTCACCTGATCACAGACTCCTACCAGTATCAACCCCCTGTTCCTCGCCGAGGTGGCCTTTCCGGCTGCGGCGCTCGCCCTACCCGCCGAAGGGCGTTCGGACGCGCAGCGGTGGCTCGTCGTCGCCGCTCTGGTCTGCGCGTTGCTCAATCACCTGGTGACGATCGCGGGCAACGTCCCGCTCAACAACGCCCTGGCGGCCGCAGAGACGCCACTCAACAGCCCCGGGGGAGAAGGCAGTTCCGACAGCGCGGCCCGTGCCGCCTTCGAGGCCCGCTGGAACCGCTTCCACCGCGCCCGTACCCTGCTCGCGGTCGCGGCCTTCGCCCTTGTGGTCAGCGCCGTCCCCGCGTAACCGTCCGTCCCGCCACAGCCGTACGGCGGACTCCGGATCTCACGCCGAGGCGCGGCTGGTCAGATGGCGCAGTTGCATCTCGCGCAGCGCCTGCTGCTCGGCCGCCATCGTCCGCAGACCGATCGCCAGCCGCCGCGCGTCGACGCCCTCCGGGTCGAGAACCGGGTAAGGGCGCCCCAGAGGCGTGTACTTGGTCCCGTACGACTGCGGCTGACCCAGCGCCACGGCGCAGTGGTCGGTCAGATAGGCGCCGTGGATCGGCGAGCAGAGGCCCAGGCCGACCGCTTCCGTGACCAGGGCCCGGCAGGTGAGCTGGAACGGCAGGTCGTCCGAGTGCAGCAGGATCATCAGGGCCGCGGTCGACGCGTCGGGCCCGACCAGGTCGGCCGTGGGCCAGCCGTACGCGCCGACCGCCGCGCGCAGCGCCTCGGCGTTCTCCGTACGGCAGTTCGCCAGGCTCCGGCGCAGGTGGGCCGCGGGCAGCCGCTGTGCCGTCGCCGTCAGCCGGTTGTCCTCGGCGACCAGCCGCAGCAGTTCGTCGGCCAGCTCCTCCGCCGACGCGGGAGCGTGCTCGCGCACGTCCTCCGCCGGCCCGGGGGCCCACTCGCGGCCGGTCGTCTCGTCCGTCTCGCTCATCGAGCCCCCTCTGCCGCTTTTCTGTCCGCTTCCGTGGCGCGTCTGTCCGCTTCCATGACGCGCGTGGTCATGGCACGAATCATGCCTGGCGGCAGCGCAGCATCGCCCATACGGTGCGGCCCGCGCCGTGTTGGTTGGCCCTGACGCCCCACGCCTCGGCCATCCGGTCCACCAGGAGGAGTCCGCGGCCGCCCTCCGCCTGGTGGTCGGGGCAGTGAGCGGCGAGTGGCCGGCCCGTGGAGTGGCCGCCCCGTACGGCGGATTCACCACCCTGGTCGTTCACTTCGAGTCGGACCCGGCCGGGCAGGACGTGCATCTCGCAGCTGATCTTCGAGCTCGCGGTGTGCAGGACGGCATTGGTGACCAGTTCGGAGACCACCAGTTCGGCTGTGTCGCACAAATTTTCGGACACACGTCGTCCACGCAGCCGGAGACGGATCCGCCGCCGCGCCGCGGCGACGGATTCCGGGCGGCACGGCAGCGTGAACACGCAGCCGTATCCGCGGAGGCGGTCGCGAGACGCGGTGAGTTCGGGGCGGCGGGGCGCTGCGACCAGTTCGAGCCGCCGGGGCGCGGCGACCTGAGCGATATGTCTCGCTCGGTCCTGTAACTCCCCCAGGGACAACTGGATTTTCTCGTGTGCGCGGTGATCCGTGATATGAGCCACACGCTCACTATGTCGTTGTCGCTCTCAGCTCGCAACTGCTCCATCTGATAATTTCAGAAAGCGCCGCATCTCTCTGGATGGAAGCACCAACTACCTGCCAGACTTGCTGATGTGAGACGACGTCAGGAGGTGAGCACATGAGCGAAACTCGTACAGGAACTGCCCCCACGGTCCTGCGTATCGTGCTGGGCAAGCGACTCGGCGCGCTGCGCGAGAAAGCGCGGGTGACACGCGAGGACGCGGCGAAAGTCCTGGATGTCGCTCCCCTGACGATTCGCCGGATGGAGAATTCCGAAGTCGGTTTCAAGATCCCCTACGTCCAGCTTCTCCTCCAGGCCTATGGAGTGGGCGAACGGGAGACCGAAGAGTTCATCGGCCTGGTGAAGGTCGCCAACAGGCCGGGCTGGTGGCACCGTTATCGCGACGCGCTTCCCGGCTGGTTCAGTGCCTGCATCAGCCTTGAGGACGAAGCGAGCCTGATCAGAACCTATGAACCGCACTACGTCCCGGGGCTGTTACAGACCGAGGATTACGTACGCGGGGTGCTGTGCGCGGGTGCTCACCGCGACTCGGACGAGCTGGAGCGGCGCGTCGCCCTGCGGGTCAAGCGTCAGCAGCTGCTCACGAAGCGGGACGCGCCGATCCTGTGGATCCTCATGGAGGAAGCGGTCCTGCGCAGGCCCGTCGGGGACGCGGGCGTCATGCGGGCGCAGATCGACCAGCTGCTCGAAACCACCCACATGCCGAACGTGACCTTGCAGATCATGCCGTTCCAAGTCGGCCCACACCTCGGCGCGTTCGGTCCGTTCCACCTGTTCCGGTTCGACGTCACCGAGCTGCCGGACATCGTCTACGCCGAGAACCTGACCGGCGCGGTCTATCTGGACCAACGCCCCGACATCGCCGCCTATCTCGAAGTTCTGGACAATATGTCCGCCAGGGCGGCGTCCGTGGAAGAGACGAGAGCTTTTCTCCGAGAGATACGCAAGGAGCTCTAATGCGTGACATTTACAACGGCATGCCGGCTGACGACCTGGGCATCGACGGCTGGGAGAAGCCCTGGAGCGGCCCCAACGGCGGCAGTTGCGTCGAGGCCAAGAAGCTGGACGGCGAGCACGTGGCGGTCAGGCAGTCGACCGATCCGACAGGACCGGCGCTGATCTGTAGCTCCGAGGCCATGGCCAGCTTCGTCGAAGGCGCGAAGAATGGCCTCGCCGACTTCCTCCTGCACTAACGGCCGCCGGCCCATGCCCCGGGCCTTCGGTGGCCTCCGAGAAACGGACGGATCAGTATGACGGACCTCGACCAGCGGTCGTTCGACGACATCGACACCTCAAAACCACACCCTGCGCGTATGTACGACTTCTACTTGCAGGGCAAGGACTACTACGAAGCTGACGAGTTGGCGGCCGCCAACGTCGAGGTGGTCTTCCCGACCATCAAGATCACCGCGCGCACCAACCGCCAGTTCATGCACCGTGCGACACGCTGGCTGGCCTCCGAGGCGGGCATAAGGCAGTTCCTGGACATAGGTACGGGCATACCAACTCGCCCCAACCTTCACCAGGTCGCCCAGGAGATCGCCCCGGACGCACATGTCGTCTACGCCGACTACGACCCGATCGTGCTGCGGCACGCCGAGGCCCTGATGCGCAGTACGCCCGAGGGCCGCACCGCGTACATCCAGGCCGACGTCAGGCAGCCGGAGACGATTCTCTCGGCCGGGAAACTGCACGAGACCCTCGACCTGACACGTCCGGTCGCGCTGTCTCTCAACGCGCTCCTGCACTTCGTACCCGACGAGAGCGATCCGTACGGGATCGTCGAACGCCTCATGGACGCTCTGCCTTCGGGCAGTTACCTGGCGCTCTCCCACTGCACGCCGGACTTCGCTCCGGAGATGTGGGAGAAGGTCGCACAGGTGTACCGCGCGGGCGGCATTCCTCTTCAGGTGCGTTCCAAGGAAGACGTGCGGCGCTTCTTCGACGGCTACGAGCTGGTCGAGCCGGGTCTGACCGTGCCCCATCTCTGGCGGCCGGACGGGGAGTCGGTGGAAGGCGCCACGGACGCGGCGGTCTCCATATACGCGGCGGTGGCGCGCAAGCTCTGACCGGTATGTACGCGCAAGCCGTGACCGGCGGGTAGCGGAGAGAGCGCACATGGCTGAGGCCCGGACGTTGTCGTCCGGGCCTCAGCCATGTGCGCTTACAGCTGTCATATAGTCCGCTGATTATTTACCAGCGGTACCAGCGGCCGCGCTTACCACCGCTTGCGGTCGGGCGTACCAGGAATCCGAGCAACCAGACAACCAGCACGATTACGGCGATCCACCAGAGTGCCTTGAGTGCGAAACCGGCACCGAAGAGGATCAGGGCGAGCAGAAGAACCAGTAGCAGGGGAACCATTGTTATCAACCTCCGAGCAGCCGTCTGCCCGGAGTCGTTCCCGGCATGCGCGGATAATTCGGCTGTTTTTTCATGGATTCCCGGGGAAGAAGAAAACGTTTCGAAAAGGAGGTGTGGCGGGTGAAGGGGTGTGGCGTGTTGACCTGATGCGCTGCCGACAGGCGCGTCAGGAGTCGGCCGGCGGTGCGGTGGTATTGAGCGCGGGGGTGGCGGGGGTCGCCGTCGCGGCCTGAGTGTCGTCGAAGATCGCCCGGTGGGTCGCTGGGGCGCTGGTCGCCGGTGTGGCGCTCATGAGGGTGGCGGGACTGGTGGGGGCGGCGGGAAGGCTGGCGCGAGCCGGGAAGCCCGCGGCGACGAGGCCGAGGGTCGCCGCGACCGCGGCTATGAGACTGCGAGCCTGCGTAGACCTGGGCATCTGTCAACCTCCGTGTGGGGATGGAGTGATGGGGCGATGCGCGATGTGGTGATGTGTGGCGCGTAGTGCGTGTCGAGTATGCGTACTGGAGGCGGTCTGCGCGCGTAGACAATAGGCCGCACAATAGGTGCGCTACGGACAAGTGAACGTTATCCGGCGTCCGGGCCGACCCGCCAGAGGGCCTGACCGCCGGTGGAAGGGGGCGGGCCCGTCTTCCGTGCGGACCGAGGGGTTACCGTGCTGCTGTGGTGATCGGACGGCAGGACCCAGCACCGCGGGACACGGCACCGCGGGGTGCGGCACAGCAGGACGCCGTGCCGGGCACGGCGCTGCTGCTCGCGGCCGCACCGGCGGGCAAGGGCTGTCTGATCGACGCGGCGTCCGTGCTCCCCTCGCTCGCGGCGGTGTCCCCGAGCGTGCTGACGGGCACGGCGGCCGCGACCGTGATCGAACTCGCCGACCCGCTGGACCCGCAGACCGTCCTCACCCGTATCCGCGCGGCGGCGGCGACGACCGGCCCGCTGTCCCTCTATCTCACCGGCCAGCTCCACCTGGACAGCAAGCAGCACCTGATCCACCTCGCGCTGGCCCGTACGACCGCGGCGACGATGCGCTACACCGGTCTGCCGTGGCACTGGCTGGTCAGCGAGCTGAAACTGCGCCGTCCCGGCACTACGACAGTGGTCGTGGACCTGGTGGCCGACGAGGAGGCGTGGCGCCGGCTGGGCGCCGAAGGGCTCGGCCTCGGATACGGCACCCGCGTGTACGGGCGTGTCACGCCGCCCCCGCCGCGCCGGACGATCCTTGCACCCGAGTACCTGAAGGCATGCGCGGCGATCTGGCGGAGCGGGGCGCGGCCACCGCTCGTCCAGCTGCACGAGCAGGCGGCGGCGCGTGCCGGTTCCGGCGGCGTGCTGTTCCTGGCCGTGGCCGCGCCGCCGCTGGGAACGGCTCCGGGGGCGGCTCCCGGATCCGGCCCCGTACCGCCGCCGGAGGACTCCGTACCCCTGCCGGAGGCCCCCGTGTCCCCGCAGGGGCGCCCCGAAGCCTCCGTGACTCCCGCGGCGGAGAGGGAAACGGCCGTTGAGGGTGCCGAGGATCCGCATCCGGCGATCCTCGGGGCCGCCAGGGCCGGGCGGCACAGCGAGGCCGCGACCATCGCGGCGATGTGGGAGAGCGAGGCGCTGCGCACGCACGGACCGGGTTCGACGCAGGCGATCCACTGGCTGGAGGTCCGGGCAGACCTGGCACGTCTCGCCCGGGAAGGGGCCCGCAGCTGCGAGTTGTGGATGGCGGCGGCCGAAGCCCGGCTGGCCCGCCGCCAGTCGCCGGCCGACGAGGACGTCGTGGCCGCAGTCGACCGCGCCCACCACCAGTGGGAGACCCTGCGCGATCGGGCGGCCGCCCTCGCGCTGGCCCCGGCGCTCGTCGCGCTGCGCCGGGAGGTGCCCGGCCGCAGGCCGGGGGCGCTCGCGGCGATGGAGCGCCGGGTGGAGAACCTGGACACGGCTCCCGCCGCGCCGTGAACCGGGGAAGCGGGACGTGTGGCCGGAAAAGCAGTAGGCCCGGCGCGAACGCCGGGCCTACTGAGAAGTAGCGGGGACAGGATTTGAACCTGCGACCTCTGGGTTATGAGCCCAGCGAGCTACCGAGCTGCTCCACCCCGCGTCGGTAAGACCACTCTACGGCACTCCGGGGGCTCTCCCGGCCAGAGGCGGTCCGGGCTCGTCCGGGAGCCAGGATCCGTCCCGGAAGCGATCAACGCGGGCGTGACGGTGACGTCCGGGTCCGCGACGGGGCGGCCGTACTCCGTGAAGTCCCGAAGTTCTTTGTTTCAGAGGCCGGTTGGCGCCTGCGGCGGTGTCCACCGGACGGAGACCGGTGTCGTAGCCGTGCCGGCGCTTCGCAGGGTGGACGTCCCTCAACTCCTTGGCCCGGTGGGCCTACGTCGGATGCGGTCGTACATCCGAGCCGATCCGTGAGCATGGGCACGCCAAGTGCGGGCAGAGTCCCACTGCGCCGCCCCAGGGACGTGGTGGTCAGGAAGTCCCGGGGTACACGCGCACTGTCCTCCGGCGCGCCCGTGCGCGCCTTTTTCAGGCCGCGTCCCGGTGCGGCGATCCGCACCGGGGCCGTTTCGTGAAGTGAGGGTTGAATGAAGCTGGCTCTGGTTTCGGGCGACGGACTCCCCGTGAGCGGACTGCTCACCATTTTCCGGAATGTGATCGAAGCCGAACTCGACTCGGGTGAGCTGGAGTTGCCCATGGCGGCCGATCTCGGCTTCTCGTGGCGGCCCGACAAGGAGCATTTCTTCCCCCGGGGACGCCCGGACAGCGGCTATCCCGAGTGGATGTCGGTCAGTGACGCGGTGCCCGTGGATCTGGACGGTGCCGAGTTGATGCGCCAACTCACCGACATCCGGGCGGGGGTGGCCCGCGCGGACTCCCTGGACGACGCGGAGCGAGCGGAGTTGCACCGTGCGGTCGAGTCGCTTGCCGGGCCGTACGAGGAGTACTTCACCCGCTGGTTCGAGGAGCACGACGTCGACTGGGTGTGCGCGGTCAACATGACGCTCTCGGACGCCGTTCCGGTCACCCTCGGCCTGCACCGGGCTGCGGCGAAGCGATGGTCCGACGGCCGGCCGGGAGGCGTCCTCTTCTGGGACCACGACCTCTTCGGCAGCTGCGCGGTCTTCGAGGACGGCCTGCGCCTCTACCCGACGGAGCCGAACGAGTTCACCCCCGTACCGGGCTCCCACCCGTGCCACCGCTGGGCCGTCGTCTCTCCGGCGCTCGCGCAGGAGGTCAGCAGCTATCCGACGGAGCTCGTGCCGGTCATTCTCCCCAACGTGCTGCCGACCGTACGGGACGGGCAACTGGACGACCGGCACACGGAGTTCCTCACGCAGCGCGGGCTGGATCCGGACCGCCCGCTGCTGCTCGACCCGGTACGGGTGTTCCGGGTCAAGGGCGTCGAGATATCGGTCTCGCTCCTGGCCGAGGTCAAGAAGATCTGCGAGAGCCGTGGCACCCCCGTTCCGTACCTGGTGGTCTTCGGCAGTCTGGACGAGGATCCGCCCTATGCCCGCGAAGTGGTAGCGCGAGCGCAGGAGTTGGGCGTGGAGAAGGACGTCATCTTCCTGAACGGCGTTCCGCTGGCCAGCAACCGGGACGCCGAAGGGCAGTGGCGTCTCGACGAGGTCGACCTGCTGCGGCTCTGCCGCTCCGGCCCGGGCGCGGTGCTGTTCACGCCCAACACCGCGGACGTGGAGAGCGTCGGCCTCGGCCCCGCGCTGGCCGCCATCGCCGGAGTCCCCTGCGCCATCACGGACTTCGACTGCTTCAAGGACTTCTACGGAGCGGAAAGCAGCTGCGTCGTCATCAAGGGCCAAGAGGGGATGGCGGAGGCGGCGCAAGCACTCCAGGACCTCATGGACCGCAACGCGGACGCCGATCCGCGGGTGCGCGAGCGGCTTGAGCGTGACCGGACGCACGTGCTGCGGACCTTCGACCCGGAGCCGTGGCAGGGCGAAGTCCGCGCGCTGGTGGAGAGCGTGGCGTCACGGTGAGCATCGAGCAGGCCGAGCGGGAGCGTCCGGCCGAGCGGTCACGGCCGGTCGAGGAGGAGCGTCGGACCCGTCCGGGATCGGGGGAGAGGAGCGGTCTGCGGGACGGGATCGGTTCACGGGAGAGGAGCGGTCTGCGGGACGGGAACGGTTCACGGGAGAGGAGCGGAGAAGTGCCCGAAGTCACCGACGCGGTGCGGGCCGCGGACCCGGGGATCCGGGAGGTGACGCTCACCGAACAGGCCGCGCGGGAGTGTTCGGCCGTACTGGACGCCGTGAGCGCGGAGTTCGAGCGGGCGGACGACCCGCGATTCCTGCGCAGGGCAGGCGCGTTCGCGTCCGCCCTGCCGGCCGAGGTGTGGCGGGCCGTCCAGGAGATGCGGTATGAGGAGACGGCGGCGGCGCTGGTGATCCGCGGCGGACCGGTGGGCGGCGCGGACGGCCCGACCCCGGCCCACTGGAAGGAACGCGACCCGGCGGCCACCGTCAGGCAGGACTTCTGGCTCGCGCTGGTCACGGCCCAACTGGGCGATCCCGTGGGCTGGTCGAGCCTTCAGGACGGACGCCTGTTCAACGACATCCTGCCGATCGCGGGCGAGGAGCGGGAACAGACAGGACACAGCAGCGAGGCCGACCTCGCACTGCACATCGAGGACTGCTTCAGCACCGAGCGGTGCGACGCGCTGGCGCTGCTCTGTCTCAGGAACCACGACCGGGTGCCCAACTCGCTGGTCAGCGCGGCGGCGCTGGACCTCGCGAGCCTGGACCTCGACACGCTGTTCGCGCCCCGCTTCCTGATCATGCCCGACTCGGAGCACCTGCGCAGGGTGGCCGGCACCCCGGAGGCGTCGGGACGGCTCAGCCCGCTGATGTTCGGCTCCCGGGACGCGCCGTACCTGTGCGTGGACCTCCCGTACACCCGCCCTCTGCCGGGCGACGAGCGCGCGGCGAAGGCCCTGGAGGGTCTGGCCGGACAACTCGACGGCAGTGCCACGACGCTGACCCTGGCCGAGGGAGACCTGCTGCTGGTGGACAACTACCGCGCGCTCCACGGCCGCGGCACGTTCCGGCCCCGCTACGACGGCACGGACCGCTGGATGCGCAAACTCACCGCAGTACGGGACCTCCGCCGCAGCCGCGCCTTGCGCACGGGCCCGGACGACCGGGTCATCGACCCCTTCGCCACCCTCACAGCAACAGGCTGACCCCGCCCCACACCACTCGCGGCGGCCGCCCCGTCACCCCAGGACGACCGGCCGCCGCGAGTTCCGCGCGCTCTGTGCTACCCATGGCAACGACGGCCGAGTGTCGGGCAACCTCCGCTTTCAGTCCCGGGCTCGGCGCGCCGGCTTGCGTTTCTACCACTCGCCGAGATCGGCCTCGGGCTTCTCCTTCGTCGGGCGCACCAGGGGCGCAGCGAGCCGTGCGGATCCGGGAGGCTCCCCGCGGCAGAGCGGCCATCGTCTCGTCCAAGGCAGTCCCGTGAGTCCAAGTCGTTGCTGTAGGCGCTGACGGGATAGAAACGCTCACTCGACCAGCCCGGCTCCATCCGACGCACCACACGCTCCAGGATGCGAACCGGTGCGACACTGAGCCCGGATCCACCGGCCGATGTTTCCGAGGCCCGATTTCTCGCCGAGGGCTGATGGTGGTGTGGGGCACGGGTTCGAGGGCGTGCAGCGTCCGCCGCGCTCGAGTCTCGGCCTGTCCGAGGTGTCTTTCGAGTCGGGGCTGGGGTGGTGGCGGTGGCCGGTGGCCGGTGCGGCCGTCAGGGTGCGGTGTCGATGGAGGCCGTCAGGGTGTCGACGGCGAGTGATGGACGGCTTCGAACAAGTCCTGGTAGGCGCCCTGCCACGGCCAGTTGGCGGACAGGTGGGCGGTCAGCTTGATCCTCGCGGTGCGGGCGAGTCGGGCGGGGACGTGGACCAGGTGGGCGCGGAGTGTGGCGGTGGTGTCCTTGGCGTGGAAAGCCGAGGCCAAGGCGCCGGCGGCCCGCAGCAGGTTGTGCGACATGGCCCACAGGGCCAGCCAGGCGGCGTTCGCCTGGAAGTTTCCCGAGGGCAGGTGGGCGAGCGCGGAGGACTTCCCGTCCACGATCGCCTGTTCCACGACAGCGTGTTGCCGGTGGTGCAGTTCGGCCTGAAGCATGCCGAAGGGGCTGTTGGTGAAGACGGGGTGGTAGCGCCAGGAGTCGAACAACTCGCCCTGCCCGGTGGCTGCTTGCGGGTTCAGGCGTCGCACCCGGCGCGCGATCAGACGGGCGGTGACCTGCTCGGCCTTCTTGCGTCCGGTGAACGCGGTGTACTCGGTCTCGGCGACCTCGGCGTCGGAGACCATCTAGTGCCGTATCAGGCAACGTTTGCCCTGTTGTGATGTGACGCGCCGTTCTGGTGCTGTGCCGGGCGGCGCGTGGCCGTCACCCTGTCCGGATGGCAGAACGAGTACGTGTACGCGAGATCGACGATGACGAAGGCAGATGGCTGCTACGGATCATCCGCCGGGGAACCGGGTCGGTGGTGACCTGGCGGCGGGCCCAGATGGTCCTGCTGTCTGCCCAGGGCATGCCGGTGGCGAAGATCGCCGAGGTGACCTTCACCAGCGATGACCGGGTCCGGGATGTGATCCACAACTTCAACGCCGACGGCTTCGACTCCCTGTATCCGAAGTACAAGGGCGGACGGCCCAAGAGCTTCACACTGCCCGAGCGGCGCGAGATCAAGAAGATCGCCAAGTCCAAGCCGACCGAGCACGACCTGCCGTTCTCGACCTGGAGCCTGACCAAGCTGGCGGACTTCCTGGTCGCCGAGGGGGTGGTCGACGACATCAGCCACGAGGGCCTGCGCATCCTGCTCCGCGAGGAAGGCGTCTCCTTTCAACGCCTGAAGACCTGGAAAACCTCACGCGACCCCGACTACGCAGCCAAGAAGGCCCGCGTCGAACACCTCTACGCGATCGCTGACGGCGAGGTCATACCCGAGGAAGGCGAACCTGAAGTCGTCTTCTGCATGGACGAGTTCGGGCCGCTCAACCTGATACCCCACCCGGGCCGACAGTGGGCCGAGTGCGGCGGCAAGCACAAGGACCCCGACCGCGAACCACGCCGCAGACAGCGCGCCACCTACAACCGCTACGGCGGAGTACGGCACCTGTTCGCCGCCCTGGACCTGGCCAAGGACAAGCTCCACGGCCACATCAAGCCGGTCAAGAGGCGCACCCAGTTCCTGGAGTTCTGCCGCTACCTGCGCAGCCTCTACCCGCCCGGCGTCCGGATCGCGATCGTCTGCGACAACTTCTCCCCGCACCTGACCACGAGAAAGTGCCAGCGCGTCGGCACCTGGGCCGCAGCGAACAACGTCGAGATCGCCTACACGCCGACCAACAGCTCCTGGCTGAACCGCATCGAGGCCCAGTTCACAGCCCTGCGCTACTTCACCCTCGACGGCACCGACCACGCCGACCACAGGGAACAGGGCAGCATGATCCGCCGCTACATCATCTGGCGAAACCGCCACGCCGACGACCGGCGCCTACGCGCCGTCGTCGACAGGGTCAACGTTGCCTGACCCGCGCTATACGCCAGTGATCCCGTCGATGCGTTCCCGGAGCAGATCCGCGTGGCCGTTATGGCGGGCGTACTCCTCGATCATGTGAACGTAGATCCAGCGGAGACTGACGTCCTGCTCCATGAAGCGACCGGTGTCGGCGAGCGCGCGGTCGGCGCAGTGCTCCTGGGCGCTGGCGATCTCCGCGTGCCAAGTGGCGAGGGCGTCGCTCAGGGTGGCGCCCGTTGCGAGTTCGAAGCCGCCGTCGGGGGCATCCGGGTCGGCCTGGGGATCGTAGATCGGCGGGGCCTGTTCTCCGGCGAACACGCGACGGAACCAGTTCCGTTCCACCTCTGCCATGTGCTGAACGAGGCCGGTCAACGTGAAGTCGGATGGTGGCACTGACGCGACGGCGGCCTGCTCGTCGTCCAGGCCCTCGCACTTCATAGCGAGGGTGGTCCGGTGAAAATCGAGCCAGCTTTCGAGCGTGGTGCGCTCGTCGGCGTTCAGCGGCGGCATGGGGCGTTCGATGGCGCTCATCAGTCGATTATCGCCATCGGCCGAAGCTGCCGACGGACAGAGCCGACAACAGGGCGAACGTTGCCTGATGCGGCACTAGCCGGTGTCGGGATCCAAGAACGCGTCGGGGTAGCGGATCGGGGCCCAGGTGTCCTCGGCGATGCGGCCGATCGCGGCGGCGATGGAGGGGTTCATGCCCGTGGTCAGGGAGAAGTGGGCACCGGCCCTGTGGCAGGCGGCGGCCACGTCGGCGGTGTAGAACTTGCTGTCCGCCCACACCATCCGGATTCCGGTTCCGCCCGCGTCCTTCGCGACGGCCAGGGCCTGGGCGACGAAGCTTTTCGCGCCGCGGACATCGGCGGCCTTGCCGCGGCGCAGGCGGACCGCACCGATCACCGGCCGGGCGAGCTGGGTGGACAGGGTGGCCACGATCGGGTGCAGGGTGCGCTGCCCCTTCAGGCGCCCTTGCTCGGCGCCTTGCTTGGCCCGTCCGTAGACCCGGCGGTGGGTGGGGTCGATATCGATGAACGCGGCGGAGGCGGTGGACGCTCAATTGATCACCGGCGGATTCCCGGAGATTGTGCAGTCATGGCGCCCGGGAATGAGCCGTACCGACTTCCTTCGGGCTTCGTTCGCCAATCCTCTGGCACCTCTGCTGGTGGCCGGTGAACTCTCTCTCCTGGGCGAGTTCCCCGAAGCGTCGCGCTCACGGGCGGTGCTGGAAGCAGTCGGCAGCGGTGAGCGGACGTTCGGCACGATCGCGACCCGGGCGGGGGGCGCCGACGTACTGCCCTCCGGCACGCTCTCTCCTCTGCTCACCACGCTGCTGGCCAAGCGAGTCGTGGCTGCTGATCTCCCTCTGTCCGTGAAGCCGGACAGCAAGAACAAGCGCTATCGGATCGCCGACCCGTATCTGCGCTTCTGGCTGGCCTTCCTGCAGCGCGCGATCCCGCTCATCGAGCGTGGTCGCGGCGATCTGGCGCTGGAACGGGTCGAGCGGTCCTGGACCACCTGGCGCGGTCGGGCGGTCGAGCCACTGATCCGCGAGTCCTTGCTGCGTCTGCTGCCCAGTGAGGAGTGGCCGGAGACCGAGGTGGTCGGCGGCTGGTGGAACCGGCAGAACAACCCCGAGGTGGACCTCATCGGGGCCGGCCGCGAGCCGGTGGCCCGGCGGGTGCACTTCATCGGATCGGTTAAGTGGCTGGAGACCCAGCCGTTCGGTCGTCACGAGTACGACACTCTGGTGCGCGACATGCTCGCCGTTCCCGGTGCCACACCTGGCACTCCGTTGGTCGCGGTCTCCCGCTCCGGGGTGGTCGACGGGCTGCCGCTGGCCGCGCACTGGGGGCCGGAAGAGCTGGTACAGGCGTGGCGATCCTGATAGCCCCGCAAAGGCGAGAGGCGTACCTGAAGTGCTTTCCGGTCTCCTTGTCGTCCTGGGCTCCGCGGGTCTCTCGGGCTCTCGTACGCACATGGCCCCTCCGGTGACAGTGAAGCGATCATTGACGCCTGGATGATGGCCAGGTACTCGACAGTCCTCAGCCCGTACATAGTCGGGAGGAGAGTGGCCCGCTTCCCCGGAGGCCGTTTCTGACTCAGCTCGCGTCGCGGATCATCGGGGCAGCCGGGGCCGAGACCGTGCCGAGGGCCAGCATCGCGGTGGCCGCGAGTGCGGCGAGTGTGTGGTCCGGGGGCATGAGGATGACCGTCCACGGATGAGCCTGACCATTGCCGCCCGTGTTGCCGATGAGCATCATCGTGATCACCCAGGCGACGGGAACGACGGCGGCCACCTGATGACCCGCTATCCGTCGGGCGCACAGCATCAGCCCGACCAGAAAGGCAGTGTTGCGGCCGGCGATGTTCGCGCTCTGGGTGTCGAGGAGCACAGTGACGGCATACGCCACGGCGACTGTGGTCAGGACCGTGGTCAGGACGAGTGCCTGGTCCAAGCGGGCTACGGGACGACTGCCCGAACTCTCGGCGGCGGGGAGCCTGCTGTCAAGGGTGAGAGCGAGTCCCGCACAGGCCAGGAGCGGGGCGAAGAGAACCAGGGGGCGGGCAGAGTCGCTGCCCAGGGAAGGAAGATCGACCAGCGTGTCGCCGGCTGTCGCGGTCAGTGCGGCGTAAGCCACGAGTGTGGCGGCGAGGACCGAGATCCGTCGTGTTTTCAGCCACAGACGCATCGGATCACGCTCCCGTCTTGGCGGCGGTCGGCATGGTCTCCGGAGCGGGTTCGCACTGCTGGAGCAACGTGACATTGCGCGTGAACCACGACAGTTGCTCGTCAGAAGACAGCTTCGTCTCCCTCTCCACCACCGGCATGATTTGAGGGTCGGCGGCCAACTTCTCGCTGTACTGACTCTGTATCTCGTCAACGCCCATGCCGGCCTTGACCATGAGCCAGGCCACGAGCGTGCCCACATGGCCGCTTCGGACATCGGACGTCGTGGGACACGGCGGGATGGGTGGCAGCGCCGATGCCGCGATGCTTGCCTTCACATCCTCGCCGCGCATGTCCCGGTAGAGGAACAGCCTCCACGTCCGCGCATCGATGTCAGCTGCCTCGGAGACGAACGCGAGTTCCTTCGGCGGCTCTATGCCCGCGTCGACGAGGCGCGGCACGACCTCCGTCGCGGCGTCGGCCAGCAGCTTCAGTTCGTCGGCCGCCTCTACGGGGACGCAGATCCTGGGGGAGACGCCGGCGCACACGGGCGGGTCAGTGCGGGCGCGCAGCGGCGGGTCACCGTTCCAGTCGCGGACGGGCAGGATGGCGGAGACGGCGAAGACGCTCAGGCAGACCAGGGACGCGGCAGCTGCGGCGCCGACGCGTACGACGCGGCGGCGACGCCAGCGGGCGATCTCCGCACTGACCAGGACAGCGGCGAGGACGCCTGTGGCCAGGATCATCGGTACGGCGAGCGCCATCGGGTGCACGGTGATGGTGAGGTCCCCGTACGGGGCGTCGAGCCATCCGGTGAGTTCCCGCAGCCACATCGGGTCGACGATCGTGACGGGCATCACCAGGCACAGATAGTCGAGAACGAGAATCAGAGGTGCGGCCAGAATGCGCGGCAGCAGCATGCCGAGTCCGTAGCCGAGGGCGGTGTGGACGGTGATGAGGTAAGCGGCCATGGCCAGCACACCCAGGTGCGGCCAGTCATGTGCCGGGCCGGTCGACAGGCGCACGGTCAACAGGCAGACGACGACCGCCGCCACTCCGAGGAGCACCACGGGCCACAGTGAGCTGATCGCGATCGCGTATCTGCCTCGCACGGGAGCCAGCCGGAAGACCCCCGCCCTCCTCAGCCGCCCGGCTTCCCAGGCCGCGAATGCCGCGCAAGCGGGGGCGTAAAAGGGGAGAGCGTGTCCGACCAGAGCGGTGTTGCCGGCCCAGTAGGCCGGCTCGTTCGCCGCCTCATGGCTGGTGACCAGCCACACCCACGCGAAGACCAGAGGGGTGACCCAGACGATACCGGCGGTGCGCAGTGCTGTTGCTATGCGCATGCGGCCTCCTCCTCCTGGACAGTGGCGTAGTAGGCGGCTTCCGCGAGGCGGCCCGCCGCGGTGCCGGGCGGGGCCAGGGCATGGAACTCGCTTACCGCACCGGCGAAGCGGATGGTCCCGCCGTTGAGCACGACGACGTGGTCGTAGGCGTCCTCCAGATCCGCGACATCGTGTGTGGAGAGCACTACATGCTGGTCGAGTCCGCCGAGGATCTCGTGGAAGACGCGTCGCTGGCGCGGGTCCATGCCGGCTGTCGGCTCGTCGAGCAGAAGGACTTCGGCTTCGTGCACGAGCGACTGGGCAACGCCGACCCGGCGCTGCTGCCCGCCTGACATCTGGCGAACCTTCCGGTCGGCGAAGTCGGCGAGTTCGACTCGCTGGAGTGCACCGAGAGAGGCGTCCCAGGCGTCTCGGCGATTCATGCCTTTCAACCAGCCGACATAAGCCACCTGTTCGCGGGCGGTCAGCCGGGGAACCGACTCGATCTGCTGCGGCAGCCAGGCGATGCGGCGGCGGTATTCGGCAAGACCGCCACGTCGGGCGGTCGTCCGTCTGCCGTACGCAACGGTGCCGGCCTGTGGCTGTAATACGGAAGCCGCCAGCGACAGGACCGTCGACTTCCCGGCACCGTTGGGACCGAGGAACACGGTCCGGCCGGACGGGAAGCTGAAGGTGAAGTGCTTGATGACAGAACTGCGGCGGCGATAGCCGAACGCGGCCGAGTGGAAGCCGATGGGCATGGTGCGCACTCTCTGACGAGGGGGTGGTAAGCCCGCACCGGTACGGTGCGGGCTCTGGCGTGCCTCAGATCACCACATGTGGACGCGCGTAGCGGTCAATGCGGGTCCGCTGGAACCAGTGGTCCCGTTCACCGATTTGATCTGGAGGAAGAGGTCATCGCCCTTGCGCCCGGCCCACTCTCCGTGGGACTGGCCTCCGCTGAAACAGGCGGTGAAGGTCTTCGTCTCCCAATTCTCGTTCGGAGTCGTGTAGTTGTAGTTGATCAGCTGGACTGCGGTCGACTCGTTGACGTACCCGTGATCGGTGGTTCTGCAGTTGTAGAAGTCGATGATCGTCGGGGCTGTCCCGATGTCGGACTTGCTGGACTGGAAGCCGGGCCGCACGGCCGTGAGGTAGCTGTCAATGGCTTGTGTCGATATACCCCCTTCCTTGCCCCCGAGGGCATCCTCGGCAGACGCGGCAGGTGCGGCGACGAGCGGCAGCGCGGCGGCGCAGGCCACGACCGCTGCAATCTTGCACAGGTTGAGAGACGGACGCGTGGATCACTCCTGGTGCGATGGTGTTCGCGGGGTCCGATTGGCCTCGCTGCCCCCTCCGGGAGCATGGCCCCGGACTGGATGGCAAGTTTCACCTGTGGTTCAGACCAAGTTAAGGTAAATTTCGATTTATGTTATCCGCTTGTAATCAACTTCGCGTCAAACGCGCTCAGTTGTGTAGTTCCTTCGAGAGGATTTGTTGATTAAGTGCTGAGTGTGTAGTTGTTCTGATGTTCGGCCTGGTAGCGCGTCGGCGTCCCTGCTAGAGGTGGAGTGTCCAGTGCGCGCCGATGTCGACATTGCTGTGCAGGGAGCGGAGTTCGCGGAGGGCTTCGGTTTGGGTGAGGTCCCATCAGGCATCGGTGATGCGAGGCGGTCGTCGATGAGGTGACGGCAGGCGCCTTCGGTGACGTCGGTGGTGATCGGCCGGTCGACGTCGAGCGTGGTGCTGTGGGCGAGGAACTCGGCTTTCGCGGTGCGGCGGTTGATGCACGTGTCGGCGCCCTTGCGCTGCCCGGGGGTGAGCCCGGCGGCGGTGCTCTGGGTGTCGATCTCGGCAGGGGCTTTCTGGTTGAACCGCCCCGGGGCAGATGGAGGCTCGATTCCATGTAAGACCGCGACTTCGTCGCCGGCGCCCCGAACCGCTGCTGGGTAGCCGACTTCACGCACGTGAAGACCTTCGCCGGCGTCGTCTACGTCGCATTCGTCGTGGACACCTTCTCGCGCCGGATCGTGGGCTGGTCGGCGGCCGCGGTGAAGGAGACGGTGTTCGTGCTGGACGCCCTGGAGATGGCGATCTGGCAGCGCGACCGCGACCAACACCCCATTCAGCCAGGCGAATTGATACACCATTCGGACGCCGGGTCGCAGTACACGAGCTTCCGCCTCGCCGAGCACCTGGACGCCGCCGGCATCGCGGCGAGCATCGGATCCGTCGGTGACGCGTACGACAACGCCCTGATGGAGTCCACGATCGGCCTGTTCAAAACCGAGCTGATCAAGCCTCAGCGGCCCTGGAAGACGCTCTCCCAGGTCGAGCTGGCCACCGCCGAGCGGATCGACTGGTACAACCATCGCCGACTCCACGGTGAGATAGGACACATCCCGCCCGTCGAATACGAAACCAACTACTACACCGAACTCACGAAACCCCAGGTCATCACCACAATCAGAGACCTCTACTGAACCCGGGGCGGTTCACCCCGGAACGCCTGTCGTTGCAGGTCATGGCCGCGCTCTGCGACATTCTCTCGTGCACCCCGGCCGACCTGGTGGCCACCACCGCCGAGAACGCCGGCGTCCGCAAGACCGCCACCGGCGACCTGCCCACCCCGCCCGCGAACGTCGCCAACCTCCGCCCCCGCGCCGCCCGCATCCTGCCCGACGCATGACCCGCCCCTACGCCACCGACGAACAGTACGAACGCTGCTTCACGGCCGAGTGCTGCCGCTGCGGCCGCCGCAGGCACAAGGCCGGCACCTGGCCGGACGGATACGACTGCGGACCTGCTCGCACCGCGCCATCCGAACACGGGGCACCTGCCCCGGAAGCGGCCTGGCCTGGCTGGACATGCGCCGCAGACAGCTGGGCAGCGCCTCGCAGCTGCTTCGCCGGCTCGGCCTCGGCGAGATCCCGCTCACCCACGACGCGTTCCACGAACTCCAGCCCTGGCGGACAGCCTCCCACCTGGAAGAACTCCTCATGGCCTGCGGAGCCCTGCCCGCGGCCGACAAGCACCTCTGTTCCTTCCAGCGCTGGCTTCCCGACCACCTGGCCGATATCCCTGACCCCGAGCACGCCAAGACGATCAGGCTCTTCGCGACCTGGCACGTCCTTCCCGGGCTGCGAGCCCGCGCCGAGCGGAACCACATCACCCCCAGCATCCACCGCTTCGCCAGCGAACAGATCAAGTACGCGACCGCCTTCCCGCACTGGCTCGGTGAGCGGAACTCCACCCTCTCGTCATGCGGCCAGGTCAACATCGACGCCTGGTTCGCCGAGAACCCCGAGCACGCCCGCACCCGCCTGAGAGGCTTCCTCAACTGGGCCATACAGGGCCGTCATTGCCCACGTTCCCTGGCCGTCCCCGCGATGAAGATTTCCCGCCGGCCCACACTGAGCGAGAACGAACGCCTCGCCGCCCTTGGGCGCCTGCTGACCGACGCGGAGACACCGATGCGACTCCGCGTCGCCGGCGTCATCGTTCTCCTCTACGCGCAGCCTCTGAGCCGCGTCGTCCGGCTCACCGTGGACGACGTCGTCTACGACGGCGACGCCGTGCCACTCCGTCTCGGCGAGCCGCCCTCGCCCGTTCCCGCACCGGTCGCCGCCCTGCTGCGGGAGCACATCGCTACCCGCGCCAACATGAACACCGCCACCAACCCGGCCTCGCGCTGGCTCTTCCCCGACCGCCGCACCGGCCAGCCGCTCGGCTCAAACCACCCGTCCGCGCTCCTGAACAAGGCCAGAATTCCGATCGCCGCCGCCCGGGGCGCCGCCATCCGGCAGCAGCTCCTCGAACTCCCCGCACCCGTCGTCGCGGACGCTCCCGGCCACCACGACAAGACCACCAGCCGACTCCGCAACGAGACCGGCAGAACCTGGAGCCGATACGCCCCTGGGGATCACACAAGGTCACCAGCGGGCTGGGTTCCTCGGGGACCAGCGACAGTTGAATACGAGAGCGCACCAGTATCAACCCCCGAACACCACCAGGAAGACCGCGCGCGGCACGTGCTCGTTGATCCTGCGCATGACCACGACGAACTGTTCGTCCGTCAGCCGCGCCAGCGCCGGCATGACCCCGGTCAGAAAGATCAGCATGAAGCCGGCGTACAGACCGGTGGAAACCACGGCGAGCGCAAGCAGCAGAGTGGCCATGCCACACATCATGTCGTACGAACATCCTGGCTTCGCCTGCTTTTTGCAGCCACTGGCGGACAGGCGCCACTCTCTGAACTGGCACTTGTCACGGTACGCAATCATGTGCGTACATGGAGTGGCAGCGGCTTCGAGGGGATGGCGGGGGTGGTCAGCCGTGGCAGACATGTCAGGTTCCGTGCTCATCAGGTCGGCACTGCCGAAGTCGTGGTTCGGGGTGCGGGAAGGCGGGGTGGTGTGGGAGGACGGGGACAGGTTGGGCGCGGCCCATCCACCGGGGCGGCCGATCCACGGACTACAGCAGGTGACGGCCACGCTGATTGCGCTGATCCATTCGGCCGAGAGTGAGGTTCTGACCTTCGACGACCCGGGCGACTGCCTGGGTCAGGGCATTCCGGAGTCGTTTCTCGAATTCGCCGGCTCGAGCGTGCCCGGGGCGGGCGATCCGGGAGTCATCGTCCGCCGGATCGTGCCCAGGGACGGGCTGGCCGGGCTCCCGTGCCCCTTGCCGCGGCAGCTCACCGACCGCGCGAGACAGACGGAAGCCATCCCGTTCAAAATGATCGTCGTGGACCGCCTGGTCGCGGCGGTCCCGATCGATCTCCAGTTGCATGACAACGGGCTGCTGCTGATCCGCGACCCGGTGGTCGTCCGGGCCCTGGTCCGCACGCACGAGACCTGGTGGGAGAGCGGAGAGGAGCTTCCCACGGTGGCGGTCCGCTCCCCCGGCGCCGTTCCCGAGCACTTACGGCTGGTGCTGGAGGCTCTGGTGGCCGGGCTCACCGACGACGCGGCAGCGACCCGGCTGGGCATGTCGAGCCGCACGTACAGCCGCCGCGTGGGTGACCTGCTCGCCGCTCTCGGCACGACGAGCCGCTTCCGGGCGGGCGCGGAAGCGGCTCGTCGGGGCTGGGTGTAGGCGGTGTCCCGGGCCGTGGCCGCGTCGTGGGCCGTCCGGACGGTGCCCCTTGTGAGACGCGTCCTGCTGCTCCTCGCGTTCCTGGTACGCCTCCCGGTACTAGGAAACGATGTCCTTGCGCGAGAAGCCCCGGAAGGCCAGGGCGAACAGGACCAGGGCGTACGCCACCGAGACCGCGGAGCCCTTCAGCATGCCGCCCCACTCCAACTGCGGCTGAAGCGCGTCCGCCCAGGCGAACTGCCAGTGCGCGGGCAGGAGATCGCGCCAGTTTCCCAGCGCCTCCACCTGATCCAGCACATTGCCGATGATCGTGAGCCCGACCGCGCCGCCGACGGCGCCCAGTGGGGCGTCCGTCGTGGTGGACAGCCAGAAGGCGAGCGCAGCGGTGACCAGTTGGGAGACGAAGATGAACGCGACCACGACGGCCAGCCGGGGCAGGGAGTCCGCGGCGGCCAGCGAGCCTCCCGTCGGCAGCTCCAGCGGCCCCCAGCCATAGGCCGCGGTGCCCGCCGCCAGCGCGACCAGCGGGAGCAGCGCCATCGCCGCCGCGCTCATCCCGAGCGCCACCGTCAGCTTGCTCAGCAGCAGCCGGCCGCGCGGTACGGGAGCGGCGAGCAGATAGCGCAGCGAGGACCAGCTCGCCTCCGACGCGACGGTATCGCCGCAGAACAGCGCGACCGGCACCACGAGCAGGAAGCCCGCCGAGACGAAGAGGGAGGTGGCGGCGAAGTTGGCGGCGGAGGCGGTCGCCGTGTCCATCAGGGTCACCCGGCCGCTCCTGGAGCCCGGCGTACCGCCGACGGCGAACGCCACGATCAGCACGAAGGGAAGGACAGCCAGGACAAGCCCCATGGCCAGCGTCCGCCTGCGCTTCAACTGACGTACGAACTCGACCCGCAGCGGCAGGGTGTGCCGCGCCCGGTAGCCGGGGGCCGATTCGATCAGCGCGCTCATGCGGAGCCTCCTGCGATGAGGGTGAGGAACGCGTCCTCGAGGCGGTGGTGCGGTCCGACACCTGTCACCGGCACGTCCAGCCGGATCAGCTCGGCGATCAGGCTGTGGGCACTGGCTCCGTCGAGCCGGACGAGCAGTCCGTCCTCCGCGCGGGCGGCCGAGCCGATACCCGGCAGTGCGCCGATCTTCTCGACCAGCGGCTCGGGCACGGGCTCGGCGGTGGTGACGAGCAAGCTGTCTCCCGAGCCGGTGATCTCCGTGACCGGTCCTGCCTGGACGAGCTGGCCGCGGTGCATGACCACCAGATGCGTACACGTCTGTTCGACCTCGGAAAGGAGGTGACTGGAGACGATGACAGTCCTGCCTGCCGCCGCGTACCTGATCATCACGTCCCTCATCTCGCGGATCTGGGGCGGGTCGAGGCCATTGGTCGGCTCGTCGAGGATCAGCAGATCCGGCATGCCGAGCATCGCCTGTGCGATGGCGAGCCGCTGCCGCATGCCCTGCGAGTAGGTGCGTACGGCCCGGGCGAGCGCGTCGCCCAGACCGGCGATCTCCAGGGCGTTCTCGATCTGGGAGTCCTCGGCGGGGCGCCCGGTGGCCTGCCAGTAGAGCTCCAGATTTTCCCGGCCCGACAGATGCGGGAGGAAGCCGGCGCCTTCCACGAACGAACCGACGCGCGAAAGGACCGGCGCGCCCGGCCTGATGGCGTGACCGAAGACCCGGATCTCACCGGCATCGGGGGTGATCAGTCCCATCAGCATGCGCAGGGTGGTGGTCTTGCCCGCGCCGTTCGGCCCCAGCAGGCCGAGCACCTGTCCCTTCTCGACCCGGAAGGAGAGATCACGGACGGCATACCGGTCGGCGGACTTGGCGTACCGCTTCGACAACCCGGTGATCTGCAGCGGTACGTCCGCGAGCCCGGCATCCGGCGCGGGTGCGCTCGTCCGGCGGCGGGCGGTGAGCAGCAGTGCGGCGGCGACCAGCAGGCCGACGGCGGGCAGCCCCCACACCCACCAGGGCAGTGTGGTGGCGCCGGTGGTCAGCGCGGGCACGGTCGGCACCGTCAGCGCCCCGGGGCCGTCCAGGGCGACCCGGTAGGTCGCGGGCGCGAGCGGCGAGGCGTGAGCGAGGTCGGTGGCCGCGAACACGACCCGGAGGCGGTGTCCGGCCTGCACCTGGTGGTCGATGGCCGGCATGGCCAGCTCGACGGTCTTGCCCTGCCGCGCTTTCTCCACCCTCACGGGCGAGACGAGTTGGGAGGGCAGCACCATCTGCTTCCCGTCGCGGCCCACGTCGTAGACCTTGCCGAAGAGCACCGCGTCATCGGTGTCGGAGGTGACCTTGACCCGGACGGTCGGCGATCCCGTGATGGTCATCGCCCGGTCGAACGGAGCGGAATCGAAGTGCGCGTTCTGCCCCGGGAAGTCCACGGAGAGGCCGAGCCCGGCCGACGACAGCTGCGAAAGCCCGCCGCCGACACCGGGCACGGCGGAGATGGCGGGCGGGGTGCCGCCGGCCGGGTTGCCGAAGGTCTGTTCGCCGCCCGTGAGCGGAATCGTCGTACCGCCGCTCCTCAGCCCCGGGTAGCGGTCGCTGCTCGCGCCCCGCAACTGGGCCTGGCCGTCGGTCGAGTCGACACCGCCGGTCCGGCTGACGCGGAACGCGGGCCCGGTGTCCGCGCTCTTGTCCTCCTTGAGATAGCGGTCGAACCAGGACGAGATCCGGGTCTGCACCCGGTCCGTCTCCTGGTCCCCGCCGTCATGCCCGCCGGCCGTCCAGTCGACGTCAACGGGCGCGCCGTTGCCGCTGATCGTCCTTGCCATGACGTCGGCCTGGCCGAGCGGGAAGAGCGAGTCGTTCTGCCCCTGCACGATCAGAGTGGGCACATCGATGCGGTCGCCGACCGCCGACGGGCTGCGTTCCGCCAGCAGGTGGCGGGCGTTGGCGTCCAGCACGCCGGAGACGGCGGCCCGCTGGTACATGTCACACAGCTGCTTCTCGAAGTTCGCGCAGCCACCGGTGGAGAAGAAGATCCCCGCCCAGAGCTTCTTGAAGACGCCGTTGGGGTACAACGCGTCGGCGAGGTTCCAGTACGTGACCTGCGGGGCGATCGCGTCGACCCGCTTGTCGTAGCCGGCCGCCAGCAGCGAGATGGCCCCGCCGTACGACCTGCCCGTGACGCCCACGCGCGGGTCGCCGGCCTTGTCGAGCTGGACCTCCGGGCGTTTCGCCAGCCAGTCGATCATCCGGGACACATCATTGACCTCGGCGTCACGGGAGTTGAGCCCGATCTTGCCGGTCGACTTCCCGAAGCCGCGCGCGGACCAGGTCAGCACCGCGTAGCCGTCGCGCGCGAGTTGCTGCGCCTGGGCCCGCGCGTCTTCCTTGCTGCCGCCGAGGCCGTGGCCGATCAGCACGGCGGGTCTGCGCTTGGTGTTGTCGGGACCGGCGGTGAAGTACGACGTGTCGATCCGGGCGCCCGGCATCTGGAGCACCTGATCCTTCTGACGCACGGTCGCCGTGCCGTCCGAGGCGACGGCGGTCCAGGTACCGGCGCCGACAAGCACGGCGCCGGCAGCCGCGGCCGCGAGCCATCGCTTGCGCGGCCAGGGGGTTCGGTTCTCCATGCTCGAACCCTAAACGCCTGATGCGGGTCGCCGTCCGGCGCGGGGTCGCCGTCCGGCGCGGGGTCGCCGTCCGGCGCGGGCTCCGTGGGTTTGTTGCGCGTTGCGGTTGCGTTGTCGCGTGCGGGCCGCCGTCCGCTGAGGTGTCGTGCGTTGCGCTTGGTGCCGGGTTCCGCGCAGGGGAAGTGCCCGCCACTGCATGATTTACGGCGTGTACAGGCACAGTGGACACCGAGCCAGTGGTGTCCACGCCGCAAAGTCACGCTCTGCGTTCTGGACACCACCCCTCCACGGCCCCCTTCCACCCGCGGACCGCCGGTCGCTCCGGTGATCGCCGGGGTGTTGGCGTTGGCCGGGTGTTGTGCGTGACGGGTGTGCTGTTCAGTGCGGGTCCGGCAGGGTGTCCGCCACTGCATGGATGGACACCACCCCTCCACGCGCCAGCCGTCAGTTGCTCAGGTGGCCGGAAGGGGGAGGGGCCGTGGCCCCCTCCCCCGCGGGCCGTCTGTCTCCGCGCGCCTTGACCGCGCGAGCAGGATGACGGACGGCCCGACGCGCCGTCAGTTGTTCCGGGGGAAGCCCAGGTCTACGCCTGCCGGGGTGTCCGACGGGTCCGGCCAGCGGGTGGTTACCACCTTGCCCCTCGTGTAGAAGTGCACGCCGTCGTTGCCGTAGATGTGGTGGTCGCCGAAGAGGGAGTCCTTCCAGCCGCCGAAGGAGTGGTATCCCACCGGCACCGGAATCGGCACGTTCACCCCGACCATGCCTGCCTGGACCTCCAGTTGGAAGCGCCGCGCCGCGCCGCCGTCGCGGGTGAAGATCGCGGTGCCGTTGCCGAACGGTGAGGCGTTGATCAGGTTCACGCCCTGTTCGTAGGTGTCCGCGCGCAGGACGACCAGTACCGGGCCGAAGATCTCGTCGCGGTAGGCGTCCGAGTCGGTGGAGACCTTGTCCAGGAGGGAAAGGCCGATCCAGTGGCCGTCCTCGAAGCCCTCGACCGTGTGGCCGGTGCCGTCCAGGACGACGTCGGCGCCCTGGGCGGCCGCGCCCGTGACGTACGTGGCGACCTTGTCGCGGTGGGCCCTGGTGATGAGCGGGCCCATCTCGGACGTCGGATCGTTGCCGGGGCCGATGGTGATCTTCTCGGCGCGTTCGCGGATCTTCGCGACCAGTTCGTCACCGATGGCGCCCACCGCGACCACCGCGGAGATCGCCATGCAGCGTTCGCCCGCGGAACCGTACGCCGCGGAGACCGCCGCGTCCGCGGCCGCGTCGAGGTCGGCGTCCGGGAGGACCAGCATGTGGTTCTTGGCGCCGCCGAGCGCCTGGACGCGCTTGCCGTTGGCGGAGGCCGTCGCGTGGATGTGGCGGGCGATCGGCGTGGAGCCGACGAAGGAGACGGCGGCCACGTCCGGGTGGGCGAGGAGCGAGTCCACGGCGACCTTGTCGCCGTGCACGACGTTCAGCACGCCGTCCGGCAGGCCCGCCTGAGAGGCCAGCTCGGCCAGCAGGTTGGCGGCCGAGGGGTCCTTCTCGCTCGGCTTCAGGACGAAGGTGTTGCCGCAGGCCACGGCCAGCGGGAACATCCACATCGGCACCATCGCCGGGAAGTTGAACGGCGTGATGCCCGCGACCACACCCAGCGGCTGGCGGATCGAGGAGACGTCGACCCGGCCGGAGACCTCGGTGGACAGCTCGCCCTTGAGCTGCGTGGTGATTCCGCAGGCCAGTTCGACGATCTCCAGGCCGCGCGCGACCTCGCCGAGCGCGTCCGCGTGCACCTTGCCGTGCTCGGCGGTGATCAACGCGGCGAGGTCGTCGCGGTGTGCGTCGAGGAGCGCGCGGTACTGGAAGAGGACGCCGGTGCGCTGGGCGAGGGACGACGTGCCCCACGTCGCGTACGCGGCCTTCGCGGCGGCGACCGCCGCCTCGACCTCGTCCGGGGAGGCCAGCGCGACCTGGGTGGTGACGGCGCCGGTGGCGGGGTCGGTGACCGGGCCCCAGTTGCCGGAAGCGCCTTCGACGGTCTTGCCACCGATCCAGTGGTTGACGGTCTTCAATGCGTGCTCCTTCACAGATGACGTCGGCGGGCCCTGACGTGCCGTTCGTACTCCTCACGGGCCTTGACCGCGGGCGTGCGGGTCGCGATCTCGGCCACGGGCACATCCCACCACGCCTGGGCCGGAGGGATGCCTGACATTGTGGCTGCCGTTTCGGTCTCCACATAGACGCAGGTGGGCCCCTCGGCCGAACGCGCCTGCGCGCAGGCTTCCTTGAGGTCACGGAAGGTCTTGGCGCGGATCACCCGCATTCCGAGGGACGCCGCGTTGGCCGCGAGGTCGACGGGGAGCGGGGCGCCGGTGTACGTGCCGTCGTCTGCCCGGAAACGGTAGGCGGTGCCGAAGCCCTCCGAGCCGACCGACGCGGAGAGGCCGCCGATGGAGGCGTAGCCGTGGTTCTGGAGGAGCACGATCTTCAGCGGCAGCCGCTCCTGGACGGCGGTGACGATTTCGGTGGGGTTCATGAGGTACGTCCCGTCACCGACCAGCGCCCAGACCGGCCGTCCCGGGGCCGCGAGCATGACGCCGATCGCGGCGGGGATCTCGTAGCCCATGCACGAGTAGCCGTATTCGACGTGGTACTGGTCGCGGGAGCGCGTCCGCCACAGTTTGTGCAGGTCGCCGGGGAGCGATCCGGCCGCGTTGATGACGATGTCCTCGTCGGTGACGAGCGCGTCGAGTACACCGAGGACCTGGGCCTGGGTGGGGTGGAGCAGTTCCTCGTCAGTGCCGAAGGCGGCCTCCACGCGGTCTTCCCAACGCTCCTTGTCGTCCCGGTACTCGGTCGCGTACGCGGCTGCCACGCGGTGGTCTCCGACGCCCGCGGCCAGGCCTTCCAGGGCGGTACGGGCGTCCGCGACCAACGGGTCGGCGGCGAGCTTGTGGGCGTCGAAGCCGGTGATGTTGATGTTCAGGAAGTGGACGGACGGGTGGGTGAACAGCGTGGCCGACGCGGTGGAGAAGTCCGACCAGCGGGTGCCGACGCCGATCACCAGGTCGGCGGTGCGGGCCAGTTCGTCGGCGGTGGCGGTGCCGGTGTGGCCGATGCCGCCGACGTCGCAGGGGTGGTCGTGCGGCAGCGAGCCCTTGCCCGCCTGCGTGGAGGCGACCGGGATACCCGTCGTCTCCGCGAACGCGGCGAGCACGTCCTCGGCCGCGCTGTGGTGCACACCGCCGCCCGCGACGAGCAGGGGGCGGCGGGCTTCGCGTACGAGCCTGACCGCTTCGGCCAGTTCGTACGGATCGGGCGTCTGACGGCGGATCCGCCAGACGCGCTCGGCGAAGAACTCCTCCGGCCAGTCGAACGCTTCCGTCTGTACGTCCTGGGGCAGCGCGAGCGTGACGGCCCCGGTCTCCGCGGGATCGCTGAGTACCCGCATCGCGGCCAGCGCGGCGGGGATCAGCGCCTCGGGGCGCGTGACGCGGTCGAAATACCTGGAGACCGGCCGCAGCGCGTCGTTGACCGAGACGTCGCCCGCGGAAGGGACTTCGAGCTGTTGGAGGACGGGGTCGGCGGGGCGGGTGGCAAAGATGTCGCCGGGGAGCAGCAACACCGGCAGGCGGTTGATGGTGGCAAGAGCCGCGCCGGTCACGAGATTGGTGGCGCCGGGGCCGATGGAGCTGGTCACGGCGTGCGTGGAGAGGCGGTTGCTCTGGCGGGCGTAGCCGACGGCGGCATGCACCATGGCCTGTTCGTTGCGTCCCTGCAAGTACCTCATGTCGGAACCGGATTCGACAAGGGCTTGTCCGATGCCCGCCACGTTTCCGTGGCCGAAGATGCCCCACGTGGCGTTGATCAAACGCTGCCTGTGGCCGTCCCGCTCGGTGTACTGGCGGGAGAGGAACGTGATCAGCGCCTGAGCGACGGTAAGACGCCGCGTGGACGTACCCGTACCGGTACCCGTACTCGTGCTCATCGGGGGCCCTCCTCGGCTCCGTACAACGGCAGTCGGGGATCCACGGACTGTCCGGGCCAGGTGTCCCTGATCCAGCCGTGGTCGGGGTGGTCCCGGATCAGCCACTCCCGCGTCTCCCCCGGTCCCGCCATTACATTGAGGTAGTACATGTCACGGCCGGGCGCAGCGATGGACGGGCCGTGCCAGCCGTCGGGGATCAGGACCGTGTCACCCGTACGGACCTCCGCGAGTACGTCCGTACCACCGGGGCGTGACGGCGAGACCCGGTGGTAGCCGAGGCCGCCGCCGTCGATCTCGAAGTAGTAGATCTCCTCCAGCTCGGCTTCCACGCCCGGTTCGTGCTCGTCGTGTTTGTGCGGCGGGTACGAGGACCAGTTGCCGCCCGGGGTCAGTACCTCGACCGCGATCAGCCGGTCGCAGTCGAAGACCCCGGCGGCGGCGAAGTTGTTGACCTGGCGCGAGCAGCCCCCCGCGCCGCGCAGTTCGACCGGTACCTCCGGCGCGGGACCGTAGCGAGCGGGGAGTCGTCGCTCGCACTTCGCTCCTGCCAGGGCGAAGCGGCCCCCCGCGCCGGAGGCGATCTGGGCATGGACGTCGCGCGGGAGGTACGCGAAGTCCGTGACTCCGCTGAACACGCTTTCCCTGCCCAGCAGTTCAAAGAAATTACCCTGCGTCCGCACCGTGCAACCGCCGTTCAGCGGAAGCACGATCCACTCGCTGTCCCCGGTGTCCAGTACATGACTTCCACCGGCCGGCAGCTCCAGCACGCGCAGCGCGCTGTGCGTCCAGCCGGCCTGTTCCGGATCGATGTCGAGGGCGTACGGGCCGTTCGCGGCGCTGCCCGCCGGGACGTACCGCCGGGCGCTCGTGCCGTCACTGGTGTCGTGGTCGGTGGTCATGAGGATTCCGTACCCCCTGGAGCAGTCCTACGCGGTCTGGAGCAGTCCTACGGCGGTCTAGAGCAGCCCTACGGCGGTGTCCACGGCCCCGGCCACGTCTCCGTCGACCGGGTACAGCAGCGAGCGCCCCACCACGAGCCCCTGCACGGTGGGCAGGTGCAGCGCCTTGCGCCATTTCTCGTACGCCCCCTCCTGGTCGTCCCCGATCTCACCGCCGAGCAGCACGGCCGGGAGGGTCGAGGCCTCCATGACCCGCGCCATGTCGTCGGGGTTCTGGGTGACGGGGACTTTCAGCCAGGTGTAGGCGGAGGTGCCGGCCAGTCCCGAGGCTATGGCGATGGAACGTGTCACGGCCTCCGCGCTGAGGTCGGTGCCGAGCCGTCCGCCGACGCGGTGGCAGATGAACGGCTCCACGAACACCGGGAGCCGGCGCTCGGCCATCGCGTCGATGGCGCGGGCGGCGGAGTGCAGGGTGGCGAGCGAACCGGGGTCCTCGTAGTCGATACGGAGCAGCAGCTTGCCCGCGTCGAACCCGAGCCTGGCCAGGTCCTGGGGGCGGTGGCCCGTGAAGCGGTCGTCCATCTCGAAGGTGGCGCCCGCGAGGCCGCCGCGGTTCATCGAGCCCATGACGACGCGGTCTTCGAGGGCGCCGAGCAGGAGGAGGTCGTCGAGGATGTCGGCGGTGGCCAGTACGCCGTCCACGCCGGGGCGCGAGAGGGCGAGGCAGAGCCGTTCCAGCAGATCGAGGCGGTTGGCCATGGCGAGGCGCCGGTCGCCGACGGCGAGCGAGCCGCGGGCCGGGTGGTCGGCCGCGATGATCATCAGCCGGCCGGTGGGGCGCAGCAGCGGCCTGCGGGCGCGGCGGGCGGCCGCCTCTGCGACGGCTTCGGGGTGGCGCGTACGCAGCCGGACCAGCTCGGTGATGTCGACGCGGCTCACCGGACGGCTCCGGGGGCGGGTGGCGCGTTCTCGGCCGCCACGGAGACCTGGTCGTGCGCCGGGGCGGGGTCCTGTGCGGGGACGGGGTCCTGTGCGGGGACGGGCCCGCCCGCCAGCACCTGGCCGACCTCGCCGTCGTACGGCATCGCGGAGGAGCAGGCCAGGCGCGCCGCGACGATGGCCCCCGCCGCGTTCGCGTACCGCATCGCGCGCTTCAGGTCCCAGCCGGAGAGCAGGGCGTGGCAGAGGGCGCCGCCGAACGCGTCCCCCGCGCCGAGTCCGTTGACGACCTCGACGGGGACGGGCGGCACCTCGGCGCGGGTGCCGTCGCGGTGGACGGCGAGGACGCCCTTGGGACCCTGTTTGACGACGGCCAGCTCGACCCCGGCCGCGAGCAGCGCCCGTGCCGCCGCGTCGGGGTCGCGCTCGCCGACGGCGACCTCGCATTCGTCGAGATTGCCGACGGCGACGGTCGCGTGCCGCAGGGCTCGCGCGTACTGCTCGCGCGGGTCCGTCTCCTCACGCGCGTCCGGGCTGTCCGTGCCTTTGCTGCTGTCCGTGCCGTCAGGCCAGAACATCGGCCGCCAGTCGAGGTCGAAGACCGTGATACCGGAGCGGTCGCGCGCCTCCAGCGCCGCGTGCGTCGCCGAGCGGCTGGGCTCCGCGCACAGTCCCGTGCCGGTCATCCAGAAGATCCGCGCGGCCCTGATCGCGTCCAGGTCCAGTTCGTGCGGGTGGATCTCCAGGTCGGGGGCCTTGGGGCGGCGGTAGAAGTACAGCGGGAAGTTGTCGGGCGGGAAGACCTCGCAGAAGGTGACCGGCGTGGGGTACCGCTCGACGGCCGTCACCCAGCGGTCGTCCACCTCGAACGCGCGCAGCGCCTGGTGCAGATAGTCCCCGAAGGGGTCCTGCCCCGTACGGGTGATGACCGCGGTGCGGTGGCCGAGCCTGGCGGAGGCCACCGCCACGTTGGTGGCCGAGCCGCCGAGGAACTTGCCGAACGTGTCGGCCTGCGCGAGCGGGACGCCGGTCCGCAGCGGATAGAGGTCCACGCCGATCCGGCCCATGGTGATCACGTCGTACGGCTCAGGCATACGTGTCCCCTTCGCTTCTCGCGCGGCCAACCTCAGGTCTAATGCTCCCGCCGGAACCCTGTCAATGTTTTGTCCTGACATTCGGACGAACCCCTTGACACTGTTTCCGCGCGGCCGGAAGGCTGACCGGTATGACCTCTTCCGTACCCACACTGAACCGCATCCGGGTCGGGTCGGCCCCTGATTCCTGGGGCGTCTGGTTCCCCGACGACCCGCAGCAGGTCCCCTGGCGGCGCTTCCTCGACGAGGTGGCGGAGGCCGGATACGAGTGGATCGAGCTGGGCCCGTACGGCTACCTCCCGTCCGATCCGGCCGTGCTGGGCGAGGAGACCGCGAGGCGCGGGCTGAAGGTCTCCGCCGGGACGGTCTTCACCGGGCTGCATCACGGACCGGCCGTCTGGGAGGAGACCTGGGCGCACGTGGCCCGCATCGCCGCGCTCACCCAGGCCATGGGGGCGGATCAACTGGTCGTCATCCCGTCGTTCTGGCGCGACGACAAGACGGGCGAGGTGCTGGAGGACCGTACGCTCACGCCCGCCCAGTGGCGCGATCTGACCAGCCAGACCGAGCGGCTGGGCCGCGAGGTGCGGGACAGGTTCGGGCTGCGCATCGTCGTCCATCCGCACGCCGACACACATGTGGACACCGAGGCGAACGTCAGCCGCTTCCTCGACGCCACCGACCCCGAACTGGTCTCGCTGTGCCTGGACACCGGCCATTACGCCTATTGCGGCGGCGACAGCGTCAAGCTGATCGAGACGTACGGGGAACGGATCGGCTACCTCCACCTCAAGCAGGTGGATCCGGAGATCCTGGCCGGGGTCATCGCCGAAGAGGTGCCGTTCGGGCCCGCGGTGGGGCGCGGCGTGATGTGCGAGCCGCCGGGCGGGATCCCGGCGCTGGGGCCCGTCCTGGAGGCGGCGGGGCGGCTGGATGTGGATCTTTTCGCCATCGTGGAGCAGGACATGTATCCGTGTCCGCCCGACAAGCCATTCCCGATCGCGGAACGCACGCGTCGCTTCCTGCGGAGCTGCGGGGCCTGACCGCTGCGGCGCCCGCCCTCTGCGGCGCCTGACCTCGCGGGGCCTGACCTCGCGGGGCCTGACCTCGCGGGGCCTGACCTCGCGGAGCCTTGCTCAGCGGCGCCCGACCTCGCGGAGCCTTGCTCAGCGGCGCCCGACCTGCGGCGCCGGAACTCGACGTCGTCATAGGGACGCGTACAACTGGCGCGGTGGCGCCACACGTGGCACATCCGCGACAGAAGTTCCCTTTCCGTTACACATATCTCCATTACGCGGGTTTTCCGTCACAAGGGAGCGACAGGCGCACCCAGTTGCTCACTCCGCGTCGTTCAACGGGCACGGGCTGAACGATCGCCGGCATCCCGCCGCAGCTCCACCGACGGCCAACGGGCCGACGCTGCGGCGGGCGCGAGGAGGTGCGCCACTTATGACGGACACAGGACTCTGGTCCTACAAGGAGATCGCGGCACACATCAGGGTGCAGCCGGACACCGTCCGCTCCTATCGCAAACACGGACTGCTTCCGCAGCCCGATCACGTGGAGAACGGCAAGCCCTATTGGTACGCGGACACCGTCCGTACCTGGGTGGCCAACCGGCCGGGCAACAGAGGCAACAGGAACTGACCCCTCGCCTCGCCCCTCCACGTATTCACACAGACCACTCCCGTTCGCGCGGCATGCTCCTGCGCGCGCGAACCGCCCCTGTTCACACGGATCGGGGGGCGAGGCCCCCAGGGCTACGTTTTCATACCCCCTAGGGGTAAGGTTTCCGGTGAAGCTCACAGACCGCCGAACAGGAGACCGCCATGACCGCAGAGACGAAGAGCGAGACCGCGCAGTCCACGCAGACCACCACCGTCTACCAGGTCACCGGTATGACGTGCGGCCACTGCGAAGGCGCCGTCTCCGGCGAGATCTCCGGGATCGCGGGTGTCACCTCGGTGCGCGCGGTGGCCGGCACCGGCCAGGTGACGGTCGTCTCCGCGGCTCCGCTGGACGACGCGGCCGTACGCGCCGCCGTGGACGAGGCGGGGTACGAGCTGGTCGGGCAGGCCTGATCGCCACCCCTCCGAGAGAAATCCGCACGATCGACACGCTGCCGATCGATCGACACCCCCTCCGGAGCGAGACATGACCAGCAGCACCGCGACCGACGACCCGGCGACCGACGTGCCGCCGATGGAGATCTCCCAGGTGGAGCTGACCATCGGCGGGATGACGTGCGCTTCCTGCGCCGCCCGGGTCGAGAAGAAGCTCAACCGCATGGAAGGGGTCAGCGCCACCGTCAACTACGCGACGGAGAAGGCGAAGGTCTCGTACCCGGAGGGGGTGCGGGTCGCGGATCTGATCGAGACCGTGACCCGGACCGGCTACACCGCCACAGAACCGCCGCCGCCCGCCCCCGAACCACCGGCCGGCGGCTCGGAGACCCCCGGACAGGGCCAGGAGGGCCGACCGGGCGACCAAGCCCCCGATCCGGAACTGGCCTCGCTGCGGCAGCGACTGTACGTCTCGGCCGTACTCGCGGCGCCCGTGGTGCTGCTGGCCATGGTTCCCGCGTGGCAGTTCAATAACTGGCAGTGGCTCTCCCTGACGCTCGCCGCGCCCGTGGTCATCTGGGGCGGACTCCCCTTCCACCGCGCCACCTGGACCAATCTCCGGCACGGCGCCGCCACGATGGACACGCTCGTCTCCGTCGGCACACTCGCCGCCTTCGGCTGGTCCCTGTGGGCGCTGTTCTTCGGCGACGCCGGCATGGCGGGAATGCGCCACGGCTTCGACTTCGTCACACCGGGCACGGGCGGCTCCTCGACCATCTACCTCGAAGTCGCCGCCGGCGTCGTGACCTTCCTCCTGCTCGGGCGCTACCTGGAAGCGCGGGCGAAACGGAAGGCGGGCACCGCCCTGCGGGCGCTGCTCCAGCTCGGCGCCAAGGACGTGGCCGTTCTGCGCGGCGGTACGGAGACCCGTATCCCGATCGGCCAACTCGCCGCCGGGGACCGCTTCGTCGTACGCCCCGGGGAGAAGATCGCCACGGACGGCACCGTGACCGAGGGCTCCTCCGCCGTCGACGCGTCGATGCTCACCGGCGAGTCCGTGCCGGTGGAGGTGACCGCGGGCGACCAGGTCACGGGCGCCACGCTCAACACGTCCGGCCGGCTCGTCGTGGAGGCCACGCGCGTCGGCTCGGACACCCAGCTCGCCCGCATGGCGCGCATGGTGGAGGACGCCCAGAACGGCAAGGCCGAGGCGCAGCGCCTCGCCGACCGGATCTCGGCGGTCTTCGTACCGGCCGTGCTGATCATCGCCGTGGGGACGCTGCTCGGCTGGCTGTTGGTGACCGGTGTGCCGATCGCCGCCTTCACGGCCGCCGTCGCCGTACTGATCATCGCCTGCCCGTGCGCCCTGGGGCTGGCCACACCCACCGCCCTCATGGTCGGCACCGGGCGCGGCGCGCAGCTGGGCATTCTGATCAAGGGGCCCGGGGTCCTGGAGTCCACCCGGCGCGTCGACACGATCGTCCTCGACAAGACGGGCACGGTCACCACGGGCCGGATGACGCTCCAGGCCGTACGTGCGGCCGAGGGGACCGGCGAACGGCAGCTGCTGCGTCTCGCGGGCGCCCTGGAGCACGCCTCCGAGCACCCCGTCGCCCGCGCCATCGCCGAGGGCGCCACCGAGCGGGTCGGCGCGCTTCCCGTACCGGAGAGCTTCGAGAACGTACCCGGGCTCGGGGTCCGGGGCGTCGTGGACGGGCACACCGTGCTCGTCGGCCGGACACCGCTGCTCCTGGCCGCGGGCGTGGCCGCCGCCGGCCCCGGAGGCGGCGAGGATCCGGTTGCCGGTACTGCGGCCGAAGCGACCGGCAACGTGGCCGCCAACGCGACCGCCCACGGGACCTCCAACGTGAGCGCCGACGTGACGAGCGGTGCCACTACGGGCGCACAGGCCCTCAGCGGGCCCTCTGGGGCCCTCGCGGACGCCGGGGCACCGCGGGGCCGGACAGCCGTCTCCGTGGCCTGGGACGGGCGGATGCGGGGCGTCCTGGAAGTCGCCGACGCGGTGAAGGACAGCAGCCCCGAGGCGATCGGTCGGCTGCGGGCCCTCGGGCTCACTCCGATCCTGCTCACCGGCGACAACGAGGCCGTCGCCGCGTCCGTCGCCGCCGCCGTCGGGATCCATGAGGTCATCGCCGAGGTCATGCCCGAGGACAAGATCGCCGTCATCAGGCGTCTCCAGGCGGAAGGCCGGACGGTCGCCATGGTCGGAGACGGCGTCAACGACGCGGGAGCGCTCGCCCAGGCCGACCTCGGCCTCGCCATGGGCACCGGCACCGACGCCGCCATCGAGGCCGCCGATCTCACGCTGGTGAGCGGCGACCTCAACACCGCCGCGGACGCCATCCGCCTCGCCCGCCGCACCCTCGCGATCATCAAGGGAAATCTTTTCTGGGCCTTCGGCTACAACGTGGCGGCCCTGCCGCTCGCGGCGGCCGGATTGCTCAACCCCATGATCGCAGGCGCCGCTATGGCGTTCTCCTCTGTTTTCGTGGTAACAAACTCTCTGCGCCTACGTTCCTTCACATGACGCACAAGTCCTTCACAAAGAGACCTAGATCACATAGATTTAGGGGTAACCATTAGGACAGTGCGTGTGTCTAAGTGGACGATGCAGGAGGACGTCTTGGGGGACGTTCGACGGCATGTCGCGGGATGTCTTGGGGGACATCTCAGACAAGCGAATTGACCGGGGCACGTGCATCGGGGAGCTTTGAGCGGCCCTCCCGTGCGTACGTACCCCGGTCAGACCGCACGAAGACCTCTGCTGGCAACAGCAGATGCCCGGCCCGGATCCCGTGGGGGGAATCCGCTCCGGGGAAATGGAAAGCGCCCCGTTCGTCAACCCGTGGGGGGATTGGCGGCGGGGCGCTTTTCCGCTTCTCAGGACCTTGATCCTGTACGGAGCACTGCGCGTGTGAAGACCAGCGAGCCTCGGCCGAGAGCTCAGCGGCCCTCGACCGGTACGAAGTCACGCAGGACCTCGCCGGTGTAGATCTGCCGGGGGCGGCCGATGCGGGAGCCGGGCTCCTTGATCATCTCGTGCCACTGCGCGATCCAGCCGGGCAGCCGGCCGAGCGCAAAGAGCACGGTGAACATCTCGGTCGGGAAGCCCATGGCGCGGTAGATCAGGCCGGTGTAGAAGTCGACGTTCGGGTAGAGCTTGCGCTCCACGAAGTAGTCGTCGGCCAGCGCGTGCTCTTCGAGCTTGAGCGCGATGTCCAGCAGCTCGTCGGACTTGCCGAGGGCCGAGAGGACGTCGTGCGCGGCGGCCTTGATGATCTTCGCCCGGGGGTCGAAGTTCTTGTAGACGCGGTGCCCGAAGCCCATGAGCTTCACGCCGTCTTCCTTGTTCTTCACCTTGCGGATGAAGGAGTCGACGTCGCCGCCGGAAGCCTGGATGCCTTCCAGCATCTCCAGCACCGACTGGTTGGCACCACCGTGCAGCGGGCCCCAGAGGGCGCTGATACCGGCGGAGATCGAAGCGAACATGTTCGCCTGCGAGGAACCGACCAGGCGCACGGTGGACGTCGAGCAGTTCTGCTCGTGGTCCGCGTGCAGGATGAACAGCTTGTCGAGAGCGGACACCACGACGGGGTCGGGCTCGTACTCCTGCGCGGGGACCGAGAAGGTCATCCGCAGGAAGTTCTCCACGTACCCGAGGTCGTTGCGCGGGTAGACGAAGGGGTGGCCGATCGACTTCTTGTACGCGTACGCCGCGATCGTCGGCAGCTTGGCGAGCAGCCGGATCGTGGAGAGGTTGCGCTGCTTCTCGTCGAACGGGTTGTGGCTGTCCTGGTAGAACGTGGACAGCGCGCTGACCACGGACGACAGCATCGCCATCGGGTGCGCGTCACGCGGGAAGCCGTCGTAGAACCGCTTGACGTCCTCGTGCAGCAGCGTGTGCTGAGTCATCTCGTTCTTGAACGAGGCCAGCTCGTCGACGGTCGGAAGCTCACCGTTGATCAGCAGGTACGCCACCTCGACGAAGCTGGACCCTTCGGCCAGCTGCTCGATGGGGTAACCGCGGTAGCGGAGGATGCCCTCTTCGCCGTCGAGGTAGGTGATCCCGGACTTGTAGGCGGCCGTGTTGCCGTACCCGCTGTCCAGCGTCACCAGGCCGGTCTGAGCTCGGAGCTTCCCGATGTCGAAGCCCATGTCGCCGACGGTGCTGTTGATCACCGGATAGGTGTACTCGCCGTCGCCGTACCGCAGTACTACCGCGTCGTTGTCGCGTTTCTCGCTCACGTCATCCCTCACCGACGTAGTGCCTCTTCTTCGAGGTGCCCTGACTGTCTCTACCATCCCCCATTTGGCTCAGGAGAGTGCACTCGGGGTCGGCCATTAGGCCTTTTGGCGGCACTCAGTGCCGCCAACCCGCTCATCCTGCCCCCTTCGCCCCGGTTCCGGAAGTCCCGGACAGCCGGTGATCGAGCGCGGTGAAGCGCCTGCCCGCCGAGACGGTGCGGACCGCCTGTCCGATCGCCCTGCGCGAGCCCACCAGTACGACGAGCTTCTTGGCGCGGGTGACGGCCGTGTACAGCAGGTTGCGCTGAAGCATCATCCAGGCTCCCGTGGTCACCGGAATGACCACGGCGGGGTACTCGCTGCCCTGGGAGCGGTGGATCGTCACGGCGTACGCGTGCGTCAGCTCGTCCAGCTCGTCGAAGTCGTACGGCACCTCCTCGTCCTCGTCCGTCAGCACCGTCAGCTGCTGGTCGTCCAGGCTGAGCGCGGTGACCACGCCGACCGTGCCATTGAAGACCCCGTTGGCCCCTTTGTCATAATTGTTCCTGATCTGAGTCACTTTATCCCCGACGCGGAAGACCCGGCCGCCGAGCCGCTTCTCGGGAAGCTCGGGTCTCGCCGGGGTGATCGCCTGCTGGAGCAGGCCGTTGAGCGTGCCGGCGCCCGCCGGGCCGCGGTGCATCGGCGCCAGGACCTGGACGTCACGGCGGGGATCCAGGCCGAATTTGGCGGGGATCCGCCGCGCCGCGACATCGACGGCCAGCAGCCCCGCGTCCTCCGTCTCGTCCTCCACGAAGAGGAAGAAGTCGGAGAGGCCCTGGGTGATGGGGTGCACTCCGGAGTTGATGCGGTGCGCGTTGGTGACCACGCCGGACTGCTGGGCCTGCCGGAAGATCCGGGTGAGCCTGACGCGCGGCACGGGTCCTTGCTCAGCGAGCAGATCACGCAGCACCTCGCCGGCCCCGACCGAGGGCAGTTGGTCGACATCGCCGACCAGCAGCAGATGCGCGCCCGGCGCGACCGCCTTGGCCAGTTTGTTGGCCAGCAGCAGGTCCAGCATCGACGCCTCGTCCACCACCACCAGATCCGCGTCGAGCGGCCGGTCCTTGTCGTACGCCGCGTCCCCGCCCGGTTTCAGCTCCAGCAGCCGGTGCACCGTAGACGCCTCGGCGCCCGTCAGCTCGGCGAGCCGCTTGGCCGCCCGCCCGGTGGGCGCGGCCAGCACCACCTTGGCCTTCCTGGCCCGCGCCAGCTCCACGATCGAGCGGACCGTGAAGGACTTCCCGCAGCCGGGTCCGCCGGTCAGGACCGCGACCTTCTCGGTGAGCGCGAGCCGGACCGCCTGCTCCTGCTCGGGCGCCAGCTCCGCGCCCGTACGGTCCGCGAGCCAGGCCAGCGCCTTGTCCCAGGCCACGTCCTGGAAGACCGGCATCCTGTCCTCGTCCGCCCGCAGCAGCCTCCGCACCTGCCCGGCCAGGGACAGCTCCGCACGGTGGAAGGGCACCAGATAGATCGCCGTGACGGCCTCCCCGCCGTCCGGCCCCGGCACCGTCTCCCGTACGACCCCCTCCTCTTCCGCGGCCAGCTCGGCCAGGCACTCGATGACCAGCCCCGTGTCCACCTGGAGGAGCTTCACGGAGTCCGAGATCAGCTGCTCCTCCGGCAGGAAGCAGTGGCCCTGGTCGGTGGACTGGGAGAGGGCGTACTGGAGGCCCGCCTTGACCCGCTCCGGGCTGTCGTGCGGAATGCCGACCGCCTGGGCGATCCGGTCGGCGGTGAGGAACCCGATGCCCCAGACGTCGGCCGCCAGGCGATACGGCTCGTTCCTGACCACCGAGATCGAGGCATCGCCGTACTTCTTGTAGATCCGCACGGCGATGGAGGTGGAGACGCCCACGCCCTGGAGGAAGATCATCACTTCCTTGATGACCTTCTGCTCCTCCCAGGCGGTGGCGATCATCTTCGTCCGCTTGGGCCCGAGCCCCGCCACCTCCACCAGGCGCTTGGGCTCCTCCTCGATGATGTCGAGGGTGTCCAGCCCGAAATGCTCCACGATCCGGTCGGCCATCACCGGACCGATGCCCTTGATCAGACCGGAACCGAGATAGCGCCGGATGCCCTGGATCGTGGCGGGCAGAATCGTCGTGTAATTGTCCACCGTGAACTGCTTGCCGAACTGGGGATGCGTGCCCCAGCGGCCCTCCATGCGCAGCGACTCCCCGGGCTGCGCGCCGAGCAACGCACCGACCACGGTGAGGAGATCGCCACCGCGGCCCGTGTCGACGCGCGCGACCGTGTAGCCGTTCTCCTCATTGGCGTACGTGATGCGCTCGAGAACGGCTTCGAGCACCGCGGGAGTTGGATTGGACATGATCCGACGCTACCGCCCGGCTCCGACAGCGCGAGCAGCCTGTGGACAACGGCCTCTCCACAGCACCAGCCCTGTGGACAACCACCGAATGACGCCGGCCCGTGGCGTAGCGTGCCCGGCGCCGACTCCGCCGCTCTCCTCGTCGCGCTTCATCTACAGTGCGGAGGCAGCGGCAGGTGGACACTCGCGGGCATGGCGGAAACGAGGTCGGCATTCCCATGCAGGTAGCGGTCGAGCACCCGGACATGTCAGAAGACGCACGCCTGGCTGCCTACAGCGCTGTCTCCACAGCACTCGCCCTGCGAAGTGATCTCCAACTGGGCGAGCTTGTGGACGCCGCCGTCCCGCTCGACTCCGGTATCGGCGGGAAGTCCGCGCTGCTGGAGGTCGACGGGAAGCCGGTCTTCGTGAAGCGGGTGCCGCTCACGGACATGGAGCGGCTGCCGGAGCACGTACGGTCCACTGCCAACCTGTTCGGGCTTCCCACCCACTGCCAGTACGGCGTCGGTGGGCCCGGTTTCGGGACGTGGCGGGAGCTGGCCGTTCACACCATGACGACGAACTGGGTGCTCGCGGGGCAGTACCAAGGTTTTCCGATGATGTACCACTGGCGCGTGCTGCCGGACACGACCCCGCTTCCCGTAGAACTCGCGGACGTGGAGCGGGCCGTGGCCTATTGGGGAGGCAGGCCCGAGGTACGCCGTCGTATCGAGGCCGTTCAGCAGTCCTCCGCGAGCCTGGCGCTGTTCCTGGAGTACATCCCCCAGACGCTCCACGAGTGGTTCACCGAGCAGGTACGGACTGATGAAGAATCCGCCGACCGGGCTTGTTCCCTGGTGGAGTGCGAGCTGGAGACGGGCACGTCCTTCATGAACGCGCGCGGGCTCCTGCACTTCGACGCCCATTTCCAGAACATCCTGACCGACGGCCGACGCCTCTACTTCACCGACTACGGCCTCGCACTCTCCTCCCGCTTCGAGCTGTCACCGTCCGAGGCCGGCTTCTTCGAACGGCACAGGACCTACGATCGCTGCTACACACGCAGTTGGCTGGTGAACTGGCTGATCACGGCTCTCTACGGATACGAGCGGAAAGAACGCGAGGCACTGATTCGCGCGTGTGCGGAAGGCGCGGAGCCGCCGGACGGACCGCGAGAGGCCAGGGCGATCCTCTCCCGCCACGCACTGCTCGCCACGGTGATGACGGACTTCTACGGCAAGATCCAGGACGAGGACAGGGAGACCCCGTACCCGCTGAAGGCGCTGCGCCGGGCCCTCGATGCGGACAGGTCACGCCGTAGCTGAGCAGGGGACCGCAGGACGGCTGAACGCAACGCCCAACGACCGCGTCGCGAGCCGACAGGGGGCCCGGTCCGCCGGACCGGGCCCCACGTACTCCCCTCCCCATGTCAAAGCTCTCCGATCCCCCCGGACCCCTCCCCGAGAGCTTTGATGACATGTACGACACACATCACCCCCGGATGGTTGCACGGCCCCGGTGAGTAATCTCGTCCCCGCCGGTTCGCGCCGGCCGGCGGACGGCCAGGGAGAGCAGCGCGGCCGTCGCGCACAGCGCTCCCGAGCCCGCCCACACCGGGTCGTACGTTCCCAGGGTGTCCCGTACGACTCCGCCCAGGACCGCCATCAGCCCGGCCCCCACCTGGTGGGCGGTGTTGACCCAGCCGAAGACGATGGCGCTGTCCGCGCCGTAGAACTCCCGGCTGAGCGCGATCACCGGCGGCACGGTCGCCACGTCCAGCAGTCCGAAGACGGCGGCGAACACCACAAGTGGCGTGTCCGGCGCGGCCGTCAGCAGCGACGGCAGGGCGAGAAGGGAACCACCGCGCAGGACGAAGTAACCCGCGAGCAACCGCCTCGGGTCGTAACGGTCGGTGAGCCAGCCGGAGGCGATGGTGCCCGCGACGTTGAAGATCCCGATCAGCGCGAGCAGCGAGGACGCGGCCGTCGCGGGCATGCCGTGGTCGTGGGCGGCGGGCGTGAAGTGGCTCCACATCACGCCGTTGGTCGAGGCTCCGCAGACCGCGAAGACCCCGGCGAGCAGCCAGAAGGGCCCGGTACGCGCGGTGTCGAGCAGCACCCGGACGGCACGTGCCCCCGCTCCGGGCACGGGTGCCGGACGCGGCACGAACCGCGCGCCACCGTACGGCCTCAGCCCGGCGTCCGCCGGATGATCCCGCAGCAACAGGCCCACCAGCGGTACGAGTACGAGTCCGGCGAGCGCCACGGTCACCAACGCGGGGCGCCAGCCGTGCCGTTCGGTCAGCCAGGAGAGCGCGGGCAGGACGGCGAACTGCCCGAAGACCCCGGCGGCGGTCAGGATGCCCGTGACCAGCCCGCGCCTGCGCACGAACCAGCGTTGCGCGACGGTCGCGGCGAAGGTCATAGCGGTGGCACCGCTGCCGAGGCCGACGAGCAGCCCCCAGCAGAGGACGAACTGCCAGGCGGCGGTCATGACGGTGGTGAGCAACGAGCCGGCCGCGACGGCCGTCAGGGCGGCGGCCGCGATCCGGCGGATGCCGAAACGGTCCATGAGCGCCGCCGCGAACGGGGCGGTCACGCCGTACAGCACCATGTTGGCCGAGACAGCGACGCCGATCGTGGAGCGCGACCAGCCGAAGGTGCCGTGCAGCGGGTCGGTCAGCACTCCGGAGAGGGTCGTGACGGTGCCGGCCGCGACGATCGCCAGTGCGGCCACGGTGACGACCCACCAGGCGCGGTGTATGCGAGTTGGCCCTGCTTCGGAGCAGGTTGGCCCTGCTTCGGGGTGGGTTGGCTGTCCGCTCGGGTGAGGTATCCGGTCCATGGGTCGACCGTGCGCCGATCGTGCGCGTCGATCGAGTTGCCCGATGGCCAGGAGCGGAAAGGTTCGGGCCATGACCGCTTCTGCCGAAACCGGCGCTCCCTGCGCTCCCGTCGATTCACCGCGCGGCTTTCCCGATGCCTCTCCCCACCGCCACCGGGTCGCCGTGCTGGTGCGTCCCGGGCTGCTTCAGATGGAACTCGGCATCGTGCACCAGCTGTTCGGGCAGGCCGCGTCCATGTCGGGCGATCCGCTCTACTCCGTACTGACCTGCACGCCCGCGCCCGGAGCCGTACGGACGGACGGCGATGTCACCGTGAACGTGCGCCACGGAACGGAGTTGCTCGGCGAAGCGGACACCGTGATCGTCCCGACCTCCGACGAGGACTACACCCCGGAGGACGGGCGGCTCAGCCCGCCCCTCGCCGCCGCCCTCGCCCGGATCAGACCCGGCACCCGGATCGCGTCCATCTGTACGGGCGCGTTCGTGCTCGCGGCGGCCGGGGTGCTCAAGGGGAAGAGGGCGACCACGCATTGGAAGTCCTGCGACCGGTTCCGCGAGCTGCATCCTGACGTACGGCTCGATCCCGATGTCCTCTACACGGAGGACGGAGACGTGCTCACCTCGGCGGGTGTCGCCTCCGGCATCGACCTGTGCCTGCACATGATCCGCGGCGATCACGGAGTGGCGGTGGCGAACGCCGTTGCCCGTACGACCGTCGTACCGCCCCACCGCGACGGCGGCCAGGCACAGTACATCCGCCGCCCCGTCCCCGAACCGACGGTCTCCTCGACCGGCGCGGCGCGCGCCTGGGCGCTCGACCACCTGGAACGGCCCATACAGCTGAGGGAGTTGGCAGAATTGGAGTCGATGAGCGTACGAACGTTCACCCGCCGCTTCCGCGAAGAGGTCGGCCTCTCCCCCGCCCAGTGGCTGATCCGGCAGCGTGTGGAGCGGGCCCGGCAGTTGCTGGAGGAGAGCGACCTGCCCATCGACCGGGTCGCCGCCAACGCGGGCTTCGGCACGGCCGTTTCGCTGCGCCATCACCTCCAGGCGGCGACCGGGGTGACGCCGACGGCGTACCGCAGAACGTTCCGGGGCGGGGAGGGCGGCCGCACCGCATGACGCGCGTGGCCGGGCCGTCCGCAGGGCTGTGCTCTGCGGACGGCCCGGCCACGGCCCCCGAATGCTCCCCAAGCCCGCGCTTTCAGAGCGCGTGCGTCACGTAGCGCCGCGCCACCTCGGTGAGCAGTTCCACGCCGTCGCGCGCCCACAACTCGTCGTTGAACAGCTCGACCTCGATCGGCCCCGTGAAGCCGGTCGCGTCCACCCGCTCCCGCCACTCCCGCACGTCGACCGCCCCGTCGCCGATCAGGCCGCGACCGTTCAGCACTCCGGCCGGCAACGGCGTGATCCAGTCGGCCAGTTGGAAGGAGTGGATCCGGCCGCCCGCGCCCGCCCGCGCGACGGCCGCCGGAGCCCGGTCGTCCCACCAGATGTGGTACGTGTCCACGACCACGCCGACCTGCTCGGCCGGGAAACGCTCCGCCAGTTCGAGCGCCTGGTCGAGGGTGGAGACGACACAGCGGTCGGACGCGAACATCGGGTGCAGCGGCTCGATCGCGAGGCGCACGCCCCGCTCGCCCGCGTACGGGGCGAGTTCGGCCAGCGCGTCGGCGATCCGCTCGCGGGCGGCGGGCAGGTCCTTGCTGCCCGCCGGGAGGCCGCCGGAGACCAGCACCAGCGTGTCCGTGCCCAGCGTCACGGCCTCGTCGATCGCCGCCCGGTTGTCGGCCAGCGCCACCGCCCGCTGATCCTTGTCGATCGCGGTCAGGAACCCGCCGCGGCAGAGCGTCGTGACGGCGAGCCCGGCCTCGCGTACGAGCTTGGCCGCGGCCTCCACTCCGTACGCCCGCACCGGCTCGCGCCACAGTCCGATGCCCGGTACGCCGAGCCGCACGCACGCCTCGGTCAGTTCGGGCAGGGACAGCTGCTTGACCGTCATCTGGTTGATGCTGAACCGGTTCAGCCTGCCGGTGAGTTCGCTCCGGTCGCTGTTCATTTCACCGCGTTCGCTCACGAGTTCACTCCGTACACGTCGAGCAGGGACGCCATCCTGGCCTCGGCGACCGCCGGATCCGGGAACAGGCCGAGACCGTCCGCCAGTTCGTACGCCCGGGCCAGATGCGGCAGCGAACGCGCCGACTGGAGACCGCCGACCATCGCGAAGTGGTCCTGGTGTCCGGCCAGCCAGGCGAGGAAGACGACGCCCGTCTTGTAGAAGCGGGTGGGCGTCTGGAAGAGGTGGCGGGACAACTCGACGGTCGGGTCGAGGAGTTGCCTGAAGCCCTTCTGATCGCCGGTGTCCAGCACCCGCACGGCCTCCGCGGCCAGCGGACCCAGCGGGTCGAAGATGCCGAGCAGCGCGTGGCTGAAGCCGCGCTCGTCCCCGGCGATCAACTCTGGGTAGTTGAAGTCGTCGCCGGTGTAACAGCGCACGCCCTTGGGCAGTCGGCGGCGCAGATCGATCTCGCGCTGGGCGTCCAACAGCGAGATCTTGATGCCGTCGATCTTGTCCGGGTGCTCGGAGATGACCTGGAGGAACGTCTCGGTGGCCGCGTCGAGGTCCGCGCTGCCCCAGTAACCGCCGAGCGCCGGGTCGAACATCGGTCCCAGCCAGTGCAGGACGACCGGTTCGCTCGCCTGCCGCAACAGGTGGGCGTAGACGGCGAGATAGTCGTCGGGCGTGGTGGCGGCAGCGGCCAGGGCGCGGGAGGCCATCAGGATGGCCTGCGATCCCGTCTCCTCGACGAGCGCCAGCTGCTCCTCGTACGCGGCGCGCACCTCGGCCAAGGTGTGTGTTCCGGGTGCCAGTTGGTCGGTGCCGACGCCGCACGCGATCCGGCCGCCGACGGCCTTCGCCTCCGCCGCCGAGCGCCGGATCAGCTCTGCCGCGCCCGTCCAGTCCAGGCCCATGCCGCGCTGCGCGGTGTCCATGGCCTCCGCCACGCCGAGGCCGTGCGACCAGAGGTGACGGCGGAAGGCGAGCGTGGCGTCCCAGTCGATCGCGGCGGGCGCGTCGGGGCTGGTGTCGGCGTACGGATCGGCGACGACATGCGCCGCGGAGAAGACCGTGCGGGAAGCGAGCGGCGCGTTGCCGGCGGTGAACCGCGCGGGTTCGGCGCGTGGGGTGTACGTCCTCAACACGCCTCCGGGAGAAGGGAGTCGCAGGGTCACAGGCTCAGCTCCGGTACGTCGAAACGGCGGCCCTCCGCCGACGAGCGCAGGCCCAGCTCGGCCAGCTGAACCCCGCGCGCGCCCGCGAGCAGATCCCACTGGTAGGGCTCACCGAGGGCGACATGGCGCAGGAACAGCTCCCACTGCGCCTTGAAACCGTTGTCGAACTCGGCGTTGTCGGGAACTTCCTGCCACTGGTCGCGGAAGGACTCGGTGGCGGGCAGGTCAGGGTTCCACACCGGCTTGGGTGTGGCGCTGCGGTGCTGGACGCGGCAGCGGCGCAGCCCGGCGACGGCGGAGCCGTGCGTACCGTCGACCTGGAACTCGACCAGCTCGTCGCGGTTGACCCGTACGGCCCAGGAGGAGTTGATCTGGGCGACCGCGCCGCCGTCCAGTTGGAAGATGCCGTACGCTGCGTCGTCGGCGGTGGCGGCGTACGGCTTGCCCTGCTCGTCCCAGCGCTGCGGGATGTGCGTGGTGATGTGCGCCTGGACGCTGGTGACACGGCCGAACAGCTCGTGCAGGACGTACTCCCAGTGCGGGAACATGTCGACGGTGATGCCGCCGCCGTCCTCGTTCCGGTAGTTCCAGGAGGGGCGTTGGGCGTCCTGCCAGTCGCCCTCGAAGACCCAGTACCCGAACTCCCCGCGTACGGAGAGGATTTCACCGAAGAAGCCGCCGTCGATGAGCCGTTTCAGCTTGAGCAGGCCCGGCAGGAAGATCTTGTCCTGGACCACGCCGTGCTTGATGCCGGCGCTCTCGGCGAGCCGCGCCAGTCCGAGGGCGCCTTCGAGGTCGGTCGCGGTGGGCTTCTCGGTGTAGATGTGTTTGCCCGCGGCGATCGCTTTCCTGATCGCCTCGACGCGGGCCGAGGTGACCTGGGCGTCGAAGTAGACCTCGACGGTCTCGTCCGCGAGTACGGCGTCGAGGTCCGTGGACCACTCGCTGAGGCCGTGGCGTTCGGCGATCTCTCTGAGGGCATGTTCACGGCGGCCGACGAGCACGGGCTCCGGCCACAGCACCTCTCCGCCGCCGAGGGCCAGTCCGCCCTGGTCACGGATCGCGAGGACGGAGCGCAGCAGGTGCTGTCGGTATCCCATCCGGCCCGTGACGCCATTCATGGCGATCCGCACTGTCCTGCGTGTCACGAAGTTCCCTCCACACAACCTCAGCAAGCGCTTTCTATAGGGTATGAAGCTAGCCTGCGACGGCGGCCGGGACAAGTACCGGGTCCCGATCCGCTCGGCTCCCACTCATCTCTCGGCCGAGACGCACCTCTCGTCTCTCACGCATCTCCGGAGGAAAGCAATGACAGTCACCCTGGCGGATGTGGCGGCCCGCGCCCGGGTGTCGCCCGCCACCGTCTCCCGCGTACTGAACGGCAACTATCCGGTCGCCGCCGCCACCCGGGCACGCGTGCTGCGGGCGGTGGACGACCTCGACTACGTACTCAACGGCCCCGCCAGCTCGCTCGCCGCCGCCACCTCCGACCTGGTGGGCATCCTCGTCAACGACATCGCCGACCCCTTCTTCGGGATCATGGCGGGCGCGGCCCAGACCGAGATCGGCGGTCACGAGGGCAGCGGCAGGGCGGGCGGCGAGAAGCTCGCCGTCGTCTGCAACACGGGCGGCTCGCCCGAGCGTGAGCTGACCTACCTGACGCTGCTCCAGCGTCAGCGGGCGGCGGCCGTGGTGCTCACCGGCGGGGCGCTCGAAGACCCGGAGCACATCGAGGCGATGGCCACGAAGCTGGCGAAACTCGCCGACGCGGGTACCCGGGTGGTGCTCTGCGGCCGGCCGCCGCTGCCGGACAGCGACGCCGTCGTGGCCTCGCTGGCGTTCGACAACCGGGGCGGCGGCAAACGCCTGACGGAGCACCTGCTCGCGCTCGGCCACCGCAGGATCGGTTACGTGGCGGGCCCGATGGAACGTACGACGACGCGCCACCGCCTCGAAGGGCACCGGGCCGCGCTGAAGGCGGCGGACGCCGGCGTGGACCTGACCGCCGACCAGGACCTGCTGACCGTCCACGGCCCGTACACCCGCCGCTCCGGATACGAGGCGACGCTGGAGCTGCTGCGCCGCGCGCCCGACCTGACGGCGGTGGTCGCGGCGAACGACACGGTGGCGCTGGGCGCGTGCGCGGCGGTACGCGACCAGGGGCTGCGGATCCCGCAGGACATCTCGGTGGCGGGCTTCGACGACCTGCCGTTCTCGGTGGACGCGGTACCGGCCCTGACGACGGTACGGCTGCCCCTGCACGAGGCGGGCGCCCGGGCGGGACGCCTGGCGATGGGTACGGAGGCGGCGCCACCCGGCGGGATCGCGACGATCGCGGCGGAGCTGATGGCACGGGCGTCGACGGCGCCGCCACGGGTGGGGTGAGGCAGGTGGGGTGAGGCAGGTGGGGTGAGGCAGGTGGGCAAGGCGGGTGCCGGTGACGGGCTCGTTCGGCCGGGGTGGGTTTCGTACGCGCTGCGGGGTACCGGAAGGTGATGTGGTGGGTGCTGGGCGACGCGGCAGCCGGAGGTCACGGTCGCTCGACGCTGAGGCCCGGCGGGGTTTCCCGGCATGACCGTGAGGACCGTCCGGCACCGTTCAACACCGCCGCCCGCACTGTTCAGCACCGCCCAACACCGTTCAGCACCGTTCAGCACCGTTCAGCACCGTTCAGGAAGGAAGCATCACGTGAAGTTCGCCTTCTCGACCCTCGGAGTACCCGGCCTGCCGATCCCCGAGGTCATCGAACTCGCCGTCGCCAACGGCTACCAGGGGGTGGAGCTGCGCGGCCACCCCGAGGAGCCCGTGCACCCCGGCATCGGGCAGCGCGAACGGGCGGCGGTCGTCGACGAGTTCAAGCGCGCGGGCATCGAGATCCTGACGGTGGCCGGGTACGCGCGGGTGGCGGACGCGAGCGTGGACGACGACGCGCTGCGCGAGGAGATGGACGGCCTGCTCTGGCTGGCGCGGGACCTGGGCGCCTCGTACATCCGCGTGTTCCCGGGCGGCGGCGGCCAGGACCGGGCGGAGTCGGACGCGACGGCCGCGCGTCGGCTGGCGGCGGCGGGAGAGGTGGCGGCGGACTTCGGCGTACGGATCCTGCTGGAGACCCACGACTCGCACCGTACGGGCGCGGACGCGGCGCGTGTCCTGGGCCCGGTGGGACACCCGCAGGTGGGCGCGCTCTGGGACGTGATGCACACCTGGCTGGGCGGCGAGGACGCGCTCACGACCCACGCGGCGCTGGGCCCGTACCTCGGCTACGTCCAGGTCAAGGACATCGCCTCGGCGGAGGACACCACGCCGCTGGCCCTGGGCGCGGGGGTGCTGCCGCTGGCGGAGTACCTGGCGCTGCTGGACGACGACAGCTGGGTGTGCTGGGAGTACGAGAAGCGCTGGTACCCGAAGGCGGCGGAACTGCCGGGACTGCTGCTGGCGGGACGGGAGTACCTGGAGGGGCTGAGCGGGAAGGTCGGGTGACGGAGCTGGGACCGGTGCGTGGGTCGGAGCGTTGCTCGGCTCGGACCTTGGCCGACAGTGCGGGTTCGGGCTGAGGGTGTCGGGGTGGGCCGGTGGGGTGGAGGGTGAACGCGGGGGCCGCCCCTCTGCCGGCTCCCAACGGCGAAGGCGCCAAGCCGTCCAGCAGGGCGGCGCCGAACTCGGCGCGGCCATGCTGGACTGCGCCGAACTCGGCAAGGCCCTCGCCGCGCACCCCGGCGACATCGAGACGGCGCTCGCCGCGTACGAGCAGGCGCTGTCCACCGCAGCGCCGGGGCGGCCGACGTCGACATCCCCGACAACACGGCCCGGCACGTGATCGACTTCTTCTCCTGAGCCGGGCAGGTCCCGGCGAACCATTGACCAGAGGCAACGCGAGACGACCTGCGGACGACATCCAGGTGAACCGGCAACCCGGACAAACCCACCTCCCTCCACAGCCGCGTAACAGCGGCAGCGCAGGGGACAACTCCCGGCCCACTCCACCGGTCAAGCCTGGTGCGTCGCACACCGATGAGGCCGCCGCCCAGTTCACTGTGGTGCCCGCGGCGGTGATCGCGGCCAGGCCCCCGGGACTCGGCCACGACCGCACCTCCGCTCTCCCGCTGGCCGGACTGACCGCCTGGCAGGCGCTGGTGCGCCAGGCGGCGACTGGCCCCCTCGGTCGCCGCTGTCCTCCCTCTCGCCGAAACCCCGGCCGCCTACGTCTCCCTCACCCGCCCGCACCGGCGCGGCAAGGTCGTCCTGCACGTGGCCTGACGGTGCGAACGGCACGACCCTGCAGGGCAGTTCGAGGCGTCGGCCGCCGGGCCCCCTTCCCTGCTCAGGGCTCGACACCGGCCGACTGAGCCTCCGACGAACGCTGTCCGGAGGCCGCGGTGGCCGCGGTCAGGGCGTGACGGCCGAACCAGGTCAGGACCGTCGTCGCGGTCAGGACGAGGACGGGGACGGTGAACCCGGCGCGCGCGCCGCCAGGACCGTCGACGAGTCGGCCGACGACGGCGGCAGAGACGGCGATGCCCGCAGCGCTCGCGGAGTTCGCCCAGGTGAACGCCTGGGTCAGGACCGACCGGTCCACGACCGACTCGATGAGCGTCGAGGAGACGATGACGCACGGAGCGACTCCCGCACCGGAGAGCATGAGAGCGAGGCCGAGTTGCCAGGGGGCGTCGGCCAGCAGCGGCAGCAGCGAGGCGCAGGCCAAGAAGGCCAGGATCAGACGGAGTTGAGCCGCAGGCGAGGTGCGTCGGCGGTGTCGGCCGTAGGCCAGACCGGCCAACAGGCTCGCGCAGCTCATCAGTCCGTACAACAGCCCGGCTTCCGCAGCGGCGTGGTGAACGTGGGCGAAGGCGCTCACCGAGACCTGCGTCGAGCCGAAGAAGACGCCCAGGGCCAGATTGGCGGCCAGCAGCGTGGCGAAGTTCCGGGTGAACAAAGCCCCCGGGCCCCGGGCAGTCCTGCGGTCCGGAGCGGACGCCGTGGCGGCCGCCGGGGCCGGGGCGGTACGACGCGACGCCGCGAACGCCAGTCCGGCACCGACGACGAGCGTTCCCGCCAGCACCGTACCTGCGGCCGGGTGCACCTGGGTCGCCATCAGCACCGCGAGCGCGGGACCGAGGAGGAAGGCGACCTCGTTGCTGATCGTTTCGAGCCCGAAGGCCGGGGTGAGTTCGGCCCTGCCGTGCAGCAGGACCGACCAGCGGGCCGCGGTGAGCGCCCCGAACTGCGGGATGGTCGCTCCGGCCGCGAGACCGGCCGCCATCAGCGGCATCGCGGAGGCTTTCGTCACGGCCAGCGCGACCAGGACGGAAATCGCTCCGGCGTGGCCGCACAGGAGCGGTACGAGGACGCGCGGCTGCCCGAAACGGTCCATGAGGCGGGCCGTCTGCGGGCCGACCAGGGTCTCCGCCACGGCGAACGAGCCCGTGACCAGCCCGGCCGCTCCGAAGGAGCCGGTCTCGGCATGGATCAGCCAGACGATGCCGAGACCGGCCATGGCCACGCCGAGCCGGGCAGGAGCCGCGGCCAGGAAGAAGGCCGCCGCGCCCGGGGTCCGCAGAGCTGAACGGTAAGAAGCGGTTCCCGCCCGAGCCCGTACGGCTCGGTGGAACTCCGGTGCGGTACGACGGAACCAGTGCCGTGCTGTCACGGCGGAACCTTCCGCTGCACGGTGGGACGGTCCGGGAGAACAACGCCTGCGTTGCGGGCGCTGCCTCCCACCGCCAGGAGTCGTCCATGGTGACGCGGACGGGACGGAACCGAAGTCCGCGTCGGCGTCGGCTCCAGCGCCAGCAGAAACGTTGAGTGCTGAGATCGAGAAATCAGGAGCGGGCAGAGAACGACACTAGCGGCGACGGCGGGCGCGGAGAAGACAGCCCGCCGACCCGAACTCAGCGAATATGAGGCTCTTTTGGGAACAGATGCGCTACACGTCGGCGCACCGGGCGAAGGCGACCAGGCCGACAAAGGCTTCGCGCGTGAGCATGAGGACGGGACCGTCGACGCTCTTGCTGTCACGGACAGGAACGACGCTGTGAGCCGCCACGAACGACGGCGACCACTCGACACAGTTGCCCTCGCCGCTGTGCGTGCTCTTGACCCAACGGGTGAGCTTCGGGGTGTGGCTCATCTGGCGTACTCCTTGGTAATCGACGTTTCCGATACGACGAAGCCCCGCCGACCCGAACTCAACGGCGGCGGGGCTCACTTAGAGACGGACGCGCTACGCGTCGGTGCTTCGAGCGAAGTCGACCAGACCTGCGAAGGCTTCGCGCGTGAGCATGAGGACAGGGCCGTCGGCGCACTTGCTGTCACGAACAGGAACGACACTGTGAGCCGCCGCGAACGACGGCAACCACTCAACGCAGTTGCCCCCCTGCCCCCCGCTGTACGTGCTCTTGACCCAACCTACCGGGTCCGGGGTGCGGCTCATCTGACGTGCTCCTTGGCAATCGTGCGGATCAGGTCGAGGGAACGTTCTTCGGACAAAGCTGCGGCGCGTAGGCGGTCGTAGACGGCAGTTGCGTTGGCCACTTCCGTAATCGAGTCTGTCACGTGTCCCCTCTCCATCGTCTCTGTGTAGAGGACAGCGGGTCCATCGTCCTGGGTTAGCAGGACGAACGCCACGTTGGTTGCCGGGGCACCTGCGTCGTAAGGCAGAACTTGCAGTGTCACGTGCGGGCTTGTGCCTGCATCCGCCAGGTGCTCAAGCTGGCCGGCCATGACAGCAGGGCCGCCGACAACCGTCCGCAGTACGGCCTCATGCAGGATCACCCACATCAACGGCGGATTCTCGCCCTCTAGGACGTCACGCCGTCGCATGCGGGCATCCACAAGCGTCTTGATCTGAGCTGCGTCCTTGCGCGGGTGCGCCGCACGGAAAATCGCCTGTGCGTACTCCGGCGTCTGGAACATTCCCATGATGAAGACGTTCGAGTAGTCGCTCACGGTGGCCGCTTCGCGCTCCAGCTTCACGAACGGCACGAACCAGCCGGGATGCCCACGCTCACTGATCCGAAGCCGCAGGCGGGCGAAGCTTCCGGGTGTGCCAAAGACGTTGTCACACGCGTCGGCGAACCTCGGAGACGCCAAGCGCGTGCCACCTTCGACGCGGGTCACGTAAGTACGTTCGAAGCCCGCCGCATCGGCTAGCTCCTGCTGCGACATCTCCTTGTGTTTACGGGCGTGCATGACCTCCTTGCCGAAGAATTCCGCCCCGCCTTCCGGCTCTTCCGATTCCTCTGGGTTCAGTGCGGTCATGTTTCACAGCCTTCCTGTGCCAGTTCTGTTGGCACGTCATTTTGCCTGTTCCAAAGGCGCCTTGGGACCGAAAGTAGAACCAAGTGCAAAGCGATCAGGAAGCGAACGGAACGCAACCCATGGCGGACCTTAGACCCTCCACCAAGCCGACAGAGGCGGCCCGGTGTCAGTTCACCCCTGTGAGGACGGTGCGGCACGTGGGCGTCCTGTTCATACCGCCCAGGCCTCAACCCCCGGGCACATACGCCCCACTGACACACGGACTGATGGAACGGGTCCTCAATGGATTGCGGAGGTTGTCTGATGACCAGTGAAGCGCGCCGGATTCTGTCCGGACTGAGTGACACGTTCGGAACCGATGGCCGGCTCCGGGTCCCGAAGTCGGGGCCCGGGATCGAAGGAAGAGACATCGTGAGCTGGACGACCCTCGACTGGCCTCCCTGCGAATGCGGCCGACCGGTGTGCCCCGACGCCAAAGGCAACCGGGAGGACCAGGGCGACCAAGTTGAACAGGATGACGCGGAGTCCGAACAGGAGAGCGAACAAATGAGCCCGACCATGCGGCGAATTCGCGCGCAGATGCAGCTGGAAAAGGAGCTGAAGCGCAAGGGTGGTTATAGGTGAGACCGAAGCGCCAACTCGCGCGACCGGTGAGGGAGATCCGGATTCCCCGTACCTTTGCCGAGCCCCGCGAAATCGCGATCGGAGCCGTCGTATTCGACGGCGACGCGGAAATGCCGGGCACCGTACGAGACATCGTCGGCGACTACGTGGATCTGGAGCGCCCCACCGGGCGTGCGTGGCGGGCCAGATTCAGACGGCTCCGGCCCGCCACGGACTGGGAACGGCGGCAGTTGGCCGCCGTGGGCGCGCTGCACAGGCAGCAGCAGAAGGGGCTGCCCGACCGCTCACCTCGGCTTGTCGCGCCCCCTGCCCGTTACGGCCACAGCAGGTGGCGCGTCCAAGGGCCGTGAGGGTCGGGGCGTTCATAGCGCAGGCGGTCGTGGACGCGGTCCTTGTCCGCCTGCCAGAACTCGGTCTCGGTCGGCACCAGCGTGTACAACGTCCATTCGGCGCTGACCAGTTCGGGTTCCGACTCGATCCGGGCCAGGGCCGCCCGTAGCGCACCGTCCCGCTCCTCGGGGCTGTCCAGGTGGGAGCTCTGGCGGCCCAGCAGTACCTCCGCGCGGGCGGACGGTGCTCGGGCCAGCAGGTCGGCGGCGCTCCGCTCGGGCGGCTCCGGTTTCACCGTGCCCCGGACGCGCACCTGGCGGCCTTGCAGGGGCCAGTAGAAGGTGAGCGCCGCGCGGGGGCGGTCGGCCAGTTGGCGGCCCTTGGGGCTGTTGGCGTGTGCGGCGAACTGCCAGCCTTCGCTGTCCACGTTCTTGAGGATGAGGACGCGGGCGTCGGGGCCTGCGTCCTCACCGACAGTGGAGAGCGTCATGGCGTGCGCGTCCGGCACACCCGCCGCGACCGCCTCACTCAGCCAGTCGAGGAACAGGCCGACCGGTTCGGCCGGGGCACCGGCGGGATCGAATTGCGCCAGTGGCCCCGCGAACACCTCCAGGCCCCGCAGCCACTCCCGTACGCTCCCGGCCTTCCGCGCGCCGTTGTCCGCGCCCATCACGCCCCCCTGACCGTCGCCGTCCGGATTCCCCTCGACCCTATCCAGGGACCGCGGCCCGGGGCAGCTACTCGGGGCTGTCGGCAGGCGAGGGCTGCTGCCGGCCGGCCAGCGCGTCCCGCATGCCCTGCGCGGCAACAGCCGGTTCGTAGCCCTCGGGCACGCCTTCGAGCAGGATGACGTCGGCCCTGGAATGCCGTTGGCGCAGGGGGACGATCTCCCGGTATGCGGGGGACTCCCACCAGGCCCGCGCCTCGGCTGTCCCGGGAAAGCCGATCATCACGATCTGCCCGGCCCAGTCGCCCTCTTTCACCTCGGGCCGCGGGGAGTGGACGAGAGTGCGTCCGCCGTACGGCTCGAAGGTGGCGGCGATGCGCTCGATGTACTCGGCGATGTCTGTGTGCGGGACGGCTTCCCGCAGGTGGGCTATGACGTAGGCGGACATGGCGTCCCTCCGAATTGATCATGTTTCAGGGGCAGGTGATGTCCCGGATTCCGTTGGAAGCGGGGCGGCTTGGGCACCGTCCCGTCCTCGCGCCTCGACGGTAGAACTCCCCGCCATTAACAACAAGTGCATGCCTGTCACTCATGGAGTTACTGTCACGCAATTAGATTGGGGGGGCGGCCACGGCGTCGGTGTATTCACCGGTCCGCCAACACGTCCGACCGCCCGCGAACACCTCCAGGCCCCGCAGTCACTCCCGTACGATCCCGGCTCCCCCCGCAACCCCATCGAGGGACTTGGCGGCGCCCTCTTGACTTGGCGGTAATTTTCCAGATAAGCGTGATCCATTGGCAGTTTCCTTCATCCCCCCGCAGTGCACGCCGGAAGGACACCAGTGAAAGACCGAACCATCTCCAGACGCGCACTCCTCGGCGCGACTGCCGCAACCGCCATAACGGCCGCGGGAGTTGCCGGTGGAAGTCCCGCTGCCGCAGCGCCGCGCGAGCGGCTGCGGCGGATCGTTTCCCGGATGAGCCTGGAGGAGAAGGTCGGCCAGCTCTTCGTGATGCGGGTGTACGGGCACTCCGCGACCGAGCCCGACCAGGAAGACATCGATCTCAACCTCGCGGAGATCGGCGTCCGCACCGCCGCCGAACTGATCGACACGTACCACGTCGGCGGAATCATCTACTTCGCCTGGGCGCACAACGTGCGCGACCCGCACCAGATCGCCGGTCTGTCCAACGGACTTCAGAAGGCCGCGCTCGCCCAGAAAACACCCGTACCGCTGCTGATCTCCACCGATCAGGAGCACGGCATCGTCACCCGCATCGGCAAGCCGGTGACGCTCCTGCCCAGCGCGATGGCGCTCGGCGCGGGCCGTTCCCACGACGGCGCTCGGGAGGCCGCGCGAATCGCCGGGGCCGAGCTGTCCGCCATGGGAATCAACCAGGACTACGCGCCCGACGCCGACGTCAACGTCAATCCGGCCAACCCGGTCATCGGCGTACGCTCCTTCGGCGCCGACCCGCAGGCCGTCGCCGGTCTCGTCGCCGACCAGATCAAGGGCTATCAGCGCGCGGGCATCACCGCCACGGCCAAGCACTTCCCCGGCCACGGCGACACGACGACCGACAGCCATTACGCCCTGCCCACCATCAGCCACACCGTGGAGCAGTGGCAGGAGCTGGACGCGCCGCCGTTCCGGGCCGCGATCGACGCGGGGGCCGGCTCGATCATGACCGCGCACATCGTGGTCCCCGCCCTCGACCCGAGCGGAGATCCGGCGACGCTGTCGCATCCCATCGTCACCGGCATCCTGCGCGAACAGCTGGGCTACGAGGGTGTCGTGATCACCGACGCGCTCGACATGGCGGGTGTGCGGGAGAAGTACGGCGACGACCGCGTGCCGGTCCTCGCGATCAAGGCGGGCATCGATCAGCTGCTCAACCCGCCGGACCTGCGGCTCGCCTGGAACGCGGTCCTGGAGGCCGTCAAGAGCGGCGAGATCACTGAGCAGCGCGTCGAGGAATCCGTCCTGCGCATCCTTCAACTGAAGGAACGCACAGGCCTGTTCCGCGATCCGTTTGTGCCGGGCGCCGAGGTGGACGATGTCGTGGGCACCCCCGCGCATCTGGCCGGTGCCGACCGGATCGCCGAGGCGACGACCACGCTGCTCGTCAACGACGGGCTGCTGCCTCTGGACCCCCGCGCGACGACGGACCTCCTGGTCGTCGGTCCCGACCCGGCCTCGCCCTCCCTGAGCGACGGTCCGCCCACGAAGGTCCTCGCCGACACGCTGACCGGTCTGGGCTTCACCACCACCGCGCTGTCCACCGCAACGGATCCGGCGGCGGAGGCGATCGACGCGGCGGTGGCCGCCGCGCAGGGCAAGGACGCGGTCGTCGTCACGACGTACAACGTCTCCGCCACCAGCGCGCAGCGCACACTGGTCCACCGGCTGGTCGAGAGCGGGGTGCCGGTCGTCACGGTCTCGCTCCGTAATCCTTACGACATCGCGCAGTTGACGGGGGCCAGGGCCTCCCTCGCGATGTACACCTGGACGGATGTCGAGGTCCGGGCCGCCGCACGGGTGATCGCTGGAGCGGTACGGCCGCAGGGCCGGCTGCCGGTCGCGGTGCCCAGCGCGGACGATCCGGAGCAGGCGCTGTTCCCGATCGGCCACGGTCTGAAGTACTGATTCACCGCTGGTGAAAACTGTGGGCTGTGTCCGCCGGCCGGAAACGGGACGGCGGACACAGCCCACACGTACGTTGCTGAGCAGTGGAGTTACGGGCGCAGGCCCGGCTCCCGCTCCAGCTTCCGCTGGTCGAGCCCGGCGTCGAACGCCGACAGCGGCTTCGCCTTCGACTCGTCGCTCTGAACGGCGGCCGGTGCGACGCCCGCCCAGTCCAGGATCCTGGCCGTGGCCTTCGCCTTCTCGTCCGCGACCAACCCGGCCACGTTCGCGCCGTGGTTGGCGCCCGGCGCGGTGAACACGTAGCTGTCACGCGCCCCGTGACCGAAGCGGTAGCGCTCGGAGCCCCACGGGTCGTTCTGCCCGTAGACGTACAGCATGTGATCCGCGTGGTGCCGGACCCAGTTGTCGACGTCCGGCATCACCTTCGGGTCGAACGACATCGGGATGGAGCGCGGCACGAAGTTGCGCGGCGGCTGGTAGCCGTAGCGGCTCAGGTCACCGAGGTACGGCTGCGTGATGTCGGGCGAGCCGAGCTGGGTCCCTGCCTGGTAGTAGTACGGCGTGTACTGCTCCAGGCCCTGGTCCGTGTAGGCGGAGAAGCCGGATATCGCGTCGATGGAGTCGTAGATCTGTTGGTCGGAGGCGGTGTCCGCGACCGGAATGGACGCGCAGTCCGCCACCAGGCTGTACTGCCAGAACGCCCAGACGTAGTCGAGGACGACGGCCTCGTACGCCTTGTCGAGAGTGCCGACCGTGGTGAAGGTGGAGCCGGACTCGGCCGCCCACGCCGCGTACTTCTCCTCCAGCGGCTCGCGGCGGATCAGCGCCTCGCGCTGCACCGCGTCGAGCCTGTCGCGGCACTCCTCGGTGCCGACCTGCGTGAAGAACCGGTCGTACGCCGAATCCTCGTCGTTCACCACGTCGTTGGGCGTGACGTACGCGACGACGCCGTCCATGTCGCGCGGGTAGTAGCGCTCGAAGTACGTCGCCGTCATGCCGCCCTTGGAACCGCCCGTGGCGAGCCAGTTCCCGGGGTAGATCTTCTTCAGTGCCGTGAAGATCCGGTGCTGGTCGCTCGCGCCCTGCCAGATGTCCAGCTTCGACCAGTCGGCCGGCTCGGCGGGACGCGAGGGCGTGAAGTAGCGGTATTCCATCGAGACTTGGTTGCCGTCGACAATCTGCGTCGGCTCACTGCGGCTCGGGTTGGTGGAGACGTTGTAGCCGCCGGTGAAGAAGACCGTGGGACGGCTGGTGTCCTTGTGCAGCAGCGTGACGCGCTGCTGGAAGGTGCCCTTGCCCGGGTGCCGGTGGTCGATCGGCTGGGTGTAGTTGAGGACGAAGAAGCGGTAACCGTCGTACGGTTTCTCCTCGATCAGGCTCATCCCGGGGATCGCGAGAACGCGGTCCTTGATGTCCTTGGCAGGTTTCGTCTTCGTCGTGGACGTCGCGGTCCGGTGGTCCGCACTCCGGTCGGCGGCCGTGGCCGCACCGGCCGCGCCCACCGCGCCTATGACGAGTACGAGCGACAGCAGCCATCTCAGCGCCTTGCGCATTCACACTCCCTGTGTTCATGACAGACGCCGAGAACCTAGCACCCACCCCCTCGGCGGCAGGCCGGTCCGTCACACGGCGGCGGGCTCCTCCTCTCCGATGAAGCTGCGCCACAGCCGCGCGTACCGGCCGTCCAGCGCGAGCAGTTCGTCGTGCGTGCCGTCCTCCACCACCCGGCCGTGGTCCATCACGACCACCCGGTCCGCGCGGGCCGCCGTCGTCAGCCGGTGCGCCACCACGAGGGTCGTACGGCGGCCGGTGAGACGTTCGGTGGCCTGGTTGACCAGGGCCTCGCTCGCGAGGTCGAGGGAAGCGGTCGCCTCGTCGAGGAGCAGGATGTCCGGGTCGACCAGCTCGGCGCGCGCCAGCGCGATCAACTGCCGCTGACCGGCGGAGAGATTGCGGCCGCGCTCGGCGACCTCGTACAGATAGCCGCCGTCCAGCGTGGCGATCATCCCGTGCGCGCCGACCGCCCGGGACGCGGCTTCCACCTCGGCGTCGGTCGCCTCGGGACGGCCGTACGCGATGGAGTCGCGCAGCGTACCGGCGAACAGATACGGCTCCTGCGGTACGACACCGAGCCGGTGCCGGTACGCCGTCATGTCCAGCTGCCGCAGGTCCGAACCGTCGGCGGTGACCCGGCCCGAGGTCGGGTCGTAGAACCGCGCGACCAGCTTGACCAGCGTCGACTTCCCCGCGCCCGTCTCGCCGACGAACGCCACGGTCTGTCCCGCCCCGATCCGCAGATCGACACCGCTCAGCGCGGCCTCCTCCGCCTTGCCCGAGGCGCTCTCGCCGTCGGCCGCGTACGCGAAGTGCACGTCCTCGAAGGCGATTTCGCCGCGCAGGGACGGTACGTCGAGCGGTTCGTCCGGGGCCTCCGTGGACGTCGGCTCGCGCAGCAGCTCCTGGATGCGGCCGAGGGACACGGTCGCCTGCTGGTAGCCGTCGAAGACCTGGGAGAGCTGCTGGACGGGAGCGAAGAACAGGTCGATGTAGAGGAGATACGCGACCAGCGCGCCGGTCGTCAGCGTGCCCGCCTCGATCCGGCCCGCGCCGACGATCATCACGGACGCGGCGGCCACCGAGGACAGCAGCTGGACGAAGGGGAAGTAGACAGAGATCAGCCACTGGCCCCGCACGCGGGCGGAGCGGTAGTGGTCGCTGCGCTCCGCGAAGCGCCGCGAACCGTCCCTCTCGCGGCCGAACGCCTGGACGATCCGCAGCCCGGACATCGTCTCCTGGAGATCGGCGTTGACGACGCTGATGCGCTCGCGCGCCAGCTCGTACGCCTTGACGCTCTTGCGGCGGAAGAAGAACGTACCGGCGAAGAGCAGCGGCAGGGTCGCGAAGACCACCAGCGCCAGCTGTACGTCGATGACCAGCAGCACACCGAGAATGCCGAAGAAAGTGACGACGGAGACGAACGCGGTGACCAGTCCGGTCTGGAGGAAGCTGGACAACGCGTCGACATCGGTTGTCATGCGCGTCATGATGCGGCCGGTCAACTCGCGCTCGTAGTAGTCGAGTCCGAGCCGCTGGAGCTGCGCGAAGATCTTCAACCGCAGGGAGTACAGGACACGTTCGCCGGTGCGGCCCGTCCTGCGCGTCTCGCCGATCTGCGCCGCCCACTGGACGAGTACGACCAGCAGCCCCAGCCCCGAGGCCGTCCACACCGCGCCGAGCGCGAGCTGTTCGACCCCCTGGTCGATGCCGTGCCTGATGAGGATCGGGAGCAGCAGGCCCATGCCCGCGTCGACGGCGACGAGCAGAAGGCTGACCAGCAGCGCAAGCCCGAAGCCGCGCAGCAGGCGGCGCAGTCCGTACGACTCCTCCGCCGCGGCGGCGCGCGCCTCGTCGATCTGTGGCAGGTCGGTGGCGGGCGGCAACGCCTCTACCTGGGCGAGGAGTTCGGGGGTGGCGCCGGGGGCGGCGGACTCGTCGGCGATCTCGTCGCGCACCCAGAGGGCGGGGGTGACGCCGCGCTCGGCGTCGAACTCCGCGTCGATCTCCTCCTGGACGCCGTGGACGGTGTGGCCGTCGCGGTCGTCCTCCGCGGCTTCCACCGGACCGCTCGCAGCCGGGACGTGTCCCGGCGAGACCTCGCCCAGCTCGTCCGGGTCGGTCAGCAGCTTCCGGTAGAGGGCGGAACGCAGCTGGAGTTCGTCATGGGTGCCGATGTCGGCGAGCCGTCCGCCGTCGAGTACGGCGATGCGGTCGGCGAGGTTGAGGGTGGAGCGGCGGTGCGCGATGAGCAGCGTGGTGCGCCCGGCCATCACGTGCCTGAGCGCTTCGTGGATCTCGTGCTCGACGCGGGCGTCGACGGCGGAGGTGGCGTCGTCGAGGAGCAGCAGCCGGGGGTCGGTGAGGATCGCGCGCGCCAGGGCGATGCGCTGGCGCTGACCGCCGGAGAGCGTGAGGCCCTGCTCGCCGACCTTGGTGTCGTACCCGTCGGGCAGTGCGCTGATGAAGCCGTGCGCCTGGGCGGCGCGGGTGGCGCGGAGGATGTCCTCCTCGGTGGCGTCCGGCTTGCCGAAGGCTATGTTGGCGCGGACGGAGTCGGAGAAGAGGAAGCTGTCCTCCGGTACGAGCCCGATCGCGGCGCGCAGCGAGTCGAAGGTCAGCTCGCGGACGTCGTGGCCGCCGACGAGGACCGCGCCGTGGGTCACGTCGTAGAAGCGCGGCAGCAGCAGCGAGACGGTGGACTTGCCGCTGCCGGACGAACCGACGACGGCGACGGTCTCGCCGGGCCGCATCTCCAGCGAGAAGCGGTCGAGGACGGGCCGCCCGTCCTCGTACGCGAACGACACGTTGTCGAACTCGACGGACGCCTCGGCGTCCGCGGGCAGTTCCTTCGTGCCTTCTTCCATGGTCGGCTCGGTGTCGATCAGTTCGAGCACGCGCTCGACGCCGGCCCGCGCCTGCTGCCCGATGGTCAGCACGACGGCGAGGCTCCTGACCGGCCCGACGAGCTGGGAGAGGTACGTGGAGAACGCGACGAACGTGCCGAGGCTGATCTGCCCCCGGGTGGCGAGCCAGCCGCCGAGCGCCAGCATGGCGACCTGCCCGAGGGCGGGCACGGCCTGGAGCGCGGGCGTGTAGCGGGCGTTGAGCCTGATCGTGCGCAGCCGGCCCGCGAACAGCTTCCTGCCGACCTCGCGGAGCTTGCCCGCCTCCTGCTCCTCCTGCCCGAACCCCTTGACGACCCGGACCCCGGAGACGGCCCCTTCGACCACTCCGGCGACAGCGGCGGCCTGCGACTGCGCGTACCAGGTGGCGGGGTGCAGCCGGGTGCGGCTGCGGCGGGCGATGAACCAGATGGCGGGGGCGACGGCGAGCGCGATGAAGGTCAGCGGCAGCGAGAGCCACGCCATGATCACGAGCGAGACGATGAACAGCAGGAAGTTGCCGATGGTCATCGGCAGCATGAAGAGCAGGCCCTGGATGAGCTGGAGGTCGCTGGTGGCACGGCCGATGACCTGGCCGGTGGACAGCTTGTCCTGGCGCCGCCCGTCGAGCCGGGAGATCGTTCCGTACATCTCGTTGCGGAGGTCGTGCTGTACGTCGAGGGCGAGCCGTCCGCCGTAGTAGCGGCGGACGAAGGTGGACGCGTAGATGACGAGCGCGGCACCGAGGAGCAGCCCGGTCCAGACGGCGAGCGAGCGGCTGCCGTCGCCGATGACGTCGTCGATGACGACCTTGGTGATCAGCGGGACGAGGGCGGTGACGCCCATGCCGACGAGGGACGAGACGAGCGCGAGGATGACGTTGCGCCGGAACCGCCAGGCGTATCCGGTCAGCCGTCGCGCCCAGGTCTGCGGTTCCGGCGCCTGTTCTGTCGCCGGTGCTGTCCCCGCCGGTTCCGCTGCCGGTCCCGCCGTCCCCTCCGCCGTCCGTACTGCCGCCACTGATGCCGCCCTCCGTCGCCCTGCCGTACCCAGCGTCGCCCGGCCGCGGGTGTCCCGCTTCCTGCCGCGGATGTCCCGCCCGGGACGCTCCGTCCCTGCTCACGACCCGGACCTGGTGCCGAGGTCACCAACGTCCGGGCGTGCGGATTTCATCCCACCGCAACAATGGCGGCGGAAGAAGGGACTTTGGCCCTGGGCCGAAAGACTGACGCCGCCGGATGGGGGCGAACGGACCGGAACCGCTCCTCGCGCGCCCTCCGCGCGCCTCGCACGGGTCTCACTCACCTTCAGGCGCGGTCCCGCGTCTCCCGCGCGCCTCCGCGCACGCTCCGCACGCCTGCACAGCTGTCACACCACTCCCGAGCGCCGCCGCACACCTTCGCGCGCCGCCCCGCACCTCCGTGCGCCGCCGCACCACTCCGTGCGCTCTCACGCGTCGAAGTCGTACTCCAGGATGTACGCGGACGCGTCCATGACCATGTCGTTGACCTCGACCGCGCGTCCCGGCTCCGCGAAGGCCGTACGGCAGACGAGGACGACCGGGGTGCCGGGCGCCAGACCGAGTTGGCCGGTCTCCTCCGCGCTGGGCATGCGCGAACGGACCTCCTCGCGGAAGCGGACGGGCTTGGAGCCGATCTCGGCGAGGCGGGCGTAGATGCCGCCGGGTCCGGTGTCGCGCCGGGTGATCGGCGTCCCGGCCACCAGCTCGGCGTCGAGGTAGGAGGTGGCGAGCAGGACCGGCCGGCCGTCGAGCACGAACCTGCGGCGGCGCACGCACACGGGCGCGCCGGTCTCCAGGCCGAGGACTTCCGCGATGCCTTCCGGCGCCTGGGTCTCGGTCGTTATGGAGAGGAGGTCGACCACCAGGTCGCGCCCCTCCGCGTCGGCCGCCCAGACCGACTGGCCGCCTCCCCACAGTTCGAAGGAGAGCCGCTGCACTCCCCGGCGCCGGATCGGCTTGAACTCCCGTACGAAGACCCCGGCCCCCTTGCGCGCCTCGACCAGCCCTTCGGCCTGGAGGACGCCGATCGCCTGTCTGGCGGTCATGCGCGCGACCTCGTACGTGACCATGAGGTCGTTCTCCCCCGGCAGCCGCTCGCCGGGGCCGTAGTCGCCCGCCGCGATGGCGGCCTTCAGCTCGGCGGCGATGCGCTGGTACTTGGGCTGTCGGCCGGCACCCTGGCTGCCCATGAACAGACCTCCCTGATCATCTCTAGACATCTTAGGCTCGTCGTCCCGCCCAACAGTCGCCACTCCCGGGCGCAGGCGAGCAGTGTCGACCAGTCGCGAACATCTCTAGAGAAGCAATTGACCGGATGTGCCGCGTCAGGCTTCAATCAGTACATCTCTAGACATGTGATCCAGCCGCTGCGACCACACAGAGGTTCCTGTGTCGACGTACCGTACGACCGGACAGCCCGCCGGCGCCAAAGAGCCCGGCCCCTCCTTCGAAGTGACCTGGCATCTCCCCGGCGGCCCGCACAGCGCGTCACTCGCGCGCGCCCTGCTGCGCGAACAGCTCACCAGCTGGCACATAGAAGGCGAAGTGGCCGACAACGCCGAGCTGTTGACCTCCGAACTGGTCACCAACGCAAGCCGTCACGCACATGTCCCCGCCGACCGCCGGATAGGCATACGCCTCGCCCGCCAGGGCGCGCTGCTCCGGCTGGAGGTCAGCGACGCGGACAGCACCCCTCCCCCGTGGCCGCGCGAGGCATCCCCGGACGACGAACACGGCCGGGGCCTGGCCATCGTGGACACGCTGGCGCACCGCTGGGGCTGCGACCCGCGCCTCCACGGCATCGGCAAAGCGGTCTGGGCGGAACTCGTCATCCAGGATCCGCCCGGGCGGACTTGAGAGGTGCGGGAGGAGCGTGGACGCGCCGGCGCGCTGCCGCTGACCGGCGTGACCGCGATGGCGGCGGGCCGCCGCGCGGGCGGTAAGCGGCAGGGCAGCGGCACGTCCTGAGGAGGCGCCCGTGCGTGATTCGCCGGACGGGTCCGCGCCACTCGGCTCCGCGCTCTGACGATCCGCCAGATAAAGGTTCCGCATCGTCACCTTGCGTAGCCTTCCGTGGGCGGCGAGGGCACCTGGGCGCAGATTGCCCTGCTTTCGACAGGAATCCACCAGACAGGAGCCACCTGCCGCTCACATACCGATCACTGAAGGTGACAGGCGCACGAGCAACCAGATCAGGCCATGGCCAGTTATCGCGCCCAGCAGTCTGATCTTGGTCACCTTGGTGGGATATGACTCCTCCTCACGCCCCAAGGCGTAAAGCCTTTCAGGTTTTTTTGAGGAGTTTCCGTGAGTTTTCGTGGGGGTGGGGCGGCGGCGAGCGTGACCCGTCCGTCGTCGTCGCGATGGCTGCGCCGGATTTCAGGCGTGGTGTTGCTGGCGTTGGCGGTGGAAACCGCGACGGTGGCAGGGAATTCCGGGCAGGTCGTGGCGGTCGGCTTGAAACCTTCCGCCGTCTCGGCCGTCGAACCGGCGAAGGGTCCCGCCGAAGCCGCCGACGTGGCGTCCGCGCGGCTGGCCGCACGGTTGCAGGACCGTCGGATCGAGGCGCTGTCGGAGCGGACGGAGGATTCGACGACCTATGTGAATCCGGACGGTTCGCTGACCACGGAGGCGTTCGCGGGGCCGGTCCGGGTGCGTCAGGACGACGGGTCGTGGCGAGTCGTCGACACGACTCTGTCCGATCTGGGCGAGGGCCTGAAGCCGGCCACGACGGTGGCGGATCTGTCGTTCTCGGACGGCGGAGACCGGCACCTGGCCGCGGTCCGGCACGAAGGACGCACCTTCGGCATGGACTGGCCGGCTCAGTTGCCCGCCCCGAAGGTGAAGGACAGCACCGCGTCCTATCCCCTGGGCGGTGGAACCACGCTGAATGTCACGGCGCTGGCTCAGGGCTTCGAGCAGACCATCGTGCTGGACAAGGCGCCCGCGACGGCGCCGTCCTACCGCATTCCGATGCGGCTGGAGGGTCTTGAGCTGTCGAAGGACAGCGACAGCGGTCATCTGCTGCTGAAGGACCCGAAGGGCAAACTGGTCGCCGAGGCCCCGGCCCCGCGCCTCTGGGACTCCTCGCTGAACCCGGCTTCCGGAGAGCCGGCCCATCAGGGCCCGGTCGCCACCCGGATCGAGAAGTCCGACGACGGCGCCACCACCCTGGTCCTCACACCGGACCCGGCGTTCTTCGACCAGGATCTGACCTACCCGGTCACCGTGGACCCCACCTCCACGCTCGCGGTGACGACCGACACCTGGGTGCAGAAGCCGGACTATCCGGACTCGCAGGTCTCCTCGGACGAGCTGAAGTCCGGTACGTACGACTCCGGATCCCATGTGGCGCGCTCGTACCTGAAGTTCGACGTGGCGAAGTTCAAGGACGCACACATCGCCTCGGCGACGATGTCGCTCTACTCGTACTACTCCGCCACCTGCACCACCACAGGCCCGCCCACCGAGGTCCGCCGGATCACCGGCACATGGGACTCGCACCAGATCACCTGGGGCGCCCAGCCCGCCACCACGGCGACGAACCTGGCCAGCAACACCGGTCACTGGGGCTACAACTCCTCCTGCCCCGCCAACTGGTCCAACTGGACCCTGACCAAAATGGTGCAGGACTGGGCCGACGGCGCCACCAACTACGGCGTCCAGCTGCGCAGCGCCGACGAAACCGACCTGACCACCTGGCGCCGCTTCCGCTCCGCCAACTACAAGGACACCAGCTACGCACCGAAGCTGGTGGTGAACTACAACTCCAGGCCCGGCACGCCCACCCTCGTGGCGCCCGCCTCCGGAACGTCGACAAGCAATACCAAGCCGGTCCTGCAGGCGAAGGCCACCGACGCCGACGGCGACAAGGTCCGTCTGACCTTCGAGATCTGGAACGCCGCCGGCACCACCCGTATCACCTCCGGCACGTCCGCGGCGGCGTCCTCGGGCGCGGCTGTGTCCTGGAACCCCACCGCCGCGCTCGCGCAGGGCGGCTACAAGTGGCGGGTACAGGCCTCGGACGGCGCGGACAACAGCACGAACTGGTCGGTGTGGAACACGCTCACCGTGGACACCACCGCGCCGGGCACCACCACTGTCTCCTCCACGGCGTTCCCGGCGGCCACGTGGTCGGGCACGCCGGACGAGAACGGCAACTTCTCCGGGTCGTTCACGTTCACGCCGCCCGCCACCGATGTCGCCGACGTCCAGTACAAGCTCGACTCCGGTGCGTGGAGCACGGCGGCCACGACCGGCAAGCCCGTCACCAAGACCCTCACCTTCCGCTCCGGCACACGCACCGTGACCACCCACACCCGTGACGCGGCCGGCAACACCTCACCGGATACCACCTACGTCTTCTACGCCGGTTCGGGCGCGGCCCTCAACACGCCGCAGCAGGGCGACCGGCCCGCCCGCCGGGCGACCCTGTCCGCCGAAGGCAAATCCACCTACACCGGGGTCCGTTACCAGTACCGGCGCGGCGAGAACGACACCTGGACCGACATCCCGGTCAAGAACGTCCACCGCGCCGCCGACGGAGCCACGATCACCGGGTGGCCGATGACCGCGCCCAGCGGCAAGCCGGACGCCCTGACGTGGAACGTCACCGACACTCTCTCCCAGGACGGGCCCGTCGACGTCCGGGCAGTCTTCAACGGCACCATCACCACTGACCCCTCAGAGCCGAACACGGTCACCGTGGACCGCAACGCCGGAACCGCACCGTCCCAGCCGGCCGGTCCCGGCTCGGTGAACCTGCTGACCGGTGACCTCACTCTGTCGGACACGGACGCCTCCGCCTTCGACATGAGCGTGGCCCGTACGTATTCCTCGCGGCGGCCGAACGCCGGTGCGGAGCAGGAGGGCCAGGCCCCGGTCTTCGGGCCGCAGTGGACCTCGGGCACCGTGGCGGAGCTGACCGAGTCCGACTGGGCGTACGTGAAGAAGTCCTCCACTTCGTCGGTCGCGCTCGTCGATGTCGACGGTGAGGAGACCGGCTTCACCGCCACGGCGAAGGATGGCTGGAAGCCCGAGCCCGGATCCGAGGACCTGACGCTGACGGCCAAGGGCAAGGACGGCAAGGCCACCACGAAGATCGCGGACGTCACCGGGTTCACACTGACGGACACCGAGGGCACGCAGACGACGTTCTCCCGGCCGGACACGGCGCTGCCGACATGGACGGTGTCCTCGACCTACCTGCCGACGGACAACTCCACCACGAAGATCGTCTCCCAGAAGGTCGACGGGAAGAACCTGGTCCGTCCCCGGTACGTGATCGCCCCGACCAGTGCCGTCACGGCCGCGACGTGCGAGAGCGCGCCGTCGACGCGCGGCTGCCGGGTCGTGGAGTTCGTGTACGCGACCACGACCACCGCGACCTCGTCGGCCTTCGGCAACATCGCAGGACAGGTACAGCAGCTTCGGCTGTGGTCGACCGAGCCCGGAGCCTCGGCCTCGACCGCGATTTCACTGGAGCAGTACCTGTACGACGATGCCGGGCGGCTGCGACACGCGTGGGACCCCCGCATCAACCCCAACCTCAAGACCGTCTACACCTACGACAGCGCAGGGCGCGTCGCCACCCAGGCCGCACCCGGCGAACTGCCGTGGACGTTCACCTACGGCAAGGCCGGCAAGGCCGACACCGCCGGTGACGGCATGCTCCTGAAGGCATCACGCCCGACACTGAGGCAGGGCAGCCAAGACGCCACCGACGGCGGCACGGCGGCGACGAGCTTCGTCTACGACGTGCCCCTGACCGGCGCCAAGGCCCCTTACCCGATGGGGCAGAAGGATGTCGCGGCCTGGGGCCAGAACGCCCAGGTGCCCACCGACGCGACCGCGGTCTTCCCGGCCGACGCCGTACCGGCTTCGCACGACGGCTCCGGCCTCACACCGACCAAGGACCCGAAGACCAACCCCTACCACCGGGCCACCCTCACGTACATCGATGCCTCCGGACGCCAGGTCAACACCGCGTCCCCGGGCGGCGGTATCACCACCACGCAGTTCGACCGCTTCGGCAACACCGTCCAGGAACTCACCGCCGCCAACCATCAACTCGCCCTCGCCACCGGCGGAAACGACCTGGACCGCCTCGCCGAACTGGGCCTGGACAACGCCACCTCGGCCGAACGCGCCGAAAAGCTCTCCACCACCACCGTCTACGAGCCGAAGAACGGCCTGCGGAAACTGGAGGAATCCGGCCCGCTCCACCTGGTCACCCTCCAGAGCGGCCTACCCGCCGCCGGTGACCTGCCTGCTCTGCCGGCGGGCACCCGAATAGCGGCGCGCGCTCACACGGTGACGGCCTACGACGAGGGACGGCCCGCCAACGCCGCGGTCTCCGACCAGCCGACCACCGTCACCACCGGGGCGGCGGTGGAGGACTACCCGTCCGATGCCGACACCCGTACGTCCACCACCGCCTACGACTGGGCCAAGGGCCTGCCGGTCAAAACGGTCGACGACCCGAACGGCCTGAAGATCACCAAGACCACCGCCTACGACACACAGGGACGCGTCACCCAGAGCACCCTGCCGAAGTCGAACGGCACCGACGCGGGCACCACCAAGACCCTCTACTGGTCCGCGACCGGCACCGGCGCATGCCAGGGACGCCCCGAATGGGCCGACCTTCTCTGCTCGACCGGCCCGGCCGGCGCGATCACCGGTGGCGGCAGCAATCCGACCCAACTGCCCACCAGCACCACCGAGTACGACCGATGGGGCAGCACGGCCAAGGTCACCGATTCCGCCAACGGCGTCACCCGCACCACCACCAGCACCTACGACGCTGCCGGACGTCCGACCACCACAGCCGTCACCGGCGGTGTGGGCACCGCGGTGGCGAACACCAGCACCACGTACGACAAGACCACCGGCAAGACGGCCACCGTCACCAACGGCACCGGCACCATCACCCACACCTACGACGTGCTGGGCCGTGAGATCTCCTACGCCGACGGCAGCGGCAACACCACGACCACGGCGTTCGACCTCCTCGACCGCCCGGTCACCGTCACCGACTCCGCCCCGTCCAGCACCACATACACCTACAACGCCCAGAGCGCACCGCAGGGCCAGGCCACCGCACTGGCCGACTCGGTCGCCGGCACCTTCACCCCGGCCTACGACATCGAGGGCAACCCGACCACCGAAAAGCTCCCCGGCGGCATCACCCTCGCCCTCACCCGCGACACCACCGGCACGGTCACCGACCGTACTTACACCCGCGACACCGACCGCGAGGTGATCACCTCCGACGCCACCGAGGAAAGCATCCACGGCCAGGTCGTGAACGACACCACACTCGCCGGCGGCACCCGCGAACAGACGTACACCTACGACGCCACCGGCCGCCTCACCCGCGCCGACGACACCACCGCCGACGGCACCTGCACCCGCCGCGGCTACACCTTCGACAACAACACCAACCGCACCGCACTGGCCAACAGCAGCACGGACACCAGCGATCCCTGCACCAGCACCGGCGCGGTCACGACCAGCTCCACCTACGACAGTGCCGACCGGCTGATCGCCACCGGCGTCGTCTATGACGCCTTCGGCCGCACCACCAGCCAGCCCGGCACCACGATCGGCTACTACACCAACGACCTGGTCCGCACTCAGACCGCCGGCGAACAACGCCAGACCTGGCTCCTCGACCCGGGCGGCCGCCTCGGCGCCTGGACCACCGAACAGCGTGACGGCGACGGCTCCTGGAACCTCCAGGACCGCAAGTCCAACCACTACGGATCCGACTCCGACAGCCCGGACTGGATCCTGGAGAACTCCACCACCCGCACCGTCACCCGCAACATCCAGGACCTCACCGGCGATCTCGCCGCCACCACCACCGACACCGGCGGCACGGTCCTGCAACTCACCAACATCCACGGCGACGTCGCGGTCCAGTACCCCCTCGACACCGCCAAGAACCCGACCGTCCTCCAGAGCGACGAATACGGCAACCCCCTCACCGACACCACCCGCACACGCTACGGATGGCTCGGCGCCAAACAACGCTCCACCGAAACCCTCACCGGCCTCACCCTCATGGGCGTCCGCCTCTACAACCCCACCACGGGACGCTTCCTCTCCATCGACCCAGTACCCGGGGGTGGGGACAACGCGTACGGCTACCCCGGCGACCCGGTCAATCAGTACGACCTTGACGGCAAGAGCTGGTGGAAGAAGGCACGCCGCAACGTCCGCAGGAACTGGAGGACCTACGCCGGCTACGGCGCCACCGCCGCCTGCATCATCGCCTCCGCCGGAACTTGCGCCGTCGCCAGCGTCGCCGTGTTCGCCGCGACGTCGTACGCAGACGTCAGAAGGCATGGCTGGCGAAAGTCGCGAGGATCCATTGCCAGGAATGCGGCGTGGACCGCGTTCGGCGTCGGCGCGGGACGATTCGCTGCCGGCTCGTGGTGGAAGTCGAGCCGAGGCTACTCCAGAGGCGGCAGGCATGCCGCTGGACGGAGTCCTCACGCGAAGCGCACCTCTTACCGACGGACCGCTCACGGCTACGCCGCCAACGTCTACACCGGAACGATCACCTGCGGTATGAGCTGGAAGATGCGTTACTGCTAGACATTCATCTGACACAAGAGGTGCCGCGCGGGCCGCGCGGCACCCCTACCCAGAACACATGGAGGCATAAGTGCACTACAGAAACAGAATGGTCTTCCTTGCGTCAATTGTGGGTATCGCCACTCAACCTGCAATTGTGGCGTACCTGGTATTGATTGACAACATGGCCTCTGGCGAACTACTGGACCTCGTCGCCCTGCTGTCGATGGCCTCACTGTTCGCTTGGTGCTTCGTACGGGTGGGTGTCCAACCGCTGGTCATGTGTGAGGGGGGAATAATTGTCGTACACAACCCCTTCCTCTCCTATCGGGCACCCCTTTCGCAGGTTCAGTTCCTCGCTGGAGGCGGAAAATACTCCCTTCTAATTGACGGCATCGGCAATGTACAGCCCTGGTCCCTCTCCCGGTCCGTCTTCGACGGAGCTCAAGCTCGATCAGCCAGACGTGCGATCAGGGAACAGATCCAGACTGCCCGAGCTGTTCAGTCTGAAGAAAATAGGGGCGCCCGACGATGGATCCGCATCGGCGCGCCGGATCTCCTACTGTTGCTCCCTTTTGCTTTTATCGTCTGGAACGTCATCGACATGGCTTCAGGAAATTAGCACATCACCTCACCATAAAACCCGACTCGCCTTAATTTTGGAAATCTAATACAGAACTGGATTCACTTTTCCGTGTCCGTCGCGATGGTCCGGGCGGCGCCCACCGCTCGTCGCCGCCGAGAGCTTGTTCACCTGATAGCCGACCGGTTAGGGGGCCGGTCTGAACATGGGGACATTTTAATTCTATCTCGCGTTTACCGGAGTTATAGGTGACCTTCAGCAAGAACGGCGAGATGCCCTCGGCACACCTGGCGCCCCTTGTGCAGGAGCGACGGATCACTCTGGCCAGGCACTACATGCACCTTTTCCTCAGCCAGGCCGAGCGGGACACCGGCCTTCCCCTCGAAGCAGGGCTGATGCGTTCTCAGCAGGTGGCCTTGAGGAGCGCGGTGGCGTGGTCGGGGGGTGACCGGTAGTGGTCGGCTGCGGCGGCGATGTTGGTCCAGCCGGCCTGGCGCATCAGGCCGATGGCGAGGTTGCGCAGGGTGGCCATGGTGTGGGGCGCGCTGCCGGTGCGGATCTTGGAGGCGTCCTCCGCGTAGGTCACGTCTCTCACGTGGTGCAGCGCTTCCACGGACCAGTGGCCCTGGAGGAGTGCGGCCAGCCGTGCTGGGCCGGCTTGGCCGGGGGCGAGGCTGGTGACGGCGTCGACCGTCTTCGTCTGGACCTTGCCGGTCTTGGAGTTGACGCGGCGTCGCTTGATCTCGATGGCCTGGACGGCGTGCAACCGAGATCGATGAAGCGGAGCGAAAAACAGCGCAACTACATACCCATTTCTCACCGATGGCTCATTACCGTAACTGCCGTAGCGCTACTGGTCCCGACCTGGCTTGCAATCCTCTTTACCCTGCGAATTGGGTGCGCAAGAACAGCGCCTGCGCGGCCTGTAGGAGGCAAATTCCCACGTAGAGTAATTATCATCGCGACTGCGGGATTGCAACCCCAGCGCGATTATCCTCACATTCGGAGGCGCCATGCGCTACAGAAACAGAGCTATATATTTCGCTTCGCTGGTAATGGTCCTGGCCATGCTGGCGGTCGCCGTCTACTTCTTGTTCTTCGATTCAGGAGCGCCCCGCAAGTTCTCGGACGTGTGCCTAGCCCTTGCGGTGCCCGGCGTAGTTACATGGACACTGATTCGCGTTGGCCTGACTCCGTACGTCGAATGGGCGACAGGACCCTGTTGTGCAGCAGGTGATCGTCGGTACACAGCAGTCCATTCCTCGGGCGGGCACTTGCGCTTCGTCGGTGACTGATTCCTGAACAGGCGACAGCAGGGTTCTCAACGGATACTGATTCCGTTCGTTGCCCGCGAGGGCATTTCCCTCGTTGGGAAATTTGGCTATGGAGTGGACACTGGTGACTCAGAGGAAAAAGTCTCATCTCAGTGAGGCGTCGGCCCTGTGGTTCATCGTCGTCTTCTATTCCGTCTTTAATGAACATCACGGGATTATGGAGTGGATCGCTTTCGTGATCCTCACTGCAAGTACGATCGGACTATGTCTCGAAATTGCACGGTTCATTCTCTCGTGGAGAAGACGTAAGGTAGACGAGAGGTCGGGCGGCAGGGCTGGAAGATAATAACGCTGCCGCGTTGGACACCGCCCTTTGGTTGCATGTCTACGATTCGGCTAACCAGTTGCTGGACGCTCTCGAGTTGACTCTCCTCGATGACATTGTGGCGGCATTTGATGGTTTGGTGCTCCCACTGCGGCTTGTGGGCATAGACAGGACGGGTAGCGTTCAGGTGGAGCCAGCTGACGCTGAACCCATAACAGGCGGGCGAAATTAGACCGCCCGCCTCTGACCTTGGGGCAAAAATGCGCGAATCCAAAAGAAATTCTCTAATCTACTTCCTCCTCGGAATTGGCACATTCATATCCGGAGCGATTTTTTCGCTATCCGGATACAGCATCATCGGCCGCAACACGTTCGCCTTCTCTGCGGCAATATTTGCGTCTTCCTGGATTTTCGAGAGGACGTCAAAATGTCAGCGGAATCCGTAAACCCGATCCAAGTCCTGTTGGCGATGCCCCACGGGCAGGCATCATGAAATACAGGCTGACATATCTCCTCTTCTTCGTCCCGTTCATGTTTTCCAGCGGGATGGACCGCCTTTGACAATCGGGAGGGCAGCCAATACATGGAGGGCTCGAGATCCTTCTGGGAATTTCCATCGCGTTGGATGCAACAAAAGAAATCAGAGACAGCATAAGGCAGCGAAAATGTGACTAGCCCAACGAACCAACGTCGGAATTTGAAATGAAAGGGAAACCGGGGCGGGCGGTGCGAGCCATAGCATGCGTGTACGTTCTGACCGTGGCCGTACTGGCTGTCGCTGATGCACTGTGGACACCCGGCGATGGCATGGTCACCACGCTGGTGATGGGCCTGACGTCTCCGATTTCAGGGCTATACGTCGTGGGTTCGGAACTAGCACTGTCTCAACAAGATATTGACTCAGCGACCGACGCCAGTAGCGGCGGTTACCACGCGTACACTTGGGCGGCAATATCGATATGCTCCGCCATAGCGCAAGCACTGCTGGTGCGATTCGGAATACGGATATGCCGAAATCTCCGCTAGACAAACGCGGACGGCCGAGTCGTCCGTGACGAAGTTCAAGGGACCGGATCGATACAGGTATCAATGGGTCGATCCGGTCCCACCGGTCGTGTCAGGCCGAGATTTTGCCCGCGAAGAACCGTTCCATGGCCTGTGGACTCCGCGGTCACGGGTCGAAGGGGATTCCAGCCGGCTTGCTGTCGTTGAGAAGGTTCCGGAAGCGGTCGTCCGTGTCTGACGTCTTGATCGTCGCCGATCCGAAGTCGGCGTTGTTCAGGCGGTCCCGCAGCGCGGTGTCGGGGAAGCCGTTCCAGTCGACCAACGGAGGCTGGCGCCAGTCGTGGTAGTGGTTCTCCGGCGGCTCGTCGTTGTCATTGGCCAGCCGGAAGAAGTGCGTGGACGCTCCGTCCTTGTGGAAGACGACCTTCGGGTGCGCCCCGTCGAAGCGGACCTCCGACCTCGCATAGGTCTTCACCGTGCTGTGCTGAGTCGTCGACACGTACTCCACCTGGTTGGACGCCTGGTCGACCCAGGAGATGACGTGCTCCCAGTCATGCCGGTGACCGTTGATGCCGGTGTCCCCCAGATCGGTTCACCGCGGGCGGCCTGCTCGGAGTCTTCGCGGTGCGCACCGCCCTGTCCCGCACCACTGGTGTCCCCCTGAGCCGGGCCCGCGTCACCGTGACGCCGGTCCTGCTGTGAGCGCCGGAACGTTCACCTCGTGCTTCTTGTGTTCGGTTAGAGCGGAGTGGTGGAATCCGATCACTGCTCCGGCCCACCGAAAAGGAAGAAAGATGAAGCCAATCGATCTGCTCATTCTCGCCGGATCCCTTGCCGCAGGGGCAGTACTTGCTTTCCTGCTCGGGGGCGGGATGAAGAGCCAGGCGGCACTTGCACTGGCCGCGTGCGGCGGGGGTGCGCTCGCAGGAGCCAGGATCAGGAATCGGAAGGACTCCGCGAAGAGCAGCGGAACCCATCAAGAGAGATCACGCTTCCGATATATCGAAACGGCGAGCCCTCGCGACATGGAGGCCTTTATCGCCGAACTCGCCCCGGAACTGCTGTCGATGGGAGCGACAGTCTTCATTGATCTCTACATCGACGAACCGATCGACAGCGAGCGTACCAAGACTTCCCTTGCGGCGATGAAGGAGATCGTGACTCATGAGTCACTCCCCAACACGCGGTGGAAATTCTTTCGCGGAGACCCATTCATGGGAATTGTAGTAGACCTAAGACACAAGAATCAGGTCACGCATTTTTCTCGCCTGGCACATCAAGTGATCAACGCCGAGGCATGGTGTCACCATCGTCAGGTATTCGGCACGGTCGAATCGCCCGTAAAGGTTTGGGTGGACATGCCTGTTGAAGTAACCGAAAGAATTATCGCTTCCGCGTCTGCTGCTGGAGCGATAATGACGGCGGCATCCGGCATTTCGTGATTCCGTTCGGCTACTCGGTCTCGTGCATCACCTTGCTGCGCGGTCAGGGTGCTAAAGATGCGTCGGGGCGAACATTTTCAGCAGAGCCGGGAGTACGACCACCGAAGGGCCCGGTGTCGCCAGGGACTTCGTCAGGTCTTCGCGCAGAGTTTCCGGCGTCGTGCGGAGGGCCGGGACGCCGAAGGACTCCGCCAGGGCCACGAAGTCCGGGCGGGAGAGTTCTGTGGCGGTTGTTTCGCCGAAGGCGTCCGTCATGTACTCGCGCAGGATGCCGTAGCCGCCGTCGTCCACGATCAGCCAGGTGACCGGGAGGCCGTACTGCCGGGCCGTGGCCAGTTCCGCGATCGAGTACATCGCTCCGCCGTCGCCGGAGACCGCGAGGACCGGCGTCGTGCTGTCCGCCGCCGCCGCGCCGATCGCGGCGGGGAACGCGTAGCCGAGGCCGCCCGCGCCCTGGCCCGAGTGCAGCGGGCCCGGCCAGGCGGACCAGGCCCAGTACGCCAGGATCGTCATGTCCCAGAAGCTGGGCGAGCCAGCCGGCAGGGCGTCCCGGACCGAACTGAGGATCTGCTGCTCGGCCTTGAGGTCCTGGGAGTCGATGCGCTCCCGCACCTTCCGCAGCACCGTACGGACGGACTCCGCCGCGTCCGCGTCCTCGCGGGCGCTCACCGCGTCCAGCAGTGCCGACAGGGCGTTCCTGGCGTCGGCGTGGATGCCGAGCGCCGGGTAGTTGGACTCCAGCTTTCCGGGGTCCGCCTCGATCTGGACGATCCGGCCGCGCGGCCTGAACGTCCCGTAGTTGGAGGACAGTTCGCCGAGACCGGAGCCGACCACCAGCAGGACGTCCGCGTCCTCCAGGTAGTCCGTGGTGTGCCGGTCCTCCAGCCAGGACTGGAGCGAGAGCGGGTGTTCCCACGGGAACGCACCCTTGCCCCCGAAGGTCGTGACGACCGGTGCCGTCAGCTTCTCGGCCAGCGCGCGCAGTTTGCCCGAGGCGTCCGCGCGTACGACTCCGCCGCCCGCGATGATCACGGGCCTGACCGCGTTCGACAGCAAGTGGGCTGCCACCGCCGTCAGTTCGGGACGCGGCCACAGCTCGCGCGGGGTGGCGTCCAGCGCCGTGACGACCGGCAGGACCGTCTCCGCGAGCAGGACGTCCTGCGGGATCTCCACCCAGACAGGACCGTGCGGAGCGGTCAGGGCCGACTCCCAGGCCGCCGCGATCGCCGACGGGATCTGCGACGCCGTACGCACCGGGTGGACGGACTTCACGACGTCCCGGAACGACGCCTGCTGGTCGCGCAGTTCGTGCAGATAGCCGTGCCGCCCGCCGCCAAGACCGGCCACCGGCACCTGACTTGAGATGGCGAGCACCGGCGCCGAGGCGGCCGCCGCCTCCTGGAGCGCGGCGAGGGAGGTCAGCGCGCCGGGTCCGGTGGAGAGCAGCAGCGGCGCGACCTCGCCGGTGACCCTGCCGTACGCGTCGGCCGCGAAGCCGGCGTTGTTCTCCACGCGCAGGCCGATGTAGGTCAGGTCCGACCGGCGCAGCGCGTCGAACATGCCCAGCGCGTGCTGGCCGGGCAGGCCGAAGACGGTGGTGGCGCCCAGGCCGTGCAGCGTCTCGACGACGAGGTCACCGCCGTTGCGCCCGGCGGGCGGCGCGAGCGCGGCGGCCGTCTGTTCCGGCGTGAGGCGCGGGGTCTCGTGGTCGTGGTCGTGGCTCACTTGGCCCTCTCCTGGCCGGCCTGCCTCGACTCACTGGTCTGCCTCGACTCACTGGTCTGCCGCGACTCACTGGTCTGCCGCGACTCGCTGATCTGCCGCGACATGATCGTGGTCAGTTCGTACGCGGTGTGCGACGCGGCGACCGACGTGATCTCCGCGTGGTCATACGCGGGCGCCACCTCGACCACATCGGCGGAGACCAGTCGGCAGGACGCCAACCCACGCACGATTTCCAGGAGTTCGCGCGAGGTGAGGCCACCGGCCTCCGGGGTGCCGGTGCCCGGCGCGTGCGCCGGGTCGAGCACGTCGATGTCGATCGAGATGTACAGCGGCCGGTCGCCGATGCGCTGCCGCAGTTGGTCCGTGATCTCGTCCACGCCCCGGCGCATGACATCCGCCGAGGTGACGATCCCGAAGCCCATCTTCGCGTCGTCGTCCAGGTCCCGCTTGCCGTACAGCGGGCCGCGCGTACCGACGTGCGACAGCGCCTCCGTGTCGAGGATGCCCTCCTCGACGGCCCGGCGGAACGGCGTGCCGTGGGTGTACGCGGCGCCGAAGTACGTGTCCCACGTGTCCAGATGGGCGTCGAAGTGGAGCAGCGCCACCGGGCCGTGCAGCTTCGCGACGGAACGCAGCAGCGGCAGCGCGATGGTGTGATCGCCGCCCAGCGTCATCAGCCGCGTACCGCCGGCCAGCAGATCGTCGGCCGCGGCCTCGATCGTGTCGACGGCCTCGTTGATGTCGAACGGGTTCGCCGCGATGTCACCCGCGTCCGCGACCTGCGCGAGCGCGAACGGCGACGCGTCCTGGGCCGGGTTGTACGGGCGCAGCAGCCGCGACGCCTCGCGGATCGCGTTGCCGCCGAAGCGGGCGCCGGGACGGTAGGACACCCCGGAGTCGAAGGGGACTCCGACGACGGCGATGTCGGTCCGGCCGCCGACCTCGTCCAGCCTGGGCAGCCGGGCGAACGTGGCGGGTCCCGCGTAACGCGGAACGCGGGAAGCGTCGACGGGGCCTCGCGGCTGTTCGGTGCTGCTCATGCTGGAATGCCTTCTTTTCTGCTCTGGCGATGAACTTCTGGCGATGAACTTCTGGCAGTGAACTTCTGACGATCTTCAGCGCCGCGATTTCTTCCCATTCCGGCGCACTGCGTCGCTCTTCACCGATTTTGCACTATTGAACGTGTTTCGAACTCCGGTGCCGGATCTCAGGCCCGTACCGGAACGTCCCCGCGGGGCTCCGCCTCCGCCTCCCGGCCCGCGAGCCGTTCGCGCCAGGTGGCGAGCACCGCCGCGTCCGTGGGCTCGGTGGCCAGGCTGACGACGAGATACGCGGCCAGCGAGGACAGCAGCCCGTAGTAGACCGGCTGGTCGGCGAGGATGCCGTACGCCGCCATCAGCCCGATGACCGCGACTCCGCCGACGATCACGGCCGCCAGCGCGCCGGACGCCGTACCGCGCCGCCACAGCAGTCCGCCGAGGATCGGTACGAGCAGGCCGCCGACGAGCAGGTTGTACGCGACGGTCAGCGCCTCGACCACGTTGTTGAGCATGATCGAGACGACGATCACACCGACGCCCATGATGAGGATGAACGCCCGGTTCCCCCTGACCTCGTCCCGTACCTCGCCGTCACCACCGCCGCGCCGTCCGCGCAGGCGCAGCCGCGACCAGATGTCGTTGTTCGCGACGGTCGCGCACGCGATCAGCGCGCCCGAGGACGTCGACATCACCGCCGCGAGGGCCGCCGCCAGCACAAGTCCCCTGACACCCATGGGAAGTTCGTCCTTGACGATGGTCGCGAACGCGTCGTCCGGGCTGCCCAGATCCGGGTAGAGCACCTTCGCCGCCGTCCCGATGACCGCCCCGGCCAGCGCGTAGACCAGGCAGTACGTACCGGCCACGGTGCCGCCGTACCGCGCGACCTTGTCGCCGCGCGCGGTGAACACCCGCTGCCAGATGTCCTGGCCGATCAGCATGCCGAAGGTGTAGATCAGGACGTACGTGAAGATCGTGCTGCCGCCGATGCCGAACGGTGTGAAGTACTCGTGCGGCAGCCGCGCCTTCATCTCCGCGAAGCCGCCCGCCTTCACCACCGCGATGGGCAGCAGGAGCAGCAGCACGCCGATGGTCTTGACGACGAACTGCACCATGTCCGTGAGCGTGATGGACCACATGCCGCCGAGCGTCGAGTAGGCGACGACGATCGTGCCGCCCAGGATGATCGCGACCGTGCGGTTCAGGTCGAAGAGGACGTCGAAGATCGTGGCGTACGCGATGGTCGAGGTGACCGCGAGCATCAGCGTGTACGCCCACATCACCACGCCCGAGATGACGCCCGCCTTTCCGCCGTACCGCAGGTCGAGCATCTCGGAGACGGTGTAGACCTTCAGCCGGGCTATGCGCGCGGAGAAGAAGACGGAGAGCCCGAGCAGCCCGAGACCGATGGTGAAGACCATCCACGCGCCCGACAGACCGTGCGTGTAGCCGAGGCCGACACCGCCGATGGTCGAGGCGCCGCCGAGGACGATGGCGGCCATCGTGCCCGAGTACATCCACGGTCCGAGCCTGCGCCCCGCCACCAGGAAGTCGCTCTTGGACCTGGCGCGGCGCATGCCCCACCAGCCCATCGCGAGCATCCCGGCCAGATACGCGACGATCACCGCGTAATCGACAGCCATGGGGCTCCTCCTTCTCGCGTCCGGGGTCTTGAGGGGTCTGAGGGGTCTGAGGCTTGTGGGAATCGACGGTAGGTGGCCGGAAAGAAACGCTGAAGTGTACGTTTCATCCATTCACGCCACCGTCGATGGATGGACTGTCCATGCCGGACCTCAGCGCTTCCCCGCCTACCCCGCCGATCCCGCTGTCCGCGCTGCTGGCGGACGGTGATCTCGGGCTGCGCCGGGTGACCGGGCCGCGCGGCGAGGAACACTCGGGGCAGCGTGAGGACGAATCCGTCGACGTGCACTGGGTGCACACCTCGGAGATGACGGACCCGTACCCGTACCTGCTCGGCGGCGAGCTGCTGCTGACGGCCGGCGTCCAGCTCACGGACGCGCACGCGGACACGTACGTGGCGCGGGCGGTCGAGGCGGGCGCGGCGGGGCTCGGCTTCGGGGTGACGCCGGTGTACGACGCGGTGCCGCCCGCGCTCGTCGCGGCCTGCGAGCGGCACGGTCTGCCGCTGCTCGAAGTACCGGCGCGCACGTCGTTCACGGCGGTGGCGCGCACGGTGTGGCGGCTGATGGCGGAGGCGCGCCACCGCGAGCTGCGCCGGACGACGCAGGCCCAGCAGGGCCTGGCCGCGGCAGCGGCGCGGCCCGACCCGGTGCCCGCGGTCCTGCGTCAGCTGGCGGTCAGGCTCGGCGGCCGGGCGGTCCTGTTCGCGCCGGACGGTACGGAGTTGCACGCCACGAGCCGCGCCCCCTCACGCGCCGCGCGCGCCGGGCTCGCACGGCTCGCGCAGGTGGTGCGTACGGGCCCGGCCGCCCCCACGTCCGCGACCGACACGACCGACACCGCCGACGGCGGCCATCTCGCGGCCTACGCGCTGGGTGGCAGCGACGGGCTGGTCCTGGGCGTGGCCACGGACCGCCGGGAGGCCGGTGACCACACCGTCGCCGGGGTCGCCGTCGTCCTGCTGTCCCTGCTCACCGCGCCGCACCAGGGCGCGGGCGAGGCGGGCCGCTCGGCCGCGCTCGTCCGTCTGCTCCTCGGCGGGACACCGGTGGAGGCCGCCCCGCTGCTGGGCCCGGGGCCGTGGACGGTGGTGCACGCGCGCGGCGGCGACACGCCCTTCGCGGCGGGCGCGCTCGCGGCGGACCTCGGCAGCGCACTGGTCGAGTCGGACGGCTCGGTGGTCCGTATCGTCACCGATCGAGAGGTGAGCGCGCGGCCCGGCTGGGTCCTCGGGGTCAGCGGTCCCGCGGAGCCCGCGGATCTGGCGCTCGCCGACGCACGGGCCGGGCGGGCGCTGCGCCGCGCGGAGGCCACCCGCACCCCGCTCGTACGGCACCGGGAGGCCGGGTTCGCCGGTCTGGTCGCCGAGGACGAGGCGGCCGCTCACGCCCGTACCCGCCTCGCACCGCTCGCGGCCGGCCCGCCCGCTCTGGTGGAGACGCTACGCACCTGGCTCTCGCTGCACGGGAGTTGGGACCGTACGGCGGTGGCGCTGGCCGTCCACCGCAACACGGTCAGGCAGCGGATCGGCCGCTGCGCCGCACTGCTGGACGCGGACCTGGACGACGCCGACGTACGGATGGAGCTGTGGTTCGCGCTGCGCTGGCTGTGATGCGCGCGGCGATTCGCGCCGCACCGGCTGTGATGTGCGCGACCGTTGCGGCGGCCCCATGGACACCCCCGCGAACCGCCGAGTAACTTACTGTCTGAGCGATCGCTTAGCCGGGCTGGCCGATGCCGACGGAAGTCGGCGGGAGCAGGCGGAACCGAAGCTGACAGAAGGGGGCCACTCCGTGCGCCGTACGGTTTACAACGAGGACCACGAGGCTTTCCGGGAGACCATCCGGGCCTTCATCGAGGCCGAGGTCGTCCCCGTCCACGAGCAGTGGTACGCGGAGGGCAAGGCACCTCGCGACTTCTACTACAAGCTCGGTGAGCTTGGCATCTTCGGCATCGAGGTGCCCGAGGAGTACGGCGGCGCCGGCGAGGAGTCGTTCAAGTTCCAGGCCGTCATCTCCGAGGAGACGGCCCGCGCGGGCGTCTCGTTCGGCGGCTCGGGCGTCCATGTCGCGCTCTGCCTGCCCTACTTGAAGGCTTACGCCACCGACGAGCAGAAGAAGCGCTGGCTCCCGGACTTCGTCAGCGGCCGGACCATGTACGCGATCGCCATGACCGAGCCGGGCACCGGATCCGACCTGGCCGGCATGAAGACGACGGCCAGGCTCTCGGACGACGGCACGCACTACGTCCTCAACGGCGCCAAGACCTTCATCACCGGCGGCGTCCACGCGGACCGCGTCATCGTCTGCGCCCGCACCGCGCCCGCCACCCCCGAGGACCGCCGCTTCGGCATCTCCCTGCTCGTCGTGGACACCACGTCCGAGGGATACACGGTCGGCCGCAAGCTCGACAAGCTGGGCCTGCGCACCTCGGACACCGCCGAACTCTCCTTCACCGACGTCAAGGTGCCGGTCGGGGATCTGCTCGGCGAGGAGAACAAGGGCTTCTCGTACCTCGGTCAGAACCTTCCGCAGGAGCGGCTCGGCATCGCCGTCGGCGCCTACGCGCAGGCCGCCGCTGCCGTCCGCTTCGCGCAGCAGTACGTCCAGGACAGGACCGTCTTCGGCAAGACCGTCGCGTCGTTCCAGAACACCAAGTTCGAACTGGCCGCCTGCAAGGCGGAGGTGGACGCGGCCGAAGCCGTCGTCGACCGCGCGCTCGAAGCCCACGACCTGGGTGAGCTGACGGCCGCGGAGGCAGCGTCTGCGAAGCTCTTCACCACCGAGGTCGCGCACCGCGTGATCGACAAGTGCCTCCAGCTGCACGGTGGTTACGGCTACATGAACGAGTACCCGATCGCCCGGCTCTACGCGGACAACCGGGTGAACCGCATCTACGGTGGCACCAGCGAGGTCATGAAGATGATCATCGCGAAGTCCATGGGGCTGTAGGCCGCGGACCCGCAGGGCAGGGACCCGCGGGCCACGGAGTCGCAGGTCCCGCCTCACCTCTGACAGTCGGATCTATGAACTCAGCACTGGAGTCCCTGCTCGATCTGCTCGATCTGGAGCGGATCGAGCGGGACATCTTCCGCGGTACGAGCCAACCCTCGGTCGTACCGCGCGTCTTCGGCGGCCAGGTCGCGGCCCAGGCCCTGGTCGCCGCGGGCCGTACGGTCCCGGACGACCGTACGGCCCACTCCCTGCACGCGTACTTCCTGCGCCCCGGAGACCCGGGCGCGCCGATCGTCTACACCGTCGACCGCATCCGCGACGGGCGCTCCTTCACCACGCGCCGGGTCGTCGCGGTCCAGCACGGCCAGCCGATCTTCCACCTCTCGGCGTCCTTCCAGCTGTACGAGGAGGGCCTGGACCACCAGGCCGCGATGCCGGCGGCGCCGGACCCGGAGACGCTGCCCACGGCCGCCGAGCAACTGCCGCGCTACGCGTCCCGGTTCGTCGACCCGCGCGTCGTGGACCGGCTGCTGGAGACCAGGGCCGCGATCGATCTGCGGTACGTCGACGCGCCGCCGTACGGCACGGTCGGACAGCCCCGCGAGCCGCGCTCGCAGGTGTGGTTCCGCACGGCGGGCAAGCTGGCGGACGATCCGCTGCTGCACGTCTGCCTGGCCACGTACGTCTCCGACATGACCCTGCTGGACTCGATCCTGCTCGCCCACGGGCGGGGCGGCTGGGCCGTGGGGGACGTGGTGGGCGCGAGCCTGGACCACGCGATGTGGTTCCACCGGCCCTTCCGGGCGGACGAATGGCTGCTGTACGACCAGGAATCACCGTCGGCGGCGGGCGGCCGGGGGCTCGGCCAGGCACGGATCTACACGCGGGACGGGCAGTTGGCGATCTCGGTGATCCAGGAGGGTGTCGTGCGGGTTCCGCGCGACTGAGCGGCGGGCGACGCGCCGGCGGCCCTGATCGTCTGATCGCCGCGTCGACTTCCGGTGGCGTCTGGCCGGCCGCGGGAGCCGTTCCCCGCGGTCCGCCGGGTGTACCTGATCCGTGATCCGACGCCGGGCGCGCGCGGCCGGTCGGTCGCTCGATGCCGTCAGCCGAGGCGGTCGAGGCCGGCCGCGTTCAGCAGGTAGGCCGTCATCGGGTCGTAGAAGCGCGGGTCGGTGACGTGGTCGTCCAGCGGGACGGTCACCTGGAGCGTGCCCTCCGCCTCGCCGATGAAGAGCGCGGGGTCGTTGCAGTCCGCGTAGCCGATCGAGTCGAGCCCGCGCTGCCCCGCGCAGCCCGCCCAGCCGTGGTCGGCCACCACCAGATCCGGCTGTGGTCTGCCGACGCGCTCAAGACCGTCCAGGATCGCCCGCATCGGTTCCGGCGAGTGGGTGTGCCAGAGGGTGGCGTGGCGCTCCAGCATCGCGACGTCGGCGAACTGGAAGACCATGCCTTCGTCGGCGGTGAGCCCGCCGGGGATCTGCACGATCTCGCAGCCGGCCTTCCGCATGGCGTCCGCGGTCTTGCGGTGCACGTCGAGCAGCCCGCCGGGGTGGCCGGTCGCGAACAGCACGCGCTCCCGCGCGGTGACCGCCTTGCGCAGCCGGGCCGCCATCCGCTCCAGGGCGTCGACGGTCAGCTCGGGGTCGATGGTGTCCTGGCCCACGCGGTGCTGGGGGTCGTCGCTGACCCCGCACCGCTCTGCCATCACGGCGAGCACGTCCTGCTCGTCGGTCCAGCGGTCACCGAGTTCCAGACCGAGCCAGAAGTGGCGGTCGCCGTTGGCGAGCTGGCGGTAATGGGAGAGGTTGTTGTCGCGGGGTGTGGCGACGTTCCCGGCGATATGGGTACGGACCAGTTGGTCGACGAGAGCGGGGCGGCTGGGTATCGGCATGGGGCCATTGTGCCGTCAGGCGCGGGGCTCGCGCCGCTCGTCCCCGTTTCGGCACGCCGCCGTACGGCAGACGGGAGGGGCGCGCGGTTTCCGCGTGCGGTTCGCGGCCAGTCCACGGCGGACCCGGCTACGAACCCTGGGCGGGCAGGTGGTGCACTGGCTCCTGCCCGCAGTCCGGTCCACGGCCTCCGGTCGCGGTCCCGGCCACGATCTCCGGTCTCGGTCGCGGGCCGCGGCCTCCGGTCTCGGTCGCGGGCCGCGGCCTCCGGTCCACGGTCTCCGGCCGGCGGTCGGTTTTTGCGGCCGCGCGGTCAGCGGCCATGGACCACAGCCTCGAATTCCTTCGCAGCAAGGGAGTACGCAATGGCAACATCACCCGACCTCGGCAGCACGGTGGAGAATTTCACCCTTCCGGGCGGTCTTCTCGACGGTGACACCTTCGTACGGCGCGACTACCACCTCGAAGAGGGACGCGGACACCCTCTCGTCCTCGCCTTCTACCCGGGCGACGACACGAGCGTCTGCACGAAGCAGATGTGCTCGTACTCCAGCGGCCTGGAGTCCTTCACGAAGCTGGGGGCGGAGGTCTGGGGCATCAGCCCGCAGGACGTGGACAGCCATGAGGCGTTCGCCCGCAAGTACGACCTGCGCTTCCCGCTGCTGGCCGACACCGAGCGTACGGTCGCGAAGGCCTTCGGGATCGCCGCGCCCGGGATCGGGCTGCGCAGGTCGGTCTTCCTGATCGCGCCGGACGGCACGCTGCACTGGAAGCACGTCGCGCTGCTCGGGGCGACGTTCAAGTCCGTCGACACGCTGACCCAGGAGCTGGCCGGGCTCACGACCGGCTGACGCTTTCCGGGTAGTCCGCGAGGGCGGCGAAGGCGCCGTGTGCCAGCCGGCGCAGCAGTGCCTCCGTCGCCGCTCGCCCCGGCAGGCTGCCGCTGTGCGCGCCGAGGTGCGGCGTGGAGTTGAGCAGCCCGAAGACGGCGTGGACGGCGCCGCGCGCCTGCACCTCCAACACGTTCGGGTGAACGCGCCGCACCACGCCGACCCACAGCTCCACGTACTGCCGCTGGAGCTGGCGCACGAGCTTGCGGTCGCTGTCCCTGAGGCGGTCCAGCTCGCGGTCGTGCAGGGTGATCAGCGGGCGGTCGTCGAGGGCGAAATCGATGTGCCCGTCGATGAGCGAGGCGAGCACAGCGGCGGGGTCGCCGTTCTCCCCGTACGCTCCCATCCGCCGTTTTCCACCGTCCAGCAGCCGGCCGCTGATGCCGACGAGCAGCTCGGCGAGCATGGCGTCCTTGCCCGCGAAGTGCCGGTACAGGCCGGGACCGCTGATGCCGACGGCGGCGCCTATCTCGTCCACGCCGACGCCGTGGAAGCCCCGTTCGGCAAAGAGGCGCGCCGCCTCACTGAGGATCTGCTCCCTGCGGGTCGTGGCCGCTGTCCTGGTGCTCATGAACATTCATTCTAGACAGAGCTGTTAGCGGTCGTTAACCTGAGGGAGTGCGTTAACGCTCATTAACCGGCGGTGCGCGCACCTGCGGGCGGACGTTCGAAGCCGGCAGCCATCAGGCACACCGCACCAGCGAGGGAGCGCGAGGGATGCAGCAGGCACCAGTGCTGGCGAGCGCCGGGGACCCGGCGTCGGAGGGCTGGCGGGCCAACGAGGCGGCACACGCCGAGCTGATCGGCGAGCTGCGCGGCAAGCTCGCCGCGGCCCGTCTCGGCGGCGGCGAGAAGTCCCGCGCGCGGCACACGGCGCGCGGGAAGCTCCTGCCGCGCGACCGCGTGGACACCCTTCTCGATCCGGGCTCGCCCTTCCTCGAAGTGGCACCGCTCGCAGCGGAGGGGCTGTACGGCGGAGCCGCTCCGGCCGCCGGGGTGATCGCCGGAGTGGGCCGGGTCAGTGGCCGCGAGGTCGTGGTGGTCGCCAATGACGCCACGGTCAAGGGCGGCACCTACTACCCGATGACGGTGAAGAAGCACCTCCGCGCCCAGGAGATCGCGCTGGAGAACCGCCTCCCGTGCCTCTATCTGGTCGACTCGGGAGGCGCCTTCCTGCCCATGCAGGACGAGGTCTTCCCGGACCGCGACCACTTCGGGCGGATCTTCTACAACCAGGCGCGGATGTCGGCGGCCGGCATCCCGCAGATCGCGGCGGTGCTCGGTTCGTGCACGGCGGGCGGCGCCTATGTCCCGGCGATGAGTGACGAGGCCGTGATCGTGCGCGGGCAGGGCACGATCTTCCTGGGCGGGCCCCCGCTGGTGAAGGCGGCCACGGGCGAGGTCGTCACGGCCGAGGAGCTGGGCGGCGGCGAGGTCCACTCCCGTACGTCAGGTGTCACGGACCACCTCGCGGAAGACGACGCGCACGCGCTGCGGATCGTACGGACCATCGTCTCCACGCTCCCGGCCAGGGGCGCGCTCCCCTGGTCCGTCGAGCCGGTCGAAGAACCGAAGGTGGACCCCGCCGGGCTGTACGGCGCGGTGCCGGTCGATTCGCGTACGCCGTACGACGTGCGCGAGGTGATCGCGAGGCTGGTCGACGGCTCGCGGTTCGCCGAGTTCAAGGCGGAGTTCGGTACGACGCTGGTCACGGGCTTCGCCCGGATCCACGGCCATCCGGTCGGGATCGTCGCCAACAACGGCATCCTGTTCTCCGAATCGGCCCAGAAGGGCGCGCATTTCATCGAGTTGTGCGATCAGCGGGGCATCCCGCTGCTCTTCCTCCAGAACATCTCGGGGTTCATGGTCGGCCGCGCGTACGAGGCGGGCGGCATCGCCAAGCACGGCGCCAAGATGGTCACGGCGGTCGCGAGTACGCGCGTACCGAAGCTGACGGTCGTCATAGGCGGTTCGTACGGCGCGGGCAACTACTCGATGTGCGGCCGGGCCTACTCCCCCCGCTTCCTGTGGATGTGGCCCAACGCCAAGATCTCGGTCATGGGCGGCGAGCAGGCCGCGTCGGTGCTCGCGACGGTCAAGCGCGACCAGATCGAGGGACGCGGTGAGGAGTGGCCGGCGACGGAGGAAGAGGCGTTCAAGGATCCGATCCGCTCGCAGTACGAGACCCAGGGCAGCGCTTATTACGCGACGGCGCGCCTCTGGGACGACGGCGTGATCGATCCGCTGGAGACCCGCCAGGTGGTGGGTCTGGCCCTGACCGCGTGTGCCAACGCCCCGCTGGGTGAGCCCGGCTTCGGCGTCTTCCGGATGTGAGGGTGGGAATGTTCGACACGGTTCTGGTCGCCAATCGCGGCGAGATCGCGGTGCGCGTGATCCGCACACTGCGGCAGTTGGGCGTGCGCTCGGTCGCGGTCTTCAGCGACGCCGACGCGGACGCGCGGCATGTGCGGGAGGCGGACACGGCGGTACGGATCGGCCCGGCGGCGGCCGCGGAGAGCTACCTCTCCATCGACCGCCTGCTGGACGCGGCGGCCCGTACGGGCGCGCAGGCGGTGCACCCCGGTTACGGCTTCCTCGCGGAGAACGGCGCGTTCGCGCGGGCCTGTGCGGACGCGGGGCTGGTCTTCATCGGCCCGCCGGCCCAGGCGATCGAGCTGATGGGCGACAAGATCCGCGCGAAGGAGACGGTGGCGGCGGCCGGGGTCCCCGTCGTCCCTGGCTCCTCGGGCAGCGGTCTGACGGACGCGCAACTGGCCGACGCGGCGCGGGAGATCGGCATGCCGGTGCTGCTGAAGCCCTCGGCGGGCGGCGGCGGCAAGGGCATGCGGCTGGTGCGGTCGGCCGCCCTCCTCGCGGAGGAGATCGCGGCGGCGCGGCGCGAGGCGCGGGCGTCCTTCGGTGACGACACGCTCTTGGTGGAGCGCTGGGTTGAGCGCCCGCGCCACATCGAGATCCAGGTCCTGGCGGACGCCCACGGGAACGTGGTGCATCTGGGAGAGCGCGAGTGCTCGCTCCAGCGCCGCCACCAGAAGCTCATCGAGGAGGCGCCGTCGGTCCTGCTGGACGAGGCGACGCGCGCGGCGATGGGCGAGGCGGCGGTCCAGGCGGCCCGTTCCTGCGGCTACACGGGCGCGGGGACGGTGGAGTTCATCGTCCCGGGCGCCGACCCGGCGGCGTACTGCTTCATGGAGATGAACACCCGCCTCCAGGTGGAACATCCGGTGACGGAGCTGATCACCGGCCTCGACCTGGTGGAGTGGCAGTTGCGGGTCGCCTCGGGCGAGAAGCTTCCCTTCACGCAGGAGGACATCACCCTGACGGGCCACGCGGTGGAGGCCCGCATCTGCGCGGAGGACGCGTCGAGGGGCTTCCTGCCCACCGGCGGCCGGATCCTGGCCCTGCACGAACCGGAGGGCGACGGCGTACGGACCGACTCGGGCCTGAGCGAGGGCGCGGAGGTGGGCAGCGCGTACGACCCGATGCTCGCGAAGGTCATCGCGTACGGCCAGGACCGCGCCACCGCCCTGCGCAAGCTGCGCGCGGCCCTGGCGGCGACGGTCACCCTGGGCGTCCCGACGAACGCCGGCTTCCTGCGCCGTCTGCTGGGTCATCCGGCGGTGGTGGCGGGGGACTTGGACACGGGTCTGGTCGAACGCGAGGTAGACGGCCTGCTGGCGGACGGAGTCCCGCCGGAGGTGTACGCGACGGCGGCGCTGCTGCGGCAGGACGCACTGTCGCGCGGGGATGCCCTGTCGCTTCAGGATGCTCTGTCCCACGGGGACGCGCTGTCGCGGCGGGTGCCGGAGGCGGGCGCTGCGGAAGGTGCCGCCAGGGCCTGGACCGATCCGTTCTCTGTGCCCAGCGGCTGGCGGCTCGGCGGTGCGGCCGCGTGGACGGCGCACCATCTGCGCGTCCCCGCCCAGGACCCGGTGACCGTCCGCGTACGCGGGACCGCCGGGGGCGCCGAGGTACTGACGGACACCGCCGTCGACGCCCGTATCGCGGTCCTCTCCCCCACCCGCGTGACGGTCGAGTACGACGGCGTCACCCACGCCTTTACCCATGCCACCGGCCCGGAGGGCACCTGGCTCGGCCGCGACGGCGACAGCTGGCACGTCCAGGATCACGACCCGGTCGAGGCCGCCCTGCGCGGCGCCGCCGGAGCGGGCGGCCAGGAATCGCTGACGGCTCCCATGCCGGGGACCGTCACGGTGGTGAAGGTCGCCGTCGGGGACGAGGTCGTCAGCGGGCAGAGCCTGCTGGTGGTGGAGGCGATGAAGATGGAGCACGTCATTGCGGCCCCGCACGACGGCACGGTGACCGAGCTGGACGTGACGCCCGGCTCCACCGTCGCCATGGACCAGGTCCTGGCTGTCATCGCCCCGCAGGGGACAGCGCCGGAGCCCGCTCCGGAACCACAGTCCGGGCAAGCTCCGCACACCCCGCAGACCCAGCAGACCCCGCAGGAGGCGTCATGACGGACGGGCTTCCGATGGCCGTGGCCGAACAGGGGCTGCCGTCCAGGATCCGTATCCATGAAGTCGGCGCCCGCGACGGCCTCCAGAACGAGAAGACCGTCGTACCGACGGCGCTCAAGGCCGAGTTCATCCACCGCCTCGCCGACGCCGGGCTCACCACCATCGAGGCGACCAGCTTCGTGCACCCCAAGTGGGTTCCTCAACTGGCCGACGCCGAGGAGCTGTTCCCCGCGCTCGGAGACATCAGCGGTGTCGCCCTGCCGGTCCTCGTCCCGAACGACCGCGGCCTCGACCGCGCCATCGCCCTCGGCGCCCGCCGTATCGCCGTCTTCGGCAGCGCCACGGAGTTGTTCGCCAAGGCCAACCTCAACCGGACGGTGGACGAATCGCTCGCCATGTTCGCCCCTGTCGTCGCGAGGGCCCGCGCGGAGGAGATCCATGTCCGCGGCTATCTCTCCATGTGCTTCGGCGACCCCTGGGAGGGTTCGGTCCCGATCGACCAGGTGGTCAGGGTCGCCAAGTCCCTCATGGACCTCGGCTGCGACGAACTGAGCCTCGGCGACACCATCGGCGTCGCCACGCCGGGCCACGTACGGAGTCTGCTCGCGCGGCTCAACGAGGCGGGCGTGCCGACCGCCGCCGTCGGTGTGCACTTCCACGACACCTACGGCCAGGCGCTCTCCAACACGCTCGCCGCGCTCCAGCACGGCGTGACCACCGTGGACGCGTCCGCCGGAGGTCTCGGCGGCTGCCCGTTCGCGAAGAGCGCCACCGGCAATCTCGCCACCGAAGACCTCGTGTGGATGCTGACCGGGCTCGGCATCGAAACCGGCGTCGATCTCCCCAAGCTCACCGCCACCAGCGTCTGGATGGCGGAGCGGCTGGGCCGCCCCAGCCCGTCCCGTACCGTCCGCGCCCTCTCCCACCAGGAGTGACTTCCGATGTCTCTGGACCACCGGCTCTCCACCGAGCACGAAGAACTGCGCCGTACCGTCGAGGAGTTCGCGCACGAGGTCGTCGCGCCCAAGATCGGCGACTTCTACGAGCGGCATGAGTTCCCGTACGAGATCGTGCGCGAGATGGGCCGGATGGGCCTGTTCGGGCTGCCGTTCCCGGAGGAGTACGGCGGCATGGGCGGCGACTACCTCGCGCTCGGCATCGCCCTGGAGGAGCTGGCCCGCGTCGATTCCTCCGTGGCCATCACGCTGGAGGCGGGGGTGTCCCTGGGCGCCATGCCCGTCTTCCGCTTCGGTACGGAGGAGCAGAAGCAGGAGTGGCTGCCCCGGCTCTGCTCCGGTGAACTCCTCGGCGGATTCGGCCTGACCGAGCCGGACTGCGGCTCCGACGCGGGCGGCACGCGCACGACCGCCGTGCGCGACGGCGACGACTGGGTGATCAACGGCACGAAGTGCTTCATCACCAACTCGGGCACGGACATCACGGGCCTGGTCACGGTCACGGCCGTGACCGGCCGCAAGGACGACGGCCGCCCGGAGATCTCCGCGATCATCGTCCCCTCGGGCACCCCCGGCTTCACGGTGGCGGCGCCGTACTCGAAGGTCGGCTGGAACGCGTCGGACACCCGCGAGCTGTCCTTCGCCGACGTCAGGGTCCCGCTGGCGAATCTGCTCGGCGAGGAGGGCCGGGGCTACGCCCAGTTCCTCCGCATCCTGGACGAGGGCCGGATCGCGATCTCCGCGCTGGCCACGGGACTTGCCCAGGGCTGCGTGGACGAATCGGTGACGTACGCCAAGGAGCGGCACGCCTTCGGCCGCCCGATCGGCGCCAACCAGGCCATCCAGTTCAAGATCGCCGACATGGAGATGCGCGCCCACATGGCCCGCGTCGGCTGGCGCGACGCGGCCTCCCGCCTCACCCACGGCGAGCCGTTCAAGAAGGAAGCGGCGCTGGCGAAGCTCTACTCCTCGACGGTCGCGGTCGACAACGCCCGCGAGGCGACGCAGATCCACGGCGGATACGGCTTCATGAACGAGTATCCGGTGGCCAGGATGTGGCGCGACTCCAAGATCCTGGAAATCGGCGAGGGCACGAGCGAGGTCCAGCGCATGTTGATCGCAAGGGAGTTGGGGCTGCCGAACTAGGGCGCGCCACCGCCGCCCGCACGACCGGCCGGGGCCGGCCGGAAACCCGGACCGGCGCGGCCGGGATTGGCCACGTACGGGCCTTCGGCGGGGCGCGGGCGGCGACTCGCGGTCACGCACAGATGGCGTGACCACCCCGCCCGCGACCGCGCCTCCACGAGCCCCACACGCCCTCCGCTCACCCCGTCTGACCTGCACTTTCGTAGAGCACAGATCTACAATTGCCGGACTGACAAGGGGGGGTTCGGATGGACCGGAACATACGCTCGGTGGACGACGTACTCAGGCTGCTGGACGGCCTGTTCGCACCGGAGGCCGACCGGTGGACAGCGGAAGCGGCGTCGTGGTGGGACGGCTTCTACGCGGACCGCTCCAAGCCGGTGCCGTTCTTCGTGGCGAAGCCGGACGAGAGCCTGGTCTCGTACCTGGACGACGGCCTGATCCCCGTGGGCCGCGCCCTCGACCTGGGCTGCGGACCGGGCCGCAACGCGCTCCATCTCGCCTCGCGGGGCTTCGAGGTGGACGCCGTCGACCTCTCTCCGGAGGCCATCACCTGGGCCGAGGACCGCGCGCGAGGCGGAGGCCGAGATCAAGTTCCACCGCGGCGATGCGTTCGCCCTCGCCGACACCGCACTGAGCGGCCCGTACGACCTGGTCTACGACTCCGGCTGCTTCCACCACCTGCCGCCGCACCGCCGCATCAGCTACCTGGCCCTCCTCGACCAAGCCCTCGCGCCCGGAGGTTACTTCGGCCTGTCCTGCTTCGCGTCCGGCGCGATGGGATCCGAACTCCCCGACGCGGACCTCTACACCGAGGCCCGCCTCCACGGCGGCCTCGCGTACACCCCGGAATCGCTGCGCTGGATCTTCTCGGACCTGACGGAAGTCGCTCTGCGCCGCATGCGAGACGAACCACCCGAGTCCGCCAGCTTCGGCGAACCCTTCCTCTGGACGGCCCTGTTCCAGCGCCGGCCGCTGCGGTAGCCGTGAAGCGGTCATGAGGGCGGACTGCCCAGCCCCTTGTGCCGCTGCCGATGCAGCCGCGCAATCGCCCGCAGCTGCCGCCGCTCGTACTCCGTACCCGGGCGTACGGAAGCCCAACGACTCTGCCAGGTAAGGCCGGTGGGACGCGAGAGGCAGACCAGCGGCCCGACGAAGTCGTCCACCACACCAACCATGTCGTACGCACGGTCATAGACCACCATGCCGACGCACAACCCCGGCGGCATCGGCCGAGCCCTCACAGCCCGCTCTTCCGGCTCCGGCCGTCGCACTCGGCCACGAGCGCGCCGAGTTTGCCTGCGGCCTGCTCGGGCGGCACGTAGTCCGGGCACCGCGGATGCCCGCATTCACACGGAGGCCACCGAAGCGCCGAGCCGGGCACCAGGTCGGCGCCTTCAACTCCCGGCTCGGACTTCGGAACGACGAGCACCCGGTCCGCCCCGGACTCCTCCGCCAACCGGGAGAGATACCGCCGCGCCTTGCTCTGACCTGTCATTACGCCAGTCCTTTCAGTGCCGGGAGCGCCCGCGCCACGAACGTCGTCACAGTCGGGCACGCAGCCGAGGAACGGCTCCGGGCCGCCCTCAGCCAACTCATTCACTCATGCACTCATGCACTCATGCACATGAGTGGCATGGGAAGAATGCCCAACTTATACACAGGAGTCAACTCACTCGCCGCGATTGGCCCATCGCAGCACGTGAAATCGACGGCCCGTCAGTCCCGTGCAGGGATGCGGTAGTCGAGAACGAACTGCTCAGCGGCCATGATCGTGTCGCACACCTCTATGACGCGGCCCGACTCAGTCCTCGCACCTCGGGTGAGATGGAAGACGGGCGAACCAGGACTGAGACTCAGCGCAACGGTCTCCTGCTTGGTGGCAAGCCGTGCACGAACCGTCTCCGTGAACTCCGCGAGGGTGTGTCCGTTGTCCTCCAGGCGTGCGTAGATGCCGCCGCCACCCGGGTTTTCCGCGAACAGCTCCGGAATATCCTTCGCGATGTCCCAGGGCAGATAAGAAGTCGCCTCCTCCGTGGGAATGCCATTGCTGAAATACAAACGGCGGCGCGCGAGGACCTGACTGCCCGTGGGCACGCCCAGCCGTTCCGCGATGTCGCTCGGCGCCTCAACAGGCCCGACGTAGAGGACCGTCACGGCAGGCGTCTTGCCTGCCTCCTCGGTCTCGGCGATGTACGCGGCCTTTCCTGCCCTACGGTGCGACCGGCGGAACCGGTCCGAAGACTTGCGAAGCACAGGAGGCTGCGTCTTCACGAACGAGCCCCTGCCGTGGTGCGTATCAATGAGTCCCATCGGCCTCATCTCCGCGACAGCCTTGCGGGCCGTGCCCTGCGAAACCGCGTAGCGAACCATCAACTCTGACTCGCTGGGCACCTTCTCGCCCGGCATCAGAACCCCGGCCCTGATCTGCTGCGCCAAGTCTTCAGCGATCTGTAGATACCGTGGCTTGCCCGAGTCTCTGGGAGCTGTGGTCGCCATGTCCTTCTGTCCCTCCTATGCTCCTATACATGAGCAAGGCTATCCAGGAAGGCGCATCGATGTCGCTTCACTCGGTCTCCGTCGCCGGGGTCGTCGTCCGTGAGGACGGTCGTGTGCTGGTGATCCGCCGGGCCGACAACGGAGCCTGGGAGGCGCCGGGCGGCGTACTGGAGCTTGACGAGCGACCGGAGGACGGGGCCTGCCGCGAGGTTCTGGAAGAGACCGGCATCAAGGTCAACGCAGTGCGCCTGAGCGGCGTTTACAAGAACATGGCGCGCGGGATCGTCGCCCTGGTGTTCCTGTGCCGACCGATTGGCGGCGAGGAACGGACATCCGCCGAGTCGGCCGACGTCCAGTGGTTCACCCGCGAAGAGGTACAGGCACGAATGCTTGAGGCCTACTCGATACGCGTACTCGACGCGCTCGACAGCGACACGCCGCAGGTACGCGCACATGACGGTCACCGATTGATCGACTGAGCCGTCACGGGTCAACCCCCCAGCCGAGAAGGAGCGATATGGATCCGTCCCGCCGGGGCGTGCTCGGGGCCGGGCTGTTCTCCGTTGCCTTGACCGTGCCGGGGTGGCCCGATGTGGTCGGACGCATGGATGCCGTACGGAGTCGGCGGGGCGCGCGCACAGGTATGGCCGATGTGCGGGTGTGTCGGCCATGACCGAGCGGATCTCGGAACTGGACGACCAGTTCGGCGGGCGGCACGCGCGTCCCATGGCGGCGGCGTTCATGGTGAATACCGTGGCCGGTTATCTGAGCGCGGACGCCACGGACGAGGTGCGGAAGGCGATGATGGCCGCCGCCTCGGACCTCTGTTACCTGACCGGGTACATGGCTGTGGACGAAGGCCTGCACGGGCTCGCCCAGCGCTACTACGTCAAGGCCCTCGAACTCGCCGGGGCAGCGGAGGACCATCTGACGTACTGCACCACGCTGCGCGGCATGAGCGGGCAGGCCGTCGATCTGGGGCACGGCGCCGCCGCGATGCGGCTCGCCGACGCCGCCGCGGCCGCCTCGCCGCAGGCGGGCCCCGGATGAGGGCGTTCCTTGCGGGACAGCAGGCGCATGCCGCCGCGCTTGTCGGAGACCGCGCGGCGTCACTGCGGTACATCCGCGAAGCCGAAACGGCCATGGAGCGCGCCGAGTCCCGGAGCCGGCCCTTCGGCTCGTACGATCCCTCGTCGCTGAACTACCACGTGAGCCAGGTGCGTTACGAGCTGCGGGACATCGCGGGATCGGTCGAGGCGATGGAGCGCTCCGACCAACTGCGCTCCGGTGTCTACCGTCGCGCACGTGTACGTCACCGAGCCACGCTCGCCGAGAGGCAGTTGGAACTGAGGCGTCTCGAAGCGGCTTGCGCCAGCTGGGGGTTGGCGCTGGACGAATGGCCCATGATCCAGTCGGGGCGCGCGGACGACCGGATGCGCGCCATGGTCCGGCTGATACGCGCGCACCCGAAGAACGCGCACGCTCGCGCGCTCCACGAACGGGCGAGGACGGAACTTCCCGCGACAATGCACGCATGAGGTGAGGAACAACAGTGATCTCGGCGCAATCCTGGTCGGACGCCCGGCAGTTGTGGGAGTACCACCTGATGCACCACGAGCCACGCCCGTGCGACGTCGCGGTCGGGCTCGGGAGTCATGATCTCGGCGTGGCCGATACCGCCGTCGATCTCTACCGGCGCGGCATGATGCCCCTCATCGTCTTCACCGGCGCGACGAGTCCCACGACCCGCGAGCGCATGCCGCGCGGGGAAGCCGTTCACTACCGTGAGCGGGCGCTTGAGCTGGGGGTTCCCGAGGATGCCGTGCTGGTGGAGCCGTGCGCGCGCAACACGGGCGACAACATCCGCCTCTCGCGCGCCCTGCTCGAAGAGGCCGGCGTCGAGGTGTCGTCCGTCCTCCTGATCAGCAAGCCGTACGAGGAACGGCGCGCGTACGCCACCGCGCGCAAGCTGTGGCCCGGTATCGCGTTCGTCAGCGCGTCGACGCCGATGACGTTCGAGGAGTACGTGGCCTCCATCCAGGACGACCGCCTGGTGATCGACATGCTCGTCGGAGCGCTGCAGCGGCTGCTGATCTACCCGGCGCAGGGATTCATGATCCCGCAGACCGTGCCCGACGACGTGACGGCGGCGTACGAGCGGCTGTACGGCGCGGGCTTCACGAGCCGGATCGTCGCACCGAGTGGCCGTTGACCTCGGACCACGCGGAAGACCCGCCGAACCACCTTCACTCGGTCTCCGTCGCCGGCGTCGTCGCCCTGGTGTTCCTGTGCCGACCTACGGGCGGGGAAGAACGGACGTCCGCCGGGTCCACCGACGTCCGGCGGTTCACCCGCGAAGAGGTCCGGTCCCGGATGCCGGAGGCGTACTCGGTGCGCGTGCTCGACGCGCTCGACGGCGACGTCCAGCAGGTACGTACCCATGACGGGCGCCGTCTGACCGGCTGAAGCGAAAGGTAAGGTTAGGCTAACCTGCCTCACCTTGCTTCGCCCTGCCCCGGGCCCCGGCCCTCGGCTCCGGCCCGTACGAAAGCGGATATCGCCATGCCCCACGCCCTCACCTCGCCTCTCACCCGTCGCGGCCTGCTCGCCGCGGGCGGCGCCGTCGGACTCGGGGTCGCGCTCGCCGCCTGCGGTGGCGGTGACACGAAGGACGGCGGGGCGAAGCAGGGCGGCGGCGCGGGCGGGGACTGGTCGTTCAAGGACGACCGCGGCGTGGTCGCCAAGGCCGACCGCGTGCCGCGGAACATCGTCGCCTTCACCGGTACGGCCGCCGCCCTGCATGACTACGGCGTCGAGGTGAAGGGCGTCTTCGGGCCGACGAAGGCCAAGGACGGCAAGCCCGACGTGCAGGCCGGAGATCTCGACATCGACAAGGTAGAGATCCTCGGCAACACCTACGGCGAGTTCAACGTCGAGAAGTACGCGGCGCTCAACCCGGAACTGCTCGTCAGTGCGCAGTGGCTGAAGGGCGAACTCTGGTACGTGCCAGAGCAGTCGAAGGACAAGATCCTGGGGCTCGCGCCCAGCGTGGGCCTGTGGGCGGCGGAGACCACTCTCCCCAAGGCGATCCGGCGCCACGCGGAGCTGGCCGAGTCGCTGGGCGCCGATCTCGGCGCGCCGAAGGTCGCGGACGCCAAGGCCCGGTTCGAGAAGGCCGCCGAACGGCTGCGCCAGGCCGCCAAGTCGAGGCCGGAGATCAAGGTGCTGATCGGCTCGGCGAGCCAGGACCTCTTCTACGTCTCGCTCCCGAAGATGTCCGCGGACACCCGCTACTTCCAGGACCTCGGCGTACGGTTCATCCAGCCGGAGAAGGTGAACGCACAGGGCTTCTTCGAGGAGTTGAGCTGGGAGAACGTCGGCAAGTACGACGCCGACATCATCATGACGGACAACCGTTCGTCGGCCCTCCAGCCCGCGGCGCTCTCCTCGAAGCCGACCTGGCGGAAGCTGCCGGCCGTCGAGGCGGACCAGGTCATTCCGCGCGTCACCGAGCCGGTCTTCTCGTACGCCAAGTGCGCGCCGATCCTGGACGATCTGGCCGCGGCGATCGAGAACGCGAAGAAGGCCGCCTGACCGGGGTGCCCGGATCCCTTCCGCGCGGACAGCGAGCTGGACGGCCGGGGTGAGTCCCGCGCCACCCCACGGGGGCGCCCCGGTCCAGGCACAGACCCATCCACGGAGGCTCCCCGGTCATTTATGTAAGGGTTTCGCGCCAGCCCTGCCCGAATTCGGGCAGAAATCTTGCGAACGCACTCCTCTGGCAGCAGTATCAACGGGTGCTTGAACGTCGCGCGTCGTACGACGACCTCATCGACCACCTGGTCCGCAGCACCGCGCTCCAGCGCGGTGAGGCCGCCCGGGTGGTGCTCGACGTGCTGGCGTACTTCGACGAGACGACGGAGGAGTTCGTACGGCGCCGCCACCGCGAGATGCAGTCGGGCGGCTCCACCAACGCGGACATCTTCGAGCGGATCGCGGCCGAACTGCCGCACCGCGCGGTGGCGCCGCCCGAGCTGTCGCTCCGGCAGCTGCGCCGCATCGTCTACGGCTGAGGACTGCGGCCGAGGACCTGAACCACCCGTAAACCAGGAGGAGCAGAGACTGTATGTGCGGAATCGTCGGTTATATCGGAAAGCGTGACGTCGCCCCCCTCCTGCTCGAAGGGCTCCAGCGGCTGGAGTACCGGGGGTACGACTCCGCCGGCCTCGTCATCACCGGAAAGCCGGCCGCGGGCAAGGCGGCCACGCTGAAGATGGTCAAGGCGAAGGGACGCGTCCGCGAGCTGGAGGCGCGCGTACCGAAGCGTTTCGCCGGTACCACCGGCATCGCCCACACCCGCTGGGCCACGCACGGCACCCCGAGCGACGAGAACGCGCATCCGCACATGGACGCCGAGGGCAAGGTCGCCCTCGTCCACAACGGCATCATCGACAACGCCTCGGAGTTGCGCGCGAAGCTGGAGGCCGACGGTGTCGTCTTCGCCTCCGAGACCGACACCGAGGTACTGACGCACCTCATCGGCCGCTCGGCTGCGCCGACCCTGGAGGAGAAGGTCCGCCAGGCGCTCCAGCTGATCGAGGGGACGTACGGCATCGCCGTACTGCACGCCGACTTCGCGGACCGCATCGTCGTCGCCCGCAACGGCTCGCCCGTCGTCCTCGGCATCGGCGAGAAGGAGATGTTCGTCGCCTCCGACGTCGCCGCGCTCGTCTCCCACACCCGTCAGGTCGTCACCCTCGACGACGGCGAGATGGCCACCATCAAGGCCGACGACTTCCGTACGTACACGACCGAGGGTTCCCGTACCTCCGCGACGCCGACCACCGTGGAGTGGGAGGCCGAGTCGTACGACATGGGCGGCCACGACACGTACATGCACAAGGAGATCTCCGAGCAGCCCGAGGCGGTGGACCGGGTGCTGCGCGGCCGGATCGACGACCGTTTCTCGACCGTGCACCTCGGCGGCCTCAACCTCGACGCCCGCGAGGCGCGCGGGGTGCGCCGGATCAAGATCCTCGGCTGTGGCACCTCGTACCACGCGGGTCTGATCGGCGCGCAGTTGATCGAGGAGCTGGCGCGGATCCCGGCGGACGCGGAGCCCGCGTCCGAGTTCCGCTACCGCAACCCGGTCGTGGACCCCGACACGCTGTACGTCGCGGTGTCCCAGTCCGGTGAGACGTATGACGTGCTGGCCGCCGTGCAGGAGCTGAAGCGCAAGGGCGCGCGCGTGCTCGGCATCGTCAACGTCGTGGGCTCGGCCATCGCCCGGGAGACGGACGGCGGGGTGTACGTGCACGCGGGCCCCGAGGTCTGCGTCGTCTCCACCAAGTGCTTCACCAACACGGTGGTCTCCTTCGCGCTGCTCGCGCTGCACCTGGGCCGGATCCGCGACCTCTCGGTGGCCGACGGCAAGCGGATCATCGCGGGGCTGCGCAGGCTGCCCGCCCAGATCGCCGAGATCCTGGAGACCGAGGGCGACATCCAGAAGCTGGCCGGTGACTACGCGCAGGCCAAGTCGATGATGTTCATCGGGCGGGTACGGGGGTACCCCGTGGCCCGCGAGGCGTCGCTGAAGCTCAAGGAGGTCTCGTACATCCACGCGGAGGCGTATCCGGCGTCCGAGCTGAAGCACGGGCCGCTGGCACTGATCGAGCCGGCGCTGCCGACGGTCGCGATCGTCCCCGACGACGATCTGCTGGAGAAGAACCGCGCCGCCCTGGAGGAGATCAAGGCCCGCAGCGGGCCGATCCTCGCAGTGGCGCACCAGCCGCAGGAGAAGGCCGACCACACGATCGTCGTACCGAAGAACGAGACGGAGCTCGACCCGATCCTGCTCGGCATCCCACTCCAACTACTGGCGTACCACACGGCGCTGGCGCTGGGCCGGGACATCGACAAGCCCAGGAACCTGGCGAAGTCGGTCACCGTCGAGTAGGACGGGCGGTCACCCTCGCGCCCCGGGCAGCCACAGTCGAGCAGGATGAGCGGTCACCCTCGCGCCGGCCGAGCGGCCACCGTCGAGCAGGACGGGCGGATCCGCCCGCACGGGCGGAAACCCGGAACGCGGCCACGTGGCGAGGGCGCCTCCGGTACGGGCCACCCGGCCGTACTGGAGACGCCCTCCGGAAGGGCCGGCACTGCCCAAGTGCCGGCCCGCGGCTGACTCAGCCGGCGGCCGTCACCCGCCGGTCGGCAGCGCGGCGCGGCACCGCCGTCGGCCAGTTGGCCAGCGCGGCCGTCGCTCCGTACCAGGCGGCGAGGCCCGCCACGGCCGCGACCCAGCCGCCGACCTTGGTGAGCCCGTCGGAACCGGCGAACTGTGCGATGCCGAGCAGGACCAGGGCCAGGCAGAACAGGCCGTACGTGCCCTGAACGATGGGGCCCGAGCCCGCCGCGCCTATCGCCAGACTCAGCGTGAGCAGCGCCCACAGGATCAGGAAGAATCCCGCCGCGTCCGCCGAGACCTGATTGCCGACGCCGGTGCCCCAGGTGAACCAGAAGGCGCCGAGGCCCGCGAAGGCCGTACCGGTGAAGGTGCTGCCCGCCCGGAACGCGAGCAGGCCGGCGACGAAGAGCCCGATACCGCCCACGTACAGCGCGAGCGAGACGGCGCCGGCCGCCGTCACCCCGTCGATGACCCGGGTGGTACCGATGCCGAACGCGAGCAGGGTGAGTCCGAGAGCGAGATGACCGAGAACCGAAGTTGAGCTTGCGCTTCCCGCAGAGACGTCGTTGTCCACGGCGGGGCTCCCTTCATGATGTGCGCGTGTGCTGGGTCCCAGCGACCGTTATGTACCCTTCGCAGGCACGTAATTCACCTCTGGGGGTGACCAAATTCACTCCGCAGTGGAGGTAGTTGGCGCTGCCTCAGGGAAGCCCGCCCACGGGAGGCCGACGCACGGGAACGGGCAGGAGGCGGGCTCGCGGGAAGCCGGCCCGTGCGAACGGACGGGCCGGCCGAGGAACGACACCTACGGAACGCCGGCTACGGAATGACGACGACGGGCCGCTGCGCGCGCCGCGCGAGCCGCCCCGCCACCGAGCCGAAGATCCGCCCGACGACGCCGTGGGTGGAACCGACGACGATCGCGTCGGCGGAGTACTCCTCGCCGACCTCTTCGAGTTCGTGGCAGATGTCGCCGCCGCGCTCGACGAGGATCCACGGCACCTCTGCGAGGTAGTCGGCACAGGCCAGTTCGAGGCCGAGCACTTCGGTGCGGTGGTCCGGGACGTCCACGAAGACAGGGGGCTCGCAGCCCGCCCAGACCGTGGTCGGGAGCCTGTTGGCGACATGGACGATGATCAGGCCGGAACCGAGCCGTCTCGCCATGCCGATGGCGTAGGCGAGGGCCCTCTCGCTGGAGGTCGAGCCGTCGAAGCCGACGACCACTCCGTGCCGGAAGGCCGGATCGCAGGATGCGCGCGTCTGTTCCGCCGCTTGCAGGTCCGACACGGGGTCGGCCACCTGCTTGCGGTCGGCGGGTTCAGGGATTTCGTGAGCGGCCATTGGTGTCTCGGCGAAGAACGTCCTCTTGAGAAGGAACGGCAATGGGTGTGACGAGCATGGCTGCGTCCGGGTATCCAGGCGGTCGGGTGTCCGGGAAAGGTCTTCCCAACCCGAGCCCCGAAGGGTACGGCGACACTCCTCCTATGCCCAGAGTCCGCCGCTCCAACCGCAGCGTTGCAGGGAGCATGCACGAGCAGGCCCAGGATCGCAATGCCGGTGACAGCGCCCGTCGACCGGCCGAGTGACCGGACGGCGCCGCTTCTCGTTGGCCATCGGTCACGCCGCCGCCTCCAGGGAGCTCTCGTGCCCGCATCACCGAACGGCCAGGCCGCCCCCGGCAATCGGCGCCACGGACGCCGGCGCAGCCCGGACGGGCGTGGCCCCGACCGGCGCGCTCCGGACAGGCGTCTACCGGACAGGCGTCCGGCGGGCAGGCGCCTCTCCGAGCGGCGCGTCCCGGACAGAAGCACGGAACCCGGTGGTGTTCCCGGTGGGGATCCCGCGGGCGATGTGGTCCGCTGGGCGGCGTTCAGCTGCCTGCTGGTGCCGGTGGTCCTGACGGTCTACGGCACGTCACTCGGCGGGGCGATGGCGGCGGCGGCCGGTCTCGCCGCCGTGACGGCCGTCTGCCGGCTGCTGCTGCGCCAGTCCGAACGCTCCGCCGCCCGGCAGCGGGCGGCGGAGGCGAAGCCGTACGGCCGTCACCGGGAGAGTCCGGCCGGAGCGCCGGACGGCCCGTCAGACGGCCCGTCGAGCGATAACCCCTCCGGGCCTTCGGGCGTCCCCTCCGGGAGGCTTCCCGGTTTCCCCGGCGGGCCCTCGGGACGGCGTCGCGCCCGGAGCGGCGGCCAGGGGGCGCACAGGGGCTCACGCGCGCGAGGCGAAAGTGCGCCGGAGGACTGAGCGCGTCACACCAGCCTGCCCATCGGTTTTCGGCCAACTTCACCCCGGTGACCAATCCTTGGCGAAATGGCCAGTCAACCCCCTTGCCACCAGGCAAGAAAGGACCGCATCGGTCGTCTGCACCCTACGGGGACGGGCCATGCGCGTGACGCCCACTTCCCTGTACGGCTTTGGAGTGGAACGCTTCGTGATCGAATGCTTCGCGCCAAAGCGCCTTGTCGACATAGCGCCGGTTGCAGAACATGTCACGCCGGCACCACGGAACACAGTAGATTCGATCATGAGTATCGAAGGCTGGGGACCCGTGCAAAACCGAGGGGAATCGTGCAGGAGCGAGAGGCCCGACAAGAACGGGGAGACGCGAACACCGAGGGGGGCTTAGCGCCATGAGCCAGGACTCCACTGCCGCACCGGAGTCAGTACGGAAGCTTGCCGGGCGTCGCCGCCGGGAGGTTGTCGCCGTGCTGCTCTTCAGCGGTGGCCCCATCTTCGAGAGCTCCATCCCGCTCTCCGTGTTCGGAATCGACCGCCAGGACGCCGGCGTTCCCCGCTACCGACTGCTCGTCTGCGGCGGCGAGGCGGGACCGCTGCGTACCACCGGCGGGCTCGAACTCACCACGCCGTACGGCCTGGAGGCGATCAGCAGGGCCGGCACCGTGGTCGTGCCCGCCTGGCGGTCGATCACCGCGCCGCCGCCGCCCGAAGCGCTCGACGCCCTGCGCCGGGCGCACGAAGAGGGCGCGCGGATCGTCGGTCTGTGCACCGGCGCGTTCGTGCTGGCCGCCGCAGGTCTGCTGGACGGCCGCCCGGCCACCACACACTGGATGTACGCGCCGACGCTCGCCAAGCGTTACCCGTCCGTCCATGTGGATCCGCGCGAGCTGTTCGTCGACGACGGCGACGTACTGACGTCCGCCGGCACGGCGGCCGGAATCGACTTGTGCCTCCACATAGTCCGTACGGACCACGGCACGGAAGCCGCCGGAGCGCTCGCCAGGCGCCTGGTCGTGGCGCCCCGGCGCAGCGGCGGTCAGGAGCGCTATCTCGACAGGTCTTTACCCGAGGAGATCGGGTCCGACCCGCTCGCCGAGGTCGTCTCCTGGGCGCTGGAGCATCTGCACGAGCAGTTCGACGTGGAGACGCTCGCGGCGCGCGCGTACATGAGCCGCCGTACCTTCGACCGGCGGTTCCGTTCGCTGACCGGCAGCGCCCCGCTCCAGTGGCTGATCACGCAGCGGGTGCTCCAGGCGCAGCGGCTGCTGGAGACCTCCGACTACTCGGTGGACGAGGTCGCGGGCCGCTGCGGCTTCCGCTCCCCGGTGGCGCTGCGCGGTCACTTCCGGCGGCAGCTGGGCTCCTCCCCTGCGGCGTACAGGTCCGCCTACCGGGCCCGCCGCCCGCAGGGTGAGCCCGTGCCGTCGGGGGCCATGGAGCCGATCGTGCCCGCACAGGCCTCCGCGCAGTCCAGGCGGACGGCCGCGGCGAGCACGGCGGGGTCCGCCGCGTCGTCGTCCGTGTCCGACCCGAAGCCCGGGTCGGATGTGTACGCGACAGGTCCGGGACGGCCGACTCTCCCGGGCCAGCGGAGCGCCCCGTAGGCTAAGACGCATGAATGATCGAATGGTGTGGATCGACTGCGAGATGACCGGGCTCTCGCTGAAGGAAGACGCACTCATCGAGGTGGCGGCGCTGGTCACCGACTCCGAGCTGAACGTGCTCGGCGAAGGGGTGGACATCGTCGTGCGCCCGCCGGACGCGGCGCTGGAGACCATGCCCGAGGTGGTGCGGCAGATGCACACCTCCTCGGGCCTCCTGGACGAGCTGGCGGGCGGTACGACACTGGCCGACGCCGAGGAGCAGGTCCTGACGTACGTCCGTGAACACGTCAAGGACCCCGGCAAGGCGCCGCTCTGCGGCAACACGGTCGGCACCGACCGCGGCTTCCTGCTGCGGGACATGCCGACGCTGGAGAGCTACCTCCACTACCGGATCGTGGATGTCTCCTCGGTGAAGGAGCTGGCGCGCCGCTGGTACCCCCGGGCGTACTTCAACAGTCCGGAGAAGAACGGCAACCACCGGGCGCTTGCCGACATCCGCGAGTCCATCGCCGAGCTGCGCTACTACCGCGAGGCGGTCTTCGTACCCCAGCCTGGACCGGACTCGGACACGGCGAAGACGATCGCGGCGAAGCACGTACTGCACGCGAAGTGAGGCCTCCGCGGGGCCGGGGTCGGCGCCCGCATCAATGCGGGCGCGAGCACCCTCCTGGACCCTGTACACTTTTTCTCGGCCGGTAGGGAGAAAAACCCGGTCATGGTGGGTATAGCTCAGCTGGTAGAGCACCTGGTTGTGGTCCAGGATGTCGCGGGTTCAAGTCCCGTTACTCACCCTAGAACGATGAAGGGCCGATCTGTTCCGACAGGTCGGCCCTTCATCGTGTCCGGGCTCGGTCGCGTCCGGGATCACGTGTCGGGGCTCACGTGTCCGGGCGCGGTCTCGGGGCCTCCCGCGACCCGGCCGGGTCCCCTCGCATCCGGCTCCCCGCGTCGGCCGGCCTCCTCGTATCTGAGCGCCTCGTATCTGAGCGCCTCGTATCTGAGCGCCTCGTATCTGAGCGCCTCGTATCTGAGCGCCTCGTATCTGAGCGCCTCGTATCCGGCTCCCGCGACCCGCCGGCCTCCTGCGGCTCGCCTCCGGCCGTGTCCCGTCCCCCGGTCTCCTGGTATCCGGAATCACCCGGTCACCGCCCCCGCCGTGCGGGTACTCTTCCGAAAAAGCGCCTGGGAGCGCTCCCAGACCGCTTCCCGACCGTCTCTGCCCGACCCGCCCCTCTGCCCGGCCCGCCTCTCTCCACCCCCGGGAGCAGCACCGTGTCCGTCAGTTTTCCGCCCGGCTTCCTGTGGGGCACCGCCACGGCCGCGTACCAGATCGAGGGCGCGGCGCGGGAGCACGGCCGTACGCCGTCCATGTGGGACACCTTCAGTCATACGCCCGGGAAGATCGAGCACGGCCATACCGGTGACATCGCGACCGATCACGTGAACCGCAGATCCGAGGACGTGCGGCTGATGGCGTACCTCGGGATCGGCGCGTACCGCTTCTCGGTGTCCTGGTCGCGGGTCCAGCCCACCGGCCGGGGGCCCGCCGTCCAGCGCGGTCTCGACTTCTACCGCGGGCTCGTCGACGATCTGCTCGACCGCGGCATCACGCCCGTCCTCACGCTCTACCACTGGGACCTCCCGCAGGACCTGGAGTCCGCGGGCGGCTGGCCCCGGCGTGAGACCGCGTACCGCTTCGCGGAGTACGCGCGGATCGTCGCCGAGGCGCTCGGGGACCGTGTGAAGCACTGGATCACGCTGAACGAGCCCTGGTGCAGCGCCTTCCTCGGATACGGCTCCGGCGTGCACGCCCCCGGGCAGACGAACCCCGTGTCGGCCCTGCGCGCGGCCCACCACCTCAACCTCGGCCACGGACTGGCGGTCGACGCGCTGCGCGGCGCGCTGCCGCCCCGCGCCCAGATATCCGTGAGCCTCAACCTGGCGGCCGTCAGGGCCCGTACGCACGCGCCCGCGGACCTCGACGCGCGGCGCAGGATCGACGCCCTGGCCAACCGGATCTTCACCGGGCCGATGCTGTCCGGCGCGTATCCGGAGGACCTCTTCAAGGACACCGCGCGGCTGACCGACTGGTCCTTCGTCCACGACGGCGACCCGGCCGCGATCCGCCGCCCGCTGGACTGGCTGGGCGTCAACTACTACACGCCGACGCTGGTTTCGGCGCCCAAGGACCCCGAGGCCGACCGGCGCGACGGTCATCCCGACAGCGGGCACTCCCCCTGGCCCTGCGCCGATTCCGTCGCCTTCCACCAACCGCCGGGCGAGCAGACGGAGATGGGCTGGTCGGTCGATCCGAGCGGACTGTACGACGTGCTGATGCGCTACAGCCGCGAGGCGCCCCGGCTGCCGCTGGTGGTCACCGAGAACGGCGCCGCGTACGCCGACAAGATGGCCGCGGACGGCACGGTCGACGATCCCGACCGCATCAGCTATCTGCACGGCCACCTGGCGGCGGTACACCGCGCGCTCGCCGAGGGCGCGGATGTCCGCGGCTACTTCCTCTGGTCGCTGCTGGACAACTTCGAGTGGGCGCACGGCTATACGAAGCGGTTCGGCGCGGTGCACGTGGACTACGAGACGCAGCTGCGCACGCCGAAGGCCAGTGCGCGGTGGTACGCGCGGCTGGCGAGCACCGGCGTGCTGCCGGACGTGCGGGACGTTCCGGCCCTGTCGGACCTCCCGCTCGCCTGACCCTCCCCGCCTCTCCTCCGGCTCTCCTCCGGCTCTTCCGGGCCCGTGTGCGGGCGCGAAGGCGCGCCCCGGCCGGGTGGGGGGTGGGGGGAAGGTCCGGCCGGGACGCGTCTGGGGTGGCGGCCGGTGGGGGACGGCCGCCCGGGGGGTGGTGGTCAGGGGTGGTTCTCAGCGGTGCTCAGGAGGGGGGGCGGGGCTCCTCGTACGGGCTCGCACGGGTTCCTCGTGCGGGCTGCTCGTACGGCCTCCTCGTCCGCGCTACTGGTTGGCGCCGAACGCCTTCGTGAAGGCCAGCGGGTCCTGGTCGATCGAGCTGCACGACGCGTCGGCGGTGTCCTTCGGTCCGCCCGGGCAGGCCTTGTCCCGGGTCGCCGACCACATCGACAGCCGGCCCAGTCCCTTGGACTTCGCGAAGTCCGCCAGCCGGTTCGCGTTGTCGACCGTGAAGATCTCGGTGTTGACGTCGTTGACGCCGATCATCGGTGTGACGGCGACGGCCTGCCAGGCGGCCGCGTCCGAGAGCCCGAGCACCTCCTTGATCTGCGCCTGGGTCGCGGTCGCGGCCTGGGTGGCGTACTCGCCCATGTCGCCGCGGTACGAGGCTCCGTAGTCCATCGCCATGATGTTGACCGCGCCGATCTTCACGCCGTTCTCCCTGGCGTCCGCGAGCAGACCGATGCCCGGCTGGGTCAGGCCTTCCGGCATCACCGGCAGGGTGAACGAGACGTCCAGGTCCGGGTGGGACTTCTGGAGCTGCGCGACGGCTTGCGCGCGGCGGGTGTTGACCGCCGCGTCGGGCAGCGCGGCGCCCTCGATGTCGAAGTCCGCCTTGGTCAGCCCGTACCCGTCGATGACCTTGCCGTAGGCCTCCGCGAGCGCGGACGCCGATGTGCAACCGGCCGCCAGTTCCGTACCGGACGCGCCGCCGAAGGAGACCCGTACGTCACCGCCCTCGGCGCGCAGGTCACCGATCTGGGCGGCCACCGCGTCGCTCCCGACGGCGGTCACCCCGCCCCAGAGCGGTTCGCAGCTGCCGCCCGAGGTGATGAAGGCGAGGGTGAACTCCTTGACGCCGGTCTTGGTGGCGGTGTCCAGCAGGTCGTAGGCCGGGTAGAGCGAGGTGTCGACGTACGGTGCGAACCCGGCGCTCGCCTTGGTGCCGTTGCCGGTGTCCGGCGGTGTGGTGGGGACATAGGTCGGGCCACCGGTCGGCTCGGACGTCGGCTCCGATGCCGGCTCCTCGGTGGGGCGGCCGGTGGGCTCCGGCGTCGCGCCCTCGTCCACCGAGCAGGTGGCCCCGTCGATGACACAGCCGGTCGGCGCGGCGGCCATCTCGTCGTCCCCCGAGGCGGCGGTCACGAAGCCGATGGTGACCGACTGGCCGGGCGCCAGCTCCTTGTTCCAGCTCTGCGGCGTCACCGTGACGTGCTGCCCGTCGACGGTGTGTTCGCCGTTCCAGAGGGAGCTGATCTCCGTGCCGGCGGGCAGATCGAAGGTGAGCGTCCAGTCCGAGCGGGCCTTGTCGGTGTCGTTGGTGACGACGTACTGGCCGGTGTACCCGCCCTGCCAGGAGCTGGTCTCGGTGTACGCGGCGCCGACCGAGGCCGCCTGTGCCGTACCCGTGAGCGCGAACGCCGCGCCGCCGATCACCGCGGCGGCGACGACCGCCCCGATGGCCTTGGTCCTGCCGTTCGCCCTGCGCCGGTGCTGGGTACCACTGCTGCCCATCGCGTGCCTGCCTCTGGTTTGCCCGGGACCACTGATGTGGGGTCAGAGCAGCACGCTAGCGGCCCTGATTCCGACAAACGGCCTGTACAGGACGGCTGTTGACGTTCTTAGGGTCCGCTTAAGGAACGCATCGGAATGCCGAAAGGTTCAGGCCCCGGCACTCTTGCGGCCGAACACGCCGCGCCCGCGCCGGCGCAGTCTGTGGCCGTGTGCTTCGTCCGGCGAGCCCCAGCCGCGGAGGCCGATCCAGATCCGCACCTCGGTGCCGCCGAGCACCGAGCGGCCGATCCGTACGTCGCCGCCGGTCGACTCCGCGACCCGGCGCACGATGTCCAGGCCGAGGCCCGTGGAGCCCTCCTTGGCACCGCTGTTGCCGCGTACGAGTGCGGCCCGCGGGTCGGCGATGCCCGGGCCCGCGTCCGAGACCAGCACGATCACGGCGTCGTCGCCGTTGTGCACGTCGACGGAGAAGGCGGTGCCCTCCGGCGTGTGGCGGAAGACGTTGCCGAGCAACGCGTCGAGTGCGGCGGCCATTTCGCCTCTGCCGACCGGGATACGGACCGGACTGCCGACGCCCGCGAGCCGTACCTCACGGCCCTCGTCCTCGGCCAGCGCCGACCAGAAGTCCATGCGCTCCCTGACGACTTCGGAGACGTCGGAGCCCGCGGCGGGTCCCGCCGTGCCGGTCTGCGGCCTGGACTCGCGCGCGGTGCGGATGATCGTGTCGACCTCGCGCTCCAACTGGGCTACCGCCGCGCGTGTTTGGTCGGCGGTGGGCCCCTCCCCGAGCGAGGCCGCGTTGAGGCGCAGCACGGTGAGCGGAGTGCGCAGCCGGTGCGAGAGGTCGGCGGCGAGTTCCCTCTCGTTGGTGAGGAGTTGGACGACCTGGTCGGCCATCGAGTTGAAGGCCGCTGCGGCGGACCGGAGTTCGGCGGGCCCCGCCTCGGGAACGCGTACGCCGAGCTTGCCCTCGCCCAACGCCTGGGCCGCGCAGGCGAGTCCACGGGCCGGCTGGACCATCCGTACACCGAGACGGTCGGCGACGGCGACCGAGCCGATGATGAGCGCCGCGCCCACCCCGGCGAGCACCAGCCAGGCGGTGGTCACCCCGTTGGAGACCTCGCTCTCCGGGACGTACACCTCGACGACCGCGATCCGTCCCGAGCCGAGCGCGGTCGGCTGAAGCAGCACGGAGCCGCCGGACACCTCGGCGATGGACGCGCGGCCGAGCCGCTGGACAGTCCGCAGGTCCTTCTGGGCCGCCCGGCGCGTACCGATCACCAGGGGCAGGCTGTCCGCTTCGCCGGAGGCCGGTACGTGCACGGCCATCTTCCCGTCGGAGCCCGCCTGGGTGGAGGCGACCGCGCGGTTCAACTGGCCGTGGTCGGTGGTGATGGAGAGGGTGGGTCCGATGGCCGCGGCCTGGCGCTCCGCGTTGGTGAAGGCCCGGTCCCTGGCCATCTCCTTGATGACCATCCCCAGCGGCACGGCGAAGGCCAGTACGACCATGACGGTGACGGCCAGGGCGACCTTGACCAGGGCCCATCTCATCCGGTCGGCCACCGCGGGTCCGGGAAGGGCGGTGCGGGCAGGGGCTGTTCCGCGAGGGGCTGTCGCGGCGCCGGGGGCTCCAGCTTCACGCCGACGCCCCGCAGGGTGTGCAGATAGCGCGGCTTGGCCGCCTTCTCGCCGAGTTTGCGGCGCAGCCAGGACAGATGGACGTCGATGGTCTGGTCGTCGCCGTACGACTGCTGCCAGACCTCGGCGAGCAGTTCCCTGCGCGAGACGACCACCCCGGGACGCCCGGCGAGGAAGGCCAGGAGGTCGAACTCGCGCCGGGTCAGGTCCAGTCGCGTGCCGTCCAACTCCGCCTGGCGGCGCAGCGGATCGATGGCGAGGCCGCCGACCCGGATGACACGCGAGGGCGGGCTCTCGTCGGTGGCGGCCCGCGAACGGCGCAGTACGGCCGCCATCCTGGCCGACAGGACCTCCACGGAGAACGGTTTGGTGAGGTAGTCGTCCGCGCCGTCGTTGAGGAGCCGGATGATCTCCGCCTCGTCGTCGCGGGCGGTCGCGATGATCACCGGTACGCCGGTGATGCCGCGCAGCATCTTCAGCGCTTCGGCGCCGTCAAGATCCGGCAGTCCGAGATCGAGAATGACCACGTCGAAGCGGAAATGGGCCACTTCGCGCAGCGCCTCCAGGGCCGTGCCGACGCTCCTCACGGTGTGGGACGCCTCGGTCAAGTGCCTGATGAGGGCGGAGCGCACGAACTGGTCGTCCTCGACCACGAGCACACTTGCCATGGGCCGCACCGTACGCCAAATGGGGGACGGCGGGAGGGAAGTCCGCCGGGTCCGTGCCAAGGTCCCGGTTCCGCCAGGACCGTTGACCGCCCGCGGGACAGGCGTGGTGGGGGTGGTGCAGTATGACCCCGATGCGAAGAGGACTCGTCCATGTCTTGGCGTGGTTGCTCGCCACAGGCGCGGCGGTCACGCTGTCCTGGTGGGGCGTCCACACGGTCATGGCCGGCACGGCGTACGACCCGCCCCGCGCGCTGCCGATCCCCGCGGACGGCGTGAGGGCGGGCGACGCGCCCCCGCTCTCGTCCTCGACGCGGCGCCCGGAGAGCCCGGCGGAGAAGCCCGCACCGTCCCCGACGAAGGAGCAGGACGGAGCGGACGACCGGCACACTGCCACGCCGCCTCCGGCCCAGCCGCCGCGGACCGCGAGCCCGAGCGGCGGCGCACCGGATCCGTCACCTCCGGACACGGTGAGGAGTTATACGGTCGACGGCGGCCGGGTCGTCTTCGACCTCGGCGAACAGTCGGCCGAACTGGTCTCGGCGACGCCAGACGCCGGATGGCGGATGCAGGTGTGGACGGAACCGGCCTGGATCCGGGTCACGTTCACCCGCGACGGCCGCGAGGTCTCGGTCTTCTGCACCTGGAACGGCCACGCGCCGACAGTCGAGTTCGACGACAGCCAGGGCAGGTGAAGAAGGCCCCTGAACCAGTTGGCGTCCAGATGGCAGAACAGGTGGAATGAATGATGAAGGATCCTCGTTCAGTCGAGGATCCATCAACTATGTCGCCGAAAGACTGCTCTTCACGCCTCCGGCCCTCCTGGCTCTGACCATCGGCACATTCGGGATAGACCTCGCGTCGATCACCACCAAGGTCATGGGGCTCGACGAGTCGTCCGTGACGCTGATCCTGCTGCTCTGCGGCGTCGGCATGACCATCGGCGTACTGCTGGCGGGCCCGCTGACCGACCTGGCGGCGCGCCCCACGGCGTACGCGGCACTCGGCGGCCTCGCCGCGGTGCTCGTCGTCTTCTCCTTCGTCGCGCACGTGGCCTGGGCCGCGATGATCATGGTCGTACTGCTCGGCGCCGTCGGCTTCCTGATGACAGCGCCGCTCCAGGTAATGGTCATCCGGGCCGCCTCGGACGCGCCGACGCTCGCCTCCGCCTCCAACCACTCGGCCTTCAACCTGGCCAACGCGGGCGGTGTCTGGCTCGGCGGCGCCGTGATCGCGGCCGGCTGGGGCTGGATGTCGACGGCGCTGGCCGGCGCGGTGCTCGCGGCGATCGGCCTGGCGATCGCGCTGGTGGCGGGCTTCCTGGCCCGGGGCACCGGTGGTGACTCCGGCGACCTGAAGCAGACCGCCGGGGACGCCGCCTCCGTGAACGCGTAACCGGCCTCGCGCAGTCGGGGCTCAGCCACCCCTGCCGCGGCTTCCGGAGCGCGAACCGGAAGCGGCGGCGGGGACCGCTAGGTGAACGTATTGGGCGGCGGCAGCGGTGAGGGCTTGGCGCTCGCGTCGGTCACCACGGCCGCGCCGCCCGTGAAGTCGGCCAGCGCGCGGCCGTGTTCCACCCGGCCCGGGTGCGGATCGCTCGCGACCCGGCGGGTCAGCTCGGCGACCGGCAGCTCACGGTCGGAGGCCAGCAGTACGGCGTTGCCGAAGCGCCGGCCGCGGAAGACGGTCGGGTCGGCGGCGAGGGCGAGCCGTTCGAAGGCCGAGGCCGCGGTGGCGACCTGGCCGCGCAGATGCGTCAGCGGCGGACCGTCGGCGAGGTTGGCCGCGTACCAGCCGTCCGGCTTCAGGACCCGGCGTACATCGGCCAGGAACTCGGCGCTGGTCAGATGCGCCGGGGTGCGCGCGCCGCTGAACACATCGGCTATCACCAGATCCGCCCAGCCGTCCTGCACCTTGGCGAGCCCGGCGCGCGCGTCGGTGGACCGGACCCTGATCCGCGCGTTCGGATCCAGGGGGAGGTGCGTGCGGACCAGTTGGACGAGTGCCGCGTCCAACTCCACGATCTGCTGCGTGGAACGGGGACGGGTGGCGGCGGTGTACCGGGCGAGGGTGAAGGCGCCGCCGCCGAGGTGCACGACGTGCAGGGGCTGGTTGGCGGGGGCCACGAGATCGATGACGTGGCCGAGTCTGCGCTGGTACTCGAAGGACAGGTACGCGGGGTCGGCGAGGTCGACGTGGGACTGCGGCGCCCCGTCGAGCGTCAGCGTCCAGGCCCGGGGCCGCTCCCGGTCGGGCACCAGCTCGGCGAAGCCGCCGTCGACGGCCTCGCCCGTGCTCTCGGCGGTCGCACCGCGCGTATGACGTCTGTTCCTGGCCACCTGACCATTATCGGCCCACCCGGATCACGGGCAGGTCGCGGGCGGTCGGCGACGGAGATCTCCCCGGCGACAGGGGGCCGTGCGCCATCGGCGACCGGGGGCGTGCCGCTCGGCGACAGCGGGTCGTGCCCTTCGGCGACCGGGCTCGCGCCCCTCAGCGACAGCGGTCCGCGGCCTCGATGAGGCGGGCGGCTTCTCCCAGCGCCTTGCGCAGCACCTCCGGGTCCGTGACAGGTCCTCCGGCGTCCGGCGGCAGCAGCCAGCCCGTACCCACGACCGGCGGCTCCGCGGGGGTCCGCAGACCGCGCCCGTTCGTCTGCGTACAGGCGCTGCCCGGCAGGTCCCAGCCCTCCGCCGTGCCCGGCGGCACCAGGAAGCCGAGGGTGTCGCAGGTCCCGTCATGGAGCACGGGCCCCACCGCGGGCGTCGCACCACGCCGCAGGATGTCCACCGCTTCGAGCCCCTGACGGGCCGGGACCGTTACCAGATCGCAGGGCTCCCCCATGTCCGTCGAGCCACTGCTGGTGTCCATACCGGCCTCCAACTCCACCACGGGAACCCCTCCTCGCCGAGGAGAGACACAGTGCGCGCCTCCACCGGGTTCAACGCTGCGCAGCGTCAACAGCTACGGCGGCGCGCCGCCGCAAAGGATGGCAGTTCATGGCAGATCGCGGGCGAGATATCCGATTTGTTGGCAAACACTGCGTATAGGTACCGTCACGGACGGTACGTTCGGTGCCGGGAGGGGCACCCGCCCCGGCTGCACCAGGAGAGGGCTCGACCATGGCGTCGTCGCGGGCAGTTACCAACCTGGCCTTCCGCGGGCTGCGGGGCCATCACTCTCCGGGGGAGTTCGCCGCCTCCGTAAGGAGGGCGGCCCGGGAGATCGGCGAGCAGGTCGCCTGCGACGCACGGTACATCGGCCGGGTGGAGGCGGGCGAAATCCGCTGCCCCAACTACGCCTACGAACGGGTCTTCCTGCACATGTTTCCCGGCCTGACCCTGTCCGACCTGGGCTTCGCGGCCCGCGAGGCGGTCCGCGGCCGGGCGGCCCGTACGACCGCCCCGACCGTTCCGAAGCCCGCACCACCCGCCTCCACGGCCCCGGCGACCCCGCCCGCCACACCCCCCACACCGTTCGCGACACCGATCACGCACCACGGCGACACCGGCGGGATCAGCGAGGAGAGCGACGTGCTGCGTCGCGCGTTCATGGCAGGCGGCGCCCTCGTGGCGGCCGCGATCCTCCGGCCCGGCGCCGCGCCCGCCGCGGCCGCACCCGCAGGCCAGGCGCTGCCCCTCACCGCCGTACCCCGGCCCAGACGGGTCGGCGAGACCGAGGTGCGCGCCGTGGAGGCAGCGGTACGGCGGATCCGGCTGCTGGACGACCGGCACGGCGCCGACGGGCTCTTCCAGCAGGCCGCGCAGCCGCTGCGCAAGGCGTACGCGCTGCTCGACACCGGCAGGGCCGCCCGCAGGACCATCGCCGAGCGGCTGCGCTCGGGCGCGGGCGAGCTGGCGATCTCGGTGGGCTGGCTGGCGCACGACTCCGGCCGGCCGGACGAGGCGCGCTCGCACTACGCGGAGGCGCTGGCGACCGCGCGGGTGGCGGACGACCCCGCCCTGGAGGCGCACGCGTTCTCCAACATGTCGTTCCTCGCCAAGGACACCGGCCGGTACCGCGAGGCGGTGCGCGCCGCCGAGGCCGGCAGGCGCGCGGCCAGGCAACTGTCGTCCGCGCGCCTGCTGTCGCTGCTCACCCTGCGGGAAGCGTGCGGCTGGGCCCAGCTCGGCGACCGTAGGAACTGCGAGCAGGCGCTGAAGCAGGCGCACGCCCTCTTCGAGCGCGGCCCGTCGGACGCCGATCCGGAGTGGATGTCCTTCTTCGGCGAACCCGAGCTGGAGATCCTGGAGGCGCAGTGCCACGCGGCGCTCGGCGACTGGTCGCGCGCGGCCGGGCACGCGTACCGCGCGACAGTGGTGCAGGACCCGCACTTCGCCCGCAACCTGGCCCTCTACCGCGCGGAGCTGGCCACCGGCCTGGCCCGTGCCGGATCGCTCGACGAAGCCGCGTCCGCGGGGCACGGGGTGCTCGATCTGCTGGACCAGGTGCGGTCGTCGCGCATCCAGGCGAAGCTGGCGGCGGCCGCCAGGATGCTGCTGCCGCAGCGGCGGGTGCCCGAGGTGGGCGCGTTCCTGGAGCGTCACGCCCTGACGGAACGCCACGCCCTGACGGTGCGCCACTCGCTCTGACGCGGCCACGGCGGGACGGCGGGCATGCCTCCGCCGAGACGCGGACGGACCGGGCAGGCGCGGCCGCGCGTGGACGCCGGCCCGGCGCGCGGTTGAACACCGGGAGGACGGACCGGGCGGGCGCGGCCGCGTGGTCGGACGCCCGCGTGCCGTCCCCGCAGGCCGTCAGGACACGAGATGCGCCGTGTCGTTCCAGACCTCGATCGCGGGGGCTCCGTAAGCCCAGCCGAGGACCGAGACGGACGTCGGCGCCAGCCGGATCCGGGACGCGAACGACACGTCCTCGCCGAGCCAGCGCGCGCCGATCGCGCGCAGGATGTGGCCGTGCGCGAAGACGAGGACGTCGCGGTCGGCCGAGCGCGCCCAGTCGACCACCTCGTCCGCGCGGGCCGAGACCTCCGCCAGCGTCTCGCCGTCCGGTACGCCGTCCCGCCAGATGAACCAGCCGGGCCTGTCGGCCTTGATCTGCTCCGGCGTCCGGCCCTCGTACGCGCCGTAGTCGAACTCCATCAGCGCGTCCCAGTTCCGCGCGCGGTCCCCGAAGCCCGCGAGGTCGCAGGTCTCCCGGGCGCGTGCGAGCGGGCTGGTACGGATCTCGGCGTCCGGCAGGCCGGACCAGGGCGCGCGGCGCAGCCGCTCCCCCAGCAGCCCGGCGCCTCTGCGGCCCTCTTCGAGCAGGGGGATGTCCGTCCTGCCGGTGTGCTGGCCGGACAGCGACCAGGCCGTCTGCCCGTGCCGGGCGAGGAGGATGCGCGGTGCCATGGAGGCTCTCCTGAGGTTCACAAACGGGGCCGTTCCATCATCGCTCACCTGAACACGGAGCAACCGCCCGGGTGATCCCGGCGTCCTTCCAGTCGCGTGGGTGACGTTTCGAACAGATAACCGGTGGACACCCGCTGTAAGTGAACGATTGCGTACACCGTACGGTTGAACGTCGGCCGAAAGACATATGAAAACATGATGGGGACCCTCCGGATGGCGTACAGCACCAGTGAGCCGCACCCGCGCCGCCCCAGGCCACGCTGGTGGGCAGAGCTGTTGATGCTCGCCGTGGTGTACCCCGCGTATTCGGCCGGCCGCCTGCTCGCGGGCGGCGACGTGCCCGCCGCCGTCGACCACGGTCTCGCGATCCTGCGCATGGAGAAGGCGCTCTTCCTCAACGCGGAGCACCCGCTCAACCGTCTCTTCACGAGCACACCGGCCCTCGGCATACCCGCCGACTTCGCCTACGCGTCACTCCATTACCTCGTCACACCGCTCGTCCTCATCTGGCTCTTCCGCCGCCGCCCCGCCCGTTACCGGGCCGCGCGCACGTGGCTGATGCTCGCCACCTTCCTCGGCCTGGCCGGCTTCGTCCTCCTCCCCACCTCGCCGCCCAGGCTGCTCGGCGCCGGGAACGGCTTCGTGGACACCATGGCGCAGTACAGCTCGTACGGCTGGTGGGGCGCGGATGCGAGCGCGCCGCGCGGCATGGGCGGGCTGACCAATCAGTACGCCGCGATGCCCAGCCTGCATGTCGGCTGGGCCCTGTGGTGCGGGCTGATGCTGTGGCGGCACGCCCGTACCCCGCTGGTGAAGTGGCTGGGCGCCGCCTATCCGGTTGTCATCACCCTGATCGTCATGGGTACCGCCAACCACTACTTCCTGGACGCCGTCGGGGGCGTCGTGGTGATCGTGGCCGGTGCGCTGCTGACCCGTCCCGCGCTGCGCGCCGTGGACGGGGCGACGGCGGCGGCCGCGCGCTTCGGAGCCGGCCGGCCGTCTGCCGTGACGGCTCCCCGGCGCCGGCCGTCCCCGATTGTCAGTGGTGGGTGCGAGACTTCGGCGGGTGAGCGATTCCCTGGGCAGCGGACCCGTACCCGTACCTCCTCCGCGAGTCCTGCCGACGACTCTCCGGCAGCGGCTCGCTGAGCTGCGCGGCCCCACGGTCGCGCCGCATCCGCTCGACGCCCGCGCGCTGGCCGCCCTCGCGGCGAACCCCGGCTGCCGCAGACGCGCGCTGCTGGACGGCGCGGGGGTCGACAAGGCGGCGCTCGCCACCGCTCTCGGCTCGCCCGCTCCCTTCGGCCAGTCGCAGTTCGCCTTCATGCGGGGGAACGCGTTCGAGGCGAAGGTCAAGGCCGACGGCGGTACGGAGCTGATGGCGCTGCTGACGGACCTCATCGACAGCTCCGCGCCCTCTCCGCTGCCCGGCGAGGTGCTGGTCCCCGACCTCTCGGCGGCCGGACCCGAGGGCCGCACGGCCCGCACGGCGCTGGCGCTGCGGGAGGCCACGGCGGCGGGCACCTGGGCGCTGCTCGACCACCCGCTGTTCGCCCTGGAGGTGGCCGGCTCGCCCGCGTATCTGGAGCCGGACGCGGTGGTGGTGCGTCCGGACGGCCGGTGGACGGTCGTGGAGATCAAGTCCTTCCCGATGATCGACGGTTCGGCGGACGCGGCGAAGGTGGGCGCGGCGGCCCGCCAGTCGGCGGTGTACGTCCTCGCGCTGGAACGGGTCGCCGTCCTTACGGAGGGCGCGGAGGTGGACCACCGCGTCCTGCTGGTCTGCCCCAAGGACTTCTCGAACCTGCCCACGGCGTCCGTCGTGGACGTACGCAAGCAAAGGGCGGTGACGCGCAGGCAGCTGGCGAGGCTGACCCGGATCGAGGACATCGCGGCCGCCCTGCCCGAGGGCACGACCTTCGACGTGGAGCGCCGCTCGGGGGAGGAACTGACCACGGCGGTCGAGTCGGTGGACGCGGCCTACGCTCCCGAGTGCCTGGCCGCCTGCGAGTTGGCGTTCCACTGCCGCGGCCGGGCCCGTGCGGACGGCGCGGTGGAAGCGCTCGGCCGCAGCGTACGCGGCGAGTTGGGCGGTCTGACGACGGTGGAGGACGTGCTCGCGGCGGCTCGCGGCGAGGCGGGGGACCCGTCGGATCCGACGGTCGCGGCCCTGCGGAGAGCGGCGGCGCTGCGCGCGGAGGCCCTGGCGGGCGCTGCGGCCGTCCGGGACGGAGGCGCCTGATGTCGCTGATCAGCACGCTCGCGCGGCTCGAAGCCGTGCAGAGCGGACAGGCGCGGACGCTGGCCACGGTCCGCCACCGGCGGGTGTCGGAACGGCCGCTGGTGCTCGTGCCGCTGACGACCGCCGGCGAGGCCGGGGCTCCGCTCGGCGCGCTCGTGGGGACGGACCGCGACGCGCCCCGGCTCCTGGTGGTCGCGCAGCCGCGCGACCGCGACCTGCGGTTCGCGTTCCTCGGCGAACTGGCCGAGGCGGTCCTGCCGTATCTGGACGCGTACGCGGACGACATCGAGCCCGCCGAGCGCAATGAGACGGACCCGGAGACCGGCAAGCGCGTCAAGGTCGCGGTCGAGCTGTGCGCGGACGCACCGCAGTTGATCGTGCCGAGCCGGCCCGGCGTCGACTTCGTACGGCTGCTCGGCCGGTCCATGCGCTTCCGGCGTACGGCGGAGGACGACCCGGACGTGCCGTACCCCGCGCCGCCGCGCGTGCCGCTGCTCGGTCGGTGGCTGACGCATTACGGCGAGCGCGCGCGGGTGCCGGGCTCCTCGCTGCTGGTCTCGATGACCGATCTGCTCAACCGCCACTGGGCGACGGGCCAGTCCGGCCTGGAGGACCAGCATCTCGGCGCGCTGCTCGCCTGGATCGATCCACCGGACGGCCTGCGCGGCGCCGAGGCGGCGCTGCGGGCCGAGACGGAGCGGGACGGGGAGGGGCAGTTGGTGTGCCCGCCGGCCGGACCCGCGACGGACCCGGCGTTCGACAACAGGCTGCTGTCGCCCGCGATCGACCGCTACGACGCGGCGCGCAAGGCGCTGTCCGCCGCCGAGGACGGCCATGGGGCCGACGAGCAACTGGCCCGCCTCACGGCGGCGGAGCGGGAGATCCGCGATCTGCTGGCAGGGGTCATGCGGCCGACCTGGGACGCGGTCTGGCACGGCCTCGACCTGCTGCGGGAGCTGCCGGAGGGCGCGCGGGTCACCGACCGCTGGACGCGTGACCGCTGGTCGTTCACCGGCCACCGTGACCGCGTCCTCGCCGGGGAGCCGCCGCAGCCGCGCCTGGACGACGCGGTGACGGCGGCGCAGAAGCTCGCCTCGCGCGAGAGCGCCCAGGCCCAGCTGGAGGCGCAGGAAGCGCTGGACGACCCGCTGGTGCTGGCGGGCCGCAGGCTGTCCGGCGAGGCGTTCCTCGGCGAGGTGACGGAGGTGGTGATGGCGTACAGCGAGAGCAAACGGCCTTCCCCGCGCCCGCTGTTGACGATCCGTACGGACGACCGGCCGCATCTGGGCGAGCGTACGAAGGTGTACCGCTCGCTGGACGGCAAGCCGCAGTCGGCGGAGTTCGTGCGGTACGAGGCCGACGGGACGCTGGTGCTGCGGCTGACGGACCGTATGGGCCGGAGCAAGGAGCCCGCGCCGGGTTCCGTACCGGACAAGGGCGAACGGCTCGCCTGGACGCTGTTCGAGCACGATCAGCGGGGCGGCCCGAAGCTCCCGGACCGCGACGAGACCCCGTGGACCCACGGCGGACCGCCGGGCGCGGAGGTCCATCAGGCGCCCGACCGGGTGACCGGGGAGGACTTCCTGTGACCGCGTCCCGCCGTGCCGGGCACGCGCCGTACGCGGCTCCCTCCCCCGGCAGTCGCCCCGGCCGGGCGGGCCGCTCCTCAGCGCCCGGCAGCCGTCGCCGCACCCGCCCTCGCCCCCGTACAGGACCCGGAGACTCCCGATGACCGTGCCCATCGAGCGACCGGAGACCGTTCCCGCGCCGGAGGCCGCCCTCGGTCCCGGCGCCCAGGCAACCCGCGCCACGGACGCGATCCTGCGCGACACCCTGCACGGCGCCGCTCGCGGTGTCGTGGTGGACTCCCCGCCCGGCGCGGGCAAGTCCACGCTCGTCGTGCGTGCCGCGCTGGAACTGGCCGCCGCCGGGCGGCCGTTGATGGTCGTCGCGCAGACGAACGCCCAGGTGGACGACCTGGTGGCCCGGCTCGCCGAGAAGGAGCCCGACCTGCCCGTCGGCCGGCTGCACAGCAACGACCCCGATCCGTACGACAAGGCGCTGGACGAGCTGGCGAACGTCCGCAAGTCGGCCAAGGCCGCCGACCTCGCGGGCCTCGACATCGTGATCTCCACGGCCGCCAAGTGGGCGCATGTGCAGGGCGTCGAGCCCTGGCGGCACGCCATCGTGGACGAGGCGTACCAGATGCGGTCGGACGCGCTGCTCGCCGTCGCCGGACTCTTCGAGCGCGCCCTGTTCGTCGGCGATCCCGGCCAGCTCGACCCGTTCAGCATCGTCGGCGCCGACCAGTGGGCCGGGCTCTCGTACGACCCGTCGGCCAGCGCCGTCTCGACGCTCCTCGCGCACAACCCGGAGCTGCCCCAGCACCGGCTGCCGGTCTCGTGGCGGCTGCCCGCGTCGGCCGCGCCGCTGGTGTCGGACGCGTTCTACCCGTACACCCGCTTCCGCAGCGGCACGGGCCCCGGCGACCGGCGGCTCTCGTTCGGTGTCCCGTCCGACGGCTCGGGGCCGGACCGGGTGCTGGACGAGGCGGCCGAGGCGGGCTGGGGGCTGCTGGAGCTGCCGGCCCGGCGCACCCCCCGCACGGACCCGGAAGCGGTGCGGGCCGTGGCGCTGGTCGTCCGCCGGCTGCTGGATCGCGGCGGCGCGGCCACCAGCGAGCGTTCCCCGGAGCCCGTGCCGGTGACGGCCGACCGGATCGCGGTCGGTACGGCCCACCGCGACCAGGCGGCGGCGGTGCGCGCGGCCCTCGCGGAGCTGGGGGTGAGCGGGGTGGCGGTGGACACCGCGAACCGTCTCCAGGGGCGGGAGTTCGACGTCACGGTCGTGCTCCACCCGCTCTCGGGACGGCCCGACGCCACGGCGTTCCACCTGGAGACCGGCCGGCTCTGCGTGCTCGCGTCCCGGCACCGGCACGCGTGCGTCGTGGTGTGCCGCGCGGGCGTCGCCGAACTACTGGACGAGCATCCCTCGACGGAGCCCGTTCAGCTGGGGGTGACGGTCAAATTCCCGGACGGCTGGGAGGCGAACCACGCGGTCCTGGCGCATCTGTCGGAGCACCGCGTGCCCTGGCGGCCGTAAAAGACGTACGCGCGACGACGGGCGTACGCGCGGCAGTGGGCGCGCGCGGGCCGACAGCGTGCGGGAGCCAGGGGGCGCACGCCTCAGCAGTGTGCGGGCGTGCGCCCCTTTCTCGCGAGCCCCCTGAGGCCCACTTGCGGAGGGCGGGAGAATAGTCGGTGGCCCATGGCCGCACACGCACCAGCAGGAGGCACAGCAATGGCGGATCCCGAGCGGAGTGAACGGCGGCTGCGGCCCGCGCCGCTGCTCTTCGAGCCCTCGGAGGCGGTCACCGACCCCGAGCACTTCTTCGACCTGGAATCGATCGACGACCCCGCCACACTGCTGGCCAGGTCCACGGAGCTGACCCTCGCGTTCCGCGTCGCGGCCGACCGCGCGATGGAGTTCCAGGCGATCGCGGCCGCCCAGCTCGCGGACCCGCGGCGGTTCGACATGCTGACGGCGGCGGACATCGCGGAGCGCGCGGAGTGGACCGAGGACTATGCGAAGAAGATGGTCGAATTCGGCCGGAACCTGCTCCGCGGCGAAGGCCCGGACGGCGAATGAGACGCTCCGGGGAGCGGTGAAACGGGCCGCGAACGAGCCGGGCAGGCCCGCGAACGCGCGACCGGCGCGCGCCCTCCGCGGCAACGCACGGGGCATATGCCGGGGCGGCATGCTACTCCGCCGGTCCCGCACCGTCCCGATTTTCACGAACTCAGCGGAACGGGCCCATTACTCCCGGTAGACCTGAGTTCCATGAGTGCATGGGTAAGAGACGAATCCCCGCTGAGCCCCGGTACGAGTGACGACGAGCGCCGCCGCGGCATCTTCGGCCCTCTCCGCGAAGAAGGCACGGACCACACCTCACAGCTCACCGCCGCCGGTGCCGACTGGCTCGCCTCGGCGGGGCCGTATCCCCGCTCCACACTCTCCCTCTGGGCCACGCGTCCGACCGCTCCCGGCGTGGTGCCCTGCGGCTCCGCCTTCGACGTGGTGAACGCGCCCGCGGTCTTCGGCCGCCGCATGCTGGACCGCCTGTGGGCCGACGGCCCCGGCTCCGGCCCTGTCTCGGCGTACCGCGGCCGGATGCTGCTGTTCGCCGCGCCGGGCACCGCGCAGCGACTGCCCGCGCTGCTCGCCTGGGAGGAGTGGGGGCGCGCGGGCATACCGGTCGCCGACCAGCGCCGGAGCTGCGGGGAAGGCGGGCGCGACGGAGTGGGCACCGGTGAGGCCGCGATACCGCCGCTGCTCTTTCACGGCCCGGGCGACGCCGTGACCGTGCCGCCCCTGACGCCGGGAACCGCGCCGGGCCCGCGCTGGGTCGTCGCGCCGGACACCCGCCACCCGTGGCTGCCGGGTCCCGACGTACTGCTCTGGGCCTGCGTACGGGCGGCCAGGGCCGCGCTGCGGACCTCCGGGCCCGCCGGCCACCCGTCCGCCTCCCGCCCCCAGGGCGTACCGCCGCGCAAGGCGCCGCACGGGACGCGGGGAGCGGCGGGCGGGACGGGTGCGGCGGTGGGCACCGCCGCACCGGGAAACGCGGCGGGCGCCCGGCTCCCCCGGTAGCCCTCTGACCACCGGATACGGCCCGGAACCCGGCCCCACAAGCCCTCCGGGCGCACCTCGCTATATCGATTTTTCATCGCGCCGATCCGGGTGCTATCGTCTACGACGTCAGCAGGCGCCGCTAGCTCAGTTGGTTAGAGCAGCTGACTCTTAATCAGCGGGTCCGGGGTTCGAGTCCCTGGCGGCGCACAGACGGAAAAGGCCCCTCGCGCGAGCGGGGGGCCTTTTCGTGCACGCTAAAGCGCTTCGTGCGGGCTGAAGCGCCTCGTGCGGGCGGGTGTGCGAGGTCACTCGGGAAGCCCCGTGGTGATCTTGACCGTCCACCCCCCGGTCGCCGTACGGTCCGCCACCTCCACCCGGGTGTGACCGCCCGGGACCGTGAACGTCTCGCCCACCCCCAGCGGCGCGTCGGCCAGCGGCGGATAGACGGAGTTCTCCCCGCACGCCGAGGTGCGCGGATGTGTGTCCACCACCTCGACCGGGCCGCCGCCCGACGCCGTCCCGTTGCGCACCCGGTAGAGCAGCACGCCCTCCTCGCAGGTCCTGTCGTCGTTGCCCATCGCGCCACGCGCCTCGATGGCGAGGACCGAGTCCGGGCCGGTCCTGACGACCGCGAGCCGCGTCCCCGCGCTCCCGCCGACGGACCGCGCCTCGGCGATCGGCTCCAGCGTGAGCATGCTGGTGCCCGTCGGCGCCACGCACCGCACCTGCTGCCGGCCCAGCCAGCCGAGCTTCCACTTGTGCCAGCCGAAGAAGTCGGGGGCGAGCCCGAACTGGCTTCCCATGACGTCCCAGTCACCGACGTACGTGTCCCAGTCGCCCTTGCCGTCCGCGGGCCGGTGGTAGAGGTCGGCGAGGTCGAAGGCGTGCCCGGTCTCGTGGGCCAGCACATTGCGGTCCGGGGGGTGCCGCTCGAAGACGGTGACGACGCGCCTGATGTCCGTGCCGTCCGCCTTCAGCGGCCGGTCGAAGTTGACCACCTTCGTGGCGTCGGAGTCGACGCCCGGCGCGTCGGGATCGGCGACCAGGTAGACCACGTCGTACCGCGAGAAGTCCACGACCGGATCGGCGACGCGCAGCGCGTCGCGCAGATAGTCCGTACGCCGCTCCGGGTCCCAGTCGCGCTTTATGCCGTACGCCGTGGACGGGCGCGGCATCTTCAGCCACTGGAGCCTGGGGTGCGCCCGCAGCCTGAACTTCCCGTACGACGCCCGCTCGTAGAACCGGCTGGTGGCCGGGAAGTGGTCGGCGGCCAGCTCGGCGGGGGCGGTGTGCGGTACCGCGTCGGGGAAGGACAGGAAGATCATGACCGCGTCGAGCGTGCGGTCGGGCCGCGGGTAGTCGCCGTTCCAGGTGTCCAGGCCGAGGGAGTGGTGGGCCGAGGTACGGGGCAGAGCGCACGGGTCCCGCGGACTCGCGGCCACGGTGGGACCCGCGACGAGGGAGACCGCGGCGAACGCCATGAGGGACGTGAAGGCGGCGATGCCCGCGCGCAGCCGCCGGTCCACTCCCCCGGGTGTCTGCTGACGCACCACATGGACCTCCGGGTGGGAATGCGGGACACGTCACCCACCCTCTGTTGATTTGTGGTGGTACGCCCTGTTCCGCTGCCCCACACGAGTGAGAAGCCCGACACCCCGGCGGATCACGGAAAGTCACATCCAGTCATGAGGACGTCGTTCGAGGTCACAGCCGTGCAGAAACGATCGTCCCTCGACACTCCGTCAGCCCCTGGCATCCCGTTCCCGGCGACAGAGCTGGAACGGTCACCCGGCCAGCCTCTATGATCGGCACACTTTCCCTGGCCGACCGTCCCGATCACCCCTGTACGACACGACTGCACGCGGGAGCGAGCCGTGAGCGGAACCTCCGAAGGACCGCGGCCTGCGGCAGTCGCCGCGTCCGGCAGCACCCCGCAGCCGATCACGGAACGTAATGCCATCGGCAGAACCGGCGGACCGCGCACGCCGGCCGCCAGAACCGACGCCGAGGTGCGCGACTACAGCGCCGCGTTCCGGGTGGCGCAGCTCGCGATGGCCGTCCTCGACCACGAGGGCTCCGTCATCACCGCCAACGAGGCACTGGCCGAACTGCTCGGCACCGAGCCGTCCGCCCTGCGCGACCAGCGCGCGGCCGACCTCATCGGCCTCGGCTCCGACACCCGCACCTGGCGCGCCTACCGCGAGGTGCTGCGCGGCAGCCGCGCACGCTTCCGCTGCACCCGCCGGCTCAAGCACTCCGACGGACGCGCGGTGTGGACGCAGGTCACCGTCTCGCCCGTACCGGAGAGCGAGAACATGCTGCTCTCGATCGCGGACATCAGCGACCGGCGCGAGCTCCAGGCCAGGCTGCGCCACCTCCAGATGCACGATCCGGTGACCCTGCTGCCCAACCGCACGCTGTTCTTCGAGCGGCTCTCCTCGGCGCTGGAGAACTCCGCGTACGAGCCGTACGACCAGCCGTACGACGAGACGTACAGCGGCAGAACAGGGCGGATCGGTCTCTGCTACCTGGATCTGGACGGCTTCAAGGCCGTGAACGACACCCTCGGCCACCGCGTCGGCGACCGGCTGCTCACCGCCGTGGCTGGAAGGCTCACCGAATGCGCCGACCACGCCGGGCACACGGGCGGCGGGCATCTGGTGGCCAGGCTCGGCGGCGACGAGTTCGCGATCCTCGTCGAGGACTCCGTCGGCACGGACCAGCTCACCGACCTCGCGCGCTCCGTACTCGCCGCGCTCCAGCTCCCCTTCGACCTCGGCGGGCAGCGGCTGTCCGTCTCGGCGTCCATCGGTGTCGTGGAGCGTACGGCGGACGGGACCACGCCGACCGAGCTGATGCAGGCCGCCGACACCACGCTGTACTGGGCCAAGGCCGACGGCAAGGCCCGCTGGACCCTCTTCGACCCGGAGCGCAACGCGCACCGGATGACCCGGCAGGCGCTGTCGTCCACGCTGCGCCCGGCGGTCGAGCGCGGCGAGTTCGTCCTCCAGTACCAGCCGCTCGTGGGGATGGCCGACGGGACCGTACAGGGTGTGGAGGCGCTGGTCCGCTGGGAACACCCGCAGTTCGGCATGCTCGCGCCGAACCGGTTCATCGGGATCGCCGAGGAGGACGGCTCGATCGTGCAGCTCGGCCGCTGGGTCCTGCGTACGGCCTGCCTCCAGGCCGGCCGGTGGCAGCGCGAACACCCGGACGAGCCGCCCCTGTTCGTCAGCGTCAATGTCGCCGTGCGGCAGGTCTGGGACTCCGACCTGGTGGCCGACGTCGCCGAAATCCTCACCGAGACCGGCCTCGCACCGCACCTGCTGCAACTGGAACTGACGGAATCCGCGGTGATGGGCTCGGCGGGCCGCCCGCTCCAGGCGCTCCAGGCGCTGAGCGACATGGGCGTACGGATCGCCATCGACGACTTCGGAACGGGCTACTCGAACCTCGCGTATCTCAGCAGGCTGCCGGTGTCCGTGCTGAAACTCGACGGCTCGTTCGTACGGGGCTTCCGGTACGACGAGGGCACGCACCCGAGCCCGGCGGACGAGATGATCGTCGAGGCACTGGTCCAACTCGCCCACCGGCTGGGCCTCACGGTCACGGCGGAGTGCGTGGAAACGCCGGGGCAGGCGGAGCGGCTGGGCAGGATCGGCTGCGACACGGGCCAGGGCTGGCTGTACTCGCGGCCGGTGGCGCCGGAACGGATCGCGGAGATGATCGCGGTCAGTCGGCTGCGGGTGTGACGACGGGGGGAGTTGGCGGGGCGGCCGGGGCCGGTGCGGCGACCGGGACGGCTGTCGCTGGTGCGGCGACCGGGGCGGCTGTCGCTGGTGCGGCGGCCGGGGCGGCTGTCGCTGGTGCGGCGGCCGGGGCGGCTGTCGCTGGTGCGGCGGCCGGGGTGGCCGCCTGCCGCGCTCGTACCGCGAGGCAGCTGCGTACGAAGTCCTGTACGGCGTCCGCCACTTGGCCCGCTCTGGGCCAGACCACTCCGACCTGCGAGGGACCGACACCGGTCACCGGCCGGTAGACGACATCGGGGCGCCGGTAGAAGCGGGCCGAGGCCTCGGGGGTGAGGCTGATGCCGAAGCCGTTGGCGATGGCGTTCAGCCACTCGTCGGGGTTGTGCGCCGTGTCCCGCCCCGCGGGGCGGACCGATATGTGCGGCACAACCCCCACCGATCGAGCTGTCCAGGGAAAGCTTTCAACGGCTCTTCGACCGACATGCCCGCCGCCCCGGCGTCCAGCTGGCGTCCGCCACACTCCTGTCCGTCTACCGGGTCAACTCCCGCATGGCGAAACGGTATCGCGTGGGCCGCGCCTTCCTGGCCGGCGACGCGGCGCACGTCCACCCGGTCGCGGGCGGTCTCGGGATGAACAGCGGCATCCAGGACGCCTTCAACCTGGGCTGGAAGCTCGCGATGGCGCTGACAGGATCGGCGGGAGACGGTCTGCTCGACACGTATGAGGAGGAGCGGCTGGCGGTCGCCGCCCGGACCCTGGGCCTCGCCTCGGATCGGCTGAGCAGCACCATGGAAGCGATCAAACAGCCGGGCGGCGGCCTGGATTCCGCCGTCACCGCGGAGACGTCGACTCTGGGCCTGGGTTACCGCTGGAGTTCGCTGACGCGCGGCGGCGAGGTACCGGAGGTACGTACGGGCCCGCCGCACCCGGGCGACCGCGCCCCGGACGCGCCGTGTCGCCATCCCGGAACCGGCGCCCCCGCCCGCCTCTTCGAGGTCTTCGCAGGCCCTCACTTCACCCTGCTGGGCTTCGGCGCGGACACGGCCGGGGCACTGCGCGAGGTGGCCGCCGCGGCAGGCGGCAGCGTACGGCCGCTCCACGTACTCGGCGACGAGGGCGAGTTCGCCCGAACGGCGTACGGAGTGACCGGCGCCGAGGGCGCGCTCGTACTGATCCGGCCGGACAACCACCTGGCACTGACCGCCCGGGCCGACGACTCCCGGGCGGTACTCGACTACCTCAACGTCACTCAGGCACTGGCATAGTTCAGAGGTCGGCGATGAGCGCGTCGAGCTGGGACAGGGCCGTGCGCACGCGCGCGGGGTCGGCGTAGTAGGGATCGTCGGGCACGGGCAGCGACCCGGCCAGTGCCCAGCCGCGCCCGCGCGCCCAGGTCGCGTCATCGACGTCGAGCACCGTACGGAAGACGCCCCGCGCCTCGGCGGGCAGGAGCTGCCACGCGGGCATCAGGTCGACGGCCGGATCACCCACCGCGAGCGTCCCGAAGTCGATGACGGCGCTCAAGTGGCCTTCTACCGCGAGGAGATTGCCGGTTCCGAGGTCCCCGTGAATCCAGACCGGCGGCCTGTCCCACGCGGGCGCCGCCAACGCCGCCTCCCACACGGCCGTCACCGCGTCGACATCGATCAGCCCCTTCAGCGCGGCGATCTTGGGACGGACGCGCGCCTCGACGGCCAGGGAGTCGCGCGCGTCGCCCATGGGCACACCACGGAACGCGTTACTGGCCTCGGGCCCCGGGCCTCCGGTCGGGTCGATCTCCTGGAGAGCGAGGATGAACCCCGCCAGCTCCGTCGCCGTCCGCACCGGATCCGCCAGACCGCCGACGGTCACGGTCTCGCCCTCCAGCCACCGGTAGACCGACCAGGGAAAGGGGTAGCCGGCACCGGCCGCGCCCTTCGCGAGCGGTTCGGAGACCGGGAGCGGCAACCGTGGCGCGAGCAGCGGCAGCCACCGGTGCTCCCGCTCCACCTGCCCGGCCCACCGGGGATAACGGGGCAGCCGTACGGACATGTCGTCGCCCAGCCGGAACGTCGCGTTGTCCATCCCGGCCACGGGTACGGGTGCGAGAGGCAGTTCCGCCCACCGGGGGAACTGCGCGGCGAGCAGCCGGCGCACCAGCGCCACGTCGACGAACACCTCACCGGAACCATCAGCCGACACGCGCGCCTCCTCGCCATGGGCCCTGACGGACACGGCCTCATCCCACCGCCGGGAACGCCCCGCGTCCACCGGTTTTCCGGCGGTGCCCCGCTCCATGACGGTTTGCGCACGACCCCCGCACCAACCACACTCACCGCATGAGCGCAGCCGGAACCCCCGCATTCACGTCCATTCAGGATCACGTCTCGCGCCTCGGCGACACGGATTTCTGGTGGCCGTACGTCGCCGAGATCCTCGACCGGCACGGCCTGAGGGATCCTGCTTCCGGCCCCGGACCCGGCCGGAAGCTGACGGCGGGGACCAACGGCACGTACCCGACGTTCCTCTACGGCGACCTCGTGGTGAAGCTGTTCGGTTACTCCCGGGCCTGGCGCGAGAGCCACACGGCCGAACGGGCCGCCCAGACCCTGATCGCCACCGACCCGGAGATCGCCGCGCCCAGGCTGCTCGGCGAGGGACGGCTGTACGAGGACGACAGCGCGCCGTGGCCGTACCTGATCACCACCCGGATGCCCGGCATCCCCTGGCGGGAGGCTGAACTGTCACGCGCCCAACAGATTGTGGTCGCGGCAGACTTGGGCCGCCAGGTACACCGCGTACACGCGCTGCGCCCGTCGGCCGGCTCCGCACCGAACCCCACCCGCGAGGCGGTGACGGCGGCCGCCGAACAGAGTTCGCTGCCACCGCACTTGACCGCGCAGGTCGACACCTACCTGGCGCAACTCGGCCCGTACGACCCCGCCTTCGTCCACGGCGACCTGACCGCCCAGCACGTGTTCGTCGAGAACGGCCGCCTGACCGGGATCATCGACTGGGGCGACGCGACGGTGACCGACCGGCACTACGAGATCGGTCAGTTGCACCGCGCCCTGTTCAACTGCGACAAGACGCTGCTGCGCGCGTTCCTGGAGGCCGCCGAGTGGCCGGCGTCCGGGGACTTCCCCCGCCAGTGCCTGGGTCTCGCACTGCACCGCCAGGCGGCGGGCATCGCACAGCACCACTCCTTCGACCTCTTCGAGCCCATCGCGGCCCTGTTCCCACTCCAGGACCTCGCCACGCTGGACGCCCTGGCCGCCGAACTCTTCGCCGTCTGACCACTCACAAGGCTTCTATGGCGGAAGTGATCAACGCCCGCGCGTCGGCCCCGTAGACGGCCAGTTCCGAGGCCCGGGCGAAAGCCCTGACGTACTGCTGGATCTCGGACGGCGCGGTCACCGTGACCGCCGCGGTGAGGAGCTCTACGCAAACCCGCTCGTTGTCGAACATCGAGAAGGTCTCAAGCGGCCACATGGTCACGCAGATCAACGACGGCCGCGAGCCCGGCAACGCCCCACGCTGGCCGTCGAGTTCGGCGTCAGCCCCGTCGATCGTCTTCCGCATGCTGCACATGCTGGACGTACGGGAAGGCCATCGCGTGCTGGAAATCGGCACCGGCACCGGCTGGAACGCCGGGCTCCTGGCTCACCGGCTGGGCGGCGATCGTGTGACGACGATGGAGGTGGACCCGGCGCTCACCCTGCGGGCCGCGTCCAGCCTCGGAAACGCCGGCCTCGGCCCCCGGGTGATCACCGGAAACGGTGCGGGCGGGTACGCGGCCGACGCGCCGTACGACCGGATCGTCGCCACCTGTTCCGTGCGGGAGGTGCCGCCCGCCTGGGTGGCGCAGACGCGGCCCGGCGGGGTGATCCTGACCCCGGGGGCGTCGCCGTGGTGCTGCTTCGGGCTGCTGCGACTGACCGTGGACAGCGACAGTGACAGCGACGGCGGCAAAAGCGACGGCACCCACACCGCCTCCGGCAGGTTCTCGCCGCACGCGTCGTTCATGCTCATGCGCGAGCAGCGCACGGACCTGCGGATCTACCGTGACGTGGTGCGCGACGAGCACGTACCGGAGGAGTCCGGTACCGAGCTGAACCCGGAGGCGGTCGCGGGCGACGACTGGGCGGCGCGGTTCGCCGTCGGCCCGCAACTCACCGATGTATGGCACACCTGGCACGACAACCCCGACGTACCCGGCGTGGCGTCCCGCCTCTGGATCGCCGCGACGGACGCGGGATCCTGGGCCGCCATCGACAAGGACGGCCGGAGCGACGGCCGTTTCACGGTGTGGCAGTACGGCCCGCGCCGCCTCTGGGACGAGATGACGGCGGCATACCTCTGGTGGCAGCGGCACGGCAGTCCGGGCCCGGAGCGCTTCGGCCTGACCGTACCCCCGTCCGGCCGCCAGACCGCTTGGCTGGACTCCCCCACGCACCCGGTCCCCCGCCAGCCCGGCCACCCGCGCCGTCAGTGAGCGCCGTGGCCGGTCGGGCGGCCTATCGGCAGGCTGGTGATTCCCAGGTCGTTCCGCATTGTCTGACGCACCTCGTACAGGCTCTCCGACGCGCGCAGCAACCGCTCGTGCAGCGCGTCCAGGTCCTCGTCGGCCTCCTCTTCTTCCGCGAGATGGCGGGCCACGACATTGGAGATGTGCCGGAGACGGTGGGTGAGGTCGGCCACGACCACCAGCACGTCGTCGGACACGATCATCTGCGCCTCGGCATACGCCTCCCCCATCGCCTGCCGCGCCTCAGCCGCGCGCTCCCGCTGCGCGGCGGTGACCGGTCGGCCGACGCGTAGTTCGCGGACGATGTCCCACAACGCGTCGTGGTGGTTGCGCAGGCGTTGGTTGACCGTGACGTACGACATCCTGCGAGCCGCCAGGTTCTCCCGGCGGGCCAGCTCCTGCCATTCCTCCCGCTTCTGCCGCTCGGAGCGGTCGAGTTCGAGCTGCTTTGTCCTCAGCGCGCTGCGATGGGCGAGCAGACCGGAGGCGAGGGTGCCGGCCACACCGACGATGCCGATGACGAGGGCAGTGATCGAAGCGCTCATAGGGGCGAAACCTACGACGAGTTGAGAGGGAGGCAAAGGGCCCCCAGGACATTCGGGTTCTCTTCTCAGACCAGGCGCTTGATCTCGCCGCGCACCCGGTAGAAGCCCGCCGGCGTCGGGTGCAGCGCCTCGACCACGTAGCGCGTGCCCGGTTGGCGTATCCCGCGCGGGAACTGGACGTTCCACGAAGGCTCGTAGCCGTTCGAGACCACATGCACGCGTATCCGGCCGCCCTCCTGGACGCACTCCACGACCACTCCGCCGCCGGACACCGCCACGTCCGTCGAGGCGACCGTCCGGACCGTCGCCGACGGGGTGTACGTGGGCAGCGCGGCCGCCTGCTTCACGTCCATCGCCACCGGGACCGTGCCCTCCCGGGCGGCCGCTATCGCGGCGTCGCTCGCGTCCACGCAGACGAGCGAGCCGTCCGTGGTGACCATGTACAGCTTCTCGTTCAAGTACTGCATGGACAGGGCCGAACCGCCGCCCGTGCGCAGCTTCCACAGCCGCGTGCCGTCCGCGTCGAAGCAGTACACCGAGGAGGAACTGTCACCCGCGAAGACGAACCGGCCGCCGCGCGCCGTCGCGCACGAGTACACCGCCGTGTCGCAGCAGTACACCGCCTCGACCGTGCCCGTCGTCTTGGACAGCCGCTGGACGACACAGCGCGCGGTGCCCGCGTACACCGACTCGTCCTCCTGCCAGCCGAACAGCACCCCGCCCGTGGTCGGTGTGTGCCACAACTCGCCCGCGCCGCCCGGCTCGTACGCCGTCACCCCATTCTGGTGGCCGTGATAGACGGCACGCCCGTCGGCGCGCACCATCCAGCCCTGACCGCCGGCCGACTTGCGCGACCACTGGTACTCGTCCTCGTGGTCGATGACCGTCAGACCGCCGTCACGGTCCGACACATTCAGCACGCCCTCACGGATGTCCAGCCAGAAGATGTCGACGTCGGAGGCGATGTCGTACGCGGCGAACGGCAGCTTCGAGGACAGGTCGTACACCTTGCCGTCGTCGCACCCCGCGTAGATCCAGAAGTCGTCCGCGACCAGGCACTTGACGCCGTCGGGCAGGGCGTAACGGGCCAGCACCTCGCCGCCGTGGCTGAGCGTGTACACATCCCCCGCCTGATTGCCCACCCAGCAGCGGTCGCCGTCCACGTGGATCCCGAACGCCGACGAGCCCGTACGGAACCGCCACAGCACCGGCGCGACGGCGCGCGCCGTGGACGGCGCGGACGTGACCTCCCTGCGCGTCACCGCCCGCGCCGCCCGCTGCCCCTGAACCGCCGTGGCGTACCCCTTGCGGACCTTCTCGCCGATCTTCTTCGCGGCCGCCGCCCGCGCCTTCTCGGCGGTGGGGAAGGTCGAGGTCTGCGACTGGCCGCCAGCGCCGATCCGGCCGTAGCGCACCGAGACGACCGTCCCCTCCACGGCCACCTCGTAGAACTTGTGCGCCCCGCCGCCGTCCTGCGACAGCTCCAGATACGTCCTGGTACGCGACATGGCAGACCCCTCCCCACGACGGGAGCGGCATCCGTTTCGTGTGCGCCGCTCTCCACTACGAGAACGCTACGAGGGGGCACTGACAACGCGCTTGAAACGGCGCCAGACGCCCCGCGTCCCAGGCGACGCGACGCCCGCACGACGTCCACGCGACGCCCGTGCGGCGCCTGACGGCACCCGTCCACGCCTGTCGGCTTGGTGCAAACATTGCCAGGAATGGACGAGATCCGGTGTGTCGCATTACCAAATCTTGGTTTTCTGCAAATCTGTGCGCAGCACGACTTCGACAGAACTCGTGACAGCGCGAGTTCCGGAATCAGGGAGACAATCCATGCGCTACGGCGACGCCTTGCGAGAGGCTGTTGAATCACCCCGCACCACACCGCTCATCGGAATCTATGACATGTACTCCGCGTCCATCGCGGCGCAGCACTACAACGGCTTCTTCGTTTCCGGGTTCGGGTTTGCCGCCTCCCACTACGGCCTTCCGGACATCGGCTTCATCGCCTGGCCCGACATGCTGGCCTTCGTGGAGCGACTGCGCCTCGCATTCCCCCGCCATCACCTGCTCGTGGACATCGACGACGGTTATGTGGATCCCGAAGTCGCCTGCCATGTGGTGCAGCGGCTGGAACACACCGGCGCCTCCGGGGTGATTCTGGAGGACCAGAAGCGCCCGCGCAGGTGCGGGCACGCGGACGGCAAGCTGATTCTCCCTCTTGAGGAGTACCTGGAGAAGCTGAACCTGGTGCTCAGCAGCAGGCAGGACCTGCTCGTGGTGGCGCGTACGGACGCCACGGAAGAGTCCGAAATCATGCGGCGGGCGCAGGCTCTGGCGGAAACGGACGCGGATGTCGTCCTCGTCGACGGGGTTCGGAGCGTGGAATGGATTCGCAAGATCCGTTCGGTCACCGGCGACAAGCCGCTGCTGTTCAACCAGATCGCGGGCGGAAAGTCACCGAGGCTTTCCCTGACCGAACTCTCTGATCTGGGCGTCAATATCGCCATCTACAGCACACCGTGCCTCTTCGCCGCGCACGGCGCGATCGACGGCGCACTGGCGGATCTGAAACTGGCGGACGGCCGGCTGCCCGACACCGCGGAGACCGGGGCCGTCGGAGTCGCGGGCTCGACGAAACTGCTGGAGAAGAACATCAGCAGGCACCACGGAATTCCCCAGCCGGTGTCGGTGTGATCACGGATCCACCCTCGCTCATGTCACCTCTCGCACCGCGCAATCCGGGCCCGCGGCCTCTCGCGCCACAGCCTCCTCCGCGGGCCGGTACCGGCCGGCATCGCGGGCCCCGGAAAGCGCTCCCTTTCACCCGGGCTTCCGCGACGGTCGCCGGCGTAGCGGCGACCGTGAGCGTGCTCTGCGGCAGCGCCGTCGCACAGGCCGCGCAGCCGCCGGCCCCCGTGGGCACGGCGGACAACCAGCCCCGGGCCGACGAGACCCAGGTCAACGGAACTCCGGCCAAGGAGACTCGGGGCCACGACAGCCCGGACCACGCCGACTCCTCGCAGAGCGAGACCCCCTCGCAGAGCGAAACCTCGTCCCCCAACGCGCCGTCGCAGACCGGTGCCCCGCACGGCGAGGCCTCGCACAGCCGTCCGCCGGCCTTCGAACGACGCGACGACGATCTGCTGGACGACGACGAGCCGGAGGACGAGTCGCCGGTGCCCGAGCCGATCTCCTCCTGGCATGTCGGGCTGATCGTCATCGACAACTCCTACGCGGACTCGTGGCTTGAGGTCGACAGGACGCTCAACACCCTGTTCGCGAGCAACGGCACAGCGGGCAGCGATCACGACGGCGACGGCGACGACGTCCACGTGCAACAGCACAACCGCACGCCGCCACAGCACGAGTGCGGTGATTGATGTGGTGCCGACGTCCGGGCCGGTCGCGTGGCCGGGCCGGCTGAGGAGGGTGGTCGATCCGTACGTGGCCGCCCTCCTCAGCACGGTCGCGATCGCCGCGCTGCTGCCGGCGACCGGCCGGGGAGCGGCCGTGGCGGGGGGCGCGGCCGATGTCGCCATCGGCCTGCTCTTCTTCCTCTACGGCACACGGCTCTCCACCGCGGAGGCGCTGGCCGGCCTGCGTCAGTGGAAGCTCCATCTCGTCGTGGTGGCAAGCACGTTCGTACTCTTCCCCGTCCTGAGCCTGGCCGCGAGCGGCCTCGTTCCCGTCCTCCTCACCGACCAGCTCTACACAGGTCTGCTCTTCCTGTGCATCGTCCCCTCGACCGTTCAGTCGTCGATCGCCCTCACCTCCACGGCCCGGGGCAACGTTCCGGCCGCGATCTGCGCGGGGACGTACTCCAGCCTCCTCGGGATGGCGGCCACACCGCTGCTCGCCGCCTGGCTGATCGGCACCACCACCGGCTTCTCGGCCGACGGGTTGCTGACGATCGCCACGCAGCTGCTTCTGCCCTTCGTCGCCGGGCAGTTGCTCCGCCGCTGGATCGCCCCCTTCATCGGCCGTCACAAGAAGAAACTCGGCCTCCTGGACCGTCTCTCCATCCTTCTCGTGGTCTACACGGCGTTCAGCAGGGGCGTTCGGGAGGGCATCTGGCAACAGGTCACACCTGTGCGGCTGTTCGCGCTGCTGAGCCTGTGCGCCGCCCTGCTCGCGCTGGCGCTCTGGACGACGTCGTTCGCAGCGACGCGGATGGGGTTCAGCCGCGAGGACCGCGTCACCATCGTCTTCTGCGGCTCCAACAAGAGCCTGGCCACGGGACTTCCGATGGCGGCGGTGCTGTTCGGCGGCGCGGCGGGTCCCGTCATCCTCCCGCTCATGCTGTACCACCAGATGCAGTTGATGGTGTGCGCGATCATCGCGGGCCGGTGGTCACGCCGACCGGTGGCACCCGCGCCCACGCACGCGGCACCCCACCCGGTACGAGACCTGCGAGACGTACGAGAAGTGACGGGCTGACCCACCACGCGTGAACCCACGCGCGTGAACCCACAGCACAGGAAACACCGCATGTGAAACGGCCACCGCCCGGTCCGAGGACCGAGCGGTGGCCGGGTGCGTGACGCGTGGTCCGCGTCAGGCCGTCGTGGCCGGCAGGCCGTACGCGTCCGCGATCAGGTCGTAGCTGCGCAGCCGCGCCTCGCCGCCGTGCGCGTTGGCCGTGATCATCAACTCGTCGGCGCCGGTGCGCTTCTGGAGGTCGTCCAGGCCCGAGCGGACCGCGTCCGGGGTGCCGTAGACGATGTTCGTGAGCCAGCCGTCCACGAACTCCCTCTCCACCGGGCTGAATTCGTACGCCTCCGCCTCCTCTGGCGTCGGTACGAGTCCCGGGCGGCCCGTGCGCAGACGGACCATCGAGAGTGCGCCGGACAGCACTTGGCGGTGCGCTTCTGACTCCTTCTCGGCGGCCAGGGCCGACACACCGATCACGGCGTACGGGGCGTCCAGTGTCCCGGAGGGGCGGAAGGACTGTCGGTACAAGTCCAGTGCGGGGACGGTGTTCTGGGCGGAGAAGTGGTGCGCGAAGGCGAAAGGCAGACCGAGCACGCCCGCCAGCCTCGCGCTGAAGCCGGAGGACCCGAGCAGCCAGATGGGCGGGCGGCCGACCGGGCCCTGGACGGGACCGGGGACCGCGTGGATGCGGGAGTACGGGTGCCCGTCGGGGAAGTCGTCGTCAAGGAAGCGGGTCAACTCGGCGAGCTGCTGCGGGAAGTCGTCCGCGCCTTCGTTCAACCGGTCGGAGCGGCGCAGCGCGGCGGCCGTCGCGCCGTCCGTGCCCGGCGCGCGGCCGAGACCGAGGTCGACGCGGCCCGGCGCCAGCGCCTCCAGCGTGCCGAACTGCTCAGCGATGACCAGCGCCGCGTGGTTGGGCAGCATGACGCCGCCCGAGCCGAGCCTGATGCGCTCGGTGTGGGCGGCGAGATGGGAAAGGATCACCGCGGGCGACGAGGAGGCCACGCCCGGCATGGAGTGGTGCTCGGCGACCCAGTGCCGGTGGTAGCCGCGGCGTTCGGCGAGCTGCGCGATCTCGACGCTGGTCCGCAGCGCCCCGGTCGCGGTGGAACCACTGCCCACCGTGACCAGGTCGAGTACCGACAGGGGGACGGGCGCGGTACCGAGCGCCGTACCCCGGATCGCGTCTCCCGACTTCGCGCCGCTCGAATTCGCGTCGCCTCGAATCGCGTCTACCACCGGTCAGACCCTCCTGCGTTCGGAAATCTTCCTTCAGCCCCTGCGTCAGGGGCTGGAACAGGAGGGGCTCTCCGGTTATTCCCGGCCGGTCGGGCCGGTCCCGGCGGGGACGTCAAGGCGCCTTGCTCGCAGCCCCGTTCCGGGCGGCCTCGTTCACCGCCCCGTCCGGGCCTTGCTCAGCACCTCATTCCCGCGACGCGAACAGTGTTCCCAGCTTCGGAGCCCAGACCTTGCGCTCCACCAGCCGCAGTCCTTCCCAGACCGTGACCTGATTCGCCGTGAGGACCGGCTTGCCGAGCGCCTTCTCCAGGTCCGGCAGGTAGGCCGCCGTATGCAGGGCCGTGTCCGGCATCAGGACGACCTGGGCATCCGGATGATCACCCGCGAGGGCCAGTTCGAGAACCTGCTCGTACTCCCAGGTCCCGACCTCGGCCGCCGTGATGATCCCGCTGCCCCGGTCCGCCACCACCTCGATCCCCGCCGCCTTGAGGAAGGCGGTGAAGTACTCGGTGACGTCCTCCGGGTACGTGGCCGCCACGGCGACCCGCTCGGCGCCGAGCGCCTGCACCGCGTGGGCGAAGGCGAACGACGTACTGGACGCGGGGAGGCCCGCGGCGGCCGCGAGGGCGCGCGTCTGATCCTGCGCGCCGTCCCAGCCGTACACGAAGCTCCCGCTCGTGCAGGCCCAGACCACGGACTCCGCACCGGCGTGGCGCAGCTCCTCCACACCGTCCGCGAGCCGCTGATCCGCACCCATCTGGAGCAGCGCGTCGACGCGGTGGGCGTCCTCGCCGATGTCGGTGTGGACGACCGGCAGTCTGATGTCGCTGTCGAGCAGCATCTCGATGCGCGGGTAGTCGTCCTCCGCGGAGTGCCCGGGATAGAGGAATCCGACGGTCGTCATGTCCACCCTTCCTGTTCGTCCGGCTGCGGTTCCGGCGGCGGCAGCATGTGTACCGGCTCCACCGACGACACCGGCAGCGCCGGCATGATCGGTTGCACAGGTACCACCGGAAAGACCGGTTGAACCGGAAGAACCTGATCCACCGGCCGCACCGGGCGCACCTGCGCCGTGTCGAGCAGCAGCCGCTGGTACGGGCCGACGGCCTCCGCGCCCAGCTTGCGCAGCGCCGACCACATGGTGACCTGGTTCGCGGACAGCACCGGCATCTGCAGCTCGGCCTCCAGCTGCGGAATGGCGTCGTATGTCGCCAGATTCGTGCAGCTGATGAAGAGCGCGTCGGCCGCCCCTGCGACGGCCTGCCGCGCCATATCCATGACCGACCGGTAAGGAACCTTCCAGATGTCCCTGGTCAGCCCCAGAAAAGCGCGGCCAGTGACGGATACCCCTGACTCACCCAGATACTCCTCGAGTGACTGGGTAACGGACTCCGTGTAGGGCGTCACCAGCGCGAGCCGGCCTATGCCCAGTGCTTCGAGCGCTTCCACAAGAGCGCCCGAGGTGGTGAGCGAGGGCACGGCACCGGCCCTGGTCATCGCCTCGCACATGGCGCGCTCGCCGGCCGGGCCGCCGACGAAGCTGCCGGAGGTGCAGGCATAGGCGATGACCTCGGGTTCGGACGCGCCGAGCGCCCGTACCGCCTCGCCGAGAGTTTCGTGCTCGCTGACCAACCGGGCGAGGTCCAGGGAGACCTCGACAGGCACAAAAGGAGTTCTGGTCACGCGCAGTGAAATTTCATCGGGCACCCAGCGCCACAGTTCGCGGTCGAGTGCGAAATCGAAGGGAGCTACCACGCCGATACCACGCTGCGGCTGCGGTCCACCCAGAAAGGAGACTTCCAACGCTGGCCCCCTACAAAATGCTCTACACGGCCCGACGCTCTCACGTCTTGTTGACGAAGGTAAGAGCACAATGCGAGCGTGGTCAATCCGTACAAGTAAGACGTTGCATCGAGTTTTCGCGCACGAAACGCGGGACCCCACCCACAACCCTTTGTGCGCCCCGCCTCGTGCCTACCTTGCGCCCCACTTGTGCGCCCCCTCACACTGTCCACAGAAGGGCTCTTCTCATGGCCGTACCAACCCTGCTCGTACTGGAAGCCGACCCGCCTCCGCGACTCGGTCAACTGACGGGACGCGCCACGATCCGTTATGCCAATGAGGAGAACTTCGCAGCTCAGCTGCCTTCTGCCGACGCTTTGCTGGTCTGGGACTTCCTTTCGGACGCCGTACGGCTCGCCTGGCCGGGCGACGGTCCGCGCCCGCGCTGGGTGCATACGGCGAGCGCCGGAGTGGACCGGCTGCTCTGTCCTGAGTTGATCAACTCGGACACGGTGGTGACCAACGCCCGCGGTATTTTCGAGAAACCCATCGCCGAATACGTGACGGGGCTCATGATCGCCATGGCGAAAGATTTGCCTGGCACGCTCGAATTGCAGCGTCAGCACCGCTGGCGTCACCGCGAGGGGCTCCAGGTCGGCGGCAGCCGCGCGGTCGTCGTCGGGGCCGGACCGATCGGCCGGGCCATCGCCGACATGCTCAAGGCGCTGGGGGTCGAGGTCGCCGTCACGGGGCGGACGGCACGGCCCGGCGTGCACGGCGCGGATCAGCTGGACCGGCTCGTTACCGGCGCCGACTGGGTGATCTCCGCGGCCCCGCTCACGGACGCGACGCGCCACATGTTCGACGCGCGCCTCTTCGGCCTGATGCAGCCTTCCGCCCGGTTCATCAACGTGGGACGCGGGCAGCTCGTGGTCGAGGACGACCTCCTCGCCGCCGTGTCCAAGGGGTGGATCGCGGGCGCGGCCCTGGACGTCTTCGAGCACGAGCCGCTGGATCCGGCGAACCCGCTGTGGGACGTACCCGGTCTGATCGTCTCCCCGCACATGAGCGGTGACACGATCGGCTGGCGCGACCGGCTCGGAACCCAGTTCCTGGACTTGTACGAACTTTGGGCCGATGGGAAGCCCCTGCCGAACGTGGTCGACAAGAAACGTGGGTACGTCCCCATGCATGACTGATCCAGAGACGAATCATCCAGGTATAGGTGCAAGCATGAGCGATGACGGTTTCCTGAGCGGTCTGACCGCGCGGCAGCTCCTGGCGGGCTACGAGAAGGGCGATTTCTCGCCCGTCGACGCGACCCGGGCCGCGCTGGAGCGAATCGAAGCGGTCCAGCCGCTGGTCAACGCCTTCGTCAGGGTGGACCCCGAGTCGGCGCTCGCCCAGGCGGAGGCGTCCGCGGAGCGGTGGCGCGCGAAGGAGCCGCAGGGGCTGCTGGACGGCGTGCCGGTCACGGTGAAGGACCTCATCCTGCAGCGTGGCACCCCCACACTGCGCGGATCGCGGACGGTCCGGGCCGACGGCCCCTGGGACGAGGACGCGCCGTCCGTGGCCCGGCTGCGGGAGAACGGCGCGGTCTTCGTCGGCAAGACGACCTCGCCGGAGTTCGGCTGGAAGGGCGTCACGGATTCACCGCTGCACGGCGTGACCCGTAACCCGTACGACCTGTCCCGGACGTCCGGCGGGTCGAGCGGCGGCAGCGCGGCGGCGGTGGCGCTGGGCGCGGGCCCGCTGTCGGTCGGTACGGACGGCGGCGGCTCCGTCCGGATCCCCGCGTCGTTCTGCGGCATCTTCGGCCTCAAGCCGACGTACGGCCGGATCCCGCTCTACCCCTCCAGCCCCTTCGGCACCCTCGCGCACGCGGGCCCCATGACGCGCGACGCGGCCGACGCGGCGCTGATGCTGGACGTCCTCAGCGGCGCCGACTGGCGGGACTGGTCGCAGCTGGCCCCGGCCCAGAGCGTGAGCGGGGCGCTGGAGGAGGGCGTGCGGGGGCTGCGCGTCGCGTACTCCCCGACGTTCGGCGGTCAGGTCGAGGTCCAGCCCGCGGTGGCCTCCGCCGTACGCGGCGCGGTGCAGCGGCTGGCCGAGCTGGGCGCGCGTGTCGAGGAGGCCGATCCGGACATCACGGATCCCGTGGAGGCCTTCCACACCCTGTGGTTCAGCGGCGCGGCGCGCGTGGTGCAGCCCCTCGGCGCGGAGCAGCGGGAACTGCTCGATCCGGGGCTGCGGGAGGTCGTCGAGGAGGGGGAGCGCATGAGCGCGCTCGACTACCTGGCGGCCGTGGACGCGCGCATGGCGCTGGGGCGCCGGCTCGGTCGCTTCCACGAGACGTACGACCTGCTGGTCACGCCCACGATGCCCCTCACCGCCTTCGAAGCGGGCGTGGAGGCACCGGAGGGCGCGCGCGGGCGGCGCTGGACGGGGTGGACGCCGTTCACCTACCCGTTCAATCTGACGCAGCAGCCCGCCGCGACCGTGCCGTGCGGGGTTGACGAGAACGGGCTGCCGATCGGAGTCCAGCTGGTCGCCGCCCGCCACGCGGACGTACTGGTGATGCGCGCGGCGCACGCGCTGTACGAGTCGGGCGCGGCGCGGATTCCCGCGCCTTCGGGGAATCTCGCGCCCTTCGGTGGTTAGGCCCGCGAACGGCGATGTCCACCCGACCGGGTGAACGTCGCCGGGAGGGGCGCTACGCCCGCCGGAAGCTGAGCGTCTCGCCGATCGCTCCGGCCCGCCACAGGTCCTGGCAGGCCTCGGCCATCTGGTCGAGGCCGTCGACCACCGTGCCCCAGACGATGCCGGGGATCCAGCCCATGTCCCCGTTGATCAGCAGGTTGTTCCGCTCGTAGAACAGGGCGAGGTCCACCACCGTCCGCCGGCCGCTGATGGCCTTCTCCTCGTAGCCGTACGAGGTGTTCGCCAGCTCGGTCTCGGGGAATGTGAAGTAACAGAGGTCGCCCGGGATGGGCGTGATGGTGGGGTTCTCCAGCGGGGGTTCCTTCTCCGCGAAGGCGGGGAAGAGCGCGTAGATCTCGTTGCGCGCGTACTTCGCGTGGTAGACGTCGGAGCCGAGCGGCAGCGCGTCCCACACGGCCGCGCATGTGACCGGAGCCCGGTCGTCCAGGAGCTTCGCGGTGCAGTGCACGCCGCGCTTGTCGAGTGATACCTGCACATAACGGTCTGTCATTCTCGCAGCTTGCCCGGCATGGGCCCGCGACACACCCCACCTCGGCCCACTATCGAAACAGGCCACGGGAAGGTCACCTTCCGGACACTGTTTGATTACACCCCTCCGCTGACCGGCATAGACCATCCGGATCGGGAAGGCGCGTCCCGTTGTCCGCGGCTGCGCGGCGCTCCAAGCCCACCGAGGAGATTGCGAATCCATGGCTGACTTCCCGAATCTGTCCCGCCGGGGCTTCCTCAGCCGCTCCGCGGCCGTCGGCGGCCTGCTCGTCGTGCCAGGCCTCCTCTCCGCGTGCAGCAAGACCGACAGCGGCACGGAAAGCGGAGCGGGAACGCTGGACAAGCTGCGCAAGCAGGGCTTCGTCCGGGTCGCGTACGCGAACGAGGCCCCCTACGGCTACACCGAGGGCAGCACGCTCAAGGGCGAGGCCCCCACCCTGCACGCGGAGATATTCAAGGCGCTCGGCGTCGCCCAACTGAAGCCGACGCTGGCCGACTTCGACGGATTGATCCCCGGGCTCCAGGCCGGCAAGTACGACGTGGTCAGCGCGGGCATGGCGATCACACCCGAGCGCTGCGAGAACGCCCTGTTCTCCGAACCCGAGTTCATCTCGCCGACCGCCCTGATGGTGCGCAAGGGCAACCCGAAGAAGGTCACCGACCTCGCCTCCGCGAAGGCCGCGGGGATCACCATCGGCGTGCTGTCAGGCGCTGTTGAGGCTTCGTACGCCGAGGGCGCGGGCATCTCCAAGGACAAGCTCAAGACGTTCCAGAAGCCGCAGGACGGCGCCGACGCCGTCAAGGGCGGCCGTATCGACGCCTTCCTCCTCACCGGCATCTCCCTGCGCTGGCTCACCAAGACCAACCCGCAGACCGAGGTCGCGCCGCCCTTCGTCCCGGAGTTGAAGGGCAAGCCGCAGTACAGCCCAGGCGCCGCGGTCTTCAAGAAGGGCAACGAAGCGCTGCGTGACGCCTTCAACACCGAGCTGAAGAAGATCACTTCGGACAAGGCGCGCTACACGAGCCTGCTTCAGCCGTACGGCTTCGGCGCGAGCGAGCTGCCGCCGGCCACGCTGAAGACCGCCGATCTCTGCAAGGGCTGACGGGGACACCACCGGTATGGGTGACTTCTTCTCCACCTTCTTTGACGAACTGCCCCAGATCACTTCGGGGTTGCTGGTGACCGTCGAGGCCACGGCCCTCGGCGCGGCGCTCGCTCTCGTCCTGTCCTTCGTCCTCGGCCTGATGGCCGGCAGCCAACTCCTCGCGGTGCGCGGAGTGTCCAGGGTCGTCGTGGAGTTCTTCCGCGGGACCTCGCTGTATGTCCAACTGTTCTGGCTCTACTACGCCATGCCCACGCTGACCGGCTACGAACTGACCCCGCTGCTCTGCGGCGTGGTGGCCTTCGGCCTCAACTTCGGTGCGTACGGCGCCGAAGTCGTGCGCGGCGGAGTCAACGCCGTACCGCGCGCCCAGTGGGAGGCGGCGATCGCACTGAACATGTCGCCGTTCCAGCGGATGCGCCGGGTCATCCTGCCGCAGGCCACCGTCCAGATGATCCCGTCCTTCACCAACCTGCTGATCCAGCTGCTGAAGGCGACCCCGCTGCTGTGGCTGATCTCGGCGGCCGACCTGATGACCGTGATCCAGCAGATCAGGGACCGTACCGGTGAATCCCTCACCGCCTATGTGACCCTGCTCGTCTGCTACTTCGTCCTGGCCTACCTGCTGACCCTGCTGATGAATCTTCTCGAACGGACCGCGAAGGCCAGGCTCGGCCAGAGCACGGACAGGCGCAGCCTGCTGCGCAGCCGCAGCGCCGTCAGCGCGACGGTCACCGGAGGTGCCGCTCAGTGAAAACCTTCGACTGGGACGCCGCCGGGGACGTACTGCCCCTGTTGCTCAACGGGTTCAAGGTCACCCTGCTCGCGACCGTGCTGGGCATCCTGCTCGCCGCCGTGCTCGGTCTCGCGGTCGCGGTCGCGGGCCGGGCGCCTTCGCGGCTGCTGACCGTACCGGTGCGCGCCGTCACGGAGTTCGTACGGTCGACTCCGCTGCTGGTGCAACTGGTCGGCGCGAACGCGGTGTTCAGCAGCGTCGAACCGCTGACCATCGGCATTGTCGTGCTGGGCATCCACTACGCCGCGTACACCTCCGAGGTGTACCGCGCCGGGATCGACGGCGTGCCGAAGGGCCAGTGGGAGGCTTGCCGCGCGCTCTCGATGTCTCCCCGGCGGACCTGGCAGGCGGTGATCCTGCCGCAGGCGGTGCGCAACGTACTGCCCGCCCTGGGCAATTACGCGATCTCGATGTTCAAGGAGACCCCGTTCCTCGCCGTGATCACGGTCCAGGAAATGGTCTTCGAGGCCCGGCAGTACGGGACCGACCACTTCGCCTACACCGAGGCGTTCACACTCGCGGGACTGATCTTCCTGGTCGCGAGCTACCCGACCTCGCTGCTGATGAGAAAGCTGGAGAAGCGCCTTGGCCACTGAACCTGTAGAGAAGACGGCCCCCGAGGACGCCGTCCCGCCGACCGGGCAGGGACAGCCCCTGGTCCACTTCGACCGGGTCGTGAAGCGGTACGGCGACCATGTGGTGCTCGATCAGCTGGACTTCGCCGTGCGGCGGGGCGAGCACGTCACCCTCATCGGTCCCAGTGGCTCGGGCAAGACCACGATCCTGCGGCTGCTGATGACGCTGGAGAAGGTCAGCGACGGTGTGATCTGGGTCGACGGCAAGCCGCTGTCCCACATGCGCACGGCGAACGGCGGCCTGAAGCCGGCCGGCGAGAAGCAGCTGCGGGAGTCCCGGAAGAAGATCGGGATGGTGTTCCAGCAGTTCAACCTCTTCCCGAACATGAAGGTGCTCCAGAACATCACCGAGGCACCCGTCAACGTCCTCGGCGTGGAGCGCGAGGAGGCCGAGACACGCGCACGCGAGCTGCTGGAGCTGGTCGGGCTCGCCGACAAGATCGACGCGCATCCCTCCCAGCTCTCCGGCGGGCAGCAGCAGCGCGTGGCGATCGCCCGCGCGCTGGCGATGCGGCCGGAGATCCTGCTGCTGGACGAGGTGACATCGGCGCTGGACCCGGAGCTGGTGGCGGGCGTGCTCGATCTGCTGCGCGAGATCGCGTCGACCACGAACATCACCATGCTCTGCGTCACCCACGAGATGAGTTTCGCCCGGGATGTCTCCGACCAGGTACTGATGTTCGATTCGGGTCGGATCGTGGAGACCGGATCCCCCGAGAAAATTTTCTCGGCGCCGGAGAACGAGCGCACCCGGGCCTTCCTGAGCGCGGTCCTCTGACCTCGGGCTCTCCTCGGCAATAGTGACTCTGGCATATGCCATGGGTGGTGCGGCGCAGCTCGAGACCCGGCGCCGCACCACTCGTCCCGTCAACAGACTCTCCACGAACCGGCCTTGACAGCTATCGTGAGGTGAGCTTGCGGTCACCGGCCGCTACGGCGTGTCTTCGCGGGGGCGTCCGGCCGCGAGCAGGACACTCCCGCGAAGGCTCGTTTAGGGGAACCGTGACGCTGAAGCCCGAGCCGACCGCATCGTTCCACTCCGTGCACTACGTGCTGCGGGTCCTGGAAGCCGTCGCCGGACACAGCGGCGGCGTGACCGAACTCCAGCTCTCCCGCGAGACCGGCCTGCCCGCCGGACATCTGGCACCCCTGCTCGTCATGCTGCGGCGCGAGGGATACGTGGAACAGATCGCGGCCGGCGCGTACGCCGCCGGCGACTCGATGATCCTGCTCGGCTCGGGCGCCGCCCGGCAGGCCGCTCTGGAGACCGAGCTCGGGAACACCCTGCGTGAGCTGCGCGACTCCGTCGGCGCGGCCGTCTACCTCAGCCGGTACGTCGACGGCGAGGTCAAGGTCACACAGATCGCCGACGGGCCGACGACGCCCGCGGTGAAGGAATGGGTGGACTTCCGCTCGTCGGCCCACGCCAGCGCGATCGGCAAGTGCCTGCTGACCCAGCTGGACCACAACGCCCGCAAGGACCACCTGTCCCGGCACAAGATCGCCCGTTTCACGTCGCGGACCATCACCAGCGAGCAGCAGCTGTTCTCCCGGCTGGACAGCCAGCCGCCCACGGTCCCGGTGCTCGACCTCCAGGAGTACGCGATCGGCACGGTCTGCGCGGCGGTTCCGCTGACGGCGGGCTCGACGGTGGGCTGCCTCGCCCTGTCGCTCCCGGTCGAGCACGCCCACCGGCTGCGCGCGGCGGCGGCCGCCCTGAACCGGAGGGCGGCTCCGATGGCACTCTCGCTGGCGCTGTAAGGCTGCGCATGGGGACGCGGCAGGGCGCGCGGCGGCGCTGTGCGCCCCGGCCGGCCGGGGCCCGGCCAGACCGGGGCCCGGCTGGGCTGCGGGCCTGGGCGTGTGGGCCGATCAGGCCGTGGTCCTGAGCACCCCCGAGCACCGGGTATTATTTTTGAGTCAGCAGGCGCCGCTAGCTCAGTTGGTTAGAGCAGCTGACTCTTAATCAGCGGGTCCGGGGTTCGAGTCCCTGGCGGCGCACAGACAGGGAAGGGCCTCTCGCTCAGGCGAGGGGCCCTTCTTCGTGGGTTCTGCCCGTCCCCGGAAACCGGAGAGGTGGGTCAGACCACGGACCTCTCGCCGTCCACCGCCGGGGTGAAGCCGAAGATGTCGACCGCCTGGTAGTACGTCCAGGCCAGCGCGTCACAGGACGTCTTCGTCGCGCCCGAGTACCCGGTGCACACGCGCTTCAGGTCCTCGTAGAGCGCCGAGTCCAGCCGGGCCTTGTTGGCGTCGAACGTGCCTTCGGCCTTGTAGTTGCGGTAGCCGAAGTCATGGCGGGCGCAGGCCGTCTGGAAGGGGAAGCCGAAGGGGTTGTCGGGTGAGCTGGAGCAGTAGTCCGTCGACCAGTCGAAGCCGTAGGCGGCCCAGGCACCCTGGTCGTTGTTGGCAGCGACCCAGCTGTTGTAGCTGGCCGCGCTGGTCTGGGTGAGGTTGCTGAGCACCTGCGGCTTGTCGGCCGGAGCCGCGCTGGCCTGGCCTGCCGTCAGCAGGGGAAGGGCGAGCAGTGCCGCGACGAGCGGGAGAGCCAGAAGTCTGCGCATGGGGGGAACCTCCGGATGGGGGGTGGGGGGACGGCTCCGTACCCGGCGGCACGGAGTTCCATCAGGTTGGCGGCCGTCGCTGACGTACGGGTCTACGCGCGATGACTGTCGGCGGAATAGTCCCCCAAGTTCTGGCCGAAACGCACCCTTCCGCGCCGAACGCGCACGTGAAAAGACGTAGTTGACCACAAGCGGAGGGCCAGGTTCACAGGTTGCCCTGGCTGGGGCGCACGAAACCGCGCCCTCGAAAGGTCAGTTCAGCGCGGGAAGCTCTCAAGTACGCGCTTCAGCAGGCCTCTCGGCGGAGCCCCGGCCGGTCGGACCGGACGCGCCCCGGGGAGCGGGATCCACACTCCCCGGGGCGCGAGCGATCACGGTCGTGACGTCAGAACTGCACGTCGGAGCACGCGTAGAAGGCATTCGCCGTGTCGGCGATCGTCCAGACGGCGAGGATCATGTGCCGGCCGGTCCGCTGAGGCATGACGCCCGTGTGTTCGAGCGTCTCCGGGGGCTGCTGGTTGTTGAACGGCACCGTCAGGAACGGCTGGGTGTCCAGGGCCGCACGGGTGAGCGGCTGGGACGGATTCCAACCGTCCTTGGTGATGTAGTACTTGAAGTCGGTTGTCGCATGTCTGGCCGTGAACTGCCAGCGGAACGTGTAATTCTGTCCTGCCGTGACCTTGGTGGCGGGCCAACCGGTCCCGCCACGCTGGTCGTTGAGTTCGGCGAACTGACTGAGTCCGCCCGAGCAGAGCGTGCCGTCAGCGGGGCCGGCCGCCGGGAAGCCCTTGGGGCCCTCGACGCTCTGCGGCTCCCATTGGATGTTGCCGCAGTTGGTCACGGTGCCGTTGGCACAGAGCTTCTGACGGCTGATGGGCGAGTCGGTGTAGCCATGACTGCTCGCGCTGCCACTGCCGAGCACGGTGACGCCGGCGATCGCGAGGCCGACCACGGCCGCGGCTATTTTCTTTCGCATGCTTCGCTCCAGAGAACGTGGGGAGTTCGGTGAGCTGTGCTGCACGCGTGCGGGTGGTGCGGTGGTGCGGGTGATGCGCAGGAGGTGCGGGAGGTGCGGGAGCAGGCGTACGGATACGACGATCACGCACGATCACGCACTGCGGTCTAGACCAGGCCACAGAGTATTGACAGAACTTGACCGTGTCCATATCAAACACGGTATGGACCAGCCGGAGTCCCGAGCGGAATCCCGAGCAGGCCGAATCCTGACCCTCCGGACTGAGACCGGCCCGAGCCGGACCACTCACGGCAGATTCCTCTCGCGATCGGACCCTCCACGATCAACCTCGCTCTCCGACAAGGAAGTTCAGCGCTGCTCCCCGCCCCCGTGCCGAGCCGCGTAGAACGCCACCGTGAGGTCCTTGACCAGCGTCTTGCGCTCGTCGTCGTCCAGTTCGACAAGTCCCCGGTGCGTGAGCCTCCGTACGGTCTCGTCCACCGCGTCCACCACCGCGGTCAGCACACCGTCCCGGTGCCTGACGTCGAGCGCGGCGACCCGGCTGCGCTGCATCGCGTCCGCGATCTCCGGTGCGTACTCGATCCGCGTCGGCTGCGCCGAGAAGACGTCGAGCCCGATGGGCCTGCACTCCGCCGCGAGCCTCCGGGTCAGCGCGTCGCCGACCGCCACCGCGTCACGCAGCGTCGGCTCGTTCTCGTGGAACGCGTCGGCCGGCAGCTGCGAAAGCACCCGCGCCACCGCCGCCTCCACCTGCTCGCGCAGGTACTCCTCGTGGTCCCGCACGCCAAGCACCGCGCGCACGGTGTCCCGGACACGCCACACCACCAGGATCACGACCCGCAGCGCGGTCCCGTTCGCGTCGACGGCGGGCAGCGGCTCACTGCGCCAGTGCCGCAGCCGTACGTCCACCCGGTGGCGCAGCAGCAGCGGGCTCACCCAGAGCAGTCCCGTACGGCGCACCGTCCCGCGGTAATCACCGCAGAGCGTCAGCACCCAGCCGTGCCCGACCCGGCCGCGGCCGAGCCCGCCGAAGGTGAACAGCACGACGGTCACACCGATCGCGAGCAGAGCCCACTGCCCGAACGCGACGCCGTGGTACGGGTACGACGGCAGCCGGAGCATCTCCTCGACGGCACCGGGCACAGCGCCCGCCCACCACAGCACCGCCGCACAGGCCACCAGCGCGCAGATCCCGACGAACACGGCGGCCCGCCCCGGCAGCGAAGGACCGGGCCGCTCGGTGAGCTTGGGATCGATGTACGGAGCGGGCCTCACCGGAGCGGGTCCGCGAGCGGGCACGGGCACGCGCCCCGTACGCGGCGGTACGGCGCCGCTCCCGGCCGCGGTGGTCACGGCGTCGGCCTCGATCTCGTCCCGGAAGAGCAGGTGCGCGGGGATCTCCGGTGCGGTCTCGCCCGTGGTGTCGGGGCCGCGACGCGGAAGGCCGGGGGCGAGAGTGTCCCGGTCGCCACTCGGGGACGCGGCGCCGGAGACGGACACGTCCGCGAGAGACGAGTACTCGACGCGGGAGAGAGCCCCCGCCAACTCATCACCGCGCCGGGCCGCCCCGGACACACCGTGCTCGCCGGACGCGTCGCCGCCCGCCGCTGCCGCGTCGGAGAAACCGGTGTCGGAGGACCGGGCGGCGGAGGACCGGGCGGCGGAGGATCCGGCTTCGGAGGTTCCGGCACCGGACGCCGGGGCACCGGGCGATACGGCGTGGGAGAGTCTGGCGGGCGACACCCCGGCGCGGGGCACCCCGACGTAGGAGAGTCCGCCGTATGTCTCGACGCCAGACGACGGCGTGCCGGCCGGCCCGGCAGGAGACGCCTCGTTCTCGGCCGGCTCGCTGGGGGGCACCTCAGCTTCGGACGCTTCGGCTTCGGCTTCGAGAGCCACGGCGTCGGGCTCTTGGGCTGCGGGGTCCCCTGCTTCGGACGGTCCAGCCCCGGAGGCCCCGGTCGGCAGATACGAGCCCTCGCCCCCGTCCGCCTCAGTCGCCTGCGGACGCCCGTCAGGGGCAGCGGCCAGGGATGCGAAACCCGAGTGCGCCGGCGACGGCACAAAAGCGTCCCGCTCGGCCCCAGAGGTCATACGCCCGGACCGGCCGACCGCCTCACCCGAGGCCGGTTCGTCCTCCGGCTCCTCGGGACGTGCGCCAGAAGCGGCTCCCCCGGAGCGAGAACCCGACTGCACCAGCGGCCGCGCGAACGCCGGACCGTGCGGGCCCGGCACGAAACCCGAGTGCGCCGACGGCCAGGTGGACGCCTCCCATTCGCCCGCCGCATCCCACTCGCCCGGCGTTTCCGGCTGCCCGGGCGTCTCCGACTCCCCGGACGCCGACTGCCCGATCGTCTCCGACTCGTCGGACACCGACTGCCCGAGCGCTTCCGACTCCCCGGACGCCACCCGCTCCCCGGTGGCCGCTTCGCTCGCTCCTGCTCCCGCGCCCAGCGGCCTGCGGTCATACGCGGCCGGACGCGGCGGCCGGTTCTCGGACCGTTCCTCCGGCTCGTCCACCGTGTCGTTCCTGTGCGTACCACCCACATGCGCCGCGTCGCGCACCCCGGAACCGGAGCCCCAACCCATCATCCGGAATACGGCGCTCTCCTCCACGACCGCCTCCGATGCCCTGGCACCGGCCGCCCCCGGTCCTCCGTCCGCGCCCGCCACCCCGGCCGCCCCGGCCGCGTAAGCCGGCGGCTCAACGTCGTGCTCCGCGCCACGCTCCACCTCGCGCTGCGCACCCGGTTCCACCTCGTCGGCTCCCGGCTCATGCCGGCGGCTGTCCGGCCGCACCGTCAGCGCCGCCGCCCAGGGCCACTCGGGACCGGCGTCCGTACGCGCGTGCCCGTCCGCGCCGGCCGCGCCGTCCTCACAGCCGTACGTCTCGCTCTCAGGCGGACCCTGGTCTCCGGGGGGCGGGGTCGGGGTCGTCGTCGTCATCCTTGCCTCCGTCATGCGAAGAGTCGCCGCCAGGTCTCCCGACCCGGGTAACCGTCGGCCGCGCTGCCGCGCCAGCCCTGGGCCTGCTGAAACGCCTCGACATTGCGTCGGTCCGACTCGCTCCAGCTCGGTCCGGGGCCGGTGGCGTAGTACGTGCCGAAGTCCTTCTTCACCAGTTGCCTGCCGAGCTGCCCGACATATGTGTTGGACTGGCCCGGCCCGAAGTACCGCTCGCCCGGGAACGCCGGTGCGCCCGCCGTCGCGCTCACGGACGCCCCGGCGGCCGGGGCGGTCGCGGCACTCGCCGCCGGACCGGCGGCCCCGGCCCTGCCCGCCGGCGGGATGTCCTTGCCCTGACCGGTCACCAGGTACTGCCAGGTGCCGGGCCCCGGCAGCCCGTCCGCCGCCGCACCGCGCCAGCCCTGCGCCAGCTGGAACGCCTCGGTGGCCCGCTGATCCGCCTGGCCCCAGCGCGGGCCGGGACCGTCGCTGTAGAAACGCTTGCCGCCGCGCTGGACGAGCATCCGGCCGAGCTGCGTGACGTACTTGTTGTTGGCACCGGGCCCGAACGACTTGGCGCCCGGGTACGCCGTCGTCGCACTCGGCGTGCTGCCACGGCCGCTCTCGTCGCGGAGACCCTTGTAGCGGTAGGCCACATAGCGGTCGGAGTTGTTCCAGTACGCCATCGGCGTGGACTGCGCGCGTGTGTTCGGCGGGGTCTGCTCGTACGCCAGGTAGTTGTCGTGCGAGTCGTCGGCCCAGCCGCCGAAGATCGTGACGTGGGATCCCTTGTTGGGGTCCGAGGGATTGTGGAAGAGCAGAATGTCACCGGGCTCCAGCTCGTCCCGGGTGATCTTCACGCCGTACTCCGCGAGGCTGCCCGTCCACTCATTGCCCTCGAGGTTCCAGGCCATCGACACGTAGCCGGAACAGTCCTGGCGGTATCCGTCGGGCCAGTACTTGGTCATGCTGTACGGCACCTTCGCCGAAACCCACAGCTTCGCGCGGCTGATGATCTCGGAGCGAGTGGTCTCGCGCAGCGCACCGGCGGACGGCGCCGATCCGGGGGCCGGGGAGCCGCCGTGCAGCGGACCACTGGTGCCCTGCGGGGTCTCAGGATCGGGCTTGGCCAACGGGGTCGAGCCGGGCGTGGTGCCCGGCGTCGTATGCCTCGCCCTGCCCGGGGCTGCGGCCGGAGCCGGGACCCCGGCCGCCGACAGGGCCGGTGCCGACACCGGCGACACGGATTCAGCGGCCACCGCCACGCCGGCCCCGCCGAGCGCGACGCCCGCCGCGGCGAACAGGACCAGCGCACGGCGGGCGCCGTACGCCGCCGCTCTGCCACCTCCGCGCGGTGGCAGACCCCGGACCGGAACACGCCGTGGTACGGCGCATCCGGCGCGGGGGCGGTCGAGAGCGGGCTCGTACTCCTCGAAGACCGGGATGGACATGCGAATCCCTCCACACTCATCAAGATCCATCGACGCGATGTGCGAACGCCAATGTCTCAACTGTCCGGACATGTCATATTTTGACGGATCAAGAGCCAGAAAAAGTCATCCGACAGGCCACAGCGCCGATCAAATGGGCAGGATCACCCCGGACGATCGGGTAAAGTTGTCGGAGTCCGCAGGCGCCGCTAGCTCAGTTGGTTAGAGCAGCTGACTCTTAATCAGCGGGTCCGGGGTTCGAGTCCCTGGCGGCGCACAGACAGACGAAGCCCCCTCACGTGATGTGAGGGGGCTTCGTTCGTTCTGCCGGGAGAGCCGCCGTTGCCGCGGGGTGCCGGTGATGGGTGAGTGGCGGGAACGGAGCGCCCGGGAAGCTTCCTACGAGCTGGGGCCCGCCCCCGGAGCGGCGGGCCGGCCTCTCATCCCGCCCGCGGTTCCGCCACGCCCGTCAGGTAGGCCGACACCACGACGTTCGCCGTGTATCCGCGCGTCTTGCGGTCGAATGCCCCGCCGCAGGTGATCAGGCGCAGCTCGGCGCGGGATTTGTCGCGGGGGCCGTAGGCCTTCTGCGCGTCGAAGCGGTCACGTTTGAAGACCTGGACGTCATCGATGGTGAAGACGGCGATCGTGCCGTCGGCCCTCGTCACACGGATCCTCTCGCCCGGCTTCGCCGCGCTCAGCCCGTAGAAGACGGCCGGTTTGGTCTCGGTGTCGACGTGGCCGACGAAGAGAGCCGTGCCCGGTGCACCCGGCTCGATGCCGTTGCCGTACCAGCCCACCGTGTGCGGCGTCTCGTACGGCGGCGGCTCGATCGCGCCCTGCGTATCGAGGCCTCGCGCGACGACGGGCGCGGTGACGCCGATCGACGGGACGTCCACGCGCTGCGGCTTCGCGGGCTTCAGCGGCTTGTGGGCCGCCGGCAGCGCCACCCCCGGCGGGCGGCCGACAGCGGCCACGTCGCCGGTGGTGGGGGCCGAACTGCCCGATTCGGAGCCGTCGGTGATCTCACGGCCCCAGAGCCACAGCCCCAGCAGCAGAACGGCCCAGGCCAAACCGGTCAGCAGTCGGCCACTGCCAGCTGTGCGGTTCTCGCTGGACATCTCAGTCCGATTCCCGCACAGCCGTACGCCGTCGCCGCACACTCCTGAAAGTCACGGCGATCGCGGCGACCGCCGTGAGGAGAAGGCCGACCATGGCGTGCGGGGCGCCGGGGCCCGAACGATCGGCGGCCGCCTGGCCGTCCGCGGCCAGCACGGCCGTACCACCGCCGCCCGCCCGTACGGGTGCGATCGGCGACTGAGCCGGGTTCGGATGGTCGGAGTGGTCGGAATGATCACCTGCGTGATCACCTGCGTGATCGCCGGAATGATCGCCCGAGTGGTCTCCGGGGTGCTCCCCTTCATGCTCAGGGTGGTTCGCCCCCTGCTCGGGATGGTCCGAGTTGTGCTCGGGAAGTCCTGAATCGTGGTCCTGACGACCCGAGTCGTGCTCGGGACGTCCCTGGTCGTGCTCGGGACGACCCGCTTCGCGATCCGGGCGATCCGCCTCGCCATCCGGCCGATCTGCCTCATGATCCGGACGCGCGCCCTCGTGGTCCGGACGATCCGCCTCGCGCTCCGGACGATCCGGATCCTCTTCCCGGCGAACCGAGTTGTGGTCCGGCTGGGCCACCTTGCGCTCGGGGCGGGCTTCCTCGCGCTCCGGACGTGCCGGCTCGCCCTTCGGGCGGCCCGCTTCGTGGGCCGGGCGGCCTGACTTGTGCACGACCTGGAAACTGCCGGCGCCGGCGTGGTCGCGACCACCGCACCGGACGTTTATCTCGTAACCGCCGGGCTTGGCCGACGACTTGACCGTCGTCTCGCCGAAGATCGGCACCTTCGAGCGGCCGCCGCGGCCCCCCTCGCCGCCGGACAGCTCCGCCTTCGCGACGAAGGCGTCGGACGCGGCCTGGCCCGAGAAGCTGTCGCAGCCCTCGACCTTGATCGCGACTTCACCACCGGGGGCGATGGTGGACGGGGTGACCGTGACCTGAACAGAGTCGCGTGCCTCGGCGGCGGTGGCGGTCGTGACGCCGACGGCAGGGGCCGCCACCAGCACGGTGACGGCTCCGGCCGCACGGAAAGCGAGCAATGATGAACGCATCGTGAACCTCCTGAGAGGAAGACTCACTCGCGCGGACTGTTCTCGCATCCGCAGCGGCCGACCGCCGTCAGCCCCGCCCCTCTGACCTGCTCAGACGCGATCGACGAGGTCGGCGATCGAGTCAACGACCGTCGAAGGCCGGTACGGGTAGCGGTCGATGTCCGCGGGGGTCGTCACCCCGGTCATCACGAGGAACGTCTCCATCCCCGCCTCCAGCCCCGCGAGCACGTCGGTGTCCATCCGGTCGCCGATCATCGCGCTGGTCTCGGAGTGCGCGCCGATGGCGTTGAGCCCGGTCCGCATCATCAGCGGGTTCGGCTTGCCCGCGAAGTACGGGTCCTTGCCCGTCGCCTTCGTGATCAGCGCGGCGACCGCGCCGGTCGCGGGCAGCGGGCCCTCGGTCGAGGGGCCGGTCTCGTCGGGGTTGGTGCAGATGAACCGCGCTCCGCCGTTGATCAGCCGGATCGCCCTGGTCAGGGCCTCGAAGCTGTACGTACGGGTCTCGCCGAGCACCACGTAGTCCGGCTCGTGGTCGGTCAGGACGTACCCGATGTCATGCAGCGCCGTGGTGAGGCCCGCCTCGCCGATGACGTACGCCGTGCCGTCCGGGCGCTGGTCCTCCAGGAACTTGGCGGTGGCGAGCGCGGAGGTCCAGATGTTCTGCGCGGGGACGTGCAGCCCCATCCGCGCGAGCCTGGCCTGGAGGTCGCGCGGGGTGTAGATGGAGTTGTTCGTGAGGACGAGGAACGGTTTCCCCGACTCGCGCAGTCGCTTGATGAACTCGGCGGCGCCCGGGATCGGAACTCCTTCGTGAATGAGGACACCGTCCATGTCGGTGAGCCAGGATTCGACCGGCTTGCGCTCTGCCACTGGATTGTTCTCCGCTCTGCGGTGGGCCAATAGTCGTGGCCGGTACTCGCTGTCCGACACGCCGACGTGTCCGACACGCCCTCGGACACGTCCACGTCCAGCCTAACCAGGCCGTCAGATCCGCAGCCGTCGGAACCACAAGGTGAGTGCGGACCCGGCAGCGAGCAGCGCGGCGACCGCGGCCGTCCACTCAAGGAGATGGCCGGACCCGGTGCCGGCGAGTTCCGGCGACATGGGATCGGCAGACGGCGAAGTGGGCGCCTCAGCCGACGAATCGGGGGAGGGCGAGGCCACGCCCGGGGTCTCTCCGTGGCCTGCGGCGTCGCGGCTCCCGGCAGGGCGCGGGGCGAGCGGGACGCGCGGGTCCTTGTCACGTCCGCCGGGGCGCAGGCCGGTCGTGCCACCGTCGGCCCCACCGGTACGGCTGCCGCCCGTACCACCGCCCGTACCGCCACCACCCGTACCACCGCCGCCCGAATCTCGGCCGTGATCGCCGCGTTCGACGTCACCGCTTCCGACGCGGCCGCTTCCGGTCTCCCAGTTCTCCACGTCTCCCTGGTCGGCGTCTCCGCTGTCGCGCTCCCGTACGGCCCCCTTCCCGAGCACGGCGAACCGGTAGGCGTTGGACTCGCCCACCCAGTCCCCGTCCTTCCCGCGCCGCTGTACGGTCGCGGCCCGGATCACGATCGTGCCGGGATGCGCGGCGGCGGTGAAGTGAAGGCGCGCGCGAACGGTCACCTTCTTGCCCGCCGGTACGGAGAAGCCGGGAGAGCCGTCGTCGAGGACGCCGATGATCTCGCTCTCTTCGGACGTCTCCAGCGGCAGGGTCCGCCAGCGGCCGTTGGAGTCGGCCAGTTCCAGCCGGACCCGGGCCGCGGCCAGCGTCCGATCGCTGTCGGTGAGGACGAGGACGGGGTGGATGTCGCGGCAGGCGTGGCGGGTGGTGTTGGTGAGGTCCAGGTACCAACTGTGTGCGCCGCCTCCGGCCCGGTACGCGGCGGGACCGCCGTGGATGCGGGCCTTGAGGGGAAAATCGGGGTCGGACTGCTTGCCGCAGCTCGGCGCCCGGCCGGCCCGAGCGGCGGACTGGGCCGCGTAAGCGGCACGTGGACGTGCTGAGTGCGCGGGACTTACGGCGTACGCGGGCGCCGCGAGCCCCGTCGCCGCCGACGCGATCGTCGTGGCCGCGGTCAGTCCGGCGGCGAGGGCATGGGGCAGTCGCATAGGGAAGGTTGCCTTTGCTGCTCGCGGGCGTTCGGGGAAGCGTCAGGACACATCCAGACGCTGCCACGCGCGAGCGCGAGGACCGGGCACCACGACGCCACCCTCCACCGAAAGTCATACAAATACCCTCTACTGGCCCAGCTTCCGCGCCCGCCGGTGCCCGAACACCGGCGCGAGCACCAGTTGCGCCGCGCCCTCCGCGACGGTGTGCGCGCCTCCTTCGGCAGCCGCCACCGGGATCACCGCGCCCCGCGTTCGCTCCGCGACGACGGCCCCCACTCCCCGCACGAAACGCTCCTCGTCGGCCACGATCGTCCGGCCACCGAGCAGCACCCGGTCGATGTCGAGCAGCCCGACGAGATTCGCCGCCCCGACGCCGAGCACCCGCGCCGCCTCTGCCAGGTCGCCACGAGCGACCGCCGCCAGGCACAGCACCTCGATACAGCCGCGGTTCCCGCAGCCGCAGGCCGGACCGTCGAGCTGAAGGACCTGATGGCCGAACTCGCCCGCCCCCGTACGCTCACCGCGGTGCAGCGCACCGCCCAGGACAAGCCCCGCGCCGAGCCCCGTACCGAGGTGGAGGTACGCGAACGACTCACCCGCCCCGCGCAGCGCGAGACCGAGCGCGGCGGCGTTGGTGTCCTTGTCGAGCACGACGGGGAGGCCGAGGCGTTCCGCGAGGGCGTCGCGGAGCGGGAAGCCGTCCCACTCCGGGAAGCCGGTGACCCGCCGCGTCACACCGGCGGCGTGGTCCAGCGGCCCGGGCATGGCGATGCCGACGCCCAGCAGGCCCTGCGGATCCGCGAGATCAGCCGCCCCATCCGCCGCATCCGCCCCGTCCGCGCCTCCGCCCACCTGCTCACGTACGTCCTCCACCGCCCGCGCCGCAGCCTCGACCACCCGCTTTGCGCCCGCGCCGAGGTCAAGCGGGACCGTGCGTACCGCGACGGGTGTGCCGGCCAGGTCGACCAGGACGGCTGTCAGTTCGTCACGGTCGAGATGCAGGCCGACGGCGTGCGCGGCCGACGGGACGAGGCGCAGCACCGTCCTCGGTTTGCCGCCCGTGGAGGCGAGCCTGCCCGCTTCCGCCATCAGGCCCTCCGCGCGCAGCCTGGCCGTGATCTTGCTGACCGCCTGCGGGGTGAGGCCGGTGTGCCCGGCCAGTTCGAGTCTGCTGATGCCGGCCTCGCCCGCCGTGCGCAGCAGGTCGAGCACCAGTGCCGCGTTATGACCGCGCAGCACCGGCAGGTTGGCCCCCGTATTCCGTACGTTCCCTTGGTCCACAGGCATCATTGTGGCGCGTGCTTGCACTTTGGCAACACCGTTGCTTAAGTGGCTGACATGACTCACCCCGGCACTCCTGGCGCTCCCGGCACTTCCGGCCCTCCTGGCAACCATGGCCCCGACGGCCACACGGACCGGCGTCCGCTGCGCGTCGGGCTCGTGGGCTACGGCCTCGCGGGCTCCGTCTTCCACGCCCCGCTGATCTCCGCGACCGAGGGCCTTGTCCTCGATACGGTCGTCACCGCCGACCCCGAGCGCCGGGAGCAGGCGCGCACCGAGTTCCCCGATGTCCGCTTCGTGGACACACCGGACGAGCTGTGGACGCGGGCGGACGAACTCGATCTGATCGTCATCGCCTCCCCCAACAAGACGCACGTCCCGATCGCGACTGCCGCTCTCCACGCGGGACTTGCGGTGGTCGTGGACAAGCCGATCGCCGGTACGGCCGCCGAGGCCCGGACCCTGGCCTCCCTCGCGGAGGAGCGCGGTCTGCTGCTCTCCGTCTTCCAGAACCGCCGCTGGGACAACGACTTCCTCACTCTCAGCCGCCTCGTCGCGAACGGCGATCTCGGCGACGTTCAGCGCTTCGAGTCCCGTTTCGAGCGGTGGCGTCCCCAACTCAAGGGTGGCTGGCGCGAGTCGGGTGCCCCCGAGGAGATCGGCGGGCTGCTGTACGACCTCGGAAGCCATGTGGTCGACCAGGCTCTGACGCTGTTCGGCCCGGCGGTACGGGTGTACGCGGAGTCCGACGTACGCCGGCCGGGCGCCGAGGCGGACGACGACACGTTCATCGCGATCACGCACGCGAACGGTGTCCGCTCGCACCTGTATGTGAGCGCCACCACCGCCCAACTCGGCCCGCGTTTCCGCGTGCTGGGGTCCGCCGCCGGCTACGTGAAGTACGGCCTCGACCCCCAGGAGGCGGATCTGCGCAAGGGCAGGCGGCCACGGGCGGGAACACCGTGGGGCGTCGAACCCGACGCGCTGCGGGGCCGGTTGGGCGCGGGTGAGTCTCCGGTGACAGGCGGCGGGGACCCGGTGGAGACCACGCCCGGCGACTACCCGGCGTTCTACGAGGCGATCGCCACGGCCCTGCGCGACGGCACGAAGCCGCCGGTCACCGCGCACGAGGCCGCGGCGACACTCGACGTACTGGAAGCGGCACGCCGCTCGGCGCGCGAAGGCGTCACGATCACACTGGAGGAAAGGTCATGACCAAGGCCGCCGTTTCGTCCCCGGCTCCCGCGACTTCCACTGCTCCCACAACTCCCGTCGCTCCCACGGTCGCTGAGCTGGAGTCGCAGGAAGCGCGCCTGATTTTCCGGCACTTCACTTACGACGACGCCTGGGCGCTCGGCGGCCTGCTGGTGGAGCTGGCGCGCGAGCGCGAACTGCCGGTGGCGATCGACATCCACCGGGGCACTCAACAGCTGTTCCACTGCGCGCTGCCGGGCTCGTCGGCGGACAACGACGCCTGGATCAACCGCAAGCGCCGGGTGGTCGAACGCTACGGCGCCAGCTCTCTCCTGGTCGGCACCCGATTCCGTGCCAAGGGGTCGACGTTCGAGGAGTCCTCACGGCTGGACCAGGACACCTACGCGGCCCACGGAGGTTCGTTCCCGATCACGGTCGAGGGTGCGGGCATCATCGGCACGGTGACGGTCTCCGGCCTGCCCCAGGTGGCGGACCACGCTCTGGTGGTGGAGGCGCTGGAGCGCGTGCTCACCGTCTGATCCGGACAGCCGAGCGACGTGCGAACGGCGTGCGAGCGACGTGCGAGCGGGTGTTGTGCTCAGGGTGCGCATCCGTACCCGGCCACGCACCCACTCGCACGCCGCTGCCGATACGGTCGGCCGCCGCGCGGAACGCGTTACGCGTCCTTGAACTCCTGGCGCTGCGCGCCCAGTCCCTCGATGGACAGCTCGACCACATCACCGGCGCGCAGGTACGGCTTGGGCTCCGGCTGCCCCAGCGCCACACCGGCCGGCGTACCGGTGTTGATGACGTCGCCCGGGTACAGGGTCATGAACTGGCTGACGTAGCGCACGACTTCAGCGACCGGGAAGATCTGGTCCGCCGTCGAACCGTCCTGCTTCAGCTCGCCGTTGACGCTCAGCCTCATGGCGAGGGCCTGCGGGTCGGGCACCTCGTCCGCCGTCACCAGCCACGGCCCGAGCGGGTTGAACGTCTCGCAGTTCTTGCCCTTGTCCCACTGCCCGCCGCGCTCGATCTGGAACTCACGCTCCGAGACGTCGTTCGAAATGGCGTATCCGCCGACGTGTGCGAGAGCTTCCTCGGCGGACTCCAGGTACCGGGCGGTGCGCCCGATGACGACCGCCAGCTCGACCTCCCAGTCCGTCTTGACGCTCTTGCGGGGGACGAGAACGGTGTCATCAGGTCCGACCACTGTGTCCGGCGCCTTGAAGAAGATGATCGGCTCGCCCGGTATGGCCGCGCCGGTCTCGGTGGCGTGGTCGTGGTAGTTCAGACCGATACATACGATCTTCCCGATCCGGGCGAGCGGCGGCCCTGTCCGCAGGCCGTCCGCATCGATGACGGGCAGTTCGCCGGAGGCGGCGGCCGCCCGGATCCGGTCCAGCGCGGCATCGTCGGCGAGCAGTGCTCCGTCGACGTCTGTGACCAGGCCGGACAGATCCCTGAGGGTTGTCCCGTCCTGGTCGAGCAGCGCCGGGCGTTCTGCCCCGGCCGTACCGACACGCAGCAGCTTCATCGTCTGACTCCCTCTGGTCGAGCGTGACCCTGCCGATGGGAGCGGCCACCGGTGGGATGGCCCGATCGTCCAAGACATCCGATCACTGTGCAAGTCCCCGTTCACACCCTGGACCGTGGGGACCCGTCGCCGGGCCCCCACTCGTCCTGCCTCGTCGTGGCGGTCCTGCCTCGTCGTGGCGGCCGGTGCGCGATCGCGTCGCCGCACCGTTGCGCGGCTACACCCTTACGGCGCGACGGCGCTTGCCGGACGCACGGGTCTTGGGCGTGGCGGCGGATGCCCGGGGCGAGCCACCGGACGCGGCGGGCGCTGCGGATGCTGCGGGCGCTTCCTGTGTGGCCGGTGCGGCAGGGGCCGCACCCACTGCGCGCGGCTTGGATCCGGCGCGGGCCTTGGCCCCGGCGCCGGCCTTCGATCCCGCGTTGGCCTTGGACCCGGCGCCGGCCTTCGATCCCGCGCGGGCCGGAGATCCGGCGCGGCCCGAACGTGCGGCAGGCACCGAAGCGGCAGCCGGTGCCGGGGACACGGCGGCCGCCGCCTTCGCAGCCGGTGCGGTCTTCGTGGTGGGCGCCGTCTTCGCGGCCGTTGCGGTCTTCGCGGCCGACGTGCTCGTCGACGCGTCCCGGTAGAGGAAGTAACGCTCAGCAGCCGACCACGCGGTGGTCGTCACCACGTAGAGCCCGGCCGCCAGCGGCACGAAACCCACCGTGAGGAGCGTCGCGAACGACATCAGCGGCATCAGCTTCGCGATCCCGCCCATGCCGGGCACCTGCTGACCGTCGGCCCCGGTCGGCATCGGCGTCGGAGAAGCCGCCATCTGCCGCTTCGTCCGTACGTAATTGAAGGTGGCGACACCGGCGACGATCACGAAGAGCGCCACGTACACCAGGCCCGCTCCCCCGAACACCCCGCCGTGCGAGAGCGCGTCCGCCCAGCGCTTGCCGAGCGGCGCGGCGAACAGGGAGTGGCTCAGCAGCCCGTTGGGCTCGCCGCCGATCGTGCCTCGGGAGAAGAGGTGGAACATGAGGAAGAACGCGGGCAGCTGCAACAGGCTCGGCAGAATGCCGGAGAGCGGGGAGACCTTCTCGGCCGCGTGCAGTTCCATGAGCGCTTTCCGCATGCGCTCGGGGTTCTTGGCGTGCTTCTTGCGCAGCTCGGCGATCTGCGGCGCGAGCTTCGTACGGGCCTTCTGGCCGCGGGCCGCCGCCCGGGACAGCGGGTGGATCGCGAGCCGTACCAGAGCGGTGAAGAGGATGATCGCCGCGGCGGTCGCCGTGGTGTGGAAAAGCGGCTGGAGCAGGTCGGCGAAGCCGCCGACCAAGTGGGCGAACGCAGACATGATTGCGGACATGGAGAGCCCTCCGTGGGTCTCGTCGTGCCGGATGGAAGCAGCTGCGGTGCAGCTTCGGCAGGACGACCCGCGCGGGGTCCGGGAAAAGCCGGAGATTCCCTACGCGGCCGTCGGGAGACGGCGCCCGGGCGCTCGTGGCCGTATACGGCCCGAGGCGTCCGGGTCTCGCTGTGGGAGGAAGGCGGTGCGTTGCGCGCGGTCACGCATGGCCGTCCGTACCCGGTGGTGCGGTACGGCGGGCACGGTGCGCGCGCTCATGCCGATGCAGAGGGCGACGGCGGAACTCGCCGCTGCGGTGGCGGCAAGGGCGACGGCGGCGGAGAGGCTGCCGGCGTCGACGAGCAGGACTTCGGTGAGGATGAAGAGCAGCAGCCCGGCGGGGCGCAGCAGCCGCAGCATGGTGCGGGTAACTGATCCGTTACGCATGGCTTGCCCCTCTCGGCTGCTCGTTCTCGGCCCTTTGGGCGACCTCAGCGCTCTTCGCGCTTTCGATCCACAACGCCACTGCCGGGCGATTAGTTCCTCGGGTAGTTCCTCGGGCTGCCTCACGGGCCGCCTCTCGGCTGTTATACACGCCCGGTCTCGGCCAACGAAAGTGGCCCTCGGCACCTGAACGCGGCGGAGGGCCCACTCGGGACAGGGCCTGGGTCAGCAGCTAGCTGCTCCGGCCGCCCACGTTCCCGCCCGCGACCCCGCTGCCGAACTCGTCGCCGGCCAGCACGTCCGTATCCGGCCGTACCGGTCCGTCCTTCGCACCAACCCCGGAGCCGGCCCTCTCCATCCGGCCGGCGGGAGTCGCGTACGTCACAGCCAGCGCCACGAACACGTTCGCGACGAGCGCCACTATCCCGGCGTTCGTCCCCCACACCGGATCGTGTCCGCTGAAGACGAGCGCGCACACCACCGAGACCCCCACCGCGAGCCCGCTCACCCCGCCGAGCCACGTCAGCCGCCGCCACACCAGTCCCAGCAGCAGCATCGGCACCAGCTGCGCCATCCCTTCATACGAGATGAGCGACAGTCGTACGAGAGTGTTCGGCGCCACGTACGTCAGCAGCAGCGCGATCGCGCCCGCGAGCACGACGACGACCTGGGCCGCGCCCTTCTGCCTGTTCTGCCAGCGCGGCACGAGCGAGAGCACGCTGCGTCCCCACATCGTTCCGATCACCAGCATGAAGACCGCCATCGGCACGACGGAGGAGAGCGCCGCCGCGACCCCGATGATCCCGACCGACCAGGCGGGCAGGGAGTCGACGACCAGCTTGAAGAGCGCGAGGTTCGAATCCGCGCCGACCAGCCCGGGCACGACGAAGAGCGCGGCGAGGCCGAGGAGCATCGGTACGAAGAGCAGCACGTTGTACGCGGGCAGCCAGATCGCGTTGCGGCGCAGCGCGTCCGCGCTGCGCGCGCCCAGATAGCCGGCGACGGTCGTCGGGAAGATGACGACCGTGAGCGCGTTCAGCAGCGAGGTGGTGATGAACCACGCCGTCCCCATCCCGCTGTCGCCGTGACCCGGCAGCGTCAGCCACTCGCGCTTGTGCGTGACGATCCGGTCGAGCAGCGGTCCGTACCCGTCGAAGTAGTGCAGCGGCACGTAGACCGCCAGGAAGCCGAGCGTCCCGATCACCAGAACGTCCTTGAGCACCGACACCCAGGCGCTGCCCCGCAGCCCGCTGACCACGACAAACCCGGTGGTCACCGCGAAGCCGATGAAGTAGCCCCAGTTGAGGCTGACGGCACCGTACGAGATCGTCGAGACGACCACTCCCATGCCGGTGATCTGGAGCTGGATGTACGGCAGCAGGAAGACGGTCGCGAGGACCGCCATCAGGGCGCCGAGCCAGGGACGGCCGTAGCGGTGGGCGATCATGTCCGTGATGCTCACGAGGTTGTGCTGCCTGGCGTATCGCCACAGCATGGGCCCGACGACGTAGCCGACCGCGTAACCGCAGGACATGTACGCCACGACGTAGAGCACGGGCGCGCCGAAGTTGTAGCCCCAGCCCGCGGCGCCGAGGTAACTGAAGCTGGTATAGCCCTCGCCTGCCATCAGCACCCAGATGAAGACGGCTCCGAGGCTGCGCCCGCCGACGGACCACTCGGCGAGGCCGCCGCCTCTGTCGCCCCGGCCCCGGACGGCGAGGAGCCCGAGCACCACGGTGCCCGCCATGAAGACGCCGAAGATCGAGGTGGCCACGGCGGCGCTGTTCCCGCTCACCGCGCTTCCGCTCCTGTTCCGGTTCCCGCTGCCGCTTCCCGTCGTCTCAGCAGCCGCTGATCACCGCGGTAGGCGAGCCATACGGCGACGGGGGTCAGAAGCGTCGACGCGAGCAGCCAGAAGGCGAGGAACGGCAGCCCGAGGACCAGGGGGTCAACCCGGTTCACCCAGGGCGGGGCCACGAGGAACAGGACGAAGGGGATCAGCAGCCAGAGCAGATGGGGACGTTGTCGGAACACGTCAGGACCTTAGACGAACAGTCCACCGCGCCCCCGGGCGCCGCCACCCGCCTGCCTGCCCACGCACGACCGCGCCCATGCTTTCCGCCGCCTGTACGTGACCCGGACGTAGCCCGCGCGTACATGGCCAGGAGGCCGCCCGGACGGCCTCCGGCCGAAGCGGCCGTGCCCCGGAGGTGCCACGAACGTGACCCAGAGGTCGCCAGGGGATCGCCCGGGCGTCACCCGGCGGCCACCGCCCGGCAGCCGGAGCGAGCCGGCCGGTTCGTCCCGCGCCACCCGTCCCGGTCCGTCCTGCTCCACCCCTCCCTCCGCACCCCCCGTACAGCAGTACGGTGTGGACCATGCGTCCCGACATGCCTGCCGACCACACGACAGAAGCCGAGCGCCTGCTGCGCACCGCGGCCACCTATCCCGAGGATCAGGAGCCGCTGCTCCTCCAGGCGGCGGCCCATCTGGAGCTGGCCGGCGCCCGCGACCGCGCCACCGTCCTCTACGACACCCTCCTCGCGGCCTCGCCGGACCAATCCCAGACGGTGAAGGCGCTCAAGGCGGCGAACCTGTGGGAGTACGGCCACGAGGCGGAGGCCCGCGCGATCATCGACGGCCTGCGCGCGGCAGCCCCCCTGGACCCGGCGCCGTGGGAGATCGTGGCGGAAACGCTGGAGGCCCACGACGAGCTGACCCCGGCCCACGACGCCTTCACCGAGGCGCTGAACCTCCTCCTCACCCCGGGCGAGGAAGTCCCGTACCCGACCCACGCCCTGCTGATCGGCCGCCACCGCGTCCGCAGGATGCTGGGCCTGGACCACGACGACTGGGACGGCCTGGCCGACCGCGTGAACCCGGCCCCCGTCACCCTGGACGAACTGCACGACCCCAAACGCCTATGGGCCCTCGGCTCCGACAACCCGGCGGAACTCCAGGCCGAAATCGACCGCCTCCGCGCCGAACTGGGCTCGTTCCGCACGGCCTTGTCACGCCCCTTCCCCGTGGCGGTCCTCCACTGGCGCGAACAGGAGCTGACCGAACTCCTCGCCGCCTACCCGGCCCTCAGCACCGAGTACCCCTCCCACGAAGCCCACTTGGCCCAACTGGAAACGTCCCTGCGCGAACTGGCCGCCACGGGCACCCCGAACCTGGGCATCGTGACGGGCACGATCCCCTCCTACGAAGCCTTCGCCGCCTCGGAAGCCACCACCCCCGAGGACCCGTCCCTGCTCCCCCTCTACGCCACCACCCTGGCCGCCCGAGGCCGAGCCACCCCGTGGCCCCCGCCCCGCACGTCCCCTTGCTGGTGCGACTCGGGCGTCCAGTACGGCACTTGCCACGGCCGCGGGTAGGGAAGAGTCAGGGGGTCCCTTCATCGACCAGTTGTCAGTGGGAGCTGATAAAAATCGAGCGACCATAGGGCTTCGTTGAAGGGACCTTGTATGACGGACGCGTGGGATGACGGCTCTCCGACCGTAGGACTCTACGAACAGTTGATCACCTTGCGGCTCGCCGAGCGCCTCAAAGCGCTGGAGGGCACGGAAGTTCGACCCCTCACCATTGAGGTCGGTGCAGAATCCGCTCCCCACATCTTGGCTCGTCATGTAGCGGCGACAGTGCGACAAGTTCTGCAACGCTTGCCCGCTGCTGAACGCGTCCACGCCGCAAACCACATCTTGGAGTCGGTCAGTACACTGCCCGGCGCTCGTGAGTGGGTCGACTTGGTCGCCGCCGGTCCTCGACAGCTCATGGCTCTTGCACAGCAAGAGGCACCGGGTGTCTACGCCATCCGCCCGGCCACTCCGCTGTCCGACACCGCTCTCCTTACCAACTCCCCCGAAGATCCCAATCTCGGCTTTGAACTTCGCGCCGAGCTGGCAACGGCGGACCGGGTTGACTTGTTGTGCGCTTTCGTCAAGTGGCATGGTCTCCGCGTCCTTGAGGGTGCACTCAGAGCAGCCCGAGAACGGAAAGTACCCATCCGCGTCATCACGACGACCTACATGGGCGCCACGGAGCGACGAGCGTTGGATCGTCTGGTCCATGAGTTCAACGCGGAAGTGAAAATCAACTACGAGATCCGCTCAACGCGTCTCCATGCAAAGGCCTGGCTCTTCCGCCGAGATTCTGAATACGACACCGCTTACGTAGGAAGCTCGAACCTCTCCAAAGCAGCGCTCCTAGACGGGCTTGAATGGAACGTCCGGCTGTCGTCCATCGCCACCCCTGACGTCTTGAAGAAGTTCGAGGCCACCTTCGACTCTTACTGGAGTGAGGCAGCCTTCGAAACGTACGACCCGGCAACACACGGGGATCGCCTCACGGAAGCTCTTCGAGAAGCAAGCAATGGTGACACCACCGTCAGCCAACGCAGGATTACCCTGTCCGGATTAGAAGTACGCCCCTATCCCCACCAGCAAGACATGTTGGAGCGGCTTGAGGTGGAGCGGGATGTCTACGACAAACACCGCAATCTCCTGGTAGCGGCCACCGGAACGGGCAAGACAGTCATGGCCGCGCTCGACTACAAAAGGCTACGCAACAAGCTGGGCCGAGATCTGCGGCTCCTCTTTGTCGCTCACCGCGAGGAGATCCTGACACAGTCACTGCTCGTGTATCAAAGCGTTCTCGACGACGCGAACTTCGGAGAGAAGCTGGTTGGAGGTGAAATCCCCTCGGATTGGAAGCATGTCTTCGCCAGCGTCCAGTCACTGACCGACCGCGCCTTGGACCAGCTCGCCAGGGACCACTTTGATGTTGTAGTCATCGATGAGTTCCACCACGGCACAGCTCCAACCTATCGAAGGGTTGTTGATCACTTCACACCCGTTGAGCTTCTAGGATTGACTGCCACACCGGAGCGCACGGACGGCAAAAACATCCAAGATGAGTTCTTTGATGGCCGAATTGCCGCAGAGATGCGGCTTTGGGAAGCACTCGAGAACGATCTCCTCTCGCCTTTCCATTACTTCGGGATCACCGACACTACGAATCTGACGACAGTGCAGTGGAAGCGGACGTCCCACTCATACGATGCCGTTGAACTCAGTAATCTTTTCACAGGCAATCATGCTCGCGCTCGGCTCATCGTCAAAGCGGTCGAAGAAAAGGTCACAGACCCCGGCAGCATGCGAGCCCTAGGATTCTGTGTATCCATCGCACACGCCCATTTCATGGCCGACTTCTTCCGCAAGGCCGGACTCAATGCCGTTGCCCTATCGGGCGAAACGCCACGCACGCAGCGAAGGGTGGCCCTTGATGCTCTGAAGGCCGGTGAAGTTCAAGTGATCTTCTCCGTTGACCTTTTGAACGAAGGGCTCGACATCCCTAACGTCGATACCCTGCTTCTCCTACGTCCGACCTCAAGCGCTACGGTTTTTTTGCAACAGCTGGGACGCGGTCTACGTCGCTGCGAAGGAAAAGCCGTCCTCACCGTGCTGGACTTCATCGGCCAGCACCGCAAGGAATTCCGCTTCGAGGAGCAGTTCCGCTCCCTTACCAACCTCACTCGAACCCGACTAGTCTCGGCCATGGAGCAGGACTTCCCCCAACTCCCTTCCGGGTGTCAGATCATCCTTGAGCCAAAAGCCAAGGACTTGATCATCGAAAACATCCGCAACCAGATCAGTGTGAACGTCAGCCAACTCGCGGCTGAGGTGCGCCAGTTCGCGGAACCACGCCTGTCCCCCTATCTGGCAGAGAGTGGGCGCGACATCAAGGAGATCTATCGCGGAAGCACTCACTCATGGACGGGTCTGCTGCGACGTGCCAATCTCCTCAAAGATCCAAGTCCAGAAGGAGAAGCAGCCCTACTCAAGCGCGCTTCGGCCTTCCTTCACGTAGACGACACACCTCGAGCAGCCGCGTACACGCGCCTCCTCGAGGACGACGCCCCGCCATACGCGGACCTAACTGAGTCAGATCAAGCCTACGCACGCATGCTGTTCTTCACGCTCTGGCCGCTAGGCGGATTCGAAAGCTACCAAGCCGGCTTCACCTCACTGCGAGACCAGCGGGCGGTCCGCGACGAGTTGCGACAAGTAATCGCCCACGTTCAAGGCCGCCTTGAGCACGTCACACCGGCGTTTACAGGCGCGCAGAGCCGGCTACCGCTGAGAATCCACGCCTCATACAGCCGAGAGGAAATCCTCTCGGCGCTCGACGAGTCGACGATCAACGGCTTTATGCCAGGCCACTTCCGCGAGGGCGTCCGCTGGTGCGCTCAAGCCAAGACCGACGCCCTGCTGGTCACGCTGGAAAAAGACGAGCGAGATTTCTCGCCACAGACCCGCTACAAGGACTACGCAATAAGCGAAACTTGTTTCCACTGGGAGTCTCAAAACCAAACATCAGAATCTTCCCCCACGGGAATCCGCTACCAGACCCACCGGGTCAACGGCACACACATCCTACTCTTCGTCCGCCGTTACAAAAAGACAGACATCGGCAGCCCTCAGCCTTGGATGCTGCTAGGCCCAGCGGACTACGAGTCCCACGAGGGCAATAAACCCATGGGCATCACCTGGCAACTCGACACCCCGCTCCCCGCCGACGTCTGGACCTACTCCGCTATCGCCGCAAGCTAGTGCCCTTCCCATCAGGCTTGCCTAGCGGCAGAAGTAACGCTAGATCAGGACGCGCCAGAGGCGGCGGTGAGCTCGTGCAAACCTCGCTTCTATGCGGTGCTGCACCACCGTCCGCAACGGGACCGCGCTATCGGCGGGGTCCTTTGCGTATCGGTCAACCACATATAGGTCATCGGTGAGGTAAAGGGCTCCCCGGTCCAATCTCACATGACAGTTGGGGCACAGACACAAGACGTTCCCCTCGACGTCGGGGCCACCATCTTTCCCACCAAGAGCCTGTATGTGTGCCCCCTCTGCGTAGCCCTCGCGATCAGGGCCCACCGCCAATGCCAACGCACAGATTTGGCAGGTGTAATCATGCCAGCGCTTTACTCTCTGGACAACCGCGGTGTTGCGAACTACGCGTACAACCGTCGCCGATTTCCTGGGGGGACGGCGATCAATGAGGTCCTGCACCTGCTCCTCAAGCGACGTACGCTCCTGCGCATCGTCCGGAAGGCGGTGCAGTTTAAATCGACAGATCTGGAATCCCAACTTGCCCTTTTCCATCCAGGCTTCCCGGATCCCATAAAGCCCGTCGTATCGATACCCAGCGGCGGGCGCGTAAGGCTTCTCCCCATTAGACCCACGAATGACCCGAACGCAGTGACCTCTTTCCTGACTCCGCACGAGTGCAGCATTGGCCGTCTTGTCCCACGTCTGGTCTTCTACCTGCCGGTTATTCTCGTCCTGGCCACCAGCACCCGTGTAGAGAATTTCATTCCACTGGTCAACATCGTCTTCATAGCCCTTACTCAGGACGATCGCGTCGGCCACGACCTGCCCGTCACTGTCACGCCCCCACGAAATCCCATCCTGGATCGCCTTGTGTAGTCCGGCGTTCGCGACCTCTCGCCGGGACCCAAAGAGAGCTCCCGGGGCAATCTCGCCCACGTGCCCGATAACGGCCTGATAAACCTTCTTTGCCGCAGCCATGCGAACATGTTAACGAACTGTTGATCGATTTCAACTGCGTTACGTGCGTGGGGTGTTATGCCTCAAAGATCTTGGTTGGGTTTCTTTGAGGCAAAGATGCACCTTTGGTATTGGTCGAGGGCGTCGGGAAGTTATTCGTTTCCGGCGGGCGTGTGGCGCGGGCGCTGGACGGGGTCTCGTTCAGGATGAGGGAGGGGAGTTCGTGCCGGACTCCCCCCAGGAAACCTCGCTGTTATGGCCAAGGCCACCGGCCAGGAAATCGACGTCCTGCGCAAGACACCTCCCTATCAGTGGGATCCGGGGCTCAAAGCCGACAGCACCCAGTTGTCGAGACAGCAAGCCGCCCACCGAGCGGCAGGGCTGCTGAGCGGAGAGGCCGTGGTGATCGGAGATCTCGTGACCTGAACGCGCCTGCCGGGCCTGCTCCGTGACCCGCGTCGCGTATATGCGATCGTCTACCTCCGCCAACAGATCACGGGGGTTCGCACCGCGATGACCACGCACAACGACGTTCCACGGATACCGGACAGCGACTGGCTGGAAGCACGGTTCGGCAAGGGCTCGCTCTGGCGGCCGGCCGACGCCGAACTCCCGGAGAAATTGACCGACCATGGCTCCCGGACCTTCCTCACCACCGTGGGATACCCCAGCGTCCAGATCGATGTCATCAACTTCGATTCCTCCGATCTGCGCGACGACACCGACTGCGGCGCGATGCAGCCCTTCGACGCCGATGAGCTGTACGGGCGCCGGCACCACGACGACGAGTCGCCGCCCGTGAACTTCTGCTTCGCGGTCGGGACCTTTTACGACCAGCAGTTGATGCTCGACGCGGCAGGCGGCCGGGTCGACCATTACGATCCCAACGGCTGGGACCACGCGGACGGTTATCAGGGCGCGGCCGCCTCGTCACTCGCCACGCTCGCCCTGCTCCTCGGGCTCGTCGCCGAGCGGCGCGAGGCGCTCGAAGCCGCTACCGGTGACGCCCGTACCGCCGTCGCCACCGAGTTGCGCGACCGCATGATCGAGACCGAACCGCTCGTGGCCGACTCCGACTTCTGGTTGGAGGTCTTCGAGTACCTGCTGGATCAATGACAGCCGGGTCGCACAAACAGACCGTCACGGCGGCCGTCACGGCGGCTGTCGTGACGACAGCGGCCGGAACGAGGAGATCGCGCTCGCACCTCCCACCTCGATGGTTGACCATTCGTGACCAGATTGCCACGCACGGTAGTGGCGGTTTAGCGTGCGAGGAGACGTAAACGGCGTCTGCCCGGTACCGCTGATGCCGGCGAAGGCCTGACCCACGGGTGGGAGTTATGACCTCGGGCTACCGGTGCGATGCCTGCGAAGGGCCGAACGCGGGATGGATCGCGAGCCGTAGCAGGACGCTCTGCCCGACGTGCGAACGAGCGGGCCCGGGACATCGCGACCGCGAGCCGGTGCTCGTGGGGGATGTCCTGGCCGCCGCGAACGCGGTCACGGCGCATGCCGGCCGTACCGCCACCGCCGTTCCTGAGGCTCCTGGGGTTCCTGGGGTTCCCGAGCAACGGAGTTCGGGCACAACGTCCTGCAAGTCGTGCGGCAGGGTAGTCATATGGCATCGCACCGTGAACGGACGCTGGATCATGATCGAGCCCGGCGACTGGCTCGTCGGCTCCATTCCGGCCGGCAAGAGGTGGCGCATCGCCGGTGACGGAACCGCGGTGAGTCTCGGCCGGGCCTCGCCCTCGGACACCTGTCGCATCTGCCATTTCGACGTCTGCCCCTCGGGGCCGGCACCGGCGAACTCGCCCTCTCTCCTTCTTCTGTGGCGCGGCCTCGCCCAGCGCGGAGCCTGAGCCGCCGCGCGCCGTCGGGACGGGGCCTGAGTGATGGCGGGAGGCGGCGCCGTCGTGACGCGCGGTCCTCGGTAGGCTCGGGATTCTCCGGGCCGCCCAGAACAGACATCCGGGGCAGGCACACGTCGAACGGCACACAGCAGAGGTGACAGCGATGGCTCAGATTCCAGCAGCGGCCGTGGCGGCGGGCGGGATCGTCGGCGGTTACGCGATCGCCCGGTGGACCAAGAAGCGTCCCCTCGGCGGAGTCGCGCTCGCGGCCGCCGGCGCCGTCGCCGCACGGCAGTGGCAGCAGACCGGCGGTACGAAGGCCACGGTCGGGCTGAGCGCCGCGTACGTCGCCGCCTTCGCCGGGTCGCATCCCCTCGCGAAGAAGCTCGGCGCCTGGCCCGCCGTCTTCACCGTCGCGGGCGGGGTCGCCGTCGCCTCCTGGGCTGTCACACGACGGTCGGCGGTCTGACCCGGCCGGCTGACCAGGGCGTCTGACCAGGGCGTCTGACCAGGGCGTCTGACCGTCCGCTGACGAGGACGGCGTCTGCCCGGCCCGACGCCGGCACCACCCCGCCGCCAAAGCAGCACCACCACCCCGCCCCGGACCCGCCCGTCACCCGCCCAGCGCACGCGAGACCGTGTAGATCAGCAGCCCCGCCAGCGCCCCCACCACCGTGCCGTTGATCCGGATGAACTGCAGGTCACGACCGATGTTCGCCTCGATCTTCTTCGACGTGTCACCGGCGTCCCAGCCCTTGACCGTGTCCGAGATCAAGGACGTGATCTCACCGCGGTACGTGGACACCACGTACGTCGCCGCGTCCTCGACCCACCCCTCCAGCTTCCGCTGAAGCGCGCTGTCCGTCGCCAGCCGCGCGCCCAGGGACATCAGCGACGCCCGGGCCCGCAACCGCAGCTCACTGTGGTCGTCCTCCGCCGCCGAGATCATCATCGCGCGCACGGACGACCAGGCGGAGGCGATGATGTCCTGCACCTCGGGGCGCGCCAGCAGCTCCGACTTGAGGCGTTCGGTCCGCGCCCTGGTCTCCGTGTCCGACTGGAGGTCGGAGGCGAAATCCGTCAGGAAGCGGTCAATGGCCCCGCGCGCCGGATGGGACGGCATGTCGCGCATCTCCGTGATGAAACGCAGCAGCTCCCGGTAGACGCGGTCACCGATCCTGCGGTCCACGAACCGCGGCGTCCAGCCGGGCGCGCCGCCCTGCACGGCGTCCATCACCGAGTCCCCGTGCTCCACCAGCCAGTCGTGCGCGCGGGCGCAGATCAGGTCGACGGCACGGTGATGCGCGCCGTCGGTGACGATCTTGTCGAGGGTCTTGCCGAGGCCGGGCGCGATCTCCGCCGCGTTGGCGCGGCGGGTGATGGCCTCGCCGACGATCGCCTGGACATCGGCGTCCCGCAGGACCGTCAGCGCACCACGCAGCGCCGTGGACAGCTCGGCCGTGACGCGGTCGGCGTGCGCGGGTTCCGCGAGCCAGGCGCCGAGCCGGGCGCCGATGCCCAGGGCGCGGAGCCGGGCGCGTACGACGTCCGCCGACAGGAAGTTCTCCCCGACGAACGACCCCAGCGAGGTCCCCAGCTGGTCCTTCTTGTTCGGAATGATCGCGGTGTGCGGAATGCGCAGGCCCAGGGGATGCTTGAAGAGTGCCGTCACCGCGAACCAGTCGGCCAGCGCGCCCACCATGCCCGCCTCCGCCCCCGCAGCGACATAACCCGCCCAGGCCCCGGCCCCGGAATTCCTCGCCCAGGTGGCGAGGGCGTAGATCACGGCGACCAGCAGCAGAAGACCCGTGGCCGTCGCCTTCATGCGCCGCACGCCGCGCCGCTTCTGCTCGTCGGCGGCCGTGTACGAGAAGGACGGCAGCAGCGACGGCCTGCCCGGAGCACCGGCCGGATCCGAAGCCTGATCCGAAGCCGAAGCCGACACGGGAGCCGACACGGAAGCCCCGTCAGAGCCCGGCGCGGAGGCCCCCTCGGAACGCGACTCGGAGGCCCCCACAGAACCCGTTCCGGAAGCAGTTCCGGAACCCCCCTCAGAATCCGCTCCAGAACCCGTCCCGGAAGCCCCGTCAGACGCGGACGCGCCGGCCGGACCCGACTCGTCCGAAGAATCTTGCGCGTTTGCGGAACCGAATGCCCCCGCAAACGCGTCCTGTTCCTCGGAGGGGCCAGGTTCGTTCGAACCGCCGGCCTCTGCCGGCTCTTCCGGATTCCTGCGTTCCATCCGCTCCACCCGTCCGCGTACGTAGCGTGCACCCGATTCCGTCGTACGCATTGTGCCTACCTGACCGGTTGTGGCCACCAGACCGACTCCTGGGGTGCGCGTCGAGTTCCCGAACGATGCCGGATGATGTGTTCTGTACGTACGGGTAAGGAGACACGGGGCCATGACCAGACATCGCGTATTTGCCCTGCTGGGAGCACTTGTAGGCGTGGTGGTGCTGGTGTGCGCCGCCATCTTCACCACCTTCGGCTCCCTGGGCGGCTCCGGCGGCTTCTGGGGCTCGGACGGCGGACCGCGGTCCGACTCGGCGGCCGTCCGGGACAGCGACGGCTCACGCGGGCCCAGCGCCCAGGCCCGGGTGCCCGTCGGAGCGGCGGAGCCGGCCTCCGCCGACACCTGGACCGGCACCTGGGCCACCGCGCCCGTCGGTGCCGAACAGGAGGCGCCCACCGGATACCCCGGGCGTTCCATCCGCAACGTCGTTCACCTCAGCATCGGCGGCACCAGCGCCCGTGTGACGTTCTCGAATCTCTACAGCCCCAAGGCGCTGTTCATCGGCCACGCCTCGGTCGCCGTCCACGCGGGCGGCGCGGCCGCCGCACCCGGGACCATGCGGCGTCTGACCTTCGCCCACCGCGAGAACGTGACCGTGCCGCCCGGCGGACAGGTCATCAGCGACCCGGTACGGCTGCGCGTGGCGGACAACAGCGATCTGCTCGTGTCGCTCTACACGCCCGTACCCGGCGGACCCGCGACGTATCACACGCACGCTCAGCAGACCTCGTACTTCGCCGAAGGCGACCGTACGGAGGAGCTGGGGAGCACCGCGTACACCGAGCCGACCACGGCCTGGCGCTACGTCACCGCCGTCGACGTGCTCAATCAGAAGGCGAAGGGGACGGTCGTCGCGTTCGGCGACTCCATCACCGACGGCGTCGGCTCCACCAAGGACAAGGACAACCGCTGGCCCGACGTGTTCGCCCGCCGGGTCGCCGGCCTCCAGTACGGCGTCGTCAACGAGGGCATCGGCGGGAACCAGGTCCTGGTGGACGCGGTCGACACCAAGAACGGCGCGAGCGGCATCAACCGCTTCCGGCGTGACGTCCTCGACCGTGCCGGCGCGAAGACCGTCGTCATCGACCTCGGAGTCAACGACATCCTGCGGGGGCGCCAGACGGACCCGTCCAGGATCACCGCCGGGCTGAAGGCGCTCACCCGCCAGGCACACGCGCGCGGACTGCGCGTCATCGGCTCGACGCTGACGCCGTTCGGCGCGCACCGCGGCTACACCGGCGTCCAGGAGTCCGTACGCGAGCAGGTCAACGCGCAGATCAGGGCGGGCGGGATCTACGACGCCGTCGTCGACTTCGACAAGGCGCTGCGCGACCCGTACGCACCCACCCGGCTCCGGCCGGTGTACGACTCCGGGGACGGACTGCACCCGAGTGACGCCGGCTACACGGCGATGGCCCGCACCCTCAACCTCAACCTGCTGGGTGACAGGACGCCGGCCACCCTGTGAGCCGGCCCGGGCCGGTCTGACACGCCAACCGGCCCGCCCCTTCCGTAGTTCACCACCACGTGGAGCGAACTCGCGGAAGAGACGGGCCCGTTGAAGGACCGGAACCGCCCAGACGGGGGGGACGGAAGACCGCAGTTGAGGACAGCAGCTGAAGACAGCGGACGACCGGACCGCATCACGCGGCCGGCCGGACCGCATCACGCAGCCGACCGGACCGCATCACGCAGCCGGCCGGTCCGCGTACATCTTGGCGATCACCGCTTCGATGTCCGGCTCCCGCACCGAGAGATCCACCAGCGGATACGCCGCCGCCACCTGCGCGACCAGCGGCGCGGCCGACTCCGTGGCGGGGAACGCCAGCCACTGCCTCGGCCCCTCCACCCGCACCACCCGCACCGCCGACGATCCCGCGTCCGGCAGCTCGATCGGCGGGAGTTCACGCTCCAGGTCGACCACGAGCATCCGCTCGCTCTCCCCCACCTCGTGCAGACCGGCCGGCGCGCCGTCGTACAGCAGCCGCCCGTGGTCGATCACCATCACGCGCTTGCACAGCTGCTCGATATCGGTCAGATCGTGCGTCGTCAGCAGCACCGTCGTACCGCGCTCCACGTTCAAGTCCCGTAGAAACGAACGGACTCCGGCCTTCGACACCACATCGAGGCCGATGGTCGGCTCGTCCAGATACAGCACCTCGGGATCGTGCAGCAGCGCCGCAGCGATATCGCCGCGCATCCGCTGCCCCAGGGACAGCTGGCGTACGGGTACGTTCAACAGCTCACCCAGCGAGAGCAGTTCGACGCACCGCTCAAGGTTCTCCCGGTACCGCGCGTCCGGAATCCGGTACATGCGGTGCATCAGACGGTACGAGTCGATCAGCGGCAGGTCCCACCACAGTGTGGTCCGCTGGCCGAACACGACACCGATGCGCTGCGCCAGCCTCGTACGCTCCCGGGACGGGTCGATGCCCGCGACCCGCAGCCGTCCGCCGCTCGGGGTCAGGATGCCGGTGAGCATCTTGATGGTGGTGGACTTGCCGGCTCCGTTCGGACCGATGTAGCCGACCATCTCACCGCGCGGCACCTGGAAGCTGATGCCGTCGACCGCGCGCACCTGATGCTTCTCACGACGCATCCTGCCCACCTTGCGCCGCACGTCGAAGACCTTCTCGACGCCGTCCAGCACGATGAAGTCCGCGTCCGTCGCGGTGCCCCCGCCACCGGCGCGGACCGTCACGTCCGCCTCGTCGGCCGCGCCCGCAACTCCTCTGGTTTCCAAGCTCATTGGATATCTCCCATCCTCTAGCTCCCGGTGCTCCGGTACGCCCGCAGCGCCAGCCGCCACGCCCACCCCGCCAGCGCGCAGCACGCGACTCCCACCACCGGCGGCAGGAACGCCACCCAGTCCGGCAGCCCCAACGGGCTCTCGCGGCCCAGGACATACAGCGCGGGCAGCCAGTTCACGAAGGCCAGCGGCACCACGAACGTCACCCCGCGCACCAGGTCCTCGGCGAAAATGGACGGCGGGTACTGCAGCAGCGTCACTCCGCCGAACGTGAATGAGTTCTGCACCTCCGACGCATCCTGCGCCCAGAACTGGAACGCCCCGCCCGCCACGAACACCGCCGCGAAGATCACCGCCCCGCTGATCACCATCATCGGCACCATCAGCACCCGTACGACGGTCCAGTCGATGTCCACCGACACCAGGCCGTAACTCAGCACCAGCAGCCCCTGCGTGATCCGCCCGAGCCGCCGCAACGCGAACCGGTCCCCCGCCACCTGCGCGAGCACCGGCGCGGGGCGCAGCAGGAGCGCGTCGAGTGTGCCGTCGCGCACCCGGCTGCCGAGCCGGCCCATCGACCCCACCGTCAGGTCGGCGAGGCCGAAGGCCGTGCCCGCGGTCCCGTACAGGAACGCGATCTCGGGGAGCGCGTAGCCGCCCAGCGAGTCCACATGAGCGAACATCAGCAGGATCGCCACGAAGTCGAAGGCGGTCGCCATGAAGTTCCCGACGGCCGTCATCAGGAAGGACGCACGGTACGTCATCGTGGATCTGATCCACATCGCCACGATCAGCCGGTAGACCCGAAGCCCGTTGCGCAGGCTCTCCCACCGGGTCGCCCGTTCGCCCCACCGCGCCTCGGGAAGAGCCTCGGGAGAAGCCTCGGGAACCGCCCCGCCCAAGGCACCGCCGGCACCAGCCACGTCAGCCACCCTGAACCACCACCCTCCGTGTCGCGCCGGACTGCAACGCCCGCCCGGCCGCGAGCAGCGCCAGTGCCCAGCCCGCCTGGAACGCGTACGTCCCCACCAGCCCCCAGCCGGTGTGCTTGCCGAGGAAGACGTCCGCGGGGATCTGCAGCATCGAGGACCACGGCAGCGCCCGCGCGACGTCCCCCAGCAGGCCGGGGAAGAGCGTCAGCGGAAGCAGCATGCCGGAGAAGAACGTCCCTGCCAGCATGACCATTTGAGCCATTCCCGCGCCGTCCATCAGCCAGAACGCGGACAGCGCGACCAGGTATCGGATCCCGAAGCTGACCACCACCCCGAGCGCCACGGAGAACAGGAACGCCAGCCACATCAGCGGATTCGACGGCAGCGCCAGCTCGAAGGCGAACGATCCGAGCACCATCGGCGCGATCCCGCGCCCCAGCAGATGGAACGCGGCCCGGCCCAGATCCCCCGCCAGCCACCACAACTGGAGGTCTGCGGGCCGGTAAAGATCGACGGCGATGTCACCCGAACGGATTCGATCGATAAGCTCTTCCTGGAAACTGCCGCCCATCATCGCGCAGGTCATCAGCAGCGCCTGGCCGAGCCACACATACGTGAGCGCCTGTGGCAGGTCGTAGCCGCCGAGCCGCGGCCGTTCGTCCCAGAGAGCTATATAGGTGTACGCCAGGATGAAGCCGAAAACGGTGTTGGTGAAAATTCCCGCGAAGGTGGCCACGCGATACGTCGCATAGCGCCGGAACCCACCCGCGGCCACCACGGCATACAGCCGCACAGCATCCCCTTCCACCCGTCATGTACCAAAGCGCCCGACCGTAGTCCAACGGAGTCGGGCGGCGCGACCCAATATCCGACCGGAGCCGCTTCCGCGATCTGACCGTGTTTCATGGAGCTGGACAGCGTTTCACGAGGCTGCACAGCGAATCGCCTGATACGACACCGTTATGCCGGGGAGCGAACCACCGGCGGCGGCTGAGGAGTCTTCCCACATATGAGCGACGAGCCACAGCAGCAGGGCGAACCCGAGGACGCGCCGCAGCAGCAGGGCAAACCCGAGGACGAGCAGCGCAAACGCCCCAAGCGCACCGGCTGGCGCCGCCTCTTCCCCACCTGGCGGATAATGCTCGGCGGATTCGTACTCCTGGCGGTCATCGTCGTCGGCGGGTTCATCGCGGGCTACAAGCTCGTCGACATCCCGGCCGCCAACGCCGCCGCCACCGCCCAGTCCAATGTGTACCTCTACAAGGACGGCACTCCGATCGCCCGCGACGGCGAGACCAACCGGGAGAACATCCGGCTCGCCCAGGTCCCCAAGACCGTACAGCGGGCCGTGCTCGCCGCCGAGGACCGCGGCTTCTACGGCGAACCGGCCATCGACCCGCAGGGCATGGCGCGCGCCGGCTGGAACACCCTCACGGGCAAGGGCACCCAGGGCGGTTCGACCATCACCCAGCAGTACGTGAAGAATTACTACCTCGGCCAGGAACAGACCGTCCTGCGCAAGGGCAAGGAATTCTTCATCGCGATCAAACTCAATCGCGAGCAGAGCAAGTCGCAGATCCTCGAAGGCTACCTCAACACCAGCTATTTCGGCCGCAACGCCTACGGCATCCAGGCGGCGGCCCAGGCCTACTACGGCAAGAACATCGAGGACGTCAACACGGCCGAGGGCGCCTATCTGGCCTCGCTGCTCAACGCGCCCAGCGAGTACGACGTCGTCGTCCACCCCGAGAACAGGACCGCCGCCGTCGCCCGCTGGAATTACGTACTCGACGGCATGGTCAAGGAAGGCTGGCTCTCCGCCGGCACCCGGAAGACGACCGCCTTCCCCGTGCCCGACACCATCAAGCCCAACACCACCGGGCTCTCGGGGCAGCGCGGCTACCTCGTCCAGGCCGTCAAGGACTACCTCACCGGCAACAAGATCATCGACGAGAACACCCTCGCCACCGGCGGCTACCGGATCACCACCACCATCGACAGGAAAAAACAGGACGCCCTGGTCAAGGCCGTGAAGGACCAGGTCACTTCCAAGCTCGACCCCGACCGCAAGGCCGACAAGAACGTCCGCGTCGGCGGCGCGTCCATCGACCCCGCGAGCAGCGAGGTCGTCGCGATGTACGGCGGCATCGACTACACGAAGCAGTACGTCAACAACGCGACCCGCCGCGACTTCCAGGTCGGCTCCACCTTCAAACCGTTCGTCTTCGCCTCCGCCGTCGAGAACGAGTCCGAGACCCAGGACGGCGAACGCATCACCCCGAACACCGTCTACGACGGCAGTAACGGGCGCATGGTCCAGGGCCCCTCGGGACCGACCGGCTACTCCCCCTCGAACGAGGACGACATCGACTACGGCGACATCACCGTACGGACCGCCACCAACAAGTCCGTCAACGCCGTCTACGCGCAGATGGCCGAGGACGTGGGCCCCGCCACCGTCAGGGCCACCGCGGTCGCCCTCGGCATCCCGAAGAACACGCCCGACCTGAGCCCCACCCCGTCCATCGCGCTCGGCCCGTCCACCGCGAGCATCGTCGACATGACCCAGGCGTACGCGACCCTCGCCAACCACGGCAAACACGCGCCGTACAGCCTGGTCGGCAAGATCAGCAAGAACGGGCAGCAGGTCAAGCTCTCCCCGCACGAGAACTCGCAGGCCATCAGCCGCGAAGCCGCCGACACCACCACGTCCATGCTCCGCAGCGTCGTCGAGAGCGACGCGGGCACCGGCGCGGCCGCACGCTCGGCGGGACGCCCCGCAGCGGGCAAGACGGGCACCGCGGAGAGCGACAAGGCCGCCTGGTTCGCCGGCTACACCCCGAACCTCGCCACGGTCATCTCGGTCATGGGCGCCGACCCCGTCACCGCCCAGCAGAAGCCGCTCTACGGAGCGCTCGGCCTGGCCCGTATCAACGGCGGCGGACCCCCGGCCCAGATCTGGGGCCAGTACACCGCCGCCGCGCTCAAGGGCGCCGCCGTCAAGGACTTCGACCTGGAGCTGGCGGAAGGCGCCGACGTGGCGGCCTCCCCGGACCCCGACCCCTCTTCCGGCGACTCCGACGAGTCCGAAGAACCCGACGAGCCGGACGAGCCCTCCGGCCAGGCGCAGAACGGCGGCCAGAACGGCGGCCAGAGCGGCGGCAGGACGGGCGGCGGTCAGACCGGCGGACAGTCACAGGGCCAGACGGGCGGCGACAACGGCGCCGGAGGCCAGAGCCAGAGCCCCACGCAGGGCCAGACCGGCGGCCAGACCGAAGGATCCGACCAGGGCCAGAACGGCGGCGACACCGGCGGAGGAACGACCGACGGATCCACCGGCGGCGCGAACGGCACCGGAGGCGGCGGGGACAGCGGCGCCGGCGGGACCGACACGGGCGGCGAGGGCACCACCGCCGGCGGCGCGCCTCCGGCCTTCGGCCCCTGACGCACGGGCCGGCCGGCCGCCTCCGAAGACAGACGAAAGCGCCGGGATCCGGTGACCGCGGTCACCGGATCCCGGCGCTTCTCCGTGCTTTTCGGTACTACCGGTCCGCCATCACCGCGTCCGGCGCCGCTCCGTAAGGTCCGACGCCCCGCAGCCCACAGGCCCTACAGGTACAGCCCCGTGGAGTCCTCCGACCCCTCGAAACGGTCCGCGGCCACCGCGTGCAGGTCGCGCTCCCGCATCAGCACGTACGTCGCTCCGCGCACCTCGACCTCGGCGCGGTCCTCGGGGTCGTACAGCGCCCGGTCTCCCGGCTCCACCGTCCGTACGTTCTGCCCCACGGCCACCACCTCGGCCCAGGCAAGACGGCGGCCGACCGCCGCCGTCGCGGGAATGACGATGCCGCCGGACGAACGCCGCTCGCCCTCCGCGCTGTCCGTACTGACCAGCACGCGGTCATGAAGCATCCGGATGGGCAGCTTGTCGTGGGTGTTCTCGCTCACGCCCCAGAACCTACCTGCCCACGGCCACGCCCCGCGCCACAGGGGTCGTCTGTTCGAGCCGCCGGCCGCGCCCGTCAGCCCCGGCGCCGCCGCGTCGTCAGCACGAGCAGCCCGACGACACCGACCGCGACCAGCGCCACCGGCACCACCCGCCCGAGCCGCGGCGAGCCGTCGTCACCGACGAACTGCGCCCGCACGTCCGACACCGTCCTGTTCACAGCGACAAACGCGCGCCCGGCCGTCTGATCCACCGTCGAAGCCACCTTGGCCTTCGCGTCGCCGACGATCGTCCTGGGATGCACCCGCACCCCGATCTCGTCCAGCGTCACCGCGAGCTGCCCGCGCCTGCGGATGATGTCCGCCTCGATCTGCGCTGGGGTCCTGGAATCCGACACCTCGCCGCCTCCGTCGTCGTATCGGGTCAACCTTCGTCGACAGTCTGTCAGCTCCGCCGCTCCCGCACCCGGCGGCACCCCCTATTACGCTCGGCGTCATACACCCCGACACCATGTCGTACACCCCGACAACCTACGGAGAACCATGAGCGAGCGACTTGAGCCCGGCGACACCGCCCCCGCATTCACCCTGCCCGACGCGGACGGCAAGGACGTGTCGCTCTCGGACCACAAGGGCCGCAAGGTCATCGTCTACTTCTACCCGGCGGCACTCACCCCCGGCTGCACCAAGCAGGCCTGCGACTTCACCGACAACCTGGAACTGCTCGCCGGAGCCGGATACGACGTCATCGGCGTGTCCCCCGACAAGCCGGAGAAGCTGGCGAAGTTCCGCGACCAGGAGAGCCTGAAGGTCACCCTCGTCGCCGACCCCTCGAAGGCCGTCCTGGAGGCGTACGGAGCGTTCGGCGAGAAGCAGATGTACGGGAAGACCGTCACCGGCGTCATCCGCTCGACCTTCGTCGTCGACGAGGAGGGCCGCATCGAGCGCGCGTTCTACAACGTGCGTGCCACCGGCCACGTCGCCAAGATCATCAAAGACCTCGGCATCTGACCGCGCGGGAACCGGGTCTGTGACCGAAGTCCCACTTACTTATGGGGTGGGACTTCGGTTTGCGATCGCCACGGCTGCACAGAAGGTCCCTCTGGACTGTTCTCCGCCGAGGAAAGGAACCCGCATGGCCGGCCACGGAAACGAAGAGGCGGCCGACCCCGCAGCGGTCAGGCGACATCCCACCCTCTTCCGCACCATCCGACAGCGGAAGAACCCCAAACTGCGCCGGTCGGACATCACCGTCACGGACGAACCCGCCGTCAAACGCGCGACCAGGGCCGCCGCCCTCGGCAATGCCATGGAATGGTTCGACTTCGGCATCTACGCCTACCTCGCCGGAACCATCGGGCGCGTCTTCTTCCCGTCGGACAACCCCACGATCGAACTGCTCTCCTCCTTCGCGACCTTCGCCGTGGCCTTCCTCGTACGGCCCATCGGCGGCATGGTCCTCGGGCCCCTGGGCGACAAGGTCGGCCGCAAGAAGGTCCTCGCGCTGACGATGATCATGATGGCGATCGGCACCTTCGCCATCGGGCTCATCCCCTCGTACGACACGATCGGTTTCTGGGCGCCCGTCCTGCTGATCCTGCTGCGCCTGGTCCAGGGCTTCTCCACCGGCGGCGAGTACGGCGGAGCCTCCACCTTCATAGCGGAGTACGCGCCCGACAAACGCCGTGGCTACTACGGCAGCTTCCTCGAATTCGGCACGCTCGCCGGCTACGTCGGCGCGGCCGGCCTGGTCACCGCGCTGACCGCGTGGCTGGGCACCAGCGGCATGGACAGCTGGGGCTGGCGCGTCCCCTACCTGGTCGCGGGCCCGCTCGGCCTCGTCGGCCTCTACCTGCGGCTGAAGCTCGACGAGACCCCCGCCTTCCAGAAACTGGAGTCGGAGAACGTCCGCGCCTCCGACGCCGCCGACCCCGTGGAGACCTCGCCGGCCGGCGAGGTCGGCCGGATCTTCCGGGACTACTGGCCGACGCTGATCCTGTGCATCGCACTCGTCGGCGCGTACAACATCACGGACTACATGCTGCTGTCGTACATGCCGACGTACCTCTCCGACGAACTCGGCTACACCGAGACACACGGCCTGCTCATCCTGCTCGGCGTGATGGTCGCCCAGATGCTGGTCATCACCCACGTCGGCAAACTGAGCGACCACTTCGGCCGCAAACCCCTGCTGATGACCGGCATGCTCGGCTTCCTCATCCTGTCCCTGCCGGCCTTCCTCCTGGTCAGGCAGGGCGGTGTGTGGGCGGTCATCCTCGGCCTGCTGATGCTCGGTGTCTCCCTGGTCTGCCTCCTCGGCACGATGTCCGCCGCGCTGCCCGCGCTGTTCCCGACACAGGTGCGCTACGGCTCGCTCTCGATCGGCTACAACCTCTCGGCGTCGATATTCGGCGGCACGACCCCGCTGGTGATCACGGCGCTGATCAGCTTCGCGGGTACGAACCTGATGCCGGCGTACTACGCGATGGCGGCGGCGCTGGTGGGTGTGATCTCGGTGGCGTGCATGAAGGAAACGGCACGCAAGCCGCTGGACGGCTCGCCCCCGTCGGTCGAGACCGAGGAAGAAGCCGCGGAACTGGCCCACTCCCAGACCCCGGAACCCCGCTTCTGACCCTCCCCGCGAACCACGGAACGCCCCGGAACCCGTCCGCGCGGGTGGGTTCCGGGGCGTTCTGGTGTTCTGTGTTCCGCGTGCCGTGTTCCGCGTTTCGTACGTGACTGTCCGCCATCCGGTTCGTTACTCCGTACGAGGCTGCGAACGGGCGGCCGGATCGGAGGGGACGGACCATGCGCGTGGTGAGCCCGTACACGCGAGAGCGCCTGGCGGAGGCGGTGCGCTCGTCGCGGACCATGTCCGAAGCGCTGACCAGGCTGGGAGCCGATCCGGGGAACTCGCCCCAACGCAATTACGTTGTCGGGCGGTTGAGGAAACTGGGTATCAGCATCTCGCACTTCGAGCGCGAAGGGGTCCGGTGGACCAAGGAGATACTCCAGTCCGCCGTCACCGCGTCGACAAGCATGAACGAGGTACTGCGGCGTCTGGGCGTTGAACTGGTGGGCGGTCAGCACACGCACATCAGCCGGCGCGTCAGAGCCCTGGGCATCGACACCTCGCACTTCTCGCCACAGGCACGCACGGACAGCCCGTTGAGCAATCCGCGGCGCCGTTCGCCCGAAGAAATCCTGGTGGAGAACGACTCGCCACACGCCCGCCGTACGCCCAGCTCACGGCTCAAGCGAGCACTGCTCGAACTGGGGCTGCCGGATCAATGCGCGCTCTGCGGATGTGAGTCGGTGTGGCGCGGCCGTCCCCTCCCCCTGGAGGTGGACCACATCGATGGCAACTGGCGCGACACCCAGCGAGAGAACCTCCGTCTTCTGTGCCCCAACTGCCATGCCACAACCGACTCTTACCGCAGAAGCGGCAGGAGCGTCAGGTCAACCGATCTTTCGCGCGGCCCGTGTTGAGGCGGGCGACCCATGAGCAACGGCCAGCGGTACACACGCGAGCGGCTGGCGGAGGCCGCGGAACGGTGCGGTGACATCGACGCGGTGATCGCGTTCTTGGGCACCCCGCCCTACGGCGGCCTGCGACGTCATCTCTCCAGGCGGTTCGAGCACTTCGGCATCGACATCTCACACTTCCGCCGCCGCGGTGGGAGCAGGACGGGGCAACCCACCAGGGCCGAACCGCAGCGCGCGGTCACTCAGTCCTGCTCCATCGCCGCCACGCTGCGCGCCCTGCACAGACCGGACAACACCCAGCAGCGCGCCCTGCTGCGCCGGTGGACCGCCGCGTACGGAATCGACACGGCGCACTTCCTGGGCCAGGCACACCACCGCGGCAAGCCGGGTACGAGGCCACAGAAGAGCGCGGATGAGGTACTCGTCAAGAATGACGGCACGCGACGGACCAAGAGCGCGCAATTACGCCGCGCACTGAAGGAGACCGGCGTCCCCGAACGGTGCGCGGAGTGCGGTACGGGGCCCGTCTGGCAGGGCAGACCCATGACACTGGAAATCGATCACATCAACGGCGACTGGAGCGACAACCGGCCTGCGAACCTGCGGTTGCTGTGCCCCAACTGTCATGCGGTCACCAGTACCTGGTGCCGGGGCGGCGATAGCCGTAGATCGCGTCGAGTGCCCGTCCAGCAGTTACCCGGGCGACCCTGAAGCCGCGTGCCCGCTACCATAATCAGCGGGCACGCGGCCGTAGCCAAATTGGTATCGGCGGGAGCTTTAGGTGCTTCTGGGAGAAATCCTGTGTGGGTTCGAGTCCCACCGGCCGCACACCTTTGAATCGAAGGCCCGAATCGCTGACAGGCGGTTCGGGCCTTCGGCTTCCCGGTGCCAGGACATCAGGCCATCAGGGGCCAGGGCTCAGCCGGCCAGTTCGCTGATCGCCGGGACCAGGGCGCGGAACGCCTTGCCGCGGTGGCTGATCGCGTTCTTCTCCGCCGGGGACAGCTCCGCGCAGGTGCGGGTTTCGCCGTTCGGCTGGAGGATCGGGTCGTAGCCGAAGCCGTTCGTGCCGGACGGTTCGTGGCGCAGGATGCCCGGCATCCGGCCTTCGACCACCGTTTCCGTGCCGTCCGGGAGCGCGAGCGCGGCCGCGCAGGCGAAGTGGGCGCTCCTGTACTCGGGTGCGATGTCGGCGAGTTGGGCGAGGAGCAGGTCCAGGTTGGCCCGGTCGTCGCCGTGGGTGCCTGACCAGCGGGCCGAGAAGATGCCGGGGGCGCCGCCCAGGACGTCCACGCAGAGGCCGGAGTCGTCGGCGATGGCGGGGTGGCCGGTGGCCTGGGCGAGGGCGTGGGCTTTGAGCAGGGCGTTCTCGGCGAAGGTGACGCCGGTTTCCTTGACGTCGGGGACGTCGGGGTAGGCCTCCGCGCCGACGAGGTCGTGGGGCAGGCCTGCCTCGGCGAGGATGGCCTTGAGTTCGGTGATTTTCCCGGCGTTGCGGGTGGCGAGGATCAGGCGGGTCATGGCCCCAGTATCGGCCCCGGCGCCTGCGCGCTCCGGCGCGGGGCACGCGGACTCCGGCACGGGGCGGGGGGCACGCGGGCCGCAGGTCGTCGGCCGCTCGTGGCGCTCCTGCCGGACGGACGACGGACCTGCGGCGGAGGCAGGGACGGGCGCGCACGATTCGGTGCGTGCGCGCCCGTCCGTCCCTCCGGGACGCCCGTGACCTCCGGAGGGGATGCCCGAGGGGATTCGGTTCCGCCCGCACCCCCTGCCGGAGGAGCAGGTGTCGGAGGGCCAGGTGTCGGAGGGCCGGTGTCAGAGGGTCTGGCCGAGCGCCGCCCGCTGGATTTCCGCGAGGTCGACGCAGCCCGCGGTGGCGAGGTCGAGCAGGACGTTGAGTTCCTTGCGGTCGAAGGGTTCGGCCTCGGCCGTGCCCTGGACCTCGACGAAGCGGCCGTCGCCGGTGCAGACGACGTTCATGTCCGTGTCGGCGCGCACGTCTTCCTCGTAGCAGAGGTCGAGGAGGGGCGCGCCGTCGACGATGCCGACGCTGACGGCGGCGACCGTACCGGTGAGCGGCTTGCGGCCGGCCCTGATGATCTTCTTGCCCTGGGCCCAGGTGACGGCGTCGGCGAGAGCCACGTACGCGCCGGTGATGGCGGCGGTGCGGGTGCCGCCGTCGGCCTGGAGTACGTCGCAGTCGAGCACGATGGTGTTCTCGCCGAGGGCCTTGTAGTCGATGACGGCGCGCAGGGACCGGCCGATGAGGCGGCTGATCTCGTGGGTGCGGCCACCGATCTTGCCGCGTACGGACTCGCGGTCGCCTCGGGTGTTGGTGGCGCGGGGCAGCATCGAGTATTCGGCGGTGACCCAGCCTTCGCCGCTGCCCTTGCGCCAGCGGGGGACGCCTTCGGTGACGGAGGCGGTGCAGAAGACCTTGGTGTCACCGAAGGAGATGAGGACGGAGCCCTCGGCGTGCTTGCTCCATCCGCGTTCGATGGTGACCGGGCGGAGCTGTTCGGGGGTGCGGCCGTCGATTCGTGACATGCGTATGAGCTTATCGGGCGCGCGTGAGGGGCCCGTCCGGTTGCCGGATCGGGCCCCTCACGGGTGATGAAGTCGGCGGTGCGCCCCTGCGGTGTGTCCGGGCGCGCCCGCTTCGCGGCGGCGTGTGCCTTACATCATGTCTTCGATGTCGGCGGCGATCGGGTCGGCGTCGGTGCCGATGACGACCTGGATCGCGGTGCCCATTTTGACGACGCCGTGCGCTCCGGCGGCCTTGAGGGCCGCCTCGTCGACGAGGGAGGGGTCGATGACCTCGGTGCGAAGGCGGGTGATGCAGCCTTCGACCTCTTCGATGTTGTCGAGCCCGCCGAGCCCGGCGACGATCTTCTCAGCCTTGGTGGCCATGTCTTTCTCCCACTCTCAAATCGCTCTGTCTCGGCCCAGCACTGGCCCGTTTCGCCACGGTAACGCACGGTTGGCCCAGCTTCACGGGCGGTGGATCGCCACCTGTCGAATGATGACGATCACCGGTCAACGCGCCCCCGGGACCGGGCCCGGGGAGCGTATCGCAACTGGTCTACACCAGTATCCGAACGATCGCCAGGGCCGCCTTGTTCCGGGACGGCCGCCCCGCTCCGGGACGGAGGACGCCGATGAGTTCCGTGAGCGCGGCAGCGCCGAGGCACAGGGCGCCGAAGCAGTGGTGGAACGTGGTGTTCCAGGGCCTCCAGAAGATGGGGCGCAGCCTCCAGCTGCCGATCGCGGTCCTGCCGGCCGCCGGCATCCTGAACCGGCTCGGGCAGCCCGACGTCTTCGGCTCCGACGGTCTCGGCTGGGACAAGGTGGCCAAGGTGTTCGCGTCGTCGGGCGGGGCGCTGCTCGATTCCTCCCTCGGCCTTCCCCTTCTCTTCTGTGTCGGTGTCGCGATCGGTATGGCGAAGAAGTCCGACGGTTCGACGGCGCTCGCGGCGGTCACGGGTTTCCTCGTCTACTACGCGGTTCTGCACGCCTTCCCGGTCGACTGCCTGGGCGGGGCCACGTTCACCGGCGCCGGTGTCTGGTCCGGCGTGTGCGTGACGCCGGACGGTACGACCGTCACGCAGGCCGCCTATCAGAATCCCGGGGTCTTCGGGGGGATCGTGATGGGCCTGCTGACCGCGCTGCTGTGGCGGCGTTTCCACCGCACGAAGCTGGTCGACTGGCTGGGCTTCTTCAACGGCCGCCGTCTCGTCCCCATCATCATGGCGTTCGTCGGCCTTCTGCTGGCCTCGCTCGCCGTCTGGGCCTGGGAGCCGGTGGGCGACGGGCTGACCGGTTTCTCGAAGTGGCTGGCGGATCTCGGCGCGTGGGGTTCGGGCATCTTCGGTGTCGCCAACCGCGCGCTGCTGGTGTTCGGGCTGCACCAGTTCCTGAACACCTTTGTCTGGTTCCAGTTCGGCGACTTCACCAAGCCGGACGGCACGGTCGTCCACGGTGACATCAACCGTTTCCTCGCGGGCGACCCGACGGCGGGCCAGTTCACCACGGGCTTCTTCCCGATCATGATGTTCGCGCTGCCCGCGGCGGCGCTGGCGATCTACCACTGCGCGAAGCCGGGCCGCCGCAAGGCGGTGGGCGGCATGATGCTCTCGGTGGGGCTGACGTCGTTCGTCACGGGGATCACCGAGCCGATCGAGTACTCGTTCCTCTTCATCGCCCCTGTTCTGTACGGGATTCACGCGGTGCTGACCGGCGTATCGATGTTCGTGAGCTGGGAGCTGGGCGCGAAGGACGGCTTCAGTTTCTCGGCGGGGCTGATCGACTACGTCCTCAACTGGAGCCTGGCGACGAAGCCGTGGCTGCTGATTCCGATCGGTCTCGTCTTCGCGGCGGTCTACTACGCGCTCTTCCGATTCGTGATCACCCGGTTCGATCTCTCCACACCCGGACGCGAACCGGAGGACGTCGAGGCCGACATCGAGGAGCGGAACACCCAGGCGTAGCCTCGGCGTCAACTTTCAGCCGGAGCGTAAGCGGAGTCACACCGGCGGGCCTTTCGGATCCCCGATCTGGGGCTTTAGTCACGATTTTGGCGCAATCGGAAAAAATAGGTTTACGATATTCCTTATCTCGTCCACACCGTGCTACAACTGGTCTACACCAGTGACTGGTGTAGACCACGCGGCTGTGCGCCGCGTTCCGCTCTGATGACGGCGTCGTCTCCCTCGCTTCCTGCCCTGGCGACGCCGTGCCTACTGGAGGAAGTTGATGAGTACGGCCACCGCTCAGGCGGCACCCGCGAAAAAGCGGGGCTCCGGCCTGTTCCAGGGTCTCCAGAAGGTGGGTCGCAGCCTGCAGCTGCCGATCGCCGTCCTGCCGGCCGCGGGAATTCTGCTCCGCCTCGGCCAGCCCGACGTCTTCGGGGCCGACGGTCTCGGCTGGGACAAGGTCGCGTCGGTCTTCGCCACCGCCGGCGGCGCTGTCTTCGACAACCTGCCGCTGCTGTTCTGTATAGGCGTGGCCATCGGCTTCGCGAAGAAGGCCGACGGCTCCACCGCTCTCGCCGCCCTGGTCGGCTTCCTGGTCTACAGCAACGTGCTGAAGGCGTTCCCCGTCACCGACGCCGTCATCTCCGCCGGCGCCGACACTCCGGCGACGTACAACAACCCCGGTGTCCTCGGCGGCATCATCATGGGTCTGCTCTCCGCGGTCCTGTGGCAGCGCTACCACCGCAAGAAGCTGGTCGACTGGCTCGGCTTCTTCAACGGCCGCCGTCTCGTGCCGATCATCATGGCCTTCGTCGGTACCGCGATGGGCGTCATCTTCGGTCTCGTCTGGGGCCCGATCGGCGATGTCATCAGCAACTTCGGTGAATGGATGACCGGTCTCGGCGCCTTCGGTGCCGGCCTGTTCGGTCTGATCAACCGCGGCCTGATACCCATCGGCATGCACCAGTTCGTGAACTCCGTCGCCTGGTTCCAGATCGGCGACTTCAAGAACAGCAGCGGCGCGCTCGTCCACGGCGACCTGACCCGCTTCTTCGCCGGTGACCCGTCCGCCGGACAGTTCATGTCGGGCTTCTTCCCGATCATGATGTTCGGCCTCCCGGCCGCCGCCCTCGCCATGGCGCACACCGCACGCCCGAGCCGCCGCAAGGCCGTGATGGGCATGATGATCTCGCTGGCCCTGACGTCCTTCGTCACCGGTGTCACCGAGCCCATCGAGTTCTCCTTCATGTTCATCGCCCCGGTGCTGTACGCGATCCACGCGCTGCTCACCGCCGTGTCCATGGCCCTGACCTGGGCGCTCGGCGTCCATACCGGATTCACGTTCTCCGCCGGTCTGATCGACTACGCGCTGAACTGGAACCTCTCGACCAAGCCCTGGCTGATCATTCCGCTGGGTCTCGCCTTCGCGGTCGTCTACTACGTGGTCTTCCGCTTCGCCATCGTCAAGTTCGACCTCAAGACCCCGGGCCGCGAACCCGAGGAAGAGGTCGAGGACATCACCAAGGCGTAGTACCGAACACGAAGCCCCCGCTCTCTTCCAGCAGAGAGCGGGGGCTTCGTCGCGCGGGTGGCGCGGCGTCAGATCTGGTAGACCGCGCCGGGCACGGCGAGTTCCGTGCGACCCGGATAGGTCCGACGGGCATCGGCCAGGTTCCGCTGGGCGTCCGTCCACGGCGGGATGTGCGTGAGGACGAGTCTGCCCACCTTGGCGCGGGCGGCGTGTGCGCCTGCCTCGCGGCCGTTGAGGTGGAGGCCGGGGATGTCTTCCTTGCCGTACGTGAAAGCGGCCTCGCACAGAAAGAGGTCAGTGCCCTCCGCCAGCTCGACCAGCGGCTCGCACACACCGGTGTCCCCGGAGTACGTGACGGAACGGCCACCGTGCTCGACCCGGATGGCGAAGGTGTCGACGGGGTGCGCGACCTTCTCCGTACGGACCGAGAAGGGGCCGATGTCGAACGAACCCGGCTTGAGCGTGTGGAAGTCGAAGACCTCGCTCATGGACTTGTCCGTCGGGGTGTCCGCGTAGGCGGTGGTGAGCCGCTGCTCGGTGCCTTCCGGGCCGTAGACCGGGATCGGGTCACAGCGGCCGCCTTCGAACCGGTAGTACCGGGCGACGAAGTAGGCACACATGTCAATGCAGTGGTCGGCGTGCAGATGACTGAGGAAGATGGCGTCGAGGTCGTAAAGACCAATATGGCGCTGCAGCTCGCCCAGGGCACCATTGCCCATGTCGAGGAGCAGCCTGAAGCCGTCGGCCTCTACGAGGTAGCTCGAGCAGGCGGATCCCGCGGCGGGGAAGGAGCCCGAGCAGCCGACGACGGTGAGCTTCATGGAGCGTGAACCTCCGTGGCGGGGATAGGGGGCGACGGGGGTCGTACCGGTTTGTCGAGCCTAAGGCGGGAACCAGCCGGTCGCTCCTCCACGGAGGCCCGTTGTGTGCGAACTCACCTGCCTCTTCACTGGTTCGGATGGCCCCGGCCCTTGCCGGCGGGCCGGTACCGTCAGTCGCATGAATACGTGGTGGTGGATCGCGCTCGTCCTCGTCGTCCTCGTGGCACTGATCGCGACACTCGTCGACGGCCGGGGCCGAAGCCCCCGCCCACCGAAGCCTCACCGGCCCGGGGACCCGCAGCCGGGCGAGATCTGGTGGGCGAACGTCCCCTTCGAAGACACCCCTGGGGCGAAGGACCGCCCCTGCCTGGTGCTCTCGGTACGCGGCGGAAAGGTCCGGGTAGCGAAGATCACGACCAAGCAGCACGACGGCCGCCCGGGAGTGATCCCGCTGCCCGCGGACGCGGTGGGCGACGCGCAGGGCAGGTCGAGCTACCTGGAGACGAACGAACTGCGAGACGTCCGGCTACGGGAGTTCCGCCGCCGGGTGGGTCCGGTGGACGCGACGCTGTGGGCCAAACTCCAACACCTGCCCGAGAGCTGACGCCGCGCCACACACCGGAAGAACCGCCCGCAGGCGGAAGGGGACCGTACCGGAGCAACCGGCTGCCCACAGGTGAAGGGGGCCGTGGAGGGGTGGTGTCCAGAACGTAGAGCGTGACTTTGCGGCGTGGACACCACCGGCCCGGTGTCCACTACACCGCACGCCGAAAATCACGCAACGGACACCCTGCCGAACCCCACCAAACGGCGCCCCCACACTGAACAGCGCGGCACAACGCACCACACCCGGCCCACGCCAACACCCCGGCGACCACCGGAGCAACCGCTCGTCTGCGGATAGAAGGGGGCCGTGGAGGGGTGGTGTCCAGAACGTAGAGCGTGACTTTGCGGCGTGGACACCACCGGCCCGGTGTCCACTGTGCCTGTACACGCCGTAAATCATGCAGTGGCGGACACTTCCCCTGCACGGAACCCGGCACCAACAGCGCCCCCGACGCCCCGGCCACGACGGCGGCGCGGAAACGGCACCGGCCCGTACCCCCAAGACGCCCAGCCCACAACGCCCCGCACGGAACCGGCACCGACCGCACCGCCCCGGCCCGGGCCGCCCCGGCCCACGACGGCGCGCCGGGCTCAACGGCAACCGCAACCGCAACCACGACAAGGCGGCGGCACGGCGGCACGGCGACAACCGCACCCCACAACGACCCGCCCCGCCCGACGCCGGCTCCGCCGGCCTACGCCCAGAGCTGACCGTGCAGCGTCTCGATCGCCGCCTCCGTGGTCGGCGCCGTGTACACCCCCGTGGACAGGTACTTCCAGCCCCCGTCGGCCACGACGAACACGATGTCCGCGCTCTCGCCCGCCTTGACCGCCTTCTGCCCCACCCCGATCGCCGCGTGCAGCGCCGCCCCGGTCGAGACGCCCGCGAAGATGCCTTCCTGCTGCAGGAGTTCGCGCGTACGCGCGACCGCGTCCGCCGAGCCCACGGAGAAGCGTGTGGTCAGGACGGACTCGTCGTACAGCTCAGGGACGAAGCCCTCGTCCAGGTTGCGCAGGCCGTAGACGACGTCGTCGTAGCGGGGCTCCGCCGCGACGATTTTGATGCCGGGCTTCTGCTCACGCAGGTAGCGGCCGACCCCCATCAGCGTGCCCGTCGTGCCGAGGCCCGCCACGAAGTGGGTGACGGACGGGAGGTCCGCGTAGATCTCCGGGCCTGTGGTGGCGTAGTGCGCACCCGCGTTGTCGGGGTTGCCGTACTGGTAGAGCATCACCCAGGAGGGGTTCTCCGCGGCCAGTTCCTTGGCGACGCGCACGGCGGTGTTGGAGCCGCCGGCCGCGGGCGACGAGATGATCTTCGCGCCCCACATGGCGAGCAGGTCGCGGCGTTCCTGGGAGGTGTTCTCCGGCATGACGCAGACGATGTGGTAGCCCTTGAGCCTGGCCGCCATGGCGAGCGAGATGCCGGTGTTGCCGCTGGTGGGCTCCAGGATGGTGCAGCCGGGCGTGAGCCTGCCGTCCTTCTCGGCCTGTTCGACCATGTGCAGGGCGGGGCGGTCCTTGACCGAGCCGGTCGGGTTGCGGTCCTCCAGCTTGGCCCAGATGCGTACGTCGTCGGACGGGGACAGCCGGGGCAGGCGGACGAGAGGGGTGTTCCCGACCGCCGCCAGCGGGGAGTCGTACCGCATCAGGCCGTGTGCTGTTCGAGCGCGCCGCCGGCCACGGCCGGGAGGATCGTGACGCTGTCGCCGTCGGCGAGCTTCGTGGTGACGCCGTCGAGGAAGCGGACGTCCTCGTCGTTGAGGTAGACGTTGACGAAGCGGCGCAGCTGGTTGTCCTTGGCGGGGTCGACGAGTCGTTCCTGGATGCCGGCGTGGCGGGTTTCGAGATCGGCGAAGAGGGCGGCGATGGTGTCGCCGCTGCCCTCGACGGCCTTCGCGCCGTCGGTGTAGGTGCGGAGGATGGTCGGGATGCGGACCTCGATGGCCATGGCGTGGGCTCCTGTCGTGAAGGTGGCTGGACTGGCGGGCTGGGCGCACTGCTGTGGCCCCCGCGTGACGGGGTGGTGCCGGGGTGGCGGGGGCGTCGGTCAGCCGACGTCGTACGGACACATCGCACTGGCGAGGCGGCACAGGTCGACGTGAAGCCGCGCAACGAGCAGCGGGGTGCTCGGCGTCTTCTCGCTCACGTCGTGGAAAACCATGCGGTCATCGTAACGATTCCCGGTTGGCGTCCCGGTATGCGGTCTCGGCTGCCGGACGGATTGCGTTCGCCAGCTGGACCAGCGTCGGCCTAGGGCAGGTAGACGACCGTGGGCGCGCCGGTCACGGGGTGCGGGCTGACCTCGGCGTTCACCTCGTAGACGGCGGCGAGCAGGTCGCGGGTGAGGACGTCGCGCGGGGTGCCCGAGGTGATGATCCGGCCGGCTTGGAGGACGTAGAGGCGGTCGCAGTAGTACGCGGCGAGGTTCAAATCATGCAGGGCGAGGAGGTTGGTGGTGGGTGCTTCGCTGATGAGGGTGAGGACGTCGAGCTGGTAGCGGATGTCCAGGTGGTTGGTCGGTTCGTCCAGGACAAGGAGCGCCGGCTGCTGTACGAGGGCGCGGGCGACGAGCGCGCGCTGGCGTTCGCCGCCGGAGAGCGACGGGAAGGCGCGGTCGGCGAGTGCGGTGATGCCGACCTGGTCGAGGGCGGCGTCGGCGAGTGCGGTGTCGGCGGCGGTGTCGGCTTCCCAGAAGTGTTTGTGCGGGGAGCGGCCCATGGCGACGACTTCACGGACGGTCAGTTCGAAGTCGGTGCCGCCGTCCTGGGGGACGGTGGCGACGCGCTGCGCGCGGGTTCTGGCGGTCATGGCGTGCAGGTCGTCGCCGTCGAGGAGGGCGCGTCCGGCGGTGGGGCGGAGGGTGCCGTACACGCAGCGCAGCAGGGTGGTTTTGCCGCTGCCGTTGGGGCCGACGAGCCCGACGGTCTCGCCGGGGGCGGCGCTGAGGCAGGCGTTCTCGACCAGGTGGCGGCCCGCCGCGGTGTAGGTGAGTCCTTCGACGTGGAGGGTGGCCGTCATACCGGGGCTCCTTCGGGGCGGCGGCGCATCAGCCACAGGAAGAACGGGCCGCCGGTGAGGGCGGTGAGGACGCCGACGGGGATGTCCTGCGGGGCCGCGACGGTCCTGGCCGCGAGGTCGGCGGCGACGAGGACGACGGCGCCGCCGAGCGCGGCGACCGGCAGCAGGGTGCGGTGGGTGGCGCCGACGGCCATCCGCGCGGCGTGCGGGACGAGCAGTCCGATGAAGCCGACGGCGCCGCTGGCGGCCACCATCACGCCGGTGACCAGGGAGGCGAGGACGAAGACGGCGGCGCGGAAGCGTGAGGTGTCCAGGCCGAGTACGGTCGCGCCCTCCTCTCCGACCAGCAGCAGGTCGAGTGGCCGGGCGAGGGTCATGAGGAGGGCGATGCCGGCGGTGAGGACGGCGGCGGGCAGGACGAGCGAGCCCCAGCGGGCGCTGCCGAGGCCGCCGAGGGTCCAGAACAGCGCTTCCTGGAAGTGTTCGGGCCTGGCGGAGACGACCAGGACGAGGGTGGTGAGCGCGGAGAGGATGTACGAGACGGCGACGCCTGCGAGGAGCAGACGTCCACCGGTCATCGAGCCGCCGCGTCTGGCCAGCCCGTACACCAGCGCCAGGGCGACGAGTGAGCCGAGGAAGGCGGCGGCCGGCATGGCGACGGTGGTGGTGAGGCCGCCGCCGATGCCAAGGACGAGGACGAGGACGGCGCCGGTGGACGCTCCCGAGGAGATGCCGAGGAGGAAGGGGTCGGCGAGCCGGTTGCGTACGAGTGCCTGCAGGACGGTGCCGACGACGGCGAGCCCGGCGCCGACGATCGCGCCGAGCAGGACGCGGGGCAGCCGTACGTCGAGCACGATGGTGCGGAAGGGGCTGGGGTCGGCGCGACCGGTGAGGATGGTGATCACCTCGCCGGGCGCGATCCTTACGGAGCCCAGGGCCAGCCCCGCCACCACGGCGACGGCCAGCGCCGCGGTGAGGGAGCCGAGCACGAGGGTGTGGCGCAGGCGCCCGTGGACGGGCGGGGTGTCGCGGCGCACGGCGGGCTTACTTCACGGTCTCTGGGTGAAGCTGCGCGGCGAGTTCCTCGATGGCGTCGGGGGCGCGTACACCGAGGACGACGGTGGAGAGCGGCATGGCGGCGAATCGTTTGTTCTTGATCGCCGGAACGTCCTTGAGCACCGGGTCATCCAGGAGTCGCTTCTCCTTCTGCGCGACCGTGGTGGACCCGTAGTCGTAGATCACGACGGCGTCCGGCTTGCGGTCGACGACCTGTTCCCAGGTCGCGTCGCCGAAGGCCTTGTCGAGGTCGGCGAAGACGTTGTGGCCGCCCGCGCGGGTGATCAGCTCGTTGCCGATGCCTTTGCCGCCCGCGGTGAAGGCGGTCTTGTCGCCGCTGTCATAGACGAAGACGGAGACCGGTCCGGCTCCCTTGATCCGGTCCGCGGTGTCGGCGACGGTCCTGCGTGCCTGGGCGATCCACCGGTCGGCGCGGTCGGTGACACCGAAGATACGGCCGACCTCCGCGATCTCCTGGTAGACGTCGTCCATGGTGGTTCTGCCGTCCGTGCAGTTCTCCAGGTTGAGCCGGGTGTTGATGCCGGAGCGCTGGAGGTCGTCGCGGGCGAGGCCGTCCTTGGCGGCGAAGGCGCTGGAGTAGCCGCCGTAGACGAAGTCGGGGTTGGCGGCGAGCAGCTTCTCCTTGGAGGGGTACTCCTCGGCGAGCACCGGAACGCTGTCGTACGCCTTCTCGTACGCCGGGAGGACCTTGTCGTCGAGGTAGGCGGTGCCGACGAGGGACTTCTCCAGGCCGAGCGCGAGCATGACCTCGGTGACGTGCTGGTTCATGGTGACCACGCGCTTCGGCGGGGCCTGATAGGTGGTTCTCACACCGCAGTTGGTGACGGTGTACGGGAAACCGGTGGCCGCCGCGGCTTTTGTGGCGCCGTTCGCGCCGGCGGGCGTGGGCGTGGTGCCGCAGGCGGTGAGGGTGAGCGCGGCGAGAGCGGGCAGCGCGGCGGTGGCTATGAGCGCACGGCGGCGGGACTGTCCGGGCAGGACTGGCACGGCTGGGGCCTCCTCCGGGGGATTTCCGCGTCCCCTGGCTGGTGGGAGAAGGGCGGCAGGTCAGTTCCTGGCTGCCAAGCGGAACGCTTGGTCACAGTGGCGGGACCGCGCCGGATTCGCACCGGCTTCCTGGGGCCTGCCGCCTCGGGTCGGGCGTCAGTCTCTCAGACGACCCTGACCTCCTCCTCGGTGACCTCGCCCGAGACGATGCGGTATGAGCGGAACTGGAAGGGGCCGGCGTCGTCGGTGTCGGCGGTCGAGACCAGGACGTAGTGGGCGCCGGGCTCGTTGGCGTAGGTGATGTCCGTGCGCGACGGGTACGCCTCGGTGGCGGTGTGCGAGTGGTAGACGATCACCGGCTCTTCGTCGCGGTCGTCCATCTCGCGGTAGAGCTTCAGCAGGTCGCCGGAGTCGAACTCGTAGAAGGTGGGCGACCGCGCGGCGTTGAGCATGGGGATGAACCGCTCGGGCCTGCCGGTGCCCTCCGGGCCGGCGACCACGCCACAGGCCTCGTCGGGGTGGTCGGCTCGGGCGTGCGCGACGATCTGGTCGTGCAGGGCCTGGGAGATGGTCAGCATGCCTGCAATATAAAACGCCGTCGGCCGGCCCTACGGAGCGAGGCCCCAGCCGTAGGCGCGGGTCAGCGGCAGCCGGATGAGCAGGCGCCGTTCGCCGACCATCGCCTCGCGGAACGCCGCCCAGTCCGGATGCTCGCCGCGCAGCGCGCGGTAGTGCGCGACGAGTTGACCGGTCGCGTCGTCCTGGGGGTCCTCGGCGACGGCACCGAGTTCGGCGAGCCCTTCGCCCACGGCGTAGGCGTCGAGGTTCGCGGTGGTGACGTAGAAACTCGCCCGGGGGTCGCGGCGGAGGTTGCGGGTCTTGGCGCGGTCGTCGGTCACGGAGATCAGCGCGACTCGGGTGGCCGGGTCGTACAGATACGCGACGTTGGACAGCTGAGGCCGTCCGTCGCGCTTCAGCGTGGTGAGCACGCCGGTGGGGGTGGTGCCGAACAGGGTCCACGGGTCCGTTGCCATGCGGCCGACGCTAGCGGCTCGCGGCGGGGCACGCTGTGCGTTTCGCCGTGCGGGTCGCCGTGCGGCACGCGGCGGGCGGTGGGTTTCGCCGTGCGTTTCGCCGTGCGGGTCGCCGTGCTGCGGGCGGGTGGTGTCCGCTGTCCGGTGCGGGTCGTCGTGCTGCGGGCGGCGGGGTCCGCTGTCCGGTGCGGGTCGTCGTGAGCCGGGGCGGCGGGGTCCGCTGTCCGGTGCGGGTCGTCGTGAGCCGGGGCGGCGGGGTCCGCTGTCCGGTGCGGGTCGCCGCGAGCCGGGGCGTTGTGGTTTCGGTTGGTGCCGGGTTCCGTGGAGGGGTCATGTCCGCCACTGCATTATTTTCGGCGCGTGGACGCGTAGTGGACACCGGGCCGGTGGTTTCCGCGCCGCAAAGTAACGCTTTACGTTCTGGACATCACCCCTCCACGGCCCCCTTCCACCCTGCGGGCAGGCTCGCGCTCGGGTCGCGAGGACGGCGTGGCCGTCCACCGGCACTCTGGGCCGCGCCGGGCGGCGACCCGGGCAACACGAAACGCCGCCCGGAGTCGGACGGCGTTTCGCGATGCGGTTCCGCCCCACCGCCGTGGGGCGGAACCGCACGATCACTGCCTATTCGGCGGCGGAGGCGTACTCCGGCTTTTCGGCCAGTTCCGGGTTGCGCTTCTTCAGGATCTGCCAGCCGATCGCCAGGCCGACGCCCCAGATGGCACCCACGTACAGGCTGACGCGGGCGTCCGGGTCGATGGCGATCATGACCGCCACGCCGATCAGGAAGACCAGGGCGATCCAGCTGCACACCGAGCCGCCCGGGGCCGGGAAGGAGGACTTGCGCAGGCGGCCCTCGTCGACGCCCTTGCGGTAGCGGATGTGGCTGGCGAGGATCATCATCCAGGTCCAGATACCGGCTGCCGTGGCCACCGAGGTGACGTAGCCGAATGCTTTCTCCGGGACGAAGTAGTTGAGGATCACGCCCACGCCCATCAGCGCGACCGAGACGGTGATGCCTATCGCCGGGGTCTTGCGCGAGTTGAGCTTGCCGAAGGCGGCGGGGGCTTCCTTGTTGGCGGCGAGGCCGCGCAGCATGCGGCCGGTGGAGTACATGCCGGAGTTGCAGGAGGAGAGCGCCGCCGTCAGGACGACGAAGTTGACGATGCCCGCGGCGAGCGGAATGCCCATCTTCTCGAAGGCGTAGACGAACGGGCTGGTCCCGGCGGAGAACTCGGTCCACTTGACCACCGCGAGGATGACCGTCAGTGCGCCGACGTAGAAGATGATGATGCGCCAGGGCAGCGTGTTGATGGCCTTGGGGAGGGTCTTCTCGGGGTTCTCGGACTCGCCCGCCGTGACACCGACCAGCTCGACGGCGAGGTAGGCGAACATGACGCCCTGGAGCGTCATCAGGCTGGAGCCGATGCCCTTCGGGAAGAGACCGTCGTGCGCCCAGAGGTTGCTCGCGCTCGCCGTGTCACCCGCGTCGGAGAAGCCCAGGGTGAGGACACCGAGGCCGATGACGATCATGCCGATGATCGCGGTGACCTTGACCATGGAGAACCAGAACTCGACCTCGCCGAAGATCTTCACCGAAATCAGGTTGACACTGAACAGCACCACGAGGAAGACCAGTGCGCTGAGCCACTGGGGAATCTGCGGAAACCAGAAATTGATATAGATCGCTGCTGCGGTCAGCTCGGCCATGCCGGTGACGACCCAGTTCAGCCAATAGGTCCAACCGGTGACATAACCGAAGAAGGGACCGAGGAATTCACGGGCGTACTCCGCGAAAGAGCCGGAGATGGGCCGGTAGAGAAGCAACTCGCCGAGTGCCCGCATGATGAAGAAGATGACGACGCCGGCGAGAGCGTACATGAGGATGATGCTGGGCCCGGCCTTGGCGATGTTCGCCCCGGCGCCCATGAAGAGGCCTACACCGATCGCGCCACCGATCGCGATCATCTGGATTTGGCGGCTGCCGAGCCCCCGCTCGTACCCCTCCTCCGTGGTTCCGGCTCCGGCCTTGCTCTCCAAGGCTCCGTCGTCCGCTGGGTATTGGTCGACCCGTGGAGTCGTCATGGTGGTACGCCCTTTCTCCATGCCCGTCCGCACGTTCTCGACGGCGGACCGATGTCCGAATCCCCCCGGATATGAATGGAGTGCTGTCGGCGATCAGCCGGCGTTTGCCGTTCGGGGAACAGGGGTGGCGCCCCCGATCGGTGTGGAAGATCTAACACGGAACCGGGGGTCTCGCTCGGACAGAGATGTGACGCACGACACAGGGAGAGGCGGACAAAACGTGCCGCGAATCACAAAGGTCGCCGGTGGTTTGACGTGATCGTTATCTCGAATTGAGGCTCTATTGAGCGGGCGTACAGGGGCCGGAGAGGCCGGTCAGGGCAGCAGGGTCTCCACGAGGGATTCCTGGAGAGCGCCCAGCCAGAGGTACGCCATGACCATGGGTTTACGCGGGTCGGAGTCGGGCAGCCGGTACAGTTCGCCGCTCTCGTCCTCGTCGGAGACCTCCAGGCGCGTGCCGATCGTCAGCCGCAGGTCGTTGAGCGCGCCGAGCCAGTGCCGGCAGTCGTCCGCCGTCAGAGTGAGTACGGCCCCGCCCGCGCCGGGCGCGGAGAGGCTGTCGAGGGTGCGGACGACGGCGATACCGTCCTCGCGCTTGCGGCTGCGCAGGTCGTTCTCCGTGAAGCGCCTGAATTCGGAGGAGTACGCGCGCAGCTTGTCGTCGCTGTCGTCGTCGCCGTACGCGTTCGGGAAGAGCCGGGCGAGCGCCGGGTCGGTGGGGGGCTCGGTCGGCCCGTCGGAGAAGATCGAGGCGAACAGGTCGTCATCTGCGGCCGGTTCGTCGCCGGGGCCGATCAGTTCGAGGAGCTGGACGGCGAGCGAGCGCAGGATGGAGACCTCGACCTCGTCGAGCGCGACGGCGGCCCCGCCGCCGGGTGCGGGCTCGAACTGCCCGGCCATCAGTTGCGGTCCTGCGAGAGGGTCGCCCAGAGCCCGAAGCCGTGCATCGCCTGCACGTCGCGCTCCATCTCCTCACGGCTGCCGCTCGACACCACGGCACGGCCCTTCTGGTGGACGTCGAGCATCAGCTTGTTCGCCTTGTCCTTCGGGTAGCCGAAGTAGGTCTGGAAGACGTACTCCACGTAACTCATGAGGTTCACCGGGTCGTTGTGCACGATCGTCACCCAGGGCACGTCGGGTTCGGGGACGAGATACGTCTCCTCGGCCGATTCCGGGCGTTCGACTTCAGTCGGAGCGACACTCACGGTTCGGGACGACCTTCTTCTCTGCGGGGGCCGGGGGCTCTGTGCGCCGCGGTTTCACAGCCTCACGGGTCCATGCTGCCACCCGGGAGGGGGTGTCGCACAAACGGCCTCATAGAAATCGTCACTCTGACGAGTAGGGCGGGTAGCATTCTCATATGAACACTCCGGACCTCGGGCTCCCGGTGGACGTGCCGTCGACCGCGCTCTTCACCGACCAGTACGAGCTGACCATGCTCCAGGCGGCACTTCAGGCCGGTACGGCCGATCGCCACTGTGTTTTCGAAGCATTCACCCGGCGGCTGCCCGAGGGGCGGCGTTATGGAGTTGTCGCGGGCACCGGGCGGGTCCTGGACGCCGTGGAGAACTACCGGTTCGACGCGGATGTGCTGGGCTTCCTCGAAGAGCGCTCGATCGTCGACGGGCCGACGCTCGAATGGCTCGCCTCCTACCGCTTCCGCGGGGACATCTGGGGCTACCCCGAGGGCGAGATGTACTTCCCGGGATCGCCGATCCTGCGGGTCGAGGGCTCCTTCGCGGAGTGCGTCCTGCTGGAGACCGTGATCCTGTCGATCCTCAACCACGACTCGGCGATCGCCGCCGCCGCGTCCCGGATGTCGGCGGCCGCGGCCGGGCGCGGGCTGATCGAGATGGGCGCGCGGCGTACGCACGAGCTGTCCGCGGTCGCCGCCGCGCGCGCCGCGTACATCGGGGGCTTCGACACGACCTCCGACCTGGCCGCCGGTTTCCGTTACGGCATCCCGACCGTGGGTACGAGCGCGCACGCCTTCACCCTGCTGCACGACAGCGAGCGCGACGCCTTCCGCGCGCAGGTCGACTCGCTCGGCCGCGGTACGACGCTGCTGGTCGACACGTACGACGTGGCCGAGGCCGTGAAGACCGCCGTGGAGATCACCGGTCCCGGCCTCGGCGCCGTCCGTATCGACTCCGGCGACCTGCTGCTGGTCGCGCACCGGGTGCGTCAGCAGCTCGACATCCTCGGCGCGGTCGACACCAAGATCGTGGTCACCTCCGATCTGGACGAGTACGCCATCGCCTCGCTGGCGGCCGCGCCGGTGGACGCGTACGGCGTCGGCACGCAGCTGGTCACCGGCAGCGGGCAGCCCACCTGCTCCATGGTCTACAAGGTCGTCGCCCGCGCGCGGTCCGCCGATCCGAAGGCGCCGCTCCACCCGGTGGCGAAGAAGTCGACGGGCGGCAAGACGTCGATCGGCGGCCGCAAGTGGGCGGCCCGGCGCCTCGACGCGGAGGGCCGCGCGGCGGCCGAGGTGATCGGTACGGGCGCGGTGCCGGCCGACCTGGTGGACAGGCAGCTCCAGGTGGAACTGGTCAGGGGCGGCGAGGTCGTCGCCCGCGAGCCTCTGAACACCGTGCGTGAGCGCCATTTCGCGGCGCGTTCGGGGCTGCCGATGTCGGCGATCCAGCTGTCGCGGGGCGAGCCCGTGATTCCGACCGAGTACGTGTGAGCCGCTCGCACGTGTGCAAGGTAATAACCACGCGGACCGTATCCGGCACACACATCCGATGAAGGGCCTCGTCATGCACCGCGCCTTGATCGTCGTCGACGTACAGAACGACTTCTGTGAGGGCGGCAGCCTCGCGGTGACCGGCGGCGCCGGTGTCGCGGCCGCGATCACCGATCTGATCGGGCAGTCGACCGCCGGCTACCGCCATGTCGTCGCCACCCGCGATCATCACGTCGATCCCGGCGACCACTTCAGCGCGGACCCGGACTATGTCCACAGCTGGCCGGTCCACTGTGTCGCCGGTACGGAGGGCGCGGGCTTCCACCCGAATTTCGCGCCGGCCGTCGCCTCGGGCGCCATCGACGCGGTCTTCGACAAGGGCGCCTACGCGGCCGCGTACAGCGGTTTCGAGGGCGCTGACGAGAACGGCGTCACGCTGGCGGACTGGCTGCGGTCGCGTGAGGTCGCCGAGGTCGACGTCGTCGGCATCGCGACGGATCACTGCGTACGGGCGACGGCGCTGGACGCGATCCGTGCGGGGTTCGTCACGCGCGTGCTGCTCGACCTGACCGCCGGGGTCGCGCCCGTCACCACGGAGCGGGCGCTCGCCGAGCTGCGTACGGCGGGCGCGGAGCTGACCGGCGCGCCGGTGGTACGGACGCCGGCCGAGGGCGCGTGAGGCGCTCCGAGGGGGCTCCTCAGGGGCGCTGGGACCGCATCCCCCGCCTCACCCCGCGCCCGCGTGCGCCGGCGGGCGCGGAGGGCGCAGGAGCGCGCGTATGGGCATCCACAGCTCCTCCAGGCACTCCGGAGTGGTCCGCCAGAGGAGGCCGTCCGGATGGTGCAGGACGGCCGTGATCTCGTCCGGTGTCGGCGGTTCCGCGTTCCCGCGCAGATAGACCGCCCGTAGTCCGAGGTTCCGCAGCCTGGTCAGGGCGCGGGCGCGGTTGCCGGCGAGGACCAGGACGCGGACCGTTCCGCTCCCTGTCACCGGTCTCGGCAGGGTCAGTGCGACCACTACCTTGCCGTTCGGGAGCTTGCTGAAGCCTCCACCTGCCATGTCGTTCATCTCCCCCGCGAGACATCGTGTCAATAAGAGAGTCGTAGAACGCACTCAAACACGATCGGCCGCCGCCCGCTAGAGGGGCGACGGCCGATCATGCTCTGACCTGCGGCGATGCTCGATTACTTGTGAGAGGGAGCCACCTGGACCGTCAGCGTCGAGCCGTCGAGCGGCTGGCTGACGATCGTGATCTTGGTGTTCGTGTCAGGAACGATGACACTTCCCTGGGGGTTCGCCTTGTCGTAGTAGGTGCCCTTGTGGTCGTCGAAGACCGGGACGCCGAGCTTCGGGGCGATCTTGGTCGCCACGCCCGCGCTGTGCAGCGTGACGCCCGGGGTCGGCCACCAGCTGAACGTGGAGTCGAACGCCTGGATCCTGTTGCGCATCAGGGTCCCGTTCTTCCACTTCAGCGCGCCCGGGTGGGCGTCGACCGGAAGGATCAGGCCCTCGCCCGGGTGGACGCTGGTGTTGTTGTCCTTCTGCGAGGTGTCCCACAGCCAGACCAGCAGACCGGTCTGGTACGCGTAGTGCTCGACCCAGGCGTCCTTGGGAGCCGGGTAGCCGAAGTTGTACGGACCCGTCTTCAGCGTCGTGTCGTACGAGACGTACTGGCGGTTCTCGGCGATGTAGTACTGGGCGTAGTCCTTGGTGAAGGACTCACCGATGCGCGAGAACCCCTTCGCGGTCCACGCCGCGTCGTCGGCCTCGGCGTTGTCGGTGAACAGCGGGGTGCCGTCGGCGATCACGCTGATGGCGTCCGCCGCGAAGCCCTTGCCGCCCGCGCCGCCGTCCGTCTGGTAGCGGAAGCGGATGTCGATCTTCTGACCGGCGTACGCGTCCAGCGGGTAGGACAGCTTCTTGTACGCGCCGGAAGCACCGGTGAGCGCCGGCTTGTCGCTGCCGTCACGGGTGATGGCGGCGCCGTCCGCGGTGCCTTCGAGCGGCGTCCAGTTGCTGCCGTCCGTCGACGCCTCTGCGTACAGGTAGTCGTAGTCCGCCTCGATGTCCCACCAGCCCTGGAGGTCGAGCGAGGCCGCCGACTTGCCGGTCAGGTCGACCGACCGGGTGAGGGTGTTCTTGAGGTCGTCACCCATGTCGCTCCACCACTGTCCCGAGCCCTCGGCGGGCTTCACGACCGTGGTGGTCTGCGTCTTCTCCGGCAGGTCGACGACGAGCGCCTGCGGGTTCTTGGTGTTGTACGCCGCGACACCCAGCTTGGTGGTGGACTTCGTCGCGGCCTTGCCCTGGGCGTAGTTGAGCCAGCCGAGCTGGAGCTTGTCCCAGGCCGTCATGTCGCCGGGCAGGTCGCCGATCGCGTTCTTGCCGGTGCCGAGCCAGGAGCCCGAGGACATCAGGTCCCAGAAGGACGTGGAGTTCTCGCCACCCGCGGTGTCGTAGTTGTCCGGCAGGCCCAGGTCGTGGCCGTACTCGTGCGCGAAGACACCGAGGCCGCCGTTCTCCGGCTGCATCGTGTAGTCGCCGACCCAGATGCCGGAGTCACCGATCTGCGTGCCGCCGGACTTGTTGTCCGCCGGACCCGTGCTGCCCGCGTCCGTGCCGTACGCGTACCAGCGGTGCGCCCACAGGGCGTTCTCGCCCTCGACGCCGCCGCCGGCCGACTCGTCCTCGCCCGCGTGGACGATCTGGAAGTGGTCGATGTAGCCGTCGGGCTCGTTGAAGTCGCCGTCGCCGTCGAAGTCGTAGCGGTCCCACTGGTCGTACTGGGCGAGGTCGGCCTTGATGTCGGCGTCCGACTTGCCCGCGGCCTTCTGCTGCGCGGCGTAGGCGGCGACCCCGTCGCGCACGGTGTCCCACACGTTGGCGCAGTTGGTGCTGCCGCAGTAGTTGGAGCCGTAACGGGCCTCGTTGTTCGGGACCTTGACCCAGGCGGTGACTTCACCGTCGACCGAGTAGCGTCCGGAGGACGTCTTCTCGTAGTAGGTCTTCAGCGAGTCCTTCTGCTTGCCGTTCTTGTCCTTGCCGGTACCGAAGTACAGGTCCTGGAAGTGCTGCTGGTTGTAGTCGGCCTGCCAGGCGGTGGAGTTGTCCACCTTGCGGTCGGGCTCGGCTATCTCGTTGTGCTGCGGTCCCGGCGTGCCGCCGTACTTCTTGATGGGCGCCTCCGGACCGCTGCCGTCCGGGTCGTACATCGTGGTGTCGTCGACCTGGTCGCCGAACTCCACGAGGATCGTGAAAATCTTGTCGGTCTTCTCCCGGCCCAGCTCGACGTACTTCTTGTTGCCGAGCTTCACCACCTGGGAGCCGCCGCGCTTCTCCAGCTTGGCGTGACCGGAGAGGACCTGCTCCAGCGCCGCCTTGCGCTCTGCGGCCTGCTTCTTGCTGAACGGGCCGTCCAGATCGTGGTCGACCTGGCCCTTCTGGGAGTCCGGGTCGCGGTGCTCGATGACCGCGCGACCGGATCCGGGGCCGTCCTCGGCCTGTGCCGTGGTGAAGGCCGAGGCGGTGGCGGCGGTCGCGGCGAGAGCCACGACCACCGCGGACACTCTCTTGGCCCGTCGGTTCTTGATCACTTGATGTTGTCCTCCCCCGCGCTCGCGCTCCACGGATCGGGGGTATAGGGATCCGTGCGCGTATGCGCGACATAAGTGGCGCTATTTGAACGGAGTTGAAGAAGAAAAGACAGTCTTGACTTGAGTAGGTGAACTGCTCTATGCAGGAGCCGACTTCCGGTATACGGACACCGATATGTCGGACAACGGCGCACCGAATCGTCATCTACGGGAAACACGTGCCCGGTGCGCCCCTCCCTGCGACGCCTCTGCGAGCGGGATGACGCTTGCCGGGAGTCCCGCTCGGGCATCCCCCGTCATAGGGCGGGCCGGAGGCGGCGCGCGTAGGAGGCATCCCGCTTCCCTGCCCTGAACAGCCGAGCTCCGAGGGACGGAAAAACCGCCATGCCGCGTCCGACCGCCGCACAACTCGCCTACGGCTCCGCCACGGTCGTCTGCTCGACACTCGTCATGCTTCTGCTCTCCGGGGTGACCGGGGGTATCGGTATCGCGGTGATCGCGCTCGCCGCGCTCGTGCTCGGGGTACTGGTCTCCCTGACGGTGAGGACGCGGGAGTCGGCGTCGGAATCGGTCACGTCGGAATCGGTCACGTCGCATGAGAACGCCGCCTCGGACGAGGCAGCCACGTCGGCGTTCACTGCGGGGCCGTGACGACGACCGTCCTGGCCGCCTTGTCGTGCAGGCCCTGTTTGTACGGCCGGCTGGCCGCGATCGACACGATGAGGATGAGCCACCAGACGCAGTAGCAGCAGATCAGCGCGGGTACCCAGAGGACCGCCGCGCGCAGCAGCGAGGCGCCGGTGTCGGGTACGGAGCCGTCGTTGACCATCGCGACCCGCAGTTTCGTCCAGCGCTTGCCGAGGGTCTGGCCGTTCCTGGCGACCATCACGGTGTCGTAGCCGACGTACGCGATGACCGCGATGACCGTCCACAGCCACTGCCTGCCCGTGTTCACCTGATCGGAGAAGGTGTTCCACTCGCTGTTGCCGTTCGACGACGAGTGGATGCTGCCGGTGGCCAGGGACAGGACGGCGAGCGGGATGAACACGATCAGGGCGTCGATCACCCGGGCCAGGAGCCGCCTGCCGAAGGTCGGGAGCGGCGGCATTCCCGCGTACGGATCAGGACCGCCGCGCTGTCCGCCGCCGAACCGGCCGCCACCGCCACCGCCGAACCGGCCTCCGCCGCCGAAGGGGCCGCCGCCCTGCTGGTCGCCCCCGTACGGGCCGCCGCCGTAGGGACCACCGCCGTACGGATTGCCGCCGGGAGGCGGGTTGTCACCGCCGTACGGGACACCCGGAGGAGGTTCCTGCGGCGGCTTCTTGAAGAACGGGTCGTCCTCGGGCGGCTGACCTGGCGGCGGCTGATCGTTGCTCATGGGGGCAGTGCACCGCGCGCGCCGGGGGCGCGCAACGGGATCGACCGCCGTTCGGCCGAACGCCGTCGCGCCCGGTCGTCGTCAGTCCGCCGGGCGGGCCGACCAGCGGCCCGCCGGCCGGTCCGCTCGTCAGCCCGCCACGAACGTACGCGCCGCCTTGTCGTGCCAGCACTGGCGCCACGGCTTGTCGACCAGGCACCACAGCACGTTGACGACGCCCACCACGACCAGCCCGAGCACCCCGTACACCAGCCAGCGGCGCAGAGCGGCGCCGAAGGACGGCGGCTGGTGGGACTCGATGTCGCGCACTTCGAGACCACAGAGCTTCTTGCCCAGCGTGCGCCCCCACTTGGCGGTCGGCAGCGCCTCGTACAGCACACCGAGGATCAGGAGCGCGGCGAGGACGGCGCCGAGGCAGCCGGCGGTGGTGGAGTCGAGCAGCCAGACGGTGACGGTCCTGCCGGACTGCTTCGCCGCGTCGATCTTGGCGTCGACATGGGTCTGGGCCTTGGACACGAGCGGTACGGCGACCGCGCCGACGACCGCGCCGAGGACGACGGTGTCGATGAGCCGGGCCGCGAACCGCTTGCCGAGGCCGGCGGGCCTGGCGGCCGTCTGGGCCTGGGCCATCGCGAGGAACGGGTCGTCGGCCGGGGGCTTCCACGGCATGACGGGCTGATCGGCCTGCCCGCCGGAACCGAAGGGCCGGCTCGGCTGCTGCTGCTGGAACTGTTGCGGCTGGAAGGGCTGCTGCTGAGGGGCCTGCTGAGCCTGGCCCTGTCCGGGGATCTGCGGCTGCCCGGCCGCCGCACCCGTACCCGAGCCCTTGCGCGAGCCCGAGCGGGATCCGCCGGGCTTGGTGGCGCGGATCGTCATCGTGCCCTCGGCCCGGTCCTGCCGCACCGGCTCCGCGGCCTCCTCGTCCTTGGCGCGGCGGGCGGCGTTCAGGGCGCGGAGGGTGACGGTGCTGTCGACGGGCGGGGCCGGCTCGTGCGGGGCGGAGCGCTGGGGCGTACCGGCTCCGGGGCGCCGGCTCGCGTCGGGCCCGTCGGTACCCGGGGTGAGTCCGGAGCCGAGGCCGGCTCCGCGGCCCGGGGTGACGCCCCGTCTCATGGCGCGGATCGCGACGGTGCCGTCCGACAGCGGCCGGCCGTCGTCCGGGCCGGGTCCGAGCATGCGTGCGTCGGCCGGAGCGGCGCCCGCCGGATCGGCGTGCGGGCCGGTCGCGTCGGACGCGTTGGCTGACGGCTGCGACTGGTTGGGCACGCGGGGATCCTGGCGCGGGTCATGGCCCGGTCCCTGGCGCGGGTCGTGAGCCGGTCCCTGCCGCGGGTCGTGAACCGGACCCTGCCGCGGGTCGTGAACCGGACCCTGGCGCGGGTCATGGCCCGGTCCCTGGCGCGGGTCCTGACCGGGCGCGCCCCAGGAGACGCGGTGGGCGTGCTCACCGCCGAATCCGGTCTGGCGGGAAGTGTCGGCCTGCCACGCGGTGGCCGGTTCCTGCCGGATGCCCTCGGGCGGCACCTCGTCCAGGAACATCGGGCCCGTCTCCTCGACGGACTGCGGCGCGGTGCCCTGCCCGGCGGCCACGTCGGGCTCGGCGGGGCCGAAGGGCATCACCTCACCGCCCTGGGGCGCGGGCCGGCTCGTACCGGGCACCCAGGCGGTGCCGTTCCAGTACCTGACGTATCCGGGGATGGACGGGTCCGGGTAGAACCCTTCCCCGGGTACGTTCCCGCCGTCGGCTGGAGGAGTAGCCACTGACCCCAACTCCGTTCACTCACCACATGTTTGGCCGGACATCCGGGCGGGCCGTGCCGCACACGCCCCCGCGGCGACCGGGCGCGCGCCTCCGCCTGTCCAAGGGAGACAGTAACGAAGAACGAAGAGTCCGGAAGAAAGTGATGGCCACAAAGGCCGCATTCGGGCCGCACGAACGCCGGAAGGGTGAGGCGTCGCACGGAAATCTGGACACCAGTGCCCAGAGTGGTTCGGGAAGTGAACCGCGAAACCCCTTGACCGTTCATGAACAGTGCATGACAGTCGTTGAGTGAGAGCGCTCTCAAACGGCCCGCACACGCCGTACGAAGCGCTCGTTCCGCCGCGTCCCCCCACTGCCGTACGCGTCACCGCTGTCATCCCGCTGTACGCACCACCGTCGCCGTACGCGTCACCGTCGCGGTTCCTCCGGAAGAAGGAAGTCACCCCCCATGTACGGAATTTCCTCCCGGGTCGGCCCGGCCCCGGACCGCCGGCCCCGCCGCCGTCTGCTGACCCTGCTGACCGCGCTGTCGCTTCCGCTGACCGGCCTGCTGGGGCTGACCGCCGCCTCGGCCACGGCCTCCGCGTCCGACGCCACGACCGCGTCCGCCAACACCGCGGCCGACTGGACCACGGTGTTCAGGGACGACTTCGACGGAGCGGCCGGTACCGGTCTGAACCGCGCCGACTGGCTGTACGACCTCGGCACCGGCTACCCGGGAGGCGCCGGGAACTGGGGCACCGGCGAGATAGAGACCTCCACCGACTCCACCGACAACGTCTACCAGGACGGCGACGGTCACATGGTGATCAAGCCGATCCGGGACGCCTCCGGCCACTGGACGTCGGGCCGGGTGGAGACCCAGCGCACCGACTTCGGCGCGCCGGCCGGCGGCCAGGTCGAGATCAGCGCGTCCCTCAAGCAGCCCGACCCCGCGAGCGGCCTCGGCTACTGGCCGGCCTTCTGGGCCATGGGCGCCGACGCCCGCCCGACGGGCGCCACCAACTGGCCGGGCATCGGTGAGCTGGACATCATGGAGGACGTCAACGCGCTGAGCCAGCACTCCACGACGTTCCACTGCGGCGAATGGGCCGGGGAGTGCCACGACCCCGACGGCATCAGCAGCGACCTCCAGCCGTGCGACGGCTGCCAGACGGGCTACCACACGTACTCCGTGATCGTGGACCGTACGGACGCGGCCGCCGAGCAGCTGCGCTTCTACCTCGACGGCGCCCAGACCTTCGCCGTGAACCAGAGCGAGGTCTCCACCGCCACCTGGCAGGCGGCCGTGGACCACGGCTTCTTCGCCATCTTCGACGTCGCGATCGGCGGCTCGTACCCGGACAAGGTCTGCGGCTGCACGTCGCCTTCGGCGGACATCAGCTCGGGCGCGGGAATGAGCGTGGACTGGTTCCAGGTCAACGTGAGCCAGTGACACCGAGTCGATGTGAGCGAGTGACAGCGGGCCGGCGTGAGCCTGTGACACTCGCCGCATCCTGAAAGCCCAGGCCCGGAACGCGTGCCAACACCCCGCGTTCCGGGCCTGATTTCCGTCTTCTAGCCTGTGACGATTCCCAGAGCGAGAGGACACACCATGGCGAGTGCGCCCGCATTGGCAGAACTGCGCGAGGTCTGCCAGCCCCACGCGAAGCTGGAGAGCCGTAACGGCGAGCACTGGGCGGGCCGGCTGTACATGCGCAGAATCTCGCTGCACACCACTCGCCAGCTCGTCCGTACACGCGTGACGCCCGATGCCCTGACCTGGACGATGGTCGTCTGCGGGATCGCCTCCGGGTTCGCCCTGCTCATACCGGGGCTGACGGGCGCTCTGCTCGCGGCCGTGCTCTTCCAGTTGTTCCTGCTGTTCGACTGCGTGGACGGCGAAGTGGCCCGCTGGAAGGGCCAGAACAGCGCGACGGGCATCTACGTCGACCGGCTGGGCGCGTATCTTGCCGATGCCGCGCTGATGATCGGGGCGGGCTGGCGCGCGGCGAACGGCGGATCGGACCTGTGGGTGAGCGCCGGGCTCGCCGCCGCGCTCGGGATCGTCCTGCTGAAGGCGTCCACCGACCTGGTCGACGTGGCACGCGCGCGGCGCGGCCTGCCGGTGGCGGACGACGAGTCGACCAGGCCGCGTTCCACCGGCCTCGCCTCGGCCCGCCGACTGGCCTCCGCGCTCAAGATCCACCGCATCACGAACGGCATCGAGGCCTCGCTCGTGCTCCTGGCGGTCGCGGTCGCCGACGCGGCCGTGGGCAGTCTGGAACCGACGCGCATCGCGGTGCTGGCCATCATGGTGATCACCTGGGCCATGGTCGTCGCCCACCTGACCTCGATCCTCTCCTCGTCCCGGCTCCGCTGAGACCGTCGCGGCGCGGCGGGTGGTGACCGCGGGGCTCGGGGCCTGCGAGAGGTTCCCGGGAGAAACGTCGCCGGAGTCGCGTCATGGTTCGCCGGGTGTGCGCTCTCTCCTGGTGAGGCCCCGCCGCCGGGCCCTTCCCAGGAGAGGAAGTACCCCTCATGCACACCGTGGTGGAACGCGAGCTGGAACTCAATCTGGTGCTCTCTCCCGAGCGCAGCATTCCCGTCCCGGCCCGGCTCTCGTACCGTACGGACGACCCGTACGCCGTGCACATCGCCTTCCACATCTGCTCGGATACGCCGGTGGACTGGACGTTCGCGCGCGATCTGATCATCGAGGGCGTGTTCAGGCCGTGCGGGCACGGCGACGTACGGATCTGGCCGACGAAGGTCGGCGGGCGCAATGTGCTGTGTGTGGCGCTCAGTTCCCCGGAGGGGGACGCGCTGCTCGAGATGTCCTCGGCCATCGTCTCCGCGTGGGTGGAGCGGACGCTGCGGATCGTGCCACCGGGTACGGAGACGGAGCGGCTGGGTCTCGACGACGCGCTGGACGGGCTGTTGGCACCGGCACCGGCCGGTGAGCGGCGGCCGCTCACCGGCCCGTGGGCTCCGGACGCGTGCGGGTACGAGTCCGCGCCGGAGCCCGAGTCGGCCGAGGAGGACGCGTGAGCGCGCCCTCAGGACCGGTCGCTCAGGACCGCGTGCTCAGAAAAGCTTGCCCGGGTTCAACAGGCCCAGCGGGTCGAAGGTCTGCTTGATGCCCCGCTGCAACTCCACTCCCACCGGCCCGAGTTCGCGGGACAGCCATTCCTTCTTCAGTACGCCCACGCCGTGTTCGCCGGTGATGGTGCCGCCCAGTTCCAGGCCGAGGGCCATGATCTCGTCGAAGGACTCACGGGCGCGCCGCGATTCGTCCGGGTCCGACGCGTCGAAGCAGACCGTGGGGTGGGTGTTGCCGTCGCCCGCGTGCGCGCAGACGCCGATCGTCAGGTCGTGCTTCTCGGCGATGGTCTCGACGCCGACGAGCATGTCGCCGAGGCGCGAGCGCGGCACGCACACGTCGTCGATCATCGTCGTGCCCTTCACCGCTTCCAGCGCGGCGATCGCCAACCGCCGTGCCTGGAGCAGCATTTCGGACTCGGCGGCGTCGTCGGCCGGGACCACTTCGGTGGCGCCCGCAGCCGTGCACAGCTCTCCCACGGCGGCCAGGTCGGCGGCCGGGTCGGCGGTGTCGAAGGCTGCGAGCAGCAGCGCTTCCGTGGTCTCCGGCAGGCCCATGTTCGCCATCGCGTTGACGGCGCGGACGGTCGTGCGGTCCATCAGTTCCAGCAGGGACGGCGTGTGGCCGGCCTCCATGATCGTGCAGACGGCGTCGCAGGCGGCGGCCGCCGAGCCGAACTCGGCGGCCAGGACGAGTTGCGCGGGCGGCGCCGGCTTCAGTGCCAGTACGGCCTTGACGACGATGCCGAGGCTGCCTTCCGAACCGACGAAGAGCCGGGTGAGGTCGTACCCGGCGACTCCCTTGGCGGTACGGCGTCCTGTGGTGAGGAGGCGGCCGTCGGCGAGGACGACGTCCAGGCCGAGAACGTACTCCGCCGTGACGCCGTACTTCACGCAGCACAGGCCGCCGGAGGCGGTGCCGATGTTGCCGCCGATGGTGCACGTCTCCCAGCTGGAGGGGTCCGGCGGGTAGTACAGGCCCTGCTCCTCGACCGCGCGGGACAGGACCGCGTTGATCACGCCGGGCTCGACCACGGCGATCCGGTCGACCGGATTGATCTCCAGGATCCGGTCCATCTTGATCAGCGACAGGACGATGCAGCCGTCCGAGGCGTTCGCGGCGCCCGACAGACCCGTACGCGCGCCCTGCGGGACGACCGGGACCTGGAGCGCGGTCGCGGTGCGCATCACGTGCTGCACCTGCTCGACCGTGCGGGGCAGGACGACCACCGCCGGGCTGCCCGCCTCGCAGAAGCTCGCCATGTCGTGGGCGTACGACGCCGTCACATCCGGGTCGGTGATGAGGGCTTCGGCGGGCAGCGCTGCCCTGAGCTGTTCGAGAAGATCGTCCATGGTGTCAAGACTCGCATTCGGGGCCATCGGTGTGAACCCGTATGGGATCCACGACACACCAACGGATGTGTTCTTCATATAGACGCACAGTATTCAGCATGAACGCCATGAAGCCGGAGCAAGTCACGCAGGTCAGACGCGCGGCACTCGCAGCCGCGGTGGGCGCGGTGCTGGTGGCGGGCGTTCTCGTGTTCGTGCCCGACAAGGAGCCGAGCCGGAGCGCGCCTGCCCCGGAGGCCCGCGCGATGGCCGCCGTCGGCGCGGGGGCGCCCGCGTCGCTGCCGGATCTGGCCGCGCTCATCCGCGACCGGGAGGCGTGGGTGCGCCGGCACCCGAAGGACGCGCAGGCGTGGGCGGTGCTCGGTTCGGCGTACGTGGACCGTGGTGTGCGGCAGGCGGACTGGGCGTCGTACCCGAAGGCCGAGCAGGCGCTGCGGCGTTCACTGGGTTTGTTGCCCGCGAACCGGGACGGTGACAAAGGCCGCGGTGAGAAGGGCCGGAGCGGTCAGGCGGCGCTGGTCGGGATGGCCGCGCTCGCCAACGCCCGGCACGACTTCGCCGCCGCCAGGAATTGGGGCGAGCGGGCACGCGCCCAGCAGGCGTCGGGCTGGACGGCGTACCCGGTGCTGATCGACGCGTACACCGGCCTCGGGGAGTACGCGGCGGCCGGCAAGGCCCTCGACGCGTACCGGAAGCTGCGCTCGGACGCGTCGGCGCTGACGCGGTCCGCCGGGGTGTACAGCGACCGCGGGTGGCGCGAGGACGCGGCGGCGAAGGCCGACGAGGCGGCGGAGCGCGCCGGCTCGCCCGCCGAGAAGGCGGCCGCGCTGGCCGAACTGGGCGCGCTGGCCTGGGATCGCGGTGAGCCGAAGGAAGCCCTCGGCCACTACGACGCGGCACTCCTCGCCGCGCCGGACCACCACCCGGCGCTGGCGGGCCGGGCGAGAGCGCTGGCCGCGCTGGGCAGGAAGGACGAGGCGTACGGGGCCTACCAGGCCGCGATGGAACGGCAGCCGCTTCCCGAATACTCCCTGGAAATGGGCGAGTTGTACGAGTCGCAGGGTCTCGACGGTGACGCCCGCACCCAGTACGCGCTGCTCGGGCAGAAGGCCGCCACAGCCCAAGGGCAGGGCGTCGACGAGGAGTTGGTGCTCGGCCGGTTCGAGACCGACCACGGCAATCCGCAGGCGGCCGTCGCGCGGCTGAGAGCGGAGTGGGGGCGGGGGCGCAGGAGCGTGGACGTAGCGGACGCGCTGGGCTGGGCGCTGCACCGCGCGGGTGCCGCGAATGAGGCGCTGCGGTACGCGAAGAGGGCGACGGATCAGGGACGGAGAAGCGCGCTGTTCTCGTACCACCGGGGCGAGATCGAGCGGGCGTTGGGGATGAACGGCCCCGCGCGCCGCCATGTCGAGGAGGCACTCCGCACCAACCCGCGCTTCTCGCCGCTGCTGGAGCCCCGGGCGCGGGAGGCGCTGGAAGCGCTGGGACAACCCTGACGCTTCGACGTTTCCTCGAAGCTCCCTCGGAGATCTCCCGGAGATGCCCGAACGGGTGAGTGGCCCGAGGGGGGCGTTTCATGGCCGAGAAGTATCGTCGTGGCGCGATGCGAAGATATGATCTTCCAACAGCGTCCGCCAAAAAGGCAGTTCAGACCATGAACGCGCGGTGTGGCCGTAGCCGGCCAGGCGGAGCACAAGGCCCCGGCCACCCCAGGTCAGGGTCGGACCACCCCTGCCCTCTCGGCTCCCCCAGGCAATGGCCGAGCGGTCCAGCCGTACGACGCCCCTCGGCCCACGCGAAGGTTTTTCATGGCCCGTTCTTCCGCACCCGGTTCTCAGCCCCGCACGGCGCGGCTTCTCTGGGTGACAGCACTGGTCTGCGCGTTCGTCGCTCTGGCGGCGTCCGTGGTCCCGATCGCGCTCCTCGACGGGGCCTTCGCCATCGGTTACGGCGTCTTCGCCCTGCTGCTGCTCGTCCTGCTCGAACGACTGCGCAGGTACTACGGCGCCGCCGTTTCAGAAACGTTTCTGCTCCGCGCCGACCTGCGGAAGCGCGAATCGGAAGCCGCCCGCCGCGACGCCGTCTGGCACACCCGGGTCAGGGACCGGTCCCAAGCCGTGCGCGCGGAGATCGAGTTCACGATCAACAAGCGGCTGCCCGCCGCGCTCGGCCGTACGGAGGTGCCCGCGCCGCTGCACGACAGTGAGCAGCTGGGCGACGGCGTGACCGAGTGGTTCGAACGGCTGCTGAAGGAGGTCGCCGAGGCCATCGGCAACCGTGAGGAGTCCCAGCGCCTCTCGCTCGTCGAACTGGCGAACCGGGTCCAGACGTCCGCGCACCGCATCCAGGCCTCCGTGACGGACCTGGCCAACAGCTATCCGATGGACGCCGATCTGCTGGAGGCCACCATGCAGGTGGACCACGCGGCGACCCAGCAGGCCAGGCACGCGCAGAGCCTGAAGGTCCTGTGCGGTGAGTGGCCGGGGCAGCAGTGGCAGAAGCCGCTGGCGCTGGTCGACGTCGTACGCGCCGCGTCCGGGCGGATCGTGTCGTTCAAGCGCGTCGAGGTCAGCGGCGAGCCGGACGTCGGGGTCATCTCGTCGGTGGTGGAACCGCTGATCCACCTGATCGCCGAACTGCTCGCCAACGCGACGGAGTACTCGCCGCCGAAGACGACCGTGCCGGTGACCGTCCGTACGGTGCAGCGCGGCGCGGTCATCGAGGTGGACGACGGCGGCCTCGGGCTTGACGAGTACCGGCTCGCCGAGGCGCGCGAGATCGTCTCGGGCCGCCGGCTGCTCGGCGTCGGCGAGGTCGGGGAGATCCCGCAGACCGGTTTCGCGGTCGTGGGCCGGTTCGCCGACCGGCACGGGTTCGGCGTCGACCTGGGGCCCTCACCGTACGGTGGCGTCCGCGCGGTCGTCCTGGTGCCCGTCGAGGTGCTGGAGACGCTGGCCCCGGCGGGCACACATGGTGGCATCTCCCTGCCGGCGCTTCCGGCGGCTCCGCCCACCAGGACACCGGCTGCCACAGCCGCCGACGCGCCCGATGTCACGCACGCCACGACACCCGCTGTCACACCCGCCGACGGGCCCGCGAAGCCGTCCGGACCGACGAAGCCGTCCGGGCCCGCGTCCGGTGAGACCCGCGGAAACGCTCCGGCCGAACCGGCGCCCCCGGCCGCCGCGCCCGAATCGCCCGCGGCCAAGTCCGGCGCGGACGGACCGGCCGGCGACGCCCCGCGCACCGGCCGCAGCCTTCCCCAGCGCCGCTCGCGGCGCGCCGAATACACGCCCCCGGTCGAGGCGGCCCCCGCTGCCGTGACTCCCCCGGGCACGCCGGAGGAAGCAGGTGACTGGATGGAGCAGTTCTTCGAAGGTGGCCGGTCCCTGCCGCCGTCGGACACGCCTTAGCGCCACGACCGGCTCTCCCCGAGGGCCGCGACGGCTCTGCCCCACCACCCCCCATTTCACAGAAAGACAGATGTGAGCATGAGTTACGTGGAGAACCCGGAGCAGCGCGGCTGGATGATAGCCGAGGTCACAGCGGTACCGGGCGTACGGCAGGCGATCGTCTTCAGCGCGGACGGACTGCTGCTCGCCAGCTCCGAGGGCATGGACCGGGACTCCGCCGACCGGCTGTCGGCGAACTGTTCGGGCCTTCAGTCCCTCGGCCGCAGCCTCGGCAAGGAGTTCGGCGAGGACGGCGGCACCGTGCACCAGCAGATGGTCGAGTTCAACGGCGGCTTCCTGTTCATGCGCAGCGCGGGCGGCGCCCACCTGGCGGTCATCACGGGCCCGGTGGTCGACCCGAAGCTGGTCGCCCGGCAGATGCAGTCGCAGGTGCTGAAAATCGGTGCGGCCAACCTGAGCAGCCCGCCCCGGCAGGATTCCGCTTCGTGAGTGAGCCGGGAGGCGGGCCGGGCCGCGGATACGCGGACAGCGCCTTACGTCCGTACGTGATCACCAAAGGACGCTCCCGGCCGACCCGTAACACCATCGGCGTCGAGACCCTTCTCGTGGCGGCCGACCCTTCGCCCGCGCTGCCCGTCTCCGCGACCAGGGAGGAGGTGGCCCTGGTGCGGATGTGCGAGCGGCTGCTGTCCCTTGTGGAGGCGGCCGCCCATCTCCAACTCCCCGTGAGCGTGGTGAAGGTGCTGGCTTCCGATCTGGTCGACAGCGGCCATCTCTCCGCGCGCACGGGTGTCCCGCAGGCCACCGCGCCCGACTCGCAATTGCTTCAGGAGGTACTGGATGGTCTCCGTCGGCTCCGCTGACCGCTACTTGCCCGACAGTGTCCAGCAGGCCGTCAAGATCCTCGTCGTGGGCGCCTTCGGTGTCGGCAAGACGACGCTGGTCGGTTCCGTCAGCGAGATCGAACCGCTGCGTACCGAGGAGGTGATGACCAAGGCCAGTGTCGGCGTGGACGACCTGGCCGGGATGGACACGAAGACGACCACCACGGTCGCCATGGACTTCGGCCGGGTCACCCTCAACTCCCGCCTGGTCCTGTACCTGTTCGGCACACCGGGGCAGCGGCGGTTCTGGGACCTGTGGGAGGGGCTGGCCGAGGGCGCGCTCGGGGTGCTGGTCATCGTCGACACCCGCAGGCTGGCGGACAGTTTCGACGTCCTGGAGCAACTGGAGCTTCGGGGGCTGCCGTTCGCGGTCGCCATCAACCGGTTCCCGGACAGCGAGGCGTACAGCGCGGACGAACTGCGGCGCGCCCTCGACCTGTTGCCCGAGACGCCGGTCGTGGAATGCGACGCGCGGGAGTCCACTCCCTCGGTGGACGCTCTCATCGCCCTGGTCGAGTACGTGTCGGGCCTCGACCCCGCCCGTATTCCGCAGGCGGCCTCATGAGTTCCGCCACGCCTCCGCCGGAGTGCCCGGCCCACGCGTCCCCGGGCGTGCGTACGGGTACCGGTCTGCTGCCGCTGTCCTCGGCGGTGGGTTCCGCCGATCCGCGCGCGGCCTACCGCAAGCTCCGTGAGGAATGGGGCAATGTCGCGAAGGTGGAGCTGGAGCCGGGCGTGCCCGCCTGGCTCGTCATGGGCTACCGCGAACTGCTGACCATCACGCGGCAGGAGCAGCTCTTCTCCCGCGACGGGCGCAAGTGGCGGCACATGTACGACGGTGTCGTCTCGCCCGACTCGGGGCTGCTGCCGATGATGGGCTGGCGCGCCAGTGTCATCGGCAGTGACGGAGCCGAACACCGGCGCCTGCGGGCGCCGTTGGACGACGGCGTCGCGAAGATGGACCAGCGCAAGGTACGCCGTCAGGTCGAGGCACTGTGCACGGATCTGATCGCGCGGTTCTCCGAGCGCGGCCGGGCCGACCTGGTCACGGAGTATGCCACGATCGTGCCGATGCTGTCCCTGGCCTCGCTGTTCGGCCTGGACAGCACCGAGGGCGAGGAGTTGCTGAACGCGCTGATCGCGCTGTTCGGCAGCGCCGACGACTCGCAGGCGGGCAACAGGCAGTTCGAGGAGATCCTGCTCGACACCGTGCGCGAGCGGCAGAAGAACCCGGCCGACGACATGACGACGGTCTTCATCAACCACCCGAATCTGCGCAACGAGGCCGAACGCCTCCAGTCGATCGTGGTGATGATCTCCGCGGGCAACGAGACGGTCACCGCCTGGATCGCGCACACCCTGCGTCTGATGCTCACCGACCCGCGTTTCGCCGCCCAGTTGCACGGCGGCAGGCTCGGAGTGGACGACGCCCTCGACCTGGCGCTGTGGCGCGAGCCGCCGATGAACAACATGCCCGCCAGGTACGCCCTGCGGGACACCGAACTCGGCGGCCAGTTCATCCGGGCCGGCGACTGCCTGATACTCGGACACGCCGCCGCCAACGACGACCCGGCGATCCGGACCGACGACGGCCAGGAGGAGTGGGGCAACCGCGCGCATCTCGCCTTCTCGGCGGGACCGCACGTATGCCCGGCGCAGGTTCCCGCACGGCTCATCACCCGTACCGCGGTGAACACCGCCCTGCACCTGCTGCCCGGCATGAAGCTCAGCATCCCCCTGGAGGAGGTGGCGTGGCGGCCCTCTCCGTGGACGCGGGTCCCCGTCTCGCTACCCGCCGAGTTCTCGGCGTCCCGGATCCCGGCCGGGAAACCGGCCAGGAAGCCGGCCGGTTCCGGCCGGTGACCCACCCGGTCCATGGCAGTGAGGAGGTCAGCACGGCCGGTCCCGTACGGGCCTTCTCACGGGCGGCAGCGCAGACGGCGGTACCCCCGCCGCACGGCTCTTCCCAGATATCCGCACACCCCAGCCCGACTCTGGAGAAGCACATGACCTCGCACCCGGCGCCCTCCTCGGAGGCGCGCGTCCCCGTCATCGCTCTTGACCCGCACGGCACGGACCACCACGGCGAGGCGGCCCGGCTCCGCGAACTCGGCCCGGTGGTACGGGTCCGGCTCCCCGGAAACGTGATGGCGTGGTCGGTGACCAGCCATGCCCTGCTGAACGACATGATCGCCGACCCCCGGTTCAGCAAGGACTGGCGCAACTGGAACGCGATCCTGCGCGGGGACATCTCCGACGGATGGCCGCTGATCGGCATGGTGAAGGTGACCAACATGGTCACCTCGGACGGCCAGGAGCACCGCAGGCTGCGCAAGCTGGTCACCCAGACGTTCACCCCGCGCCGGGTGCAGGAACTGCGCCCGCGTATCGAGCAGATCGTCAGCGACCTGCTCGACGCGCTGCCGTCGCACGCGGACGCCGACGGCAGCGTCGACCTCCGGCTGCACTTCGCCCACCCCGTACCCATGCAGGTCATCTGTGAGTTGTTCGGTGTCCCCGAGCACGAGCGGCCCCGGCTGCGGGAGTTGATGGACAACATCTTCCGCTCGGACCTGGGGCCGGAAGAGGTCACCGCCAGCCAGATCGAGCAGTACGAGCTGCTGGCGCGCGTGGTGGAGAACTGCCGGAAGCACCCCGGCGACGACCTGACCAGCGCGCTGATCGCCGCCCGTGACGCGGACCCGGACTCCCTCAGCGAGGAGGAGCTGGTCGGCACGCTGCTGCTGATGCTCTCCGCCGGGCAGGAGACCACGCTCAGCCTCATCACCAACGCGATCCGCGCCCTGCTCACCCACCCCGGCCAGCGCGCTCTGGCCGAGCAGGGGGACGAGACCGTCTGGGCGAACGTGGTCGAGGAGACCCTGCGCTGGGACGCGCCGATCGGCAACTTCCCGTTCCGCTACCCGTTGGAGGACGTCGAGATCGCGGGCGTCCAGATCCCCATGGGCGAGGCGATCATGGCCCCGTACAGCGCGGTGGGCCGGGACGCCGCGCAGCACGGCGAGGACGCCGACCGCTTCGACATCACCCGCGAGCAGCGCAAGCACCTGGCCTTCAGCCACGGTCCGCACTTCTGCCTGGGCGCGCCGCTGGCGCGGATGGAGGCGGCCCTGGCGATACCGGCGGTGTTCGAGAGGTATCCGGGGCTGTCGCTGGCGGTGGACCCGCAGGCCCTGATCCCGGTGCCGTCGCTGTTCTCGAACAGCTCGTCCACGCTGCCCGTACGGCTGGGGAACTGACGGCGGGTCTCCCGCGCGTCCGCCGCGAACGCGGCGCGGCCCCCACGGGTCAGTTTCCGTGGGGGCCGTCCGGCTGCCGTTCGCGAGCGGAAGCAGCGCGTCGGGAACTGCCGCCTGGGCGTCAGAGATTGCCGCGCTTCTCCTGCTCGCGCTCGATCGCCTCGAAGAGCGCCTTGAAGTTGCCCTTGCCGAAGCCCATCGAACCGTGTCGCTCGATCATTTCAAAGAAAACGGTCGGGCGGTCCTGGACGGGCTTGGTGAAGATCTGCAGCAGGTAGCCGTCCTCGTCCCGGTCCACGAGGATCTTCAGCTCGCGCAGGGTGTCGACGGGCACCCGGGTCTCGCCCGCCCACTCGCCCAGCGTCTCGTAGTACGAGTCCGGAGTGTCCAGGAACTGGACGCCCGCCGCCCGCATCGCCCGTACGGAACCGACGATGTCGTTCGTGGCGAGCGCGATGTGCTGGACGCCGGCTCCGCCGTAGAACTCCAGGTACTCGTCGATCTGCGACTTCTTCTTGGCGACCGCGGGTTCGTTGATCGGGAACTTCACCTTGAGGTGGCCGTCGGCCACGACCTTCGACATGAGCGCGGAGTACTCGGTGGCGATGTCGTCGCCCACGAACTCCTTCATGTTGGTGAAGCCCATGACCTTGTTGTAGAAGCCGACCCACTCGTTCATCCGGCCGAGTTCGACGTTGCCGACGCAGTGGTCGATCGCCTGGAACGTGCGCTTGGCGGCGGGCTCCACGATCGGCTCGGCCGCGGCGAAGCCCGGCAGGTACGGGCCGTCGTATCCGGAGCGCTCGACGAGCGTGTGGCGGGTCTTGCCGTAGGTGGCGATCGCGGCGCGTACGACCGTGCCGTGCTCGTCCTTGGTCTCGTACGGCTCCTGGAGGCCGCGGGCGCCCTGCTCGGTGGCGTACGCGTACGCGGCGCGTACGTCGGGCACCTCGATGGCCAGGTCCACCACACCGTCACCGTGCTCGGCGACATGGCTCGTGAGGAAGTGGCCCCACTCGGAGGACGGCTTGATGACGGACGTGAAGACGAAGCGTGCCGAGCCGTTGGTGAGGACGTAACTCGCGGTCTCGCGGCTGCCGTTCTCCGGTCCGGAGTAGGCGACCAGCTTCATGCCGAAGGCCGTGGAGTAGTAATGCGCGGCCTGCTTGGCATTGCCGACGGCGAAGACGACTGCGTCCATGCCCTTGACCGGGAAGGGATCGGCCTCGCGCGCGGTGTCGGGGGCGGCGGTAACGGTGTCCATCGAGGTGTCTGCCATGGGCTCAGGCTGACGTGGTTCCACAAGGTGCGCAATACTTTGCGTTTTTGCTGGGCAATCTGTACAGCGGATCAGCAGAATGGCGGTGCTATCTGCACAGCTTGACTAGGCCGCGTGGGTGCATGACGGCGGCATATGAGGCGAAGGGCGGGCGGGAAGCCATGGCGATCGACGGACTGGACGGCAAACTCATCGTGTTGCTGGCGCGGGAGCCGCGTATCGGGGTGCTGGAGGCCTCCCGCCGGCTCGGCGTGGCGCGCGGGACCGTACAGGCGCGGCTGGACCGGCTTCAATCGAATGGAGTCATCCGGGGCTTCGGCCCGACCGTCGATCCCGCCGCCCTCGGCTATCCGGTCACGGCGTTCGCCACGCTGGAGATCAAGCAGGGGCAAGGCGCCGACGTGCGGGCGCATTTGGACACCGTTCCCGAGGTCCTGGAGCTGCACACCACGACCGGCCAGGGAGACATGCTCTGCCGCCTTGTCGCCCGCTCCAACGCCGACCTTCAGCGGGTGATCGACCTGGTTGTCGGATTTGATGGCATTGTGCGGGCCTCCACGGCGATCGTCATGGAGAACCCCGTACCGCTGCGGATCATCCCGCTGGTCGAGCAGGCCTCGCAGGACACGGACCACGACTGACCGGAGAACCGACCGAGGGAGCAGGCGTGAGCTTCTGGGAATTCGTGGCCACCAGCCGGCGTCAGCTCCTCACCGACGCCGTTCAGCACGTCAGCGCCGTCTTCCAGTGCGTACTGATCGCCACCGCCGTCGGCGTGCTCATCGGTGTCCTCTCGTACCGCACCCCCTGGGCGGGGAATCTCGCGATCCTCTCCACGTCCTCCCTGCTGACCATCCCCTCGCTGGCCGCCATCGGCCTGCTGATCCCGGTGGTCGGGCTCGGCGTGGAGCCCACGGTCATCGTGCTGACGCTGTACGGGCTGCTGCCCATCGTCCGCAACGCGATCATCGGGCTGCGCGGTGTCGATCCGGCCCTGGTGGACGCGGCGAAGGGCATCGGGATGTCCAGGGCCGCGCGGATGCTGCGGGTGGAACTGCCGCTCGCGTGGCCACCGATCCTCGCCGGGATCAGGGTCTCCACCCAGATGCTGATGGGGATCGCCGCGATCGCCGCGTACGCGTCGGGCCCCGGCCTCGGGAACGAGATCTTCCGCGGGATCGCCTCACTGGGCAGCGCCAACGCCATCAATCAGGTGCTCGCGGGCACCGTCGGCATCGTCGTGCTCGCTCTGCTCTTCGACGCGGCCTACATCCTGCTCGGCCGGCTGACCATCGCGAGGGGGATCCGTGCTTGATTCACCGCTGGACACGACCGGCAGCCGGGCGTCCGGTGTCTCCGGGACCTCTCGGACCTCCGGGACCTCGGGGGCCGGGATCCGGCTGGAGGCGCTGACGAAGCACTATCCGGGCACAGCGCAGCCGGTCGTGGACAACGTCGACATGGAGATCAGGCCCGGCGAGACGGTGATCCTCGTCGGCCCTTCCGGCTGCGGGAAGTCGACCACGCTCAAGATGATCAACCGGCTGATCGAGCCGACCTCGGGCCGGATCAGGATCGCCGACGAGGACGTCACGGACATCGACCCGGTGAAACTGCGCCGCACCATCGGCTACGCGATCCAGTCGTCCGGTCTTTTCCCTCATATGACGGTGGGAGAGAACATCGCGCTGGTCCCCAGGATGGCCGGCTGGCCGAAGTCCCGGGTGAAGGACCGCGTCGAGGAGATGCTCGATCTCGTCGGGCTCGACCCGCGGGAGTTCCACGGCCGCTATCCGCGCCGCCTCTCGGGCGGCCAGCAGCAACGGGTGGGCGTGGCGCGGGCGCTGGCGGCGGACCCGCCCGTCCTGCTGATGGACGAGCCGTTCGGCGCGGTCGACCCGATCACCCGCGACCACCTTCAGGACGAACTGATCAGGCTCCAGCACGAGTTGCACAAGACGATCGTGTTCGTCACGCACGACTTCGACGAGGCGATCAAGCTCGGCGACCGGATCGCGGTCCTGCGCGACCGCTCGCACATCGCGCAGTTCGACACGCCGGAGGCGATCCTCACCAATCCGGCGGACGACTTCGTCTCGGGGTTCGTGGGCGCGGGCGCGGCGCTGAAGCGGCTCAACCTCACGCGCGTACGGGAGGTCGAGATCGCGGAGTTCCCGACCGTGACCGTCGAGGACCCGCTCCAGTCGGTGTTCGACAAGCTGCGCGGCGGCTCGCACAACGAACTGCTGATGCTGGACCGCGCGAACCGCCCGTACAAATGGCTGCGGCGCGGCGACCTGATGCGCGCCAAGGGCTCGCTGGCACGGGCGGGACAGCTGGTGCAGGACACCGTGACCAGGGACGCCACACTGCGGGACGCGCTGGAGGCCGTACTGACCGACAACGGCGGGCGGGTGGCGGTGACCGGACGGCGCGGGGAGTTCATCGGGGTCGTGGACATGGCCACGCTGATGAACTCGGTGCACGAGATGCTGGAGGCCGACCGGCTCATCGCCTTCGAGCACCAGCGTGACCAGCAGGTGCAGCAGGAACAGCGCGAGCGGCGCGAGCTGAAGAAGCTGGAGGGGGGCGCGGGCGTATGAACTCCGTCGTGCCCGTCTTCCAGGACGAGGAGGAGCAGCGCACCGCCGCGCCACCGCGGGCCGGGACCGAGCGCCGGATCGGCTGGCAGAAGCTGGTGACGCTGCCCGCCGTGGTGGCCGTCATGCTCATCGCGACGGCGCTGTGGATCAGCAGCATCCCGCTGGACTCGATCGCCGCGAACTCCCTGTCGGGCGGCAATGTGCAACTGCGGCTGTGGCAGCACATCCAGCTCACCGCGGTCTCCACCTTCTGGGTGCTCGTCATCGCCCTCCCGCTGGGTACGGCGCTGACCCGGCGCGGGCTGAGCAGGGCCTCGCCGCTGGTGACCGCGCTGGCCAACATCGGGCAGGCCACACCGGCGATCGGACTGCTGGCGCTGCTGGTGGTCCGGCTGGGCATCGGCCCGGGTACGGCCGTCCTCGGCATGGTGATCTACGCCGTGCTGCCGGTGCTCTCCAACACGGTGGCCGGTCTGCGAGCCATCGATCCGGATCTGGTGGAGGCGTCGCGCGGCATCGGCATGTCGGCGATGGGGACGCTGCGCAGGGTCGAACTGCCGCTGGCCGTACCGCTGATCCTCGCGGGCGTACGGACGGCTCTCGTGCTCAACGTCGGTACCGCGACGCTGGCGACCTTCGGCGGGGGCGGCGGCCTGGGCGATCTGATCACGTCGGGCATCCAGACCCAGCGCATGCCGGTGCTGATTCTCGGGTCCGTGCTCACCGTGGCGCTGGCTCTGATGGTCGACTGGCTGGCGTCGCTGGTCGAAGTCGTCCTGACGCCGCGCGGGTTGGAGGAGGAGGGGTGAGGCGCTACGCGAGGACCGCGCTCCTCGGGGCTTCGGCTCTCCTGCTTGCCGGGGCGAGTCTGACCGGCTGCGGTCTGAAAAGCGGCTCGCCGATGGTGGACCACGTGGTCCCGGGCCGGCTGGGCTCCGGCCGGGCGCTCAAGGGCGCCTCGCTGACGGTCACGTCGAAGAGCTTCAGCGAGAACATCGTCCTCGGCGAACTGCTCGGCCTGATCCTCAAGGCGGCGGGCGCGGACGTCCTCGACCGGACGAACCTGCCCGGCTCGATCAGCGCGCGCGAGGCGATCATGAAGGGGGACGCGGATGTGATGTACGAGTACACCGGCACGGCCTGGATCACCTATCTGGGGCATACGAAGCCGGTGCCGCACTCGCAGAAGCAGTGGCAGGCGGTACGGGACGCGGACGTCGAGAACGGTGTGACCTGGCTGCCGAAGTCGACGCTGAACAACACCTATTCGCTCGCGATCAACCGGATCAACAACAAGAAGTACGGGCTGCGGACGGTCTCGGACGTGGCGGCCCTGGCGCGGAAGAACCCGTCGGCGGTGACGATCTGCGTGGAGAACGAGTTCGCCTCACGGGACGACGGGCTGCCCGGCCTGGAGAAGGCGTACGGGATGCGGCTGCCTGCCGGGAACATCAAGAAGATGGACGCCGGGATCATCTACACCCAGGTGGCGAAGGGCGGCGGCTGCCTGCTGGGCGAGGTGTACACGACGGACGGCAGGATCACGTCGATGCGCCTGGACGTCATGGAGGACGACAGGCGCTTCTTCCCGGTCTACGACGCCGCGCCGGAGCTGCACACCGCGACGTACGAGAAGTACCCGGTGATCGCGAAGCTCCTCGACCCTCTCTCGAAGCGGCTGACCACCGCGCGGGCGCGGGAGCTGAACGCGAAGGTGGATGTGGAGGGGCGGGATCCGCACGAGGTGGCGAAGGAGTGGCTGGTGCGGGAGGGGTTCATCGAGCGGGGGTAGGGCGCCGTGACCCGAAGACTGCGTGACGATGCCGCTCGGCGGGCTCGCAGCGGGCTTCCTGGCCGACCGGGCGGGCCTCGGCCACGCGGCGCCGGCTTTCGGCGGCGTCTACCTGCTGGCGACTCCGGCTTTCCGGCATCGACCCGCCGGCGACGCTGAGCAGGCTGGTTTTTCCGGTCCGGCGGGACATGGAGCGGGCGCCGGTACCGACGCAGGCACCGGTGCGGGCCAGCACCGGTGCGGGCCGGGTCGGGGTCCGGGCCGGGGCCGGGGTCCGGGCCGGGGCCGGGGTCCGGGCCGGGGTCGGGGCCGGGGCCGGGGTCGGGGTCGGGGTCGGGGTCGGGGTCGGGCAAGGAGACCGGCCTTGCTCCGGCGCGCGAACACGACGCACGCAAGCGCAACGGGCGCAAGCACGACGGACGCAAGCGCACCGGTCAGGCGCGAGAGCACCGGTCAGGGGCAAGCACGCAGGTCAGGCGAACGCCGGCCGCGAGATCAGCGACCGTGGGAGCGGCGAGCCGGACGTCAGCAGCTCGGGACCGCGCCGCCCTTCGCCAGCGACCGGAGTGCCGACACCGCGCCCTTGAGGGTGGAGACGGGAATCAGCCGCATCCCCTTCGGCAGCTCGGCCTTGGCGTCGGCGCACTCGTCCTTCGGTACGACGAAGACCGTCGCCCCGTCGCGGCCGGCGGCCTGGGTCTTCAGGGCCACCCCGCCGACGGCGCCGACCTTGCCACCGGCCGTGATCGTCCCCGTACCGGCGATGGTGCGGCCGCCGGTCAGGTCGCCGCCCGAGCCGTCACCGTCGAGTTTGTCCACGATGCCGAGGGCGAAGAGCAGCCCGGCGCTCGGTCCTCCGACATCGGCGAGATGGAGGCTGATGTCGACCGACTTCGGGTCCCTGTGCAGATAACCGAGAGCCGCCTGGATCGCCTCGTTCTGCGACTTCAGCATGTCGTCGGTGTTGTGCTTCGCGATCTCCTTGTCGGACTTGTCCGTCGGATAGACCGCCTCGCGCGGCAGCACGGCCTGGTCCGTACGGAACCACCCGTCGATCACCTCGCCGAAGTCCACGTCGTCGGAGGGCCCGGTCGCCATGATCGTCGTCATCCGCAGCTGCCCCTCGGTCTTCCTGGTGGGCGCCTTCTTGATGGTGATGACCGGCTGCCCCTGGTCGGAGCCGAGGACATCGGCGGTCAGTCCTGGCTGCGCGATGGTGTACGGCAGCGGCGCGGCACCGACCACGACGAGCAGCACGACGATCGGCAGGGCGCAGAAGGAGAGGCCGAGAGGGCGCGAGAGACGAGAGAACACGGAGCCAATCTATCGGCCGTGCCGGGGTGGGCCGGACGGGCGCTCCGCCCCGGCGGCCGGGGCCGGGTCAGCGCAGTGCGTCCGACACTTCGCGGGCCGCGTCCACGACGCGCGGGCCGACCCGTTCCGGTACGGCGTCCGCGAGCATCACCACTCCCACACTGCCCTCTATCCCCGTCACACCGACCAGCGCGGCGGCCGCGCCGCTGGCACCGGCCTCCAGCTCTCCATGGGTGAGGGTGCAGCGCGGCTCGGTGAAGGCGCCGGTGCGGGCGGCCAGGATCGCCTTGCCCGCGGCGCCCCGGTCGAGCGGATGGCGGAAGCCGGCCCGGTAGGCGACGTGGTAGTCGGTCCAGGTCGGCTCGACCACCGCGACCGCCAGCGCTTCCGTGCCGTCGACCAGCGTCAGATGCGCCGTGGCGCCTATGTCCTCGGCGAGCGCCCGCAGCGCGGGCAGCGCCGCCTCCCGTACGAGCGGGTGCACCTGGCGGCCCAGGCGCAGCACCCCGAGGCCGACCCGGGCGCGGCCGCCCAGATCACGGCGGACCAGGGCGTGCTGTTCGAGGGTGGCGAGGAGGCGGTAGACGACGGTCCGGTTGACTCCGAGTCTGCTGGACAGCTCGGTGACGGTCAGGCCGTGGTCGGTGTCGGCGAGCAGTCGGAGGACGCGCAGTCCCCTGTCGAGCGTCTGGGAGGTCTCCGCGGTCACGACGCCCTCTCCTTCGGAGTGTGAGGACGGCTCTCCCCCGTTGGTCGTGCGCGGTACCGGTCCGCCGACGCCGCGTGGAGAGTCCGCCGGCTGGCCCTGGCACCGGCTGCGCTACGCGGCGGCGGTGCCACGTCGCGTGTTCTATTTCCGGGGACAGTAGCGAGCGGCACCGCTGAGCGGAAGACCTGGTCCAGAATCCGGTACCAGAAAGGGAGTTGTCACTGGTTCGGCAGCGAACACCCGGTGCCCCGGGCGGACGTACGCGGCCGCCCGCCACCCGGACACGCGTGACGTGAACGGCGAAGAAGCCCCGGTCACGTCACCGCATCCGGGTGGCCCACTCCTGGACCTTCTTGATCCGTTCCCTGAGCTGCCCCGCCGTCGCCTCCGCGCTCGGCGGCCCGCCGCACACCCGGCGCAGCTCCGTGTGGAGCACACCGTGCGGCTTGCCGCTCTGGTGGACGTACGCGCCGACCATCGTGTTGAGCTGCTTGCGCAGTTCGAGCAGTTCCTTGTGGGAGACGACCGGTCGCCGGTCGGCCGGCATCTCCAGGAGGTCCGCCTCCTCGTCCGGTTTCTTGCGGCTGTGCGCGATCTGCCGGGCCTGCCGCTTCTGGAGCAGCATCTGCACCTGGTCGGGTTCGAGGAGCCCCGGGATGCCCAGGTAGTCCTGCTCCTCCTCGCTGCCCGGGTGCGCCTGCATGCCGAACTCGGCGCCGTCGTAGAGGACGCGGTCGAAGACGGCGTTGGATTCCAGGGCCTCGAAGGGGAGCATGTCCTCCTCGGTGTCCTCGTCCAGTTCCCGTTCGGCCTCCGCCATCTCCTTTTCGGACTCGGTGTACGGGTCGTCGTCGGCCTTCTTCGGCTTGTCGAGTACGTGGTCGCGCTCGACCTCCATCTCGTTCGCGAAGCCGAGGAGGTTCGGGATGGTGGGCAGGAAGACGGACGCGGTCTCGCCGCGCCGGCGTGAACGTACGAAACGTCCGACGGCCTGCGCGAAGAACAGCGGTGTGGAGATCGTCGTCGCGTACACGCCGACGGCCAGGCGCGGTACGTCGACACCTTCCGACACCATGCGGACCGCGACCATCCAGCGGTCCTGGCTCGCGCTGAACTCGTCGATGCGCTTCGACGCGGTGGCCTCGTCGGAGAGGACGACGGTCGCCTTCGTGCCGGTGATCTCGCGGATGAGCTTGGCGTACGCGCGCGCCGAGTCCTGGTCGGTCGCGATGACCAGGCCACCCGCGTCCGGGATGCCCTTGCGCACTTCGGTGAGCCGCTGGTCGGCGGCGCGCAGCACGTTGGGCATCCAGTCGCCGCGCGGGTCGAGCGCGGTGCGCCAGGCCTGCGAGACGGCGTCCTTGGTCATGGGCTCGCCGAGTCTGGCCTCCAGCTCGTCCCCGGCCTTGGTGCGCCAGCGCATGTTGCCGCTGTAGCTGAGGAAGATGACGGGCCGCACGACGCCGTCGCCGAGCGCGTTGCCGTATCCGTAGGTGTAGTCGGCGGAGGAGCGGCGGATGCCGTCGTTGCCCTCCTCGTACGCCACGAACGGGATCGGGTTGGTGTCGGACCTGAAGGGCGTGCCGGTGAGCGCGAGCCGGCGGGTGGCCGGTTCGAACGCCTCCAGGCAGGCTTCGCCCCAGGACTTGGAGTCACCGGCGTGGTGGATCTCGTCGAGGATGACGAGCGTCTTGCGCTGCTCGCACTTGTTGCGGTGGAGCATGGGCCGCACGCCGACACCCGCGTAGGTGATGGCGACGCCGTCGTACTCCTTGCTGAGCGGGCCCGCGCTGTAGTCGGGGTCCAGCTTGATCCCGATCCGCGCGGCCGCGTCCGACCACTGCTTCTTCAGGTGCTCGGTGGGCGCGACGACGGTGATCTGCTGGACGACATGGTGGTGCAGCAGCCAGGACGCGAGCGTCAGGGCGAAGGTCGTCTTGCCTGCGCCCGGGGTCGCCACGGCCAGGAAGTCGCGGGGCTGCTCCTGGAGATACCGCTCCAGGGCCTGTTCCTGCCAGGCGCGCAGCTTGTTGGCGGTACCCCAGGGGGCCCGGCCGGGGAAGGCGGGTGACAGGTGGTGGGAGGCGGAAGTAGTCACGGTCTCCGGTTCGGACGAGGGGTGACGCGGGTGGCGACGCGCGGGTTCACGCGGGCGGCTGCGCCTGGGTTACGTACGACAACCGGGCCACCCTACCGGGGGCGCGGCGGGTTCCTCGTACGAACCGGCTCGCGGTGGCGCGGGTGCGGCAGGGGTCACATGCGGCGCGGGTCCCGGGCTCGTGAGGCGCGAACGCGGCTCCACCGCGCGGGACATTTCATCCCGAATCGGCGCGTATCGCGCGCCCGTTCAGGTACAGAACCGCCCTCATCCCCGGCCACCGCGTCAGGCCGGCTTCCCGCCCGGCCCCCACACCCGCGTCGTCACCCACGCGCCGGCCAGCGCCACCACCGACATCGGCAGGAACACCGCCGCGAAGGCCGCCGGGTGCGAGCCCGTGACGGCCGAGGCGTCGGCCGCCGCGTGACCCACGCCGCCGCCACCGAGCGCCGCGAAGGCCGCGCCGCCCGCCGCGAGCAGCAGTACGTTCGACAGACCGTCGGAGATCTGGAGCGCGGCGGAGTTCAGGCCCGCCTCCTCCGGGGCCGAGAGCTTCAGCAGCATCACGCTCGTCGAGGCGAGCACCAGGCCCATGCCGAGACAGCCGAAGGCCCACGCGACCGCGACGATCCACACCGGGACGGACTGGATCAGCACGCTCGGCGCGGTCGCGACGGCCAGCGCGACCAGCACCATCCCGCCGGTCAGCAGCTGCTGGCGGTACGGCTCGGCGCGCGGCCTCGACTGGACGTACGAACCGAGCGCCCAGGTCGCGCCGCCGACCGCCAGCGAGAGGCCCGCCATCGTCGGCGACAGACCGCGCTCGGTGACCAGCATCAGCGGTACGAAGCTCTCGGCCGCGACGAAGGACCCGGCGGAGATCCCGCGCAGCAGCACCACGGACGGCAGCCCGCGCGCCGCACGCCAGGTCCCCGCGGGGAGCAGCCCGAGGACGGCGGGCACGAGGAGAGCGACCCCGGCCGCCGCCGGAAGCAGCGACAGCCAGCGCAGGTCCTGACCGGCGTACTGGAGCAGCCCCGCGCCCGCCGAGATCGCGAACGCGAGCCGGATCCTGCGCCGGTCGAACGCCGCAGGGGGCGCGGTCGGGTCGGCAGGCCCCGCCGCCATGCGCCGGATCGCGGGCAGGGCGAGCGCGAGCGGCGCGACGATGAGGACCGGGATCCCGACGAACACCCAGCGCCACCCCAGATGTTCGGTGACGGCCCCGGACGCGAGCGGTCCGACGACGGACGGCACGACCCAGCTCGCGGCGAACGCGGCCATGATCGCGGGCCGCAGCCGCTCCGGATAGGCGCGGCTGACCACGACGTACAACGCCACGATCACGAGCCCGCCGCCGAGGCCCTGGACGGCCCGGCCGAGGATGAACATCCACATGGACCCGGCGGTCCCGGCGACCAGGAGCCCGACCGCGAAGGCGCTGATCCCGGCGGCGAGCGGCGCGAGCGGCCCGGACCTGTCGGCCCACTGCCCGGAGAGCACCATGGCGAAGAGGCTGGTGGTGAAGTACGCGGAGAAGGCAAACGCGTACAGCGAGATCCCGTGCAGTTCCCGCGCGGCGACCGGCATGGCCGTACCGACGGCGGTCGCCTCGAAGGCGATCAGCAGGACGACGGAGACGATGCCGATGCTGAGAGCGCGGTGGACGGGCCCGAGGATGCCGCCCTGGACGGTGTCGGCCTCGACGGCGCCGGTCTCGACGGGCGACGGGGAGGTCGCGGATATGCCGGCCACGGCGGGCAGCGGTGAGACGGCGGACATATCCGCGGGAGCGACATCGGCGTCGCCGGGTTCCAGGACGGTCATAGCCCCAGGGTAAGGGGCATAGCACCCCATGAGCCCTGTCGCACGGACGAAGCGCCCTGGTCCCTTGGCCCTACGCCCGGCGCACCTCGGCTCCCCACTGAGGCCAGCCGCTCCGTCCGCCGTCCGCCGGACCGTGAACGGCGTGTGGCAGTCGCGTTGCGGCCCCCGAGGCACCCTTGAGCGGGCCGGGACGGGCCCGTACGGTCAAGAGCGTCACCAAGCAACGGCCGTGTGCCCGAGTGGCTTAGGGGCTCGCCTGCAAAGCGAGTTACGTGGGTTCGATTCCCGCCACGGCCTCCACTTCCCGGGAGCCCTCTCACATCACGTGAGGGGGCTTCTCAGGTTTTCGCCCGGGACACGGCAATCGTGGCGGGTGCGCACCCGGACCGTCAGTCGGATGCCTCGGCGCCGTACAGGGGCTTCCACCAAGGCCCGCCTACGCGTTCGGCGAAGGCGCAGCCGGAGGCGCCGCCGCCACCGCCGCCTGGGGGCGGATCGGGAGGCGGGCGATGGGGCGGCCGGTGGCCGCGCGGACCGCTGAGGCCACGGCCGCCGGGGCCGTCACCACCGGGACCGCGCTCGCCGGCTTGGCGCCGAAGGGGGCCACCACGTCGCGTTCTTCGACCAGCTTGACGATCCGGATGTCCGGGGCGTCCAGGGACGTCGGCAGCGCGTAGCCCGTGAAGTCGGGGTGGCGTACCAGGCCGCGGGTCGTGCGGAGGTTTTCGGTCAGGGCCGTGCCGATGCCCTGCGTGACGCCCGCCTCGATACGGGTGGCCAGCTGCGCCGGATTCAGTACGCGGCCCACGTCCTGCGCGACGGCCATCTCGACGACGCGGATCGAGCCCAGTTCGATGTCGACGTCCACGACCGCGCGGATCGCGCAGAACGCCAGTCCCACGAACGCGTCGCCCTGGCCCGAGTCGTCCAGCGGCTCGGTGGGATGCGGGCGGCACTGCGCCGTCGCCCACAGTTCCTTGCCGTCCATCGCTTCCGTGACGGTGGTGGACAGCACGCCGTCGTACGAGGTGATCTTGCCGTCCGTGATCTGAAGCAGCTCGGTGGACATCCCGAACTTGTGGGCCAGCGGCTGCAGCAGCTGCGTACGGACCATCTTCGCGGCCCGCTCGACCGCGCCGCCGGAGACCCACGTGTGCCGGCCGTGCGCGGCCGGGCCCGCCGGGGGCTGGTCGGTGTCGATCGAGGCCACGTGGACCTCTTCGATACCGAGCGTCTCCTGCACGATCTGGCGGGCCAGCGTGGAGAAGCCCTGGCCGGTCTCCACTGCCGCGCAGATGACGGTGGCCACGCCGTCGTGGACCTTGACGGTGGCCGTGGAGACCTCGTCCGCGCCCTCCGCGCCGAGCATGTGGACCATGCCGATCCCGTAGCCGACACCGCGCCGTACCGCGCCGGGCTCGCCCGCGCCCTCGATGCCTCCCGGCAGCAGCCAGGCCGCCTCCGGGGTGTCCTTGGGCAGCGCGGGCAACGGGAAGTCCCGTACGGAGCGAAGCAGTTCGGCCACGGGCGCCGGGCAGGTGACCGTCTGGCTGGTGGGCAGGATGTCGCCGGTGGACAGGACGTTGCGCAGGCGCAGTTCGGCCGGGTCGAGGCCGAGCTTGCCCGCCAGCTTGTCCATCTGGCCTTCGTACGCGGCGCAGACCTGCATCGCGCCCTCGCCCCTGACGTGTCCCGAGGGCGGGTTGTTGGTGCGGACGGCCCAGCCTTCGATGAAGGCGTGCGGGACGACGTACGGGCCGCACGCGAACGCGACCGCGGCGGCCAGGGATTCGGACGACGCGTCGGCGTACGCGCCCGCGTCGAGCAGGATTTGGGCCTCGACCTTGACCAACCGGCCTTCGCCGTCCGCGTGATGGCGGTAACGCAGCAGGGTGGGGTGACGATGGGCGTGGCCGAGGAAGGACTCTTCGCGCGTAGCCGCCAGTTTGACGGGGCAGCCGGTGCGCATCGCGAGCAGGCCGAGCGGGATCTGGAATCCGGGGTCCTCGCGGTCACCGGTGGCTCCGGGGACGCCCGTCACGACGATCTTCACGCGCTCGGGGTCGAGCCCGAAGCAGGCGGCGGCCAGGTCGCGGTCGGTGTGCGGGTCGGTGGAGGCGGTGTAGATCTCCACGCCGCCGTCCGGCCTCGGCACGGCGAGTCCGGCCTCGGCGCCGATGGGTGCGGGGTCCTGGCGGCCGATACGGTACAGGCCCTCCACGACGATCTCGCCCTGGATCTCCGGGTCGCCGTACCGCAGCGGGATGTGCCGGATCAGATTGCCGTCGGGGTGCAGCGGCTCGGCGGCGAAGGCCTTCTCCGGGTCCGTGACCGGGTCGAGGATCTCGTACTCGACGGCGATCGCGGCCGCGGCCATGCGCGCCGTGTCGGGGTGGTCGGCGGCGACCGCGGCGATCGCCTCTCCGTGGTGGCGTACGACGTCGGAGGCGAAGACGGGACGGTCCACCACGCGGCGGCCGTACGAGGGGTCGCCGAGGACGTCCTCGTGCGTGACGACGGCCCGTACGCCCAGCATCTCGGCGGCCGCCTCGGTGTCGATCGAGACGATACGGGCGTGCGGGTGCGGGGAGCGCAGGATCGCGGCCCACAGCAGGCCCTCGGCCCACAGGTCGGCGGCGTACGGGAACGTGCCCTCGGTCTTCGCGCGCGCGTCGGCCGGGGGGAGCGAAGCGCCGAGGCCGTGCGCCGGCGGCTCCTGCTGGGGGCCTTCGAGCGTCGGGGCCTCGGTGGCCGCGTCGTTGCTCACGCCATGCCTCCGTCGTGCGAGTGCTGCGAGTGCGGATGCGAGGGCTGGGCGCCGCCGGCGCCGGGGGGTGCCTGGTGCGGGATCCGGGCCTCTTCGGAGGCGGCGGCGGCGGCCTCGGCGCTCGCCGCGCGCTGGGCGGCGACCTCGTTGACCGCGTCGACCACGCCCCGGTAGCCGGAGCAGCGGCAGAGGTTGCCGCACAGGGCCTGGCGGGTCTCCAGTTCGCTGGGGGCGTGGTTGCCCTCCAGCAGGTCATGGACGGTCATGGCCATGCCGGGGATGCAGAAACCGCACTGCACCGCACCGCATGTGGCCAACGCCCGCTGGACGTCGGAAGGTTCGCCGTCGGACGCGAGTCCTTCGACGGTACGGACCTCGGAACCGGCCGCGGTGGCGGCGGGCACGAGACAGGAAGCGACGAGCCTGCCGTCGACCTGGACGTTGCACGCGCCGCACTCGCCCTGCGAGCAGCCGTCCTTGGCTCCGGCGAGACCGAGGCGCTCGCGCAGTACGTACAGGAGGGATTCGCCGATCCAGGCGTCGGTGACGGGACGGTCCGCGCCGTTGACGCGCAACACGAAGGAGTTGACGGGGTGTTCGGCGCTGTCGCTGCTGCTGGTGAGCGGGGCGGGTGCGGGCGCCGCTTCGGGCACCGGCTCGGAGTCGGGTGCAGGCTCCGCCTCGGGCGCGAAGTCCGGTGCGAAATCCTGCTCGGACGCGGGGTCTTGCTCCGCCGCGAGGTCCTGCTCGGCCACGAGGCCCGGCGCGTCCGGCGCGAGGTCCTGTGCCGCGTCCTGCTCGGGCTCCGGTACGCCGGCTGCCTCGGGCAGCGCCTCGGAGACCGGCTGATCGGCAGCCGGCTGATCGTTGAACGGCCGTTCGGAGACGGCCTGTTCGGGCGCAGGCTGCTCGGGGCCGACCTGCTCGGACAGAGGCAGCGCCTCGGCGACAGCTTCGACCGGCGGCCCGGCCTCGAACTCGGCGTCGGGCGCCGACTGGAACTCGGGCGCGAACGCCGCTTCCTGCTCGGCGTACGGCTCCGGCGCCGCCGCCTCGCCGGCCTCGGCGGGAGCACCCTCGGCGGGCGGCGCCTCGGCGGGAGCCGGAGCCGACGCCGGTGCCGCCGCGATCGGTTGCCCGTAGGACGGCGCCGACTCACCGTAAGGGGACGGCTGTTCCCCGTAAGAGGGCGCCGATTCGCCGTACGAGGGCTCCTCGTACGGGGCTGCCGGTTCCGGCTGTGTCGCCCACGGCGCGGCCGCGCCGCCCGGGAGCGTCGCGGGCGGCGTGCCGCCGTGCCAGGGGGCGGCCGGCATGGTGGCGATGTACTCGCCCGACTCCTCCGGCAGGTCCCCCCGCGCGACCGGGATCGTCCACTGGCCGGTCAGCTCGGAGTGCTGCTCGTTGCCCGCCCCGGGTGCTCCCGCGGAGCCCTCGGCGCCCGTGTCGCCCGCGCTGTTCGCCTCGGTGCCGTAGTGCCACGCCTGTGCCCCGTACGCGTCGTAGTAGGGCTGTTCCTGGCCGTATGCACCGGAGTGGCCCGGCTGGTCGTACTGCGGTTCCGGCCACCGCACCGCACCCGACTCCTGCGACGGCTCATGCTGCACCGCGCCCCAGCTGCCCGCGCCCGGATCGGCGGCGGGAGTCAGCGGCACGATCTGCGGCGGCACGTAGCCGTGGCCGGGCGCCGCGAGGGGCGCGTCCCTCTCGTCCTCGGGGGGCAACTGCACGAACGCGGTCGCCTCCGCGTCGTACTCACCGCCCTGCGGAATCGGCTGCCAGCCCCGCTGTTCCTCCGGGATCCCGGAACCGGAGTTCTCGTTGTTGGTCACGACAGCGCCCTCCCCAGTGCCCTCCGGGCCAGCGCGGCGACGGTCCGCCGCAGATGCAGTACGGCGGGCGCCGGCACAGGAGCCTCTCCCCCGTCGGCCGGCGGCGCGGGGTCCGGGATGCAGGCGGCGGCGACGTACTCGCCGAAGGCGGCGAGCGCCTCCTGGGTGAGCCCTCGCGCGCCGTCCCAGTCGATCAGCGAGGCGATCCAGCGCTCCGCCTCCAGCGGGCGCAGCGGCATCGGCGCGATCGCGCCGACCGCGCAGCGCACGCCACGGCGTGCCGGGTCGAGGACGACGGCGACGGACGCGGAGGCGCGGCCCGGTCCCGTCCTGCCCGTCGCCTTGAGGAAGACCTGCGGGGCGTGCAGCAGGGGCACCCGTACGAAACCGATGAGTTCGGCGGGCGCCAGCATCTCGCGGCCGGCCAGCAGGTGCGTGACGGGGATCTCGCGGCGCGCGCCTTCGGGTCCCGCGACCACGAGGTCGGCTTCGAGCGCCGCGAGCACGGGCAGCGCGTCGCCGGTCGGCGCCGCGGTGGCGATGTTGCCGCCGAGCGTGCCCGCGTTGCGGATCTGGGGCGGGCCCGCGGCGCGCGCGGACGCGGCGAGCGCGGGGATGAGGGCCGCGAAGTCGGGCCTGCCCATACGCGCGTGGGTGAGGCCGGCGCCGAGGAGGGCGTGACCGTCCTGGTAGCGCCAGCCCCGCAGTTCACTGATCCGGCCGAGACCGACGAGTCCCGCAGGGCGCAGCAGGCCTCTGTTGACGGCCGCCATCAGATCCGTACCGCCTGCGACGGGCACGGCGGCAGGCATGGCGACGAGCGCCGCGACAGCCTCGTTCAGCGAGGTCGGCAGCGTCACGGAATGCGCCGTCTGCGGTGCGTGCGTGGTCAACCCAGCTGCCCCTTTCCGGAGTCCCGGCTGTCCCGCCTGTGAGCCGTACCGTACGTGCTCACCGCCCGGACGTGGCAACTCTGGCACATCTTCGGGGTCGGCCGACGCGAGGGTCCACGAAGGACTGTTCCGTCCCCGCCCAGGCGTAAGGCCCTGTTTCTCACGACTTCACCGTCACGTAAGGAATACAACTCTTCGGCGCCTCTTGGGTGACTTGTCCTCACGGCTCGACAGTCTCAGGAACGCGCGCCCGGGGTCCTCGCCTCGCGCCGGGCTCACACGTTCGGGGGTGGTCCCTCGATCGGGCGTCCGAGCGTCGCGGAGTTGCCGTCCGGGTCCGTGCGCCGCTGCCAGGGCAACGGCCCGCCGATCGGCCGGTATTCGACCCCCAGGGCGTCGAGCCGGCGGTAATGCTCCGTCATGCGCTGTTCGAAATCCTCGAAGTCCCGTTCCGCGGGCGGGGGCAGGGGCGACCAGGCGACCTCCGCGAACGCGGCGAGGCGCGGAAAGACCTGGTAGTCGACGCGGGAACGATCCTGCATGACCTCGGTCCAGACGTTGGCCTGGGTGCCCAGTACGTGGGCCGCCTCGGCCTCCGTGAGCTCCGGCGGCACCGGTTCGAAGCGGTAGACGTCCTCCAGGGTCCTGACGTATCCGATGGGCATCGGCTCGTCCTCGCCGGCCGCCTGCCGGTGGTCCAGGTAGACCTGCTGCTCGGGGCACATGACCACGTCGTGGCCGGCTTTCGCGGCCGCTGTGCCGCCGCCGTAGCCGCGCCACGACGACACGGCGGCGCCGGGCGGGAGGCCGCCTTCGAGGATCTCGTCCCAGCCGATGAGACGCCGGCCGCGGGCGGCGAGCCAGCTGTCGAAGTGCCGGATGAACCAGGACTGGAGTTCGTCCTCGTCCGCCAGGCCCAGTTCGGCGATACGGGCCTGCGCCGCCGGGGACCGTTTCCACTGGTCTTTCGGGCACTCGTCGCCGCCGACGTGAATGAAGGGCGACGTGGCGGCCGGGAAGAGTTCGAGCAGTTCTTCGAAGACGTCCTCGTAGAAGCGCAGGGTGTTGTCAGTGGGGGCGAGTACGTTCGGATTGATGCCCCAGGTGTCCCAGACGGTGAGGGAGGACGTGTCGATGACATCGGTGTTGCCGAGTTCCGGGTACGCGGCGATGGCGGCCTGCGAATGGCCCGGGATATCGATTTCGGGGACGACGGTGATATGCCGCTCCGCCGCGTACGCGACGATCTCCCGGATGTCGTCCCGCGTGTAGTAACCGCCGTGCGGCTTCTCGTCCCACAACTCCGAGGCGCGGTGGCCCCATTTGGTGCGCGCACGCCATGCGCCGACCTCGGTCAGTCTCGGGTGCCGTTCGATCTCGACACGCCAGCCCTGGTCGTCGGTGAGGTGGAAGTGGAAAACGTTGAGTTTGTGCGCGGCGAGCAGATCGAGATAGCGCAGGACGCCGTCCTTGGGCATGAAGTGGCGTGCCACGTCGAGCATCATCCCGCGCCAGGCGAAGCGCGGGGCGTCCTCGATGACGAGCATCGGCACGCTCCACTCGCGCCCGGGGGCGACGGGCGCGCCCCGGTAGGCGTCGGGGCCGAGCAGCTGCCGGAGGGTCTGTGCTCCCCAGAAGACACCGGCCGCGCCGCCGCCCTCGATACGGATCGCCGATCCGTCGACGGTCAGCCGGTAACCCTCGGGGCCCAAGTCGCGCGCCAGGCTCCGGCTGATCTCCAGGACGATGCGGTTGTCGTCACCGCCCACGACGGCGCCAACACCAGCCTCGTCGACCGTGGTCGCGCCCGCGCCGTCCGTGCCGCCCTCAGTCGCGCCCGCGCCCTCCGCGGGCGGGAACGGCAGCCCCGTCGCGGCTCCGACCGCCGTACGGATCCACCGCGCGACGCCCTCCGTGCCCGTGCCCGCCTCGATCAGCGTCTCGCCGTCGAGCGGATACGCGGCCGCACCCTGCGCCGGCCAGGCGCGCCTGGGGTCCGGAATCAAGTCCATCTCGTCAGCCTTCCTTGGCTCTTTGTTCTTAATCCTTGACGGCGCCGCCGAGTCCGGAGACCAGGCGCCGCTGAACGAGCACGAAGAAGACCAGGACGGGAACGGTCATCACGGTGGAGGCCGCCATGATCCCTCCCCAGTCGTTGTCGTCGGGTTTGAAGAAGACCAGCAGCGCCATGGGAAGCGTCGACAGAGAGGTGTCGCTGATGATGAAGGACTTCGCGAAGAGGAAGTCGTTCCAGGTCGAAATGAACGAGAAGACGCTCGTCGCGACAAGCCCCGGGAGGACCAGCGGAAAGAGGATCTGCCACAGGAAGCGCGTACGGCTCGCGCCGTCGATGTACGCGGCCTCTTCGAGCGCTTCGGGTACCGCTCCGACGAATCCGCGCAGCATCCAGATCGCGAACGGCAGCGAGAAGGCCAGATGCGGCAGGATCAGCGAGCCGAGCGTATTGAGCTGCCCGAAGTCCCGCATCAGGAAGAACAGCGGAATCGTCAGCGCCTCGACGGGCACCATCTGCGCGACGAGGAACATGATCAGCAGCGTCGTACGGAACCGGAAGCGGAAACGGGTCACGGCGGTCGCCGCGAGAAACGCGATCAGCGCGGAGACGACCACCACCGTGCAGGCGACGGTCAGGCTGTTGAGGAAGTACCTTCCGAATTCCCGCTGTTCGAAGACGCGGCGGTACGAGTCGAGCGACAGCGCGAGCGTCCAGGGACGGGGCCGGGTCGATTGGATCTCGTCCGCGGGTTTGAATGCGGAAAGCACCATCCAATAGAGCGGGAACGCCACGATCAGGGCGATGACGAGGGCCGACGCCTCGGCTGCGAGGCGCCGCGGACGGCGGATCCGGGGGGTCCTGAGCAGGGTCACAGCGCTTCTCCCTGCCGTCGCAGCAGCCGCAGATAACCGAGTGTCACGGCGAGCAGAATCAGCAGCATGACGACGCCGATCGCGGAGCCCAGGCTGTACTGGGAGGAGGCGAAAGCCTTCTGATAGGCGTACACATTGAGCGTGAGATTCTGCCCGGCGATTCCGCCGCCATTGGTCATCACATAGATCTGGGTGAACACCTTGAAGTCCCAGATGACCGACTGGATCGTGACGACGAGCAGGATCGGCCGCAGCATCGGCGCGGTCACCGACCGCCAGATCCGCCACTGCGAGGCGCCGTCCAGCGAGGCCGCCTCGAGCACCTCACCCGGAATCGCCCGGATGCCCGCGTACACCGTCACCATCACGAACGGGAAGGAGCACCAAACGACTTCGAGCAGGACGAGCGTGAAAGCGCTGTAGCGGCCGTACGTCCAGGAGTGGTCGCCGAGGCCCAGCAGCCGGTTGACCGGGCTGTAGTCGGGGTCGAAGAGGAAGACCCAGACGGTGGATCCGGTGACGGCCGGGGTGGCCCAGGCGCCGAGCGCGGCGCCCATCAGCGCCAGGCGCGGCACCGCCCGTGCCCGCGTAAGCAGGACCGCCAGCGCGCAGCCCACGCCGAGTGTCGTGACGACGCAGGCCGCGGCGAAGACGACGGTCGCCAGCAGCACCCGCCAGAACTGGCCGTCGCCGAAGAGCGCCGCGTAGTTGCCGAACCCCCGGAAGGTGGTCGGCTCTCCGCCGCTGACCTGTGCCTGGGTGTACTCCAGGAACGAGATCAAGCCGAGTTGGTAGATCGGGTAGACCAGCAGCGCCGCGAGGACGACCAGCGCGGGCGCCAGACAGAGCCAGGGCGTCCAGCCGCCCCGTCCGGCGGCCCCCGGCCCGCCCCGACGCCCGCGGGGCCGCGCGGGCGGCCGTCAGGAGGTTCGTCATGGCGCTCAGCCCTCGGACGTGAACGCCGCGTCCATCTTCGCCGCCGCGTCGTCCGAGGCCGCCGCGACTCCCTTACGGCCGCTGACGATCTCCTGGAACATCGTCGGCAGCACGAGTGACGAGTCGATCTGCGCCCAGCCGGGCGAGGCGGGCACGAACTTGGCGCCCGCGCCGAGCGTCCGTACGAACGGCTCGATGAACGGTTCCTTCTTCGCGGAGGCCGCCAGTACGTCCGTGTACGTGGGCAGGAAGCCCATCGCGTCGAACAGCTTGGCCTGGGTGTCCTTGCCGGCGAGCGCCTTCATCAGGGCGACGGCGAGGGTGCGGTGGCCGCTGCTCCTCAGGACTCCGATGTTGTTGCCGCCCGCGAAGGCCGGCGCGACCGAGCCCGCCTTGGCCCCGGGCAGCGGCACGACCGCGTACGCGCCCTTGACCGAACCGGCCTCGACGGCCTGGTGGTTGAAGTCACCGCCGATCGCCATGGCGGCCTTGCCGGACGCGAAGGCCGTGACGGTCGCCTGCCCCGCGTCATGGCCAGCCTGCGCAACCTCGCCATCGGCATCCACCGCCAGGATGGCCACACCAACTTTTCAGCCACGCTCCGCCGCACCGCCCGAGACCACCTGTGCCCCTCACGCCCTCGGCCGGTACGACGAACCCAGACACAAGATCACTTCTCAAAGACCTTGAGGGTTTGCGATCGCCGTGCCCGGGGCGGTCACGGCCGGTCCGCCTGTGCACCGGCGCGGCGAAGTTCACGGACGGTCGTGCCAGGGCCGTACCCGACCGACCACCCACCCGTGTTCGTCGGGTGCCGCTGAGGCCGCCGGGGCGCGTGCGGCGGACAGCACTCCGTCGCTGATCTCGTGATGGGTGAGCCAACGGGGGCCGGCCGGTCCGTCCGTGAAGCCCAGCACGACAGGGCGGTAGTCACGCGGGGATGCGGCCAGGGCCGACGGAGGGAGCGGCTTGTTTCGGGTGGGGTCGGCCACCACGCTGCCCCGGACGTCGACCACCACCGCGTCCTCGGTCAGGGCACCGGCGACCACGGGCAGGGCGTCGTCACGGCTGGGCGTGTGGACCCACAGCACGGCCAGCTGAAAACGACCCACCTCACCTACAGCCTGCTCGAGCGCCGAACGGAACCCCCCGGGATCGGAGTAGTCGGCGGGAAGAGTCATCACGCGGTCGCGGCCGGTGGTCCGGTCAGCGAGCGTTCCCAGGGACCTCTCGCCCCTGGCCACGACGGTGGTCCGCCAGCCGTCGGCGACCAGCCCGTGGACGACGCCGGCAAGCATGCCGGTGCCGCCGATCACGAGGGCCGATCGCGTCGGCGTCCTGGAAGGGTGTGCGGAGGGGACGGACAAGGGTTCTCCAAGGCGACGCGGTCCGTACCGGACGGGGGTGAGGAGGAGACATCGGTGGGGCAGCTCAGCGAGGCTGCGACAGTACCCATTCATGGCCCACGCCCGGCAGTTCGGACCGCGCCGTCTCCGGGCCGACCGCCGTGCAGCGGCCCGCCTCCGGGGACAGTGCTTGCCGGGCGACATCCACTATCTCGTCGGCCGTCAGCGTGTCCAGCAGGGCCGACTCGGTGCGCTGACCAGTGAAGCGGTCACGGCGGAACAGTTCGAGCGCCAGCAGCCGCGCGTGGGAGGCCGAGTCCTCGCGTTCGCGGGCGTGGATGCCCTTGGTCATGGCGCGAGCCCGCGCCACCTCCCGCTCGGTGATGCCGTCGGTGAGTATCTCGTCCAGTACGCCTCCCATGGAGGCGCACTTGGCGGCCGGGCAGTTGTCGTCCCCGAAGAGCGAGGTGTACGCCGCTATGCCGGCGCGGGCCGCGGGGCTGTTCACGGCGGCCTTATACGTACCGCCGCTCTCCTCGGCGAGTTCGCCGCCGTTCGCCCAGACGAAGGGCAGGGCGCCGTACGTGTACGCGCCGCCGACCGCGAGCCCGTAGAGGTCCGGCTTCGCCCGGTGGATCTTCCTGGCCGTGGAGATCAGCTCCGCCTGGGACCTGGGGGCGGCGATCCCCAACTCCTTGAAGACGTCCGTGCGGTAGTACAGCGCGCGTACGCCGACGAAGAGCGGCGCCCCGTAGATCCCGCCGCCCACGGTGACGGACCGCCTGGCGGCCGGGTCGGTGTCCTTGGCCTCGTCCCAGGCATCGAACTCCGCGCCGATCTCGGCGAGTCCGCCGTCCTTGACGTAGCCGGCCGTGTCGGTGTTGCCGTACTCGATGAGATCCGGCGCGCTCCTCGGATCGTTGAACGCCGCCTTCACGCGCTGGGCGCGCGTCTCGACCGGGATGTACTCGGTCGCCACCTTCGTGCCCTTGTGCTCCGCGCGGAAGGCGGCGACGACAGCGTCGACGACCTGCTCCTTGGGCTTGTTGTCGACCTCCTGGAAGAGCCACACGCGCAGGGTGCCGCTCTGCTCGTCCTTCGTCGCGCCGGTGTCCGAGGTCCCCGGGGCGCAGCCCGTGAGGGTGAGCCAGGCGAGCACGAGCGCCGCGGCCGGGGTGGCTGTTCGGGCAGAAAGCTTCATCCGGGATCCCTGCGGTCGGCGTTGCGGCATGCGCAACGGACGCTTCGCGCTGCGCGCGCCGCCCAACTCGCAGGAGATTAAGGGTGTCAGGAACACGGCGACAAGTGGTCTGAACCAATTAGTGGCGCCCCGAAGCGCCCGCCACCGTACGAACCCCAGCGCGAACACCCACGCGAACGGCCCCCGGGGCACGCGCCTGAACGCGTGCCCCGGGGGCCGTCACCGGCAGAAAGATCCAGCGGTTACTTCTTGCCGCCGTCCTTGCCGCCCTTGTCCTTGTCCCCACCGGGGCCCATGGACTCGTAGATCTCCTTGCACATCGGACAGACCGGATACTTCTTGGGATCGCGCCCCGGTACCCAGACCTTGCCGCACAGTGCCACCACGGGAGTGCCCTCGAGGGCGCTCGCCATGATCTTGTCCTTCTGGACGTAGTGGGCGAAGCGCTCGTGGTCGCCATCGCCGTGCGACACCTGCGGTGTCGGCTCCACGAGGGTGCCCGTCCCTGCCCCGCGCTCGGGCTCAAGAGTGCTCATAAGCGTCTAGGGTACCCACGCGCGGCGCGGAACGGCGGCTCCGGGTCCGTGCACTCCGCAGCCGTTCGCTCACGCATCCGCGCCACGGCCCCGGCCGAAGCGCCGCGAAAGCCCCGGCCCGGCCCGGCGGGAATCAGTTGAGCAAGGGATCGTCCGGGTATGTCGCGACCATCGCCAGCTGGCCGCGCTGCCTGCGCAGGACCGCCCGCCACAGCCCCTCGGGCCGGGGCGACGACACATCACCGGGCTCCGACTCGACCACGTACCAGGCGTCCTCACTCAGCTCGTCCTCCAGCTGCCCGGGGCCCCAGCCCGCGTAGCCGGCGAAGATCCGCAGCGAGCCGAGCGCCTTCGCCAGCAGTTCGGGCGGGGCCTCCAGATCGACGAGTCCGATCGCCCCGTGCACCCTCCGCCAGCCGAGGGGACCTTCGCCTCCGGGGATGACGGCGATGCCGAGCGCGGAATCGAGCGAGACGGGGCCGCCCTGGAACACGACGCCCGGGTCTCCCGCGAGCCCGGCCCAGGGTTCGAGGATGTCCCCGACATCCACAGGAGTGGGCCGGTTGAGCACCACACCGAGCGAGCCCTCCTCGTCGTGATCGAGCAGAAGGACGACCGCGCGGTCGAAATTCGGGTCCGTGAGAGCGGGTGCGGCCACGAGCAACCGCCCTGTGAGCGAGGACACCTCCGTCATGAGACACATGATCCCGCACTTTCGTCTCCGGCGGGGCCCGCGCGGCACGGTGGGCACGGACGGCCGTCCGGGGCGCACCGCGTCAGGCGGGAGCGCACACGGCGCGTGGATCCGGGCGGCGGGAGGCCCGGATCGGCCGGTGACTTTGCGCCACACGTACCGAACAGAACGTGTTGTACCGAATTCATTACACGCTTCACCCCCTCGCGGCCATGCGGGACAGGGGCCAAAGCCCCTTACCCTTTTGTTTGGCCACCTGCCCGCCCACTCCGGAACGCGAGATTCATGACCGTCAAAGACGATGTAATGCTTGTCCACGGTGGAACCCCGCTGGAGGGTGAGATCCGCGTCCGCGGCGCGAAGAACCTCGTGCCCAAGGCCATGGTCGCCGCGCTCCTCGGCAGTGGACCGAGCCGGCTGCGCAATGTGCCCGACATCCGCGACGTACGCGTCGTACGGGGATTGCTCCAGCTGCACGGCGTGACCGTGCGGCCCGGGGACGAGCCCGGCGAGCTGATCCTCGACCCCACCCACGTCGAGAGCGCGAACGTCGCCGACATCGACGCCCACGCCGGTTCGTCGCGCATCCCGATCCTGTTCTGCGGTCCGCTGCTGCACCGGCTCGGCCACGCCTTCATCCCGGGCCTCGGCGGCTGTGACATCGGCGGCCGGCCCATCGACTTCCACTTCGACGTGCTGCGCCAGTTCGGCGCGACGATCGAGAAGCGGGCCGACGGCCAGTACCTGGAGGCTCCGCAGCGCCTGCGGGGCACGAAGATCCGGCTGCCGTACCCGTCGGTCGGCTCGACGGAACAGGTGCTGCTGACGGCCGTGCTGGCCGAGGGCGTCACCGAGCTGTCGAACGCGGCGGTGGAGCCGGAGATCGAGGACCTCATCTGCGTCCTGCAGAAGATGGGCGCGATCATCTCCATGGACACGGACCGGACGATCCGGATCACCGGTGTCGACCGGCTCGACGGCTACAACCACCGGGCCATCCCGGACCGCCTGGAGGCCGCCTCCTGGGCGTCCGCGGCGCTCGCCACCGAGGGCAACATCTACGTACACGGCGCGCAGCAGCGTTCGATGATGACGTTCCTCAACACCTACCGCAAGGTGGGCGGCGCCTTCGAGATCGACGACAAGGGCATCCGCTTCTGGCACCCGGGCGGCTCGCTCAACGCGATCGCGCTGGAGACGGACGTACACCCCGGTTTCCAGACCGACTGGCAGCAGCCGCTGGTGGTGGCCCTGACGCAGGCGTCAGGCCTGTCCATCGTCCACGAGACGGTGTACGAGTCACGGCTGGGCTTCACCTCGGCGCTCAACCAGATGGGCGCGCACATCCAGCTCTACCGGGAGTGCCTGGGCGGCTCCGACTGCCGCTTCGGCCAGCGCAACTTCCTGCACTCCGCGGTGGTGTCCGGCCCCACCAAGCTCCAGGGCGCCGACCTCGTCATCCCCGACCTGCGGGGCGGCTTCTCGTACCTGATCGCGGCGCTGGCGGCGCAGGGCACGTCCCGCGTGCACGGCATCGACCTGATCAACCGCGGCTACGAGAACTTCATGGAGAAGCTGATCGAGCTGGGCGCGAACGTCGAACTGCCCAACGGCGAACTGGTCTGACAGCACGCGTCCGCACGCCTGACCAGTGCGCGCCCGGTGGCCCCCCTCCTCGGAGCGGGGGCCACCGCCGTATGCCACGTAGGCCACGTAGGCCACGTAGGCCACCGACACCAGCCCCCACCCGGCAGGGGGTCCGGGGGTCGCCCCCGGGACAGCACAGCATGGAGAAGCTGATCGAGCCGGGCACGAACGCCGAACCGCCCAACGGCGAACTCGTCCGACCAGCACACACCCGCACGCCTGACCAGCACGCACCTGGTGGCCCCGCTCCCCGGAGCGGGGCCACCAGCGCGTTGTGCGGCCCTGTGCGGGCCTGCGGGGCGCGAACCACACAGGGGCGGCCACCCGGTCCGGGTGGCCGCCCCTGCGCTGTGCTTGTGGGTGTTACTTGCCCTTGGCGGCTTCCTTGAGCTTGGAGCCCGCGGAGACCTTCACGCTGTAACCGGCCGGGATCTGGATCGGGTCGCCGGTCTGCGGGTTACGAGCGGTGCGAGCGGCACGGTGGGTGCGCTCGAAGGTCAGGAAGCCGGGGATGGTGACCTTCTCGTCGCCCTTGGCGACGATCTCGCCGACGGTCTCGGCGAGAGCGGCCAGCACGGCGTCGGCGTCCTTGCGAGTCACCTCGGCACGGTCGGCCAGGGCGGCCACCAGCTCACTGCGGTTCATGTTGTTACTCCCGTGTTCTTCTTGCCTGTAAGGCGTGAGATCGAAGCCGATGCTGCCAGGGCCCTCGGACAGTCCCCGGACCCGGGTCTGCTGACACAGACCCTCGCGCCCGAATACGCATCCTGCCCCCACCAGCGGCGGGAAAGCCAATCCGGCACCCTCCGGAGTCACACGAAAAGCGCCACTGCCTCGTCGTCGTGACGTTCCGTCGACTCTGTGGAGACTCCTTGGAGCCTGGGAGCCCTGAACCCCCCGGAGGCCCTGAATTACCTCCCTGGAGCGGCGGGGCTCATGGTCCGCCACCCTAGAGGGGGGCTCAGGGCCCCGCGAATCGCGACGCGCCGTACGTCATGCGGACGTGGGGGCCGTCACAGTCACGCCGGCCGCCTTCGCGGCCTCGCGCACGGCACCCGCGACCGCTCCCGCGACCTTGTCGTTGAACACGGAGGGCACGATGTAGTTCGGATTCAGCTCGTCCTTGGTGACGACGTCCGCGAGCGCTTCCGCCGCGGCGAGCATCATCTCCGTGTTGACGGTTCGTGACTGCGCGTCGAGCAGACCGCGGAAGACACCGGGGAAAACGAGCACGTTGTTGATCTGGTTCGGGAAGTCGGAACGTCCCGTCGCCACAACCGCCGCCGTCTCACGGGCGATCGCCGGGTCGACCTCGGGATCGGGGTTGGCGAGCGCGAAGACGATCGCGTCGTCCGCCATGGCCGCGACGTCGGCGCCGTCCAGGACGTTCGGGGCCGAGACGCCGATGAAGACGTCCGCGCCGACCACGGCCTCCTTCAGGGTGCCGGTGATGCCCTCGGGGTTGGTGTTGTCGGCGATCCAGCGCAGCGGCGACTCCGGAGTGGCGTCGACGAGGTCCTCGCGGCCCGCGTGCACCACACCGTGGATGTCCGCGACGACGGCGTGCTTGACGCCGGACGCGATGAGCAGCTTCAGGATGGCCGTACCGGCCGCGCCCGCGCCGGACATGACGACCCGTACGTCACCGACGGACTTGTCGACCACCCGCAGCGCGTTGGTCAGCGCGGCGAGGACGACGATCGCCGTGCCGTGCTGGTCGTCGTGGAAGACCGGGATGTCCAGGGCCTCGCGCAGCCGCGCCTCGATCTCGAAGCAGCGGGGCGCCGAGATGTCCTCCAGGTTGATGCCCGCGAAGCCGGGGGCGATGGCCTTGACGATCTCGACGATCGCGTCGCTGTCCTGGGTGTCCAGGCAGATCGGCCACGCGTCGATGCCGGCGAACCGCTTGAAGAGCGCGGCCTTGCCCTCCATGACGGGCAGCGCGGCCTTGGGGCCGATGTTGCCGAGGCCCAGCACGGCGGAGCCGTCCGTCACGACGGCGACGGAGTTGCGCTTGATGGTGAGGCGGCGCGCGTCCTCGGGGTTCTTGGCGATCGCCAGGCAGACCCGCGCCACGCCCGGGGTGTAGATCATCGAGAGGTCGTCACGGTTGCGGATCGGATGCTTGGACTGCATCTCGATCTTGCCGCCGAGGTGCATCAGGAACGTACGGTCGGACACCTTGTCGATGTCGACACCGACGATGTCGCGCAGTTGGGCGACGATCTGATCCGCGTGCGCGGTGGACGTCGCGGCGATCGTGACGTCGATCCGCAGCTTCTCGTGACCGGACGCCGTGACGTCCAGGCCGATCACCGAGCCGCCTGAAGACTCCACAGCCGTGGTCAGCTGGGACACCGCGGTACCGCTCGCGGGCACCTCCAGCCTGACCGTCATCGAGTACGAGACGCTTGGCGCCGTTGCCATGACCTGGTTCCTCTGCTTTCGCTGAGCCGCATTGCCGCCCCGGCGGGGACAACAGCCCCGGCGGCGCTGTCCGATGGTCGCACCTACCAGCGAGTAGCAGGTAAAGGCCCACCTTTTCGGAAAGTGAGTTCCGTCATACGAGAGCGAGCCCGTACGGCGGCCTCCCCAACGACAGCAGGCCTCCACCAACTGCTGGTGAAGGCCTGCTGACATGCCCCTGAAGACATGAGCCGCAATGACGTACGGCAGAAGCGAAAAGGTGGCACCGACCCGCCATGCTCGCCTCGCGGCAAGTGGTCGCTCGAAGCGACGAAGGTTGGGCCCGGGGGCTTGGATCGAGCCGGTGCCGATACCAGGCTAACAAACCACTCCGGAAAGTGATCCCCCGGCGCCCGTTGACCCGAGGTCAATCGGGAAGTCAATCCCGGAGCAGGTCGGGTACTCCCTCCGCGTCCGGCTCGTCCCGGGTCCCGGAGACCACCGTGAGCTGTTGCGTCGCGCGCGTGAGCGCCACGTACAGCACCCGCAGCCCGGCGGGCGACTCGTCGGCGATCTCCGCCGGGGAGACCACGACCGTCGCGTCGTACTCCAGCCCCTTGGCCTCCAGGCTGCCCAGCGCGACGACCCGGTCGCCGAGCCCGGCCAGCCAGCGCGCCGCCTGTTCGCGCCGGTTCATCGCGACCACCACACCGACCGTGCCGTCCACCCGGTCCAGCAGGCGCTGCGCCTCCGCCCGTACGGTCGCGGCCTGATCGCCGTTCTGTACGACGCTGAAGCGCGGGCGTACGCCGGTGGAACGGACCGCGCGCGGCGATTCCATTCCCGGCATGGCGATGGCCAGGACCTTCGCCGCGAGATCGGCGATCTCCGCCGGGTTGCGGTAGTTGACCGTCAGGGTGAAACGGCGGCGCGGGCGGTTGCCCAGCGCCTCGTCACGCGCCTCCGCCGCCTCGTCCGGATCCGTCCAGGACGACTGCGCGGCGTCGCCGACCACCGTCCAGGTGGCGTGCCTGCCCCGGCGGCCGACCATCCGCCACTGCATGGGCGTGAGGTCCTGCGCCTCGTCGACGATGACGTGCGCGTACTCCGTACGCTCCGCCGCCAGCCGCTCGGCACGCTCGCGCTGGGACTCCTCGCGCTGCGGCATCAGCTCATCGAGGCCCGTGAGGTGGTCGAGCGGGTCCAGCTCCCGGCGCTTGCGCTGGCGCGGCGGTGAGCCGAGCAGTGTCTCCAGCTCGTCCAGGAGAGCCACGTCGTGCACGGACAGCGGTCCGGTGCCGTCGGCGCCCAGACGGGCCAGGGAACGCGCCAGCCTGCGCGTCTCGCCCTGATTGAGGATGCGGCGGCTCCAGCGGCCGAGACGGCGCTCGTCGGCCATCGCGGCGAGCACACCGCGCGGCGTCAGCTCGGGCCACCAGGCGTCCAGGAACGCGATGAAGCTGTCCTCGGTCGTGACGTCGTCGTCGAAACCGCTGCGCAGCTCGGCGGCCAGCTCCGCGTCACCGCGCGACGCGTACTCACCGGCCCGCGACGCCGCGCCCGACTGCTCCCAGAGCGCGTCGAGGAGAAGCCTGCGGGCACGGGGGCGCAGCAGGTTGACGGGGGCGGTGCCGCTGAGCGCCGACTGCCGGATGCGGTGCAGTTCGTCGGCTTCCAGCTCCAGCCTGCGGCCGAGGGCGACGACCCGCAGCCGGTCGGTTCTCACGGTGACGGCGGACGCGTCCTCGCCGGCCTGCCCGCCCTTACCGCGTTCATCAGCGGTTTCGGGGTTTTCCTGGCCGAAGGAGAGCTGGCCCGCGCCGTCCGCCTGCGCGCCGCCACGGCGCCTGTTACGCCGTCCGGATGATCCGGGGGCACCGGAGCCGGAAGAGGGCTCCAGGGCGCCCCTGGCGGCGTTGCGCAGCACCTTCAGCATGCGCGCCGAGCCCTTGACGCGGGACACGGCCGGTTCGTCGTACGCCGTCGCCTCCGCGCCGTCCACCAGCGAGCCGACCGCGCGGATCGCGACCTGCCCCTCCTCGCCGAGCGACGGCAGCACGCCCTCGGTGTACGCGACGAGCAGCGGTGTCGGCGAGACGACGAGAATGCCGCCCGCGTAGCGCCGCCTGTCCTGGTAGAGCAGGTACGCGGCCCGGTGCAGCGCCACGGCGGTCTTGCCCGTGCCGGGGCCGCCCGCCACTTCGGTGACCGAGGCGGCGGGGGCACGGATCACCAGGTCCTGCTCGGCCTGGATGGAGGAGACGATGTCCCGCATGGTGTGGCTGCGGGCCTGCCCGAGCGCCGCCATCAGCGCGCCGTCACCGATGACGGGCAGCGCGGCGCCGTCCAGCGTGGCGGTCAGCTCGGGGCGCATCAGGTCGTCCTCGACCCCGAGGACCCGGCGGCCCTTGGAGCGGATCACGCGCCGGCGCACGACCCGTCCCGGGTCCACCGGCGTGGAGCGGTAGAACGGCGCGGCGGCCGGTGCGCGCCAGTCGATGACCAGTGGCGCGTAGTCGGAGTCCAGCACCCCGATCCGGCCGATGTGCAGGGTCTCCGCGATGTCGGCGGTGTTGTCGTCGCGTACCGCTTCGTCGGCCGGTTCGACCGAGGTGTACGCGCCGTCCGGGCCCTTTTTGCCGTCCTTGCCGCGCAGGAGGTCGATCCTGCCGAAGAGGAAGTCCTCGAACTCGTTGTTGAGGCGGCTGAGGTGGATACCGGCCCTGAAGACCTGGGCGTCCCGCTCGGCCAGTGCTCCCGGCGTGCCGACCTGCCCCCTTTTGGCGGCGTCGTTCATCAGGAACTCCGCCTCGTGGATCTTCTCCTCGAGGCGGCGGTACACCTGGTCCAGATGGCGCTGTTCGACTCCGATCTCGCGGTCGCGTACGGAGTCGTTCCCCGTGTCGCGTCCGGGATCGACGGCGGGTCCAGCAGATTCAACAGCGGCATCCTGCGCGGCCACCGAGGCCCCCTTCGTGACGTGCATCGGGCAGCCGTCAACCGTACGCGAAGGGGGCGGGTATGTCAGGCGTCGACTTTTTCCGGTGCATTACCGTCGAACGTTCACTCGAATACGTGGCCGGCGGCGGGCCCCGTCGTCAGGCCGTGGTGTTCGGCGGGCCGTCGTGCAGGATGCGCTGGAACAAGAGGTGATCACGCCACCCGCCGTTGATGTGGAGATAGCGCGGCGCTGTTCCGATCCGCTCGAATCCGCACTTGTCCAGGACACGCTGCGAAGCCGCGTTCGCGAGGAGCGTCGCGGCTTCGATCCGGTGCAGCCCCAGCCCGTCCCTGGCGGCACGGCAGACCTCGTTGACGGCCTGCGTCGCGAGGCCGCGGCCCGTGTGCTCGGCGTCGATCCAGTAGCCGACATGAGCGCTGCGGAAGGCCCCGAGCGAAATGCCGGAGAGGGTGATCTCGCCGACGATCCGCGTTCCGTCCATGAAGTGCCAGCGGCGGGCCGCGGGGTCGGCGAGCCGGTGGGCCTGGGTCCGGGCGGTGAAGAAGTCGGCGGGCCGGTCCGGCTCCCAGGGACTCATGTAGTCACGGTTGCGGACAAGCGCCTCCGCGACGGCTTCGGCGTGTTCCGGTCCGGAGGGCCTCAGGATGACGGCCGGGTCGTGTGACATCTCCGTACGGTACCGATGATCAGCGCACCCGCCGGGCCGTCCCCCCAGTTCCTCGCCCTCAACTCCCCTGCGCCCCGACGCACTTCGAGTCAGCCGCCGGGTCCGGCGCCAGCCGGTAGCCGCGCTTGACGACGGTCTGGATCAGTCCCGGAGCGCCGAGCGCGGTGCGCAGCCTGGCGATGGCGGTCTCGACCGCGTGCTCGTCGTGGCCCGCGCCCGGCAGTACCCGCAGCAGCTCCGCCCGCGACACCACCCAGCCAGGACGCCGGGCCAGCGCGCGCAGCAGCGTCATCCCGGCCGGCGGTACGGGGCGCAGCCCGTCGTCCACCAGGACCGCGTGTCCGCGGATCTCGATCCTGCTGCCCGCGACCGGGAGCGTACGGGCGCGCCCGGGAAGCTCCGTACAGAGGACCTGGACCAGCGGCCCGAGTCTGAAACGTTCCGGCTGCACGGTGTCGATGCCGCGCTCCTGGAGGGGCAGGGCGGTGACGGGTCCCACGCAGGCCGCCAGCACGTCGTGGTGGAGTGCGGCGAGGAGGTCGAGCAGCCGGCCGCGTTCCTCCGCGCGGGAGAACAGCGAGGTGGCGGCGGGCGCGCTGGTGAAGCTGATGGCATCGACGGCGCGCGCGACGGCCGCGTCGATGAGGCGGTCGACGGGGGCGAGGTCCTCCGGGGGCATCCAGCGGTAGACCGGTACGACCACCACATCGGCGCCCCCGGCCTCCAGCGCCTCCACGAAACCGGGCAGAGGAACGCCGTGGAGTTGCAGCGCGATCCTGCGGCCCTCGACACCTTCGCCCAGCAGCCGCTCGAGTACTCCGGCCATCGACTCGGAGGCGGGCGACCACGCCTCGGTCAGCCCGGCGGCGCGGATCGAGCCCTTGACCTTGGGCCCGCGCGCGAGCAGTTCGACCCCGCGGAGGCAGTCGAGCAGCGCGTCGCCGTTTCCCCATCCCGCGGCGGCTTCCAGCCAGCCGCGAAAGCCGATCGCCGTGGTGGCCACCACCACATCGGGCGGGCGCGCGATCAACTCGCCGGTGGCGGTACGCAGTTCCGTGTCGTCTGCGAGCGGCAGGATCCGCAGGGCCGGCGCGTGGACGACCGTGGCGCCTCGCCGCTGAAGCAGCGCGCCCAGTTCGTCGGCACGCCGGGCCGCGGTGACCCCGACGGTGAACCCCGCGAGCGGGCCGGGCTGTTGGTCGTGCATGGGCTGTTCCGTCCCGACTCTGCTGTCCATTCACCGTGTGTGGATCAGGCGAGCGTGCCAAGGCTGGGTGACGAACATGATTCAGCGAAATGTCATCGCGGTTACGCGCTCCCCCTGCGGCCGGTCGGCTCGCCCACAGGAAATGGCGCTTACGGGCGCCCCGGCCCGGTCCCGGCGCGGCTGCGTTCCCACCGGTCACGCCGACGCGGGATGCCCGGTCCTCGGCGCCGTGACACCACACGGGGCGATCCGGCGGCCGACGGGCCCGTATGCTCGTTGCACAACTCCCAACCGGCTTGGCAGCGCTGCGTCTTGGGCATTTTCGCCGCGCGAGAAGACGCAGGCATCGGAGGGCTCCGACGGGGTACCCGGTGCGCGGCGGCGCGTGCGGGCGCGGCCTTGGTCCGGGGAGTGACATGGTGGCGGAAAAGGCGTCGAGGGAGCGGGCACGGGATCGCTGGTGGGTGATTCCGTCGCTGGCTCTCGTGCTGTGGATCGGGTTCCGGCTCGTGTTCTCGGGCGCGGACGCCTGGCCCGCCGTGCTCGCGGGTGGCCTGATCTATGGGGTGTTCATGGTGTGCACGATCGTCCGGCGGCAACGGGAGACGCCCGGCGGCGCCTCGGATCCGCGGGTCCTGCCGCGCCCGGTTGTACGCCGGCGCCGGCCGACGCTGAACCGGCATCACTGGTGGGCGTTCCCTCTGGTCGCGGCGGTCTTCCTCGGAACGGCCGCGCTCTGGCTCGCCACCGGCGAATACGCCGTGGGCGGTGCGTTCGTGGTGTGCGCGGTGGTGTTCCTCAGCTGCATGGCGTGGATGAACCTGCGTACGCCCCAGCAGCGGCAGGTCCCGGTGGAACGGAGCCTGCGCGCCTGACCCGCGGACGACGCGACCCCCGCCCCCCCCCGGGGGGGGGGGGGCGGGGGGGCGGGGCCCGGGGCGCCGGGCCCGGGGGGGGCCGGGGGGGCCCCCCCCCGGGCGGGCCCGGGCGGGCCCCCAAACCCC
>NZ_JBIVLO010000008.1:0-329428 GCF_044751305.1 Streptomyces sp. NPDC088725
AGATGCTTTCCGTATCCGATCCCCAGTCAGCGGGGCTTGCTTTCCAGGTTCTCGCTTTCGCGTTTCCCTTTCCGGCGGTTCCGACTCTATCAGATCCTTTCGGGCCTGATTCCCAGTCAGAGGGGGCTTGTCTTCCCGGCCGTTCGGCCGTTCCGACGAGTGAGACTTTAGCGAATCACCGGCTCCGAAGCTAATCGGCGCTGCGTTCCTTCGAACGCGGATTCTTCATTCCGTAAAACACATCCGAAGCAATGCGACCACTGATCGCGCTGCTTGTATGAGGTCCTGCGGGATGGCTGTCCGGGGCCGGCCTGGGCCGGTGCTCACGTCGGACAGCTCGGAGAACATTACGGTTCTGTGTTTGCCATGTCAACTCGGGGGTATCGCAGGCCTGTCGCCCTGGCGCCGCGGCCCTCAGCCGTTGCCGGAGGCGAGTTCGCGGCTGCGGTCCCTGGCCGCTTCCAGGGCGGCGATGAGGGCCGCTCGTACCCCGTGGTTCTCCAGCTCGCGGATGGCGCTGATGGTGGTGCCGGCCGGGGAGGTCACGGCCTCGCGGAGTTTCACCGGGTGTTCGCCGCTGTCACGGAGCATGACGGCCGCGCCGATCGCGGCCTGGACGATCAGTTCATGGGCCTGGGCCCGGGGCATGCCGAGGAGGATGCCCGCGTCGGTCATCGCCTCGACCAGGAAGTAGAAGTACGCCGGGCCGGAACCGGAGAGCGCGGTGGCCGCGTCCTGCTGGGATTCCGGGACCCGGAGGGTCTTGCCCACTCCGCCGAAGATCTCCTCGGCGTGCCCGAGGTGTTCGGCGGTGGCGTGGCGGCCCGCGGAGATGACCGACATTCCTTCGTCCACGACGACTGGCGTGTTGGGCATGACGCGCACGACGGGGGTGCCCGCGGCGAGCCGTTCCTCGATGAAGGCGGCGGTGATTCCGGCGGCCGCGCTGATGACCAGACGGTCGGCGCCGAGATGGGGGCCGAGTTCACTCAGGAGAGTGCCCATGTCCTGTGGCTTGACGGCCAGGATGAGGATGTCGGCCCGCTTGGCGGCCTCGGCGTTGGTGACCGGCTCGACGCCGTAGCGGTCGCGCAGCTCCGCCTCGCGGTCGGCGCGGCGAGTGGTGACCAGCAGGTCGGCGGGGCGCCAGCCGGCCCGGATCATGCCGCTGAGCAGGGCCTCGCCGATCTTGCCGGTTCCGAGGACTGCGACTGTCTGGGTCATTCGGGGTCACCTCGCCGGTGGGTGGTGCTGTCTCGTCCTGAACATCCTTGCACCGGCGCGGTGCCGTGGGTTCGCGCCGTCCGAGGAGCGGTACGGGCTCTCCGTACCGCTCGTCGGGCCTACGCGGTGCGGCGGCGGAGCGTGGCCGCTCCCAGGGCGAGTACGAGCACGGCGCAGCCTCCGACGATCAGCGCGTCGCGGACGAGGGTGCCGGTGATGTCCGGGTGGCGCAGCACCTCGTTCATGCCGTCGACCGCGTACGACATGGGCAGCACGTTCGAGAGGGCTTCCAGTACGGGTTGCATGGCCGGGCGTGGCGTCAGCAGGCCGCACAGCAGCAGCTGCGGAAAGATCACCGCGGGCATGAACTGCACCGCCTGGAACTCGGATGCCGCGAAGGCCGAGACGAAGAGACCGAGCGCGGTGCCGAGGAGTGCGTCGAGCAGGGCGATCAGCAGCAGCGGCCAGACGGAGCCCGTCACGTCCAGGCCGAGGACCCCGACCGCGAGGCCGGTGGCGAGCGCCGACTGGACGACGGCGAGCAGCCCGAACGCCAAGGCGTAGCCGGCGATGAGATCGCCCTTGCCGAGCGGCATGGCGAGCAGGCGTTCCAGCGTTCCCGAGGTGCGTTCGCGCAGGGTGGCGATCGACGTCACCAGGAACATGGTGACCAGCGGGAAGATGCCGAGCAGCGAGGCGCCGACGGAGTCGAAGGTGCGGGGGCTGCCGTCGAAGACGTACCGGAGCAGCAGGAGCAGCACGCACGGGACGAGGACCATCAGCGCGATGGACCGCGGGTCGTGGCGCAGTTGGCGGAGCACCCGGGCGGCGGTGGCGAGCGTACGGGCGGCGGTCATCGGGCGCTCTCCTGGGGTGTGGTGCCGGCCGGGTCGGTCGCGGGGGCCGTGTCGACCAGGTGCAGGAAGGCTTCTTCGACGGTTTCCGCGCCCGTCCGGGCGCGGAGGGCGTCCGGTGTGTCGTCGGCCAGGATCTCGCCGTCGCGCATGAGGAGCAGCCGGTGGCAGCGTTCCGCCTCGTCCATGACGTGCGAGGAGACGAGGATCGTCGCGGCGCGTTCAGCGGCGATGCGGTGGAAGAGTTCCCACAGGTCGCGGCGCAGGACGGGGTCGAGGCCGACGGTCGGTTCGTCGAGTACGAGCAGTTCCGGGGCGCCGAGCAGGGCGACGGCGAGGGAGACGCGGTTGCGCTGGCCGCCGGAGAGCCGCCCGGCCAGGGAGTCGGCGTGTGAGACGAGGCCGACGTCGGCGAGGGCGTCGGTGACGGTGTCACGGCGGGCGGCGCGGCGGGCGCGTCCGGGGTCGAGGACGGCGGCGAAGTAGTCGAGGTTCTGCCGCACGGTCAGATCGTCGTAGACGGAGGGGGCCTGGGTGACGTAGCCGATTCGGGCGCGGAGCGCGGTGTCGCCGGCGGGTCTGCCGAGGACGTCGAGCGTGCCGGTGGCGTGGGCCTGGGTGCCGACGACAGAGCGCATGAGGGTCGATTTGCCGCAGCCGGAGGGGCCGAGCAGGCCGGTGATCCGGCCGGGCGGGACGGTGAAGTCGAGGCCGCGCAGGACGGTGCGGTCGCCGCGTATGACGGTGAGGCCGCGCGCACGGATCGCGGCCTCAGAAGAATTCATCATGTGATGAATAATGGCGGCGGGGTGTCCAGGTCGTCAAGGGGCGGCGAGGCTCCGTACGGGACTGATTCCGTGCCCGCCCGTGTCACAGGACGAGGCGCGCGGCCGTCGGGTGGTGGGCCGCGACGCGCAGGAGGCGGAGGGTGGAGCGGAGTACCTCTTCCTTCGCCCGGGCTGCCGCGCGGCCCGTGAACACCAGGTCGCGGGGCGAGTCGTCGGCGCGTACCGGCTGGATCAGCCCGTCGTGGCGGCCCAGGCTCACGCACTGCATCCGGTAGCCGAAACGCAGCGGCTCCGGCTCCTCACCGCGCAGTTCGGCCGCGATCGAGGCGGCGGCATGCGTACCCGTGGGCAGGGCGGTGGCGCAGGCCATGCGCAGGTGACCGGCGGCCGGGGTGTGCGCGGCGGCCGAGTCGCCGGCCGCGTAGATCTCCGGGTGCGACACCGAGCGCAGCGCCGCGTCGACCTCGATACGGCCGGTGGCGTCGACGGCGAGACCGGCGGCGGTGGCGAGTCCGGTGGTGGGGACCATCGCGGCGGCCCAGACCACCGTGTCCGCGTCCACGGCACCGGGGTCCGTCACCCGGTGGCCCTCCTCGATCCGGACGCCGCGCGCGGTGAGCACCGTACGGACGTGGGCGCGGCCCCGGGCGGAGAGTCCGGGCCCGACAGTCCCGCCGGTGAGCAGGCTGACCCGCTGGAACGGGTGGGATTCGGCCAGCTCGGCGGCCAGCTCGATGCCGGTGAGGCCGCCGCCGACCACGGCGAGGGAGCCCGGTGCTTCCCCCAGGCGTTTGTGCAGTTCGGCGGCGGTTTCCGTGGTGTACGTCCGGTCTCCGGAGACGGCTGCCGTACGGCTGCCCAGCGCGTGGACCAGCCGGTCGTACGACAGGATCCGGCCGTCGTCGGTGTGGACCTCGCGGGCGGCCGGGTCGATCCGGGTCGCGCGGGCGGCGAGATGCCGGACGCCCGTGCCGCGCAGCAGCGTGCTCAGCGGGTGGACCGGGGCGGGGTGGCCCGCGGCACGCTCGTGGAGCCGGACGCGTTCGGTGAAGTGGCCCGCCGGGTCGACCAGCGTGACCCGGGCGTGCGGGGCCAGGCTGAGCGCGGCCATCAGGCCCGCGTATCCGGCGCCGAGGACGAGTACGTCGCTGTCGTGGTGTCTCTGCTGTGTCGTCATGCGAGGGAGACGACGCGGCGCGTACGAGTGTGACAGCGCGGCCTGTCTCTCAGAGGTTCCCCAGGTCCAGATGGCGCAGCTTGTCGGGGTTGAGGACGGCGTCGACCTCGGTGATCCGTCCGCCGTACACCGTGAATCCGTAGACCCCGACTTGGTGCCCGGCGAGGTCGGCGAAGACGAGACCCGGGGCGTCGTTCACCTCCCGCGGGAGCATCCGCATCGTTTCCGGGTCGAAGCGGCGCGCGATCCCCTGCGCGAAACGGGCGACCCTTTCGGCGCCGACGATCGGCACCCGCGCGGCGGTCACCTTGCCGCCTCCGTCCGAGCGCCACACCACTCCGGGGTCGAGGACGCCGAGCAGCCCGTCGAAGTCCCCGCCCATGACGGCCGCGAGGAAGGCGTCGACCGCCCTTCGGTGCTCGGCCCTGTCGACGGTCCTGCGCGGCGCCCCTGCGCGCACCCGGCGCCTGGCGCGGGACGCCAGCTGCCGTACGGCCTCCGGCGTACGGCCCACCACCCCGGCGATCTCCGGGAAGGGCACGGCGAACACGTCGTGCAGGACGAACGCCGTGCGCTCGGCCGGGGTGAGCAGTTCGAGCACCGCGAGCAGGGCGATGCCCACGGACTCGTCCAGCGTGACCCGGTCCTCGGGGCCTCCCTCGGTGACCAGCGGCTCGGGCAGCCAGGGGCCGATGTACGACTCGCGGCGCGCGCGGGCGGAGCCGAGCTGGTCGTAGCAGAGACGGCTGATCACGGTCGTCAGATACGCGCGCGGCTCCTCTGCCGTCCCGTCGGGCAGCCGCTGCCAGCGCAGCCAGGCGTCCTGTACGGCGTCGTCGGCGTCGGCCACCGAACCCGTGATGCGGTAGGCGACACCCCACAGCCGGGTGCGGTGCTGCTCGAAAACCGCCGAGTCGGCCATGGCGCGCTCCTCCCCGCGGTACGGGCCCGCGGTCCGGTCCGAAGGTCTACAGGTCGGAAGATCCAAGGGACTGACGATCACTCGCCCCTGACGATCACGGGACTGACGATCCACAGGTCTTCCGACACAGCGGACGGTCAGGAGGGCGTGAGTGTGACAGACAGATCGACGACGTAGGCCTCCTCGACCGTTCCGTCCGGGAAGACCTCGCGCAGCGCGGCCCGTTCACTCGCGAGGAAGGCGGCGGTCCGCTCTTCGCCGAGGACCCGGAAGACGGAGTGACTTCCGAGGTTGGCGAGGTGGGTGCCGAGCGGGACCCGGCGGGTCCAGCGCACCTGGCGGTCGGCCGGGGCGAGAGCGCCCGTCAGGCCCCGGTCGCGGCTGTGGGCGCCATGGGCGCCGTCGCCCGCGCGGGCACGCAGCCGTGCGTCCTGGGCGGCGACCCACGGCACGTCACGGTCGGAGACGTTCCACCAGAGGGCGAGCGCGCCGCCGGGCCGCAGGACGCGCAGGGCCTCGGGGACGGAGCGGGCGGGGTCGGTCCAGTGCCAGGACTGGGCGTACGTGAGGAGGTCGGCGCATCCGCCGGCGAGCGGGAGCGCGTCGCCGAGGCCGCGTACGAGCGGGACGCCGGGCAGCGAGCGGCGCAGCCTGGCCGCCATGCCGGGGCCCGGCTCCACGGCGGTGACGCGCGCGCCGCGTTCGCGCAGGAGGCGGGTGGCGATGCCGGTGCCCGCGCCGATGTCGAAGACGCGGGATCCCTGGAGGGGGCGGGCCGTCAGCTCCTCGACCGCGTCGAGGAGGGCGGGAGGGTAGCCGGGGCGGGCGCTGTCGTACTGGTCGGCGACGGCGTCGAAGGAGAGCGCGCGGTTCGTCGTGGGCATGCGCCTCGTCCTCGTCCTCGTCGCGTCTACGATGTCCCGCGCTTGGCCTTCCTGCCCTTGCCTCCGGCGCGTGCCGCCGGGTTGCCCGCGCGGGTGGTACGGCGGCGTTCGTACGCGGCGAGAGCGGTCTCGTACTCGCGCCTGCGCAGCTTCTCGCCCGGGGCCTCGCCGAGGGAGCGCAGGAAGTACGCGATCAGCGAGCCGATGACACCGATCGCCTTCACGGTCCGCAGGGATTCCTCGCGGGCGGGATCGGCGGGGCGGCGCGAGAAGCCGTCCCAGGTCTTGCGGAACGCGATGGCGCTGCACACCGCGAAGACCACGACGACGAGGATGCCGACGAAGGACCCGACGTCCGCCAGCTCCAGGCCCTGGTAGGCGAAGCGCAGGACGTAGGCGGCGGCGAACGCGGTGACGAGCGAGCCCACGGCGACGGCCGCGCGCCGCAGCGCGTAACCGCCGTCGTGGCCGACCCACGTCGTACCGAAGAACCGGATGTCCTCGGGCTCCGGGCCACCGCGGACGGTGGCGCCGGAGCCGGTGGCGCCGGTGGCGCCGGACTGGCCGGGCTGTTCCTGATGCTCAGATCGCTCGCTCACAGGGTCGATTATCCCCGGTGGCGCCCGAAGTCACTCAGCCGCAGCGCACGGCGACGTAACCGTCACTGCCTGTGTGGACGTAGGTGTCGGAGATGTACTGGCCGTTGGCGATGTTGTCCCAGAGGTTCGAGGTCCCGTACGGGCCGGTCACGTTCGTCCCGGGCGTCTGGCAGTTGATCTGGACGCTGGCGCCGGCCGGAAGCGTCCGGACGACTCCGTACTGGGTGCCGGGGCCGCTGCGGACGTTCACCGTGTAGCCCGGGGCGAGCGCGTAGCTCGTGGACGCCAGGCCGGCATCGGCCGGGGCTTGGGTGGTCAGAGTTCTGATGGTCGGGGCTTCGGTGGTCAGCCCTTCGGCGGCGAGCGCCGCGGTGGTCAGGGTTCGGCCGGTGAACGCTTCGGTGGCCGGCTCCTCGGTGATCAGCGGTTCGGTTGTCAGCGGTTCGGTTGTCAGCGGTTCGGCGGTCAGGACTTCGGTGGTCAGCGGTTCATCGCTGAATCCTTCGCCGGTCCGCTCGGCGACAGCGCCCGCTATTCCGCCTACTTCATCAACTGCCATGATTTCTCCCCCGTTTGACCGTGTTTCCGGTGCGCCGCGCACGCTAGCAAGCCACAGTCGGATCGCACGCGCCATCGACTAAAGTCGGCGCGTCGCGCTTGCGCACGAAAACAGCGGGGGGCGGGGGATGCCACCACGAGGCCACACCGGGCCGGTCCCGGAAGCGGAACGTCCGGAATACACCGGGCGCTATGTGCTCGAAACACGCCTGGGCTCCGGCGGGATGGGCGTGGTCCATCTGGCCGCCTCCGCCTCGGGCCTGCGGCTCGCCGTCAAGGTCATCCACGGGACGCACGCGTCGGACCCCGAGTTCAGAGCCCGGTTCCGGCAGGAGGTCGCGGCCGCCCGCAAGGTGAGCGGGGCGTTCACCGCGCCCGTCGTGGACGCGGACCCGGAGGCCGAACGGCCGTGGATGGCCACCCTGTTCATCGAGGGCCCCACCCTGTCCGAACAGGTCAAGCGGAACGGCCCGCTGGACTCCGAGGAGTTGATCAGGCTCGGGGCCGGACTGGCCGAGGGGCTGCGGGACATCCACCGCGCCGGGGTGGTGCATCGCGATCTCAAGCCGAGCAACGTTCTTCTCGCGGCCGACGGCCCGAAGGTCATCGACTTCGGCATCTCGCGTCCGTCGGACAGCGATCTGCGCACCGAGACAGGGCAGTTGATCGGCACACCACCGTTCATGGCGCCCGAGCAGTTCCAGCGTCCGCGCGAAGTCGGTTTCGCGGCCGATGTGTTCGCCATGGGCGCGGTGCTGGTGCACGCGGCGACCGGGCGCGGCCCCTTCGACTCCGACAGCCCGTACATCGTCGCGTATCAAGTGGTGCACAACGAGCCGGACTTGACCGACGTACCGGTGGACCTGCTCCCGCTGATCGAGCGCTGTCTCGCGAAGGACCCCGCCGACCGGCCGACGCCGGACGAGCTGATGACCATGCTGGGACCCTCGTCGCGCGCCACCCGGGCCGCCGCCGCCCCGGTGGTACGGGACCCGAGCCGTACGGAGGGGCCCGAGGACACCGTCCGGCCCTCCACCGCGCCGCCGAGAGCGGGACGGTCCCGAACAGGGCTGAAACGGCGGGTCGGTTGGGCGGCGGCCGGGGTGGTGCTCGCGACCGCGGCCGCACTCGCGGGATTAGGTCTCACCGGGGACGGGGGCGGGGACGGCGGCCGCGGACGCGGTGCCCCCGCGGACACGCCCGCGAAGGCCCACGCGGTGCGGGAGTTCCGGCCCTGGCTCACCACACTGGGCGGCGGCACGGGCGAGAAACGGACACCCGTCTGCACGGTCGGTGACAGCGGGAGCGGTTCCGGCACCGGCGCTGCCGTCTACTGCGCGGCCCCCGGCATCGCTGCGGCCCGGCTGGATCCGGTCGACGGGCACGTCGACTGGTCCGTGCGGAAAGCGAAGACCACGAACGCCGAGGCAGGCGACCTCGTCGGCGGCGAGGTCGCGCCCGTCCTCTCTGGCGGGCTGCTCCAGGTCGTCTCACCGGGGGCCGGGCGCCTGGAAGCGCTCGACCCCGGCACCGGCCGCACCCGCTGGGACACCGGCATCTCCCTTTACCCCACGGTCCGTTACACACCCGACTCCGTGCTGCTCATGGCGGCGGACGGGCGGCGGGTGCGGTCCCTGGACAGCGCGACCGGGAAAGAGCGCTGGACCCGGCAGCTCGACGCGGCGGGCGTGCTCTGGACGGCTCCGCAGGGCGACGGCGCGCCGCTGTTCGTCACCACGATGTCGGACGACGGTTCCACCACTCAGGTGCGCGCGATCGGCCCCGGAGACGGCACCGTGCTGTGGGAGAAGGGGCTGGCCGGCACTCTGAATCCGGTGGCTTTCTCCGGCGACGCGCTGTTCCTGCTGTCGCAGAACACCGACGACGCCACGGACGCGGTCGTACGGCTCGACTCCACGCGGCGTACGGTGCGACGCGTCCCGCTGGCGGAGCCGGTCGAGCAGACGCAGGCCGCGGTGTCCGGGGACATGGTCTATCTCGTCGCGTACACCGGGTCGCTCCTCGCCGTCGACACTGCGGAACCGGTTCAGCGCTGGCGTCTGGAGACGTCCGTCACCAGGTCGTCGCAGCCCGTCGTGGCGGGGAACCGGCTCTACCTGAGCGCGGGCGACGGCCGACTGCTCGCCGTGGACCGCGAGCGCGGGGTGCTGCTCGGCGAGACGAAGGCCCGGATGAGCGACGGCCCGCACACGCTCGTCGCCTCCCTGCCCGCGCCCGGCACCGCGCCCGGCACGGTCGTCGCCTCCGCCCCGGACGGCTCGGTCTTCGCGGTCGACAGCGGCGACCCGTCCGGCTGGTAGCCGCCGCGCGCGAGTCGGTGCCACGTACGGAACGAGCCCCGCGCCCCTCAGCGGGACACGGGGCTCGTGCGCGCGGGAAAGTCAGCCCAGGCGCGTGACGTCGCGCACCGCGCCCTTGTCCGCGCTCGTCGCCATCGCCGCGTACGCGCGCAGCGCCACCGAGATCTTGCGGTCGCGGTCCTTCGGGACGTACACGCCGTTCAGCGCCGCCCGCCTGGCCGCCAGCTCCTCGTCGTCCACGAGCAGTTCGATCGAGCGGTTCGGGATGTCGATGCGGATCCTGTCGCCGTCGTGCACGAGCGCGATCGTGCCACCGGACGCCGCCTCGGGCGACGCGTGGCCGATCGACAGGCCCGACGTACCGCCCGAGAAACGGCCGTCCGTGACCAGCGCGCAGGTCTTGCCCAGGCCCCGGCCCTTCAGGTACGAGGTCGGGTACAGCATCTCCTGCATACCGGGGCCGCCACGCGGGCCCTCGTAGCGGATGACGACGACATCGCCGTGGGTGATCTCCTTGCGGAGGATCTTCTCGACGGCCTCTTCCTGCGACTCGCAGACGACCGCGGGGCCTTCGAAGTTCCAGATCGACTCGTCGACGCCGGCCGTCTTCACGACGCAGCCGTCGACCGCGAGGTTGCCCTTGAGGACCGCGAGACCGCCGTCCTCGGAGTACGCGTGGGCCACGTCGCGGATGCAGCCGCCCGCCGCGTCCGTGTCCAGCGTGTCCCAGCGCTCCGACTGCGAGAAGGCCTCGGCCGAGCGCACGCAGCCCGGCGCCGCGTGCCACAGTTCGACGGCCTCCTCCGAGGCGGTGCCGCCGCGCACGTCCCACGTCTCCAGCCAGTCCTTGATGCCGGTGGAGTGGACGGTGTGGACGTCCTCGTTGAGCAGGCCGCCGCGGTACAGCTCGCCCAGGATCGCGGGGATGCCGCCGGCGCGGTGGATGTCCTCCATGTAGTACGTGCCGCCGGGCGCGACGTTCGGCGCGACCTTCGACAGGCACGGGACACGGCGCGAGACGTCGTTGATGTCGTCGAGGCCGTAGTCGAGTTCGGCCTCCTGCGCCGCCGCCAGCAGGTGCAGGATCGTGTTGGTCGAACCACCCATGGAGATGTCCAGCGCCATGGCGTTCTCGAAGGCGGCGCGGGTGGCGATGTTGCGCGGCAGGACGGACTCGTCGTCCTGCTCGTAGTGGCGCTTGGCGATCTCGACGACCGTACGGCCGGCCCGCTCGTACAGCGCCTTGCGCGCGGTGTGCGTGGCGAGGATCGATCCGTTGCCCGGCAGCGAGAGGCCGATGGCCTCGGTCAGGCAGTTCATCGAGTTGGCGGTGAACATGCCGGAACAGGAGCCGCAGGTCGGACAGGCGTTCTCCTCGATGCGGAGCATGTCCGCGTCCGAGACCGACTCGTCCACCGCGTCCGAGATCGCGTTGACAAGGTCGAGCTTGCGGACCGTGCCGTCGACCAGTGTCGCCTTGCCTGCCTCCATCGGGCCGCCGGAGACGAAGACCGTGGGGATGTTGAGGCGCATCGCGGCCATCAGCATGCCCGGGGTGATCTTGTCGCAGTTGGAGATGCAGATCAGCGCGTCCGCGCAGTGCGCCTCGACCATGTACTCGACGGAGTCGGCGATCAGGTCGCGCGACGGCAGCGAGTAGAGCATCCCGGCGTGGCCCATCGCGATGCCGTCGTCCACGGCGATCGTGTTGAACTCGCGGGGCACGGCGCCCGCCGCCTTGATCGCGTCGGAGACGATCCGGCCGACCGGGGCGAGGTGGGTGTGCCCGGGAACGAACTCCGTGAAGGAGTTGGCCACGGCGACGATCGGCTTGCCGATGTCCTCGCTGGCTACGCCCGACGCCCGCATAAGGGCGCGCGCGCCCGCCATGTTGCGGCCGTGGGTGACAGTGCGGGACCTCAGCTGGGGCATCGTCGCTCGCTCCTTCGGCAGGTACTGCTGATACCTCTGACGGACCTGTCGGTTGAACCGTCAGCAGAAATGATTGCCTTCGAGCCTACGCCCCGGCTCCAAGATCTGGACAGGTTGTCCGGAATGCGGGACGGGTTTTCAGCAGCCGGATTCAGCCGCCGGGGCTCACCTGCCCCGATCGGGCGTTCCGGCTCAGCCGCCCGGGTCGGCTTCGGTCAGGTACCGCTGGAGTGTCGGGGCCACCGTCGCGATGATCTCCTCGATGTCCACGGACGCCAGCGGCTCCGCCTTGATCACATAGCGCAGGAGCGCGATCCCGATCAGGTGCGAGGCGGCCAGCTCGGCGCGGAACGTCGGGTCCGGTACGTCGAGATCCTCCGCGATCCGCTCCAGCAGCCGGCGCAGCACGAACGTGCGCAGCACCTTCGCCGCCGCCTCGTGCGTCAGCGCGGAGCGCATGATCGCGAGGAGCGGGGCACGGGTGGCGGGGTTCTCCCAGATGCCGATGAAGTAGCGGGCCAGCCGCTCGCCGACGTCGTCCGTGGGGCCGGCCAGGACGGCGGGCACCACGAGGGCAGGTTCGAAGGAGACCTCGATGGCGGCCGCGAAGACCTCGTCCTTCGTGCCGAAGTAGTGATGCACGAGCGCGGAGTCGACCCCGGCGGCCTTGGCGATGCCCCGTACGGATGTCTTGTCGTAGCCGCGCTCGGCGAATTCCGTACGGGCCGCCGCCAGGATCCGTTCCCGGGCGCCGGGGCCGGTGTCCGAGGCGGTACGGGCCGGGCGGCCGCGACGGCGCGGCGGCGTTCCGCCCGTACTGCTCGTACCGCCGGCGTCCGAACCGCTTCCTCCGGTCACCCGCTCACCGCGCCGCGCCGGTCCCGCCGGCCGCTCATGACGGCCGTGCTCCCGGGAACCCCTGGGACGAGTGTCCCTTGGCGGGCGACGACGCCAGGTGCAGCCGCGCGAACGCCAGCGCCTCCGCGAGGTCCGCCTCGCGCTCGGCAGCCGACATCGCCCGCCGGGTGTTGACCTCGATCACCACGTGTCCGTCGAAGCCGGTGCGCGCCAGCCGCTCCAGCAGCGCGGCGCACGGCTGGGTGCCACGTCCTGGCACCAGGTGTTCGTCCTTGGCGGAGCCGTTGCCGTCCGCGAGATGGACGTGTCCGAGCCGGTCGCCCATCCGGTCGATCATGGCCATGGCGTCGGTGCGCGCGGTCGCGGTGTGGGAGAGGTCGACGGTGAAGTGCCGGTAGTCGTCCTTCGTGACGTCCCACTCGGGCGCGTACGCCAGCATCTCGCGGTCCCGGTAGCGCCACGGGTACATGTTCTCGACGCCGAACCGTACGTCGGTCTCCTCCGCCATCCGCCAGATGCCGGTGACGAAGTCGCGCGCGTACTGGCGCTGCCAGCGGAACGGCGGGTGCACGACCACGGTCGACGCGCCGAGTCTCTCCGCGGCGGCGCGCGCCCGCTTCAGCTTCGTCCACGGATCCGTCGACCACACGCGCTGTGTGATCAGCAGACAGGGCGCGTGGACGGCGAGTACGGGCACGCCGTGATGGTCGGAGAGCCGGCGCAGGGCCTCGACGTCCTGGCTGACGGGGTCGGTCCAGACCATGACCTCGACGCCGTCGTAACCGAGGCGCGCGGCGATCTCGAAAGCCGTCGCCGTCGACTCCGGATAGACCGACGCCGTCGACAGGGCGACCTTCGCATCCGGAACGCGCACCACTGGATCTGCCACGGAGACAGCCTACGGGGCCGTGCGCGGGCCGTGTCCAGGCCCTCTGCCCGGATCCCGCGACCGCCACGCCGGATCGTCGCGCCCGACGCGGGCCGCCAGGGTCCGTGCACGCGGACCGCCAAGTCCCCACGTGGACCGTCACGTCCGTACACGCGGGCCGCCACGCCGTACGCGCGGAACACCCCACCGGACCCCGGCCCGGCGCACCGGACGGCCGGGATCCGCGCGGCGTGCCTCAGACCGGCGGGAGGTGGTCCAGCCTGCGGAGGATGACGCCCTCGCGCAGTGCCCAGGGGCAGATGTCCAGCGTCTCGACCCCGAAGAGATCCATCGCGCCCTCCGCGACCAGCGCTCCCGCCAGCAGCTGGGAGGCCCTGCCCTCGGAGACCCCGGGCAGGCCGGCGCGCTGTTCGCGGGTCATCCCGGCCAGCCGCGGCACCCACTCCTCCAGTGACGACCGGCTCAGCTCACGCTGTATGTAGAGCCCTTCCGCTGAGCGGGCCGCCCCGCCGAGCCGCGCCAGCTGTTTGAAGGTCTTGGACGTCGCCACCACGTGGTCCGGGCTGCCGAACCGCGCGAACTCGCCGACCGTACGGGCGATCTCGGCCCGCACATGGCGGCGCAGGGCCCGTACGTCGGCCGGGTCCGGCGGATCACCGGGCAGCCGGCCGGCCGTGAGCCGGCCCGCGCCGAGGGGCAGGGACACGGCCGCGTCGGGCTCCTCGTCCATGCCGTACGCGATCTCCAGCGAACCGCCGCCGATGTCGAGGAGCAGCAGTTTCCCGGCCGACCAGCCGAACCAGCGGCGCGCGGCGAGGAACGTGAGCCTCGCCTCGTCCGCGCCGGTGAGCACCTGGAGATCCACGCCGGTCTCCGCCCTGACCCGGGTGAGCACCAGATCGGCGTTGGTGGCTTCCCGTACGGCGGAGGTCGCGAAGGCGAGGACGTCCTCACAGCCCTTGTCCTCGGCCGCCTGGAGTGCGTCGGCGATGGTCGCCACCAGTCGGTCTATGCCTTCGGCGCCGATCGCGCCGTGCTCGTCGAGCAGTTCGGCGAGGCGCAGCTCCGCCTTGTGCGAATGCGCGGGCAGCGGGCGGGCGCCGCGATGGGCGTCCACGGCCAGCAGATGAACCGTGTTCGAACCGACGTCGAGGACTCCGAGTCTCATGGGCGGAACGCTACTGCGGTCACGACCGCGCTCACACGCATACGCTGGGGCTGTGCCAAAGACGAAAAAGGCGAAGCCGGGCAAAGCCAAGCGCCCGAACATCCAGGACCAGCGGCGGGAGGACCGCCCCGCGGCCCGTAATCCGCAGGACGAGAAGGGGCTCGACTTCGCCCGTGCCTGGGTCGAATTCCCCGACCCCGCCGACGAAGACCAGGTTTTCCGCTGCGATCTGACGTGGCTCACCTCACGGTGGACCTGCATCTTCGGCAGCGGCTGCCAGGGCATCGAGGCGGGCCGCGCGGACGACGGGTGCTGCACGCTGGGAGCGCATTTCTCCGACAAGGAGGACGAGAAGCGGGTCGCGGGCCATGTGGCGCGCCTCACTCCGGAGATGTGGCAGTTCCACGGCGAGGGGACGTCGACGGGCTGGACCCAGACCGATGACGACGGCGACCGGCAGACGCGGCGCTGGGAGGGTTCCTGCATCTTCCAGAACCGTCCCGGGTTCGCGGGTGGCGCGGGCTGCTCGCTGCACATCCTCGCGCTGAGCGAGGGGCGCGAGCCGCTGGAGACGAAGCCGGACGTGTGCTGGCAGCTGCCGGTGCGGCGTACGTACGACTGGATCGACCGGCCCGACGACACCCGCGTGCTGCGGGTGTCGATCGGTGAGTACGACCGGCGCGGGTGGGGTCCCGGCGGCCACGACCTGCACTGGTGGTGCACGTCGGCGACGTCGGCGCACGGCGCGGGCGAGCCGGTGTACAAGACGTACCGGCCCGAGCTGACCGAGCTGATGGGCGCGCAGGGGTACGAGCGGCTGTCGGAGCTCTGCGAGCAGCGGGTGGCGAGCGAGCTGCCGATGGTGGCGCCGCATCCGGCGGATCCTTCGGGTCCCTCGCGCGGTTGATCGGGCCCCTCGGGTCCCTCGCGCAGTTGAGCCGAGGCGGGCGGCGGGTTCGGCTCGGGCGGCGGGTCCGACGTGGTCGGTGCGCTCTTTGCTGGGTCAGGCCGAGGCGGGCGGCGGCTCCTGCTCGGGCGGCGGGTCGGCGGGCGGCGGGTCCGACGGGTTCGGGTCCGCCGGTCCCGGGTCCGCGGGACCTGAGGGCGGTGTGCCGGGATCCGGCGGGCCGGGATCCGGGTCGCCCGGTCCCTGACCGGGGTTCCACGGGCCGGGGCCCGTGGGTCTGCCGGGGCCTGGGCGGCCGGGGTGCCCCGGGTTGCCCGGGTGGTGGACGGGACGACCAGGGCGGCCCGTATGACCCGGACGGCCCGGCTTTCCGGGCGGGTGGGACGTGCCCGGGTGGTGCGAGGGCAGCGATCGCCGCCCGGAGCCGTCGATCCTGACCACCGTTCCGGCGGGACGCAGCGCGATCCGCGCGCTCCAGGGGCCGGCCGGTTCCGCGCGCTCGTCCACCAGGACGCGGATCGTGAACGACTCGCCGGGCGCGAGCGTGCCGGACGTACGGCTCAGGCGCAGCCAGCCGGCGCCAGTGCTCGCGGACCAGGAGACGGGCGCGTCGCCGGACGCGGTGAGCGTGATCGACGTCGTACCGCCCGAGGTCCGTGCGACGACCGCGATCCGGCCGGGTGCGCGGCTGCCCGGGCCGGACGGCGGTGGGGACGTGTGGTCGGTGAGGGTCTCGACCGAGACGGAGAGGCCGGAGGCGCCGCGGCCGCGCGGGCTGGGGTGGGAGCCGGGCCGGCTCTGGGCGGAGCCCGCGTTCTCGTAGCGGTCGGCGCTGTCGTACGGGGTGCCGTGCGCGCCGGGGTCGCCGTTGTCCTCTCCGGCACTGATCGAGGAGCCGCCGTGGACATCGCCGGGCGCGGGGGCACCGCGGTACGCGGCCCACAGCGCGAGCACGGGCGCGGCGACGACGGTGGCCACGACAGTGGTGGTCACGGCGCGCGCCCGCAGCCGCTCGCGGCGGGCCGCGCGGTCCTTGGGGTCCAGCGGGAAGCCGCCGGGCCCGAAGCGCGGAGCCGACGCGCGGGCGCGCGGGACGCGGGTCATGGCGGTGTACGCGGCCTCCCTCGGCGCCTCCACGAGCGGCAGGACGAGGCCCGGCCTGCGCGCGGCCGGGACGGCGCGGTCCGCGTTTCCCGGGGCTGCGGCGTTTTCTGAGGCGGTCCCCGAGGCGGCGGGCGCGCCCGGCCAGGGTCCGGCCGCCTCGACGCTCTCGGCGGCACGGCGGCAGCGCGGGCAGTCGTCGACGTGCCGGACCAGCTCGCGGCGGAGCGTGGCGGAGAGCAGCACCTGATGGTCACCGGTGAGCCGGGCCACGGACGGACAGCTGCCGGTGTCGACCACGGCGAGCGCGGCGCGGGTGCGCTCCACCTCGCAGGCGGCGGAGGCCAGCAGCTCGCGTGCCGCGGCGAGTTGCAGGGACAGGACGGCGGCGACGTCGTGCGGGCCGAGCTGATGCCGTACGGCCAGCTCCAGGATCTCGCGCTGCTCGGGGGTGGTGCCTGCGGCCTCCGGCCAGGCGAGCAGGGCGAGTTCGCGGTGGCGGCGCTCCGTGGTCTCCGGTGCGACGGCGGCAGCCCGCGCCTCCGCTCCCGCCCGCTCCGGTTCGCGCCGGCTCGCGTGCGCCCCCTGACCGTCCCGCCGCCGCTCGGTGAGCCTGCGCCGGCACGCCCAGCGGGCGAGCGCGTACAGCCAGGCCTTGCGCTCCCCGGCGCCGGAGGGGCAACGCCCGTACTGGCGCTCGGAGATGGCGAGGACGTCACCCAGTACCTCGGTCGCCGCGTCGTGGTCGCACAGCACGGAGAGGCAGTAGGTGAACAGGCCGTCGAGAAACGGCTCGTAGCGCGCGGGCGGGCGCTGCGCACCGGCACCGGGCGCGCGACGGGACGCACGGCGTGCGCCGGTGGCGTGCGGGGAGGTCTCGGGACTGCGGCTTGTCACTCGGCGACGGTAGTCAGAGCGGCACGAGCCCTTCGTACCCCTTGCACACATTTAATCCTTACGGGTGAACGTATCCCTCAAAAGGGGACAGCCGCCCCGGCGTGCCGCGTCAGGCCGACGGGCCGAGGTCGAGCCGCATACGGACGTAGTCCGCGCCACCCGGCCCGGGCCTGCGGTGCCCGTCCGGCCGCCATCCGTACCGGGAGTAGAAGGCCTGTGCCCGGCTGTTGCGGTCCCATGCTTCGAGCACGCCGGCTGTCAGGGCCCCCTCGCGAAGGAATCGCTCGAACGCCGCGTGCAGCCGGCTGCCGATCCCCTGCCCCCAGCACCCGGGGCGGACGTGGATCTGGTGGAGCTGGCCGGTCGTCACGGCGTCCACGTCGGCGTCCAGCGGAGGCCCCATGGCCAGGACACCCACCAACCCGCCTTCCCGCACGGCGCACAGCACCGACCGGGTCCCGTCCTGGATGGCCGGCCTCCACATCTCCCTCCGACGAGCGCGCGCTTCGGGAGAGGTCAGGTCCGCCGCCTCCGACCATCCACCGGCCCGGTAATAGGCGGTACGGGCCTGCGTATGCAGGTCGGTGATCGGGTCCAGGTCGTCGAGGTCCGCCGTGCGCAGCATCAGCCGGGAAGTCGTCACACCCACCGGACGCACGCGCGCCACCGTACGGTTCCGCCACTCGACGGCCCCGTCCCCGGCACGCAACAGGGCGGGACGCCGGCGGCCGTGGTCGGCGCTGTCAGTGGGTCCCTATACGGTGACGCCATGGCTGCCCGTACGAAATCCGCCAAGGACAGGCCGTCCTACCGCTGCACCGAGTGCGGTTGGACGACCGCGAAGTGGCTCGGCCGTTGCCCCGAGTGTCAGGCGTGGGGCACCGTCGAGGAGTACGGCGCGCCCGCTGTGCGGACGACCGCGGCCGGCCGGGTCACCACGGCCGCGCTGCCCATCGGGCAGGTCGACGGGCGTACGGCCACCGCGCGCTCGACCGGCGTGGCGGAGCTGGACCGGGTGCTCGGTGGCGGGCTGGTGCCGGGTGCCGTCGTGCTGCTCGCGGGCGAGCCCGGGGTCGGCAAGTCCACGCTGCTGCTGGACGTGGCGGCGAAGGCGGCGAGTGACGAGCACCGGACGCTGTATGTGACGGGCGAGGAGTCCGCCAGCCAGGTGCGGCTGCGCGCCGACCGCATCAAGGCGCTGGACGACTACCTCTATCTCGCCGCGGAGACCGACCTCTCCGCGGTGCTCGGCCATCTCGACGCCGTCAAGCCGTCCCTGCTCGTCGTGGACTCCGTGCAGACCGTGGCCTCCCCCGAGATCGACGGCGCGCCCGGCGGTATGGCGCAGGTCCGCGAGGTCGCGGGCGCGCTCATCCGGGCCTCCAAGGAGCGCGGGATGTCCACGATCCTGGTGGGCCACGTCACGAAGGACGGCGCGATCGCCGGGCCCCGCCTGCTCGAACACCTCGTGGACGTCGTGCTGTCCTTCGAGGGCGACCGGCACGCCCGGCTGCGGCTCGTGCGCGGCATCAAGAACCGCTACGGCGCGACCGACGAGGTCGGCTGTTTCGAGCTGCACGACGAAGGCATCACCGGCCTCACCGACCCCTCGGGCCTCTTCCTCACCCGGCGCGACGAGCCCGTCCCCGGCACCTGTCTGACCGTCACCCTCGAAGGCCGCAGGCCGCTGGTCGCCGAGGTGCAGGCGCTGACCGTCGACACGCAGATCCCGTCACCCCGGCGCACCACCTCGGGCCTTGAGACCTCCCGGGTCTCGATGATGCTGGCCGTGCTGGAGCAGCGCGGCCGGATCGCCGCGCTCGGCAGGCGCGACATCTACTGCGCGACGGTGGGCGGTGTGAAGCTCTCCGAGCCCGCCGCCGACCTCGCGGTGGCGCTCGCGCTGGCCTCCGCGGCCGGCGACACCCCGCTGCCGAAGAACCTCGTCGCGATAGGTGAAGTCGGCCTCGCGGGCGAGGTCAGGCGGGTCACGGGCGTACAGCGCAGGCTCTCGGAGGCACACCGTCTGGGCTTCACCCACGCCCTCGTACCGCGCGATCCCGGGAAGATCCCGGCGGGTATGAAGGTGACGGAAGTCGCCGACGTGGGCGAGGCGCTGAGGGCACTGCCGCGCCGACGTCGTACGGAGGCCCCACGGGAGGCCGACGCACGCCGGTAGACTTTGCCCTGGTCTCGCCCATCCGTACGAGCCGGAGGAGTGCAGTGGCAGCCAACGACCGGGCATCATCACCCGGAAAGTCCGGCACGGGCTTCGGCAATGAAGCGCTGATGCGCGCCTCCCTGAGCGCCGTGGCGCCCGGGATGGCGCTGCGCGACGGCCTCGAGCGGATCCTGCGCGGCAACACCGGCGGTCTGATCGTCCTCGGCATGGACAAGACAGTCGAGTCGATGTGCACCGGCGGCTTCGTGCTGGACGTCGAGTTCACCGCGACGCGCCTGCGCGAGCTGTGCAAGCTGGACGGCGCGCTCATCCTCGACAAGGACATCACGAAGATCCTGCGGGCCGGCGTGCAGCTGGTCCCGGAGTCGTCCATCCCCACCGAGGAGACAGGCACCCGGCACAGGACCGCGGACCGGGTCTCCAAGCAGTGCGGCTTCCCGGTCGTGTCCGTGTCGCAGTCGATGCGCCTGATCGCGCTGTACGTGAACGGCGAGCGCCGGGTCCTGGAGGAGTCGGCGGCGATCCTCTCCCGGGCGAATCAGGCGCTCGCCACGCTGGAGCGGTACAAGCTCCGGCTGGACGAGGTCGCGGGCACGCTCTCCGCCCTGGAGATCGAGGACCTGGTGACGGTCCGGGACGTGACGGCCGTCGCGCAGCGGCTGGAGATGGTGCGCAGGATCGCCACGGAGATCGCCGAGTACGTCGTGGAGCTGGGCACCGACGGGCGGCTTCTCTCGCTCCAGCTGGACGAGTTGATCGCGGGCGTCGAGCCGGAACGCGAACTGGTCGTGCAGGACTATGTACCGGAGCCGACCGCGAAGCGCGCCCGTACCGTCGAGGAGGCGCTGGCCGAGCTGCACGCGCCGAGCCATGCGGAGCTGCTCGAACTGCCCGTCGTGGCAAGGGCGCTGGGGTACAGCGGTTCGCCCGAAACGCTCGACTCCGCGGTCTCGCCGCGTGGTTACCGGCTGCTGGCCAAGGTGCCGCGCCTGCCCGGCACGATCATCGAGCGGCTGGTCGAGCACTTCGGCGGACTGCAGAAGCTGCTCGCGGCGAGTGTCGACGACCTCCAGGCGGTGGACGGCGTCGGCGAGGCGCGGGCGCGCAGCGTGCGCGAGGGGCTGTCGCGGCTGGCGGAATCGTCGATCCTCGAACGGTACGTGTAGCACCGCTTCAGCGGGACGGCCTCTGCAGGACGGTCCGTTCAGGTACGCCCGGTCCGTCGGGGCGTACCTGATGCTCCACCTGATGCACCACCGGGCTCCCGGCTCCCGGCTCCCGGCGAATCAGTCCTTGTTCAGGGTGATGGACTTCTCGCGCTCGTCCGACTTCACCGTGGCCACCGAGGTCTTGAGCCCCGCCAGATACGTGGCCCCGGTGGGGACTTCGCCCTTCGGCGGCTCGGCGCACTTCGGCTCGGTCTGCTTGCGGTCCCAGGTGAGGGCCCGGGTGACCGTGCCGCCCGCCGGGACCTCGAACAGCTGACGGTCGGCCTTCGGGCAGTCCTTCGTGGACCAGACCTCGTCGGCGCTGATGTCGAGGATCGACACCACCATGGCCTTGGGCCCGAAGTCCGCCTTGCAGGTGGTGTCCGAGGTGTTCTTCGCGACCAGCAGGAGCACGGGCTTCTCGCCCGGTGCCCACGCGCTCTTCCTGTTCTGGGTGTCCAGCCGCAGCGTGAGGGACTTCGGGTCGCAGGTCGGCAGGGACGAACTCACCGGCACCTCACGGCCCGTGCTCGCACCGCCGCCTGTCGCCGCGCCGCCACCGGTCGACCCGCTGTCGCCGCCCGTCGCGCCGGTATCACCGTCGCCGCCGCCCGTACCGCCGCCGGAACCCGCGCCGCCGGTGGGCTCGGGGTCGCCGTTCTTGCCGCCGTCGCCGCCGTCCGTGCCGCCCGACTCGTCGCGGCCGCCCGGCTGTTCACTGATGGCGGGGCCCGATTCCGAAGGACCCGGCGTGATGGAGGGCGCGGGACCCGCGCCACGCGAGTCGTCGTGCTTCTTGCCGCCGCCCCCGCCGAAGCCCACGAGCCATACGACGAGCAAAGCGAGCAGCACGATCAGCGCCGCAGCGACCGACCTCCGTCGCCAATAGATGGAGGAGGGGAGCGGCCCGACCGGATTGCGCATAGATCCCACGCGCAAACTCTACGAGAGATCGTGCCCCAACTCCCGCCCCACATGCCCCAGATCGCCGCGAGTTTTGCGGATCATCATCCTGGGACCACCACCCACACCCCGGCGTTCACGGAATGTCGCGACCTGAAAGCGCTCCGTGCACTTCGGGATCGGCTGCCGATCCCCCTCCGGTGCCACCTCCGGACAGGCCCCCGAAGACCTCCCCCGACGACCGGCGACCTGCGGCGACCGGCCGCCTGCACCGTCCTGCGGCCCGGACATGCCAGGATCGGTGGTGCCATGACTGCTACTTCCGCTGCTTCCACGACGCCCATGACGCCGCCGGCCACACCCCCGGCAGCGTCTCCGACCACGCATGCGACCACGCCGGCCTCCGCCGCCCCTTCGACGCCCGACGGCCCGACCGCCCTGCACACGCCCCTCATCGCGTGGTTCGACACGCACGCCCGCGATCTGCCCTGGCGCCGCCCCGAGGCGGGCGCCTGGGGCGTGATGGTGAGCGAGTTCATGCTCCAGCAGACCCCGGTGAACCGGGTGCTCCCGGTGTACGAGCAGTGGCTCGCCCGCTGGCCGCGCCCCGCCGACCTGGCGGCCGAGCCGTCCGGCGAGGCGGTCCGCGCCTGGGGCAGGCTCGGCTACCCGCGCCGCGCGCTGCGCCTGCACGGGGCCGCGCAGGCGATAACGGAACGGTACGGCGGTGACGTACCCCGCGAGCACGCCCAGCTGCTCGCGCTGCCCGGTATCGGCGAGTACACGGCCGCCGCCGTCGCGTCGTTCGCGTACGGACAGCGGCACGCCGTGCTCGACACCAATGTGCGCCGGGTCTTCGCACGTGCCGTCGCCGGAGTCCAGTACCCGCCCAACGCGACGACCGCGGCCGAACGCAAGCTGGCGCGCTCGCTGCTGCCCGCCGAGGAGGCGACCGCCGCGCGCTGGGCCGCCGCCTCCATGGAGCTGGGCGCGCTGGTCTGCACGGCGAAGAACGAGGCGTGCGAGCGCTGCCCGATCGCCACCCGGTGTGTCTGGCGGCTGGCGGGCAAGCCGGCGCACGACGGCCCCGCGCGGCGCGGCCAGACGTACGCGGGCACCGACCGCCAGGTGCGCGGCAAACTGCTCGCCGTGTTGCGCGAGGCGGTCGAGCCCGTACCGCAGCAGGTTCTGGACGCGGTGTGGGACGAGCCGGTGCAGCGCAACCGCGCGCTGGACGGGCTCGTCGCCGACGGGCTGGTCGAACCGATGGAAAACGGTATGTACCGGCTGCCAATGGCCTGAGAACCAGGGCCTGTTACACAACCGATGGCCAGCTGTGCGCCCATCGACGGCTGACCCCGACAGGGCCGTGACAACTCCTCCGTAATTTCGCTGTCGCAGGGCAACGGCAGGGTTGGTCACGGGGTCGGAGGCGGTTGGCATGGCGTACGTGGAGATGCAGGGCGGGGCGCGCGGCGGGACGCACGGCGCTGGGTCGCACGGCGAATCACTCGGGTTCGAGGAGTACGTACGGACCCGGCAGGACGCCCTGCTGCGCAGCGCCCGCCGGCTCGTGCCCGATTACGTCGACGCGCAGGATCTGCTCCAGACCGCGCTGGCCCGTACGTACCGCCGCTGGGAGGGCATAGCCGACAAGTCACTCGCCGACGCCTACCTGCGCCGCGTCATGATCAACACCCGTACGGAGTGGTGGCGGGCGCGCAAGCTCGAAGAGGTTCCCAGCGAGCAGCTGCCCGAGGCGAGCGTCGAGGACGGTACGGAGCAGCACGCCGACCGCGCCCTGTTGATGGACATCCTCTCCGTGCTGGCTCCCAAACAGCGCAGTGTGGTGGTGCTGAGACACTGGGAGCAGATGAGTACGGAAGAGACGGCCGCCGCGCTCGGAATGTCGGCCGGAACGGTCAAGAGCACGCTGCACAGGGCGCTGGCCCGGCTCCGCGAGGAGCTGGAGAAGCGCGACCTGGACGCGCACGCGCTGGGCCGTACCGGTGCCGGTCACGACGGTCGTGAGGAACGGGGGCGGACGAGGTGCGCTGCCTAGCGCATGGGGTGAGTTTCAGAGGCTTCAGATGGAGCACGGCGTCCGGACGCACTCCGCTCCGGCCCGGCAGCCGACCGGGCGGCCGGTCGTTCGGCCGGTCCAACGGCCGGTCCTTCGCGGCGAGCGGTACGGCCATGGCCGGGCTCGCCGCCTTCGGGCTGCTCGCGGCCGGCTGCGCGGCGGGCGGTACGGGCGCGCGGGACGAGGGCGCGGCGATGCCCGCACCGGTGGAGCGCGCAGTGCCCAAGCCCACGGAGTCCTCGGTGCTGCCCGTCCGGATGGTCGACGCGGTGGAGCTGCTGAGGCGTGACCCGAAGGTGAGCCCGCAGATCAAGGCCGATCTGAAACCGTGCGACAAGGACGCGTACCCGGTGGACACCTCATACGGTGATCTGACCGGGTCCACCTCCGCCGACATCGTCGTCAACGTGATGACCTGCGGCGACGCGGTAGGGGTCGGCACGTATGTGTACCGCGAGCGGTCCGAGAAGTACGAGAACGTCTTCGCCGACGAGCAGCCCGCCGCCTACGCCACCATCGACCGGGGCAAACTGGTCGTCACCCAGCCGGTGTACGCGAAGGGCGATCCGGTGTCGTACCCGTCCGGCGAGGACGTCGTGACGTACATCTGGGCCGACAGCAAATTCACCGAGCGCTACCGGGTGCGCAACGACTACAGCGACTACGGCCATGTGGTCGGCCGGGAGGACCTGCAGGAGACGCGGCCGGCCGAGCCGCGAGCGACGCCCGAGAACTGAGAGCTGAGAGCCGCCGGATGGCCGAGACCCATGTCCTGTTCGTCGAGGACGACGACGTCATTCGCGAAGCCACCCAACTCGCGCTGGAGCGCGACGGCTTCGCGGTTACCGCCATGCCGGACGGACTGTCCGGCCTGGCGGCGTTCCGGGCCGACCGCCCGGACATCGCGCTGCTGGATGTGATGGTGCCCGGACTCGACGGGGTGAGCCTGTGCCGGCGTATCCGCGACGAGTCGACCGTGCCCGTGATCATGCTGTCGGCGCGCGCCGACTCGATCGATGTGGTGCTCGGTCTGGAGGCCGGCGCCGACGACTACGTGACCAAGCCCTTCGACGGCGCGGTGCTCGTCGCCAGGATCAGGGCCGTACTGCGCCGCTTCGGCCACGCGGGCGGCCACCCGGGCGGGCGCGCCGGGGAGCAGGCCGGGCAGGAAGACGCCGACGAGGACAGCGCGGTGCTGCGTTTCGGTGATCTGGAGGTCGACACGGAGGGCATGGAAGCCCGCAGGAACGGCGCGCACGTGCCGCTGACGCCGACCGAGATGCGGCTGCTGCTGGAGTTCTCGTCCGCGCCGGGCACGGTGCTCTCCCGCGACAAGCTGCTCGAACGGGTCTGGGACTACGGCTGGGGCGGCGACACCCGGGTGGTGGACGTCCACGTCCAGCGGCTGCGCACCAAGATCGGTCAGGACCGGATCGAGACCGTCCGCGGCTTCGGTTACAAACTCAAGGCATGAAGCGGCTCATACGGTGAAACGGCTCGCCCTGCGTACCGGGGTCAGATGGAAGATCAGTATCGCGATCGCGGCGGTCAGCGCACTCGTCGCCGTCGCGCTGAGTCTCGTCGTACACAACGCGGCCCAGGTCTCGATGCTCGACAACGCGCGCGAAGTGCAGCTGGAGCGGCTGCTGTTGGCGGAGCGGATGTACGACACCACCAAGCAGCTCAAGTTCGGCACGAAGGTCGACGACCCCGGGCTGCCGCCGGAGCTGAGCGCCAGGACGGGGCAGGGCAGGCGGGCCACGTTCGTCCAGGCGTCGGACGACGACGTACCCGATGTGTGGGCGGCCGTCCCGCTGGGCAACGGCACGGTGCTCTCCCTGCACAGCAAATTCGCCGACCGCTCCACCATGATCATGAGGGACCTGGACCGGGCGCTGCTCATCGGCTCGGTCTCGGTGGTCTTCGGCTGCTGCGCGCTGGGCGTGCTGATCGGCGGTCAGCTGTCGCGCCGGCTGCGCAAGGCGGCAGCCGCCGCGGGACGGGTCGCGCAGGGCAACACGGACGTACGGGTCGGCGACGCGGTCGGCGGGGTCGTACGCGACGAGACGGACGAGCTGGCGCGTGCCGTCGACGCCTTGACGGACGCGCTGAACGAACGGATCGAGGCGGAGCGCCGGGTCACCGCGGACATCGCACACGAGCTGCGCACCCCGGTGACCGGCCTGCTCACGGCGGCCGAGCTGTTGCCGCCCGGCCGCCCCACCGAGCTGGTACGGGACCGGGCGCAGGCCATGCGGACCCTGGTCGAGGACGTACTCGAAGTGGCGCGTCTCGACAGCGCGTCGGAGCGCGCGGAGCTCCAGGAGGTCGCGCTCGGCGAGTTCGTGGAGCGGCGGGTGCGGGCGCTGTATCCGTACGCGTCGATCCAGGTGGTGGAGGAGTCCTGGGTGAGCACCGACCCGCGGCGGCTCGAACGCATACTGGGCAACCTGCTCACCAACGCCGCCAAGCACGGCGGGACGCCGGTCGAGGTCACCGTCGAGGGCCGGGTGGTACGGGTGCGCGACCATGGCCCCGGCTTCCCCGAGGTGCTGCTGCGCGAGGGCCCGAGCCGCTTCCGTACGGGTGCGAGCGACCGCGCGGGCCACGGTCACGGCCTCGGCCTGACCATCGCGGCGGGCCAGGCGCGCGTCCTCGGCGCGCGGCTGACGTTCCGCAACGCGCGGCCCGACGGAGGCACGGGGGCCGGCGCGGGCGAACCGGGAAGCGGCTCGGGCGGCGCGGTCGCGGTCCTGTGGCTCCCGGAACACGCCCCGACGACCACGGGCAGCTTCCCGATGCCGCAGTTCCCCGAGCAGCAGAGGCAGTTCGGAGGCGCGTCCGGGGGCGACCGAGCGAGCAGGCCCTAAGCTGCGCCCGTGAAACTCACCGAAGACCTGCTGACCCTGCTGCGCGAGCCGAGCACCTGCTACCTCGCCACGTCCATGCCCGACGGTTCGCCCCAGCTCACGCAGACGTGGGTCGACACCGACGGCGAGCACGTTCTGATCAACAGCGTGCAGAGCCATGTGAAGACCCGGAACATCGGGCGGGACCCGCGTGTCGCGCTCACCGTCTCGTCCCCGGCCAATCCCTCGCGCTACTTCCAGGTGCGCGGACGGGTCGTCGAGGTCACCACCGAGGGCGCGGTCGACCACATCGAGAAGCTCGCCCAGCGGTACCTGGGGACGCCGTATCCCTGGTACGGCGGCCGGGAGCAGGTGCGCGTGCTCTTCGTCATCGAGCCGGACAGCATCAGCGGCATGGGCTGAGGCCCGCGCGGCGCGCGGGTCAGGAGGCCCGCCCGCCGCCGCTCACCTGGGTGAAGGAGAACCAGTTGCCCGAGTCGTCCCGCAGAATCGATTCCGTGCCGTACGGGTGCTCCACGGGCGCCTGGATGAACTCGACCCCGCGCGCCGTGAACGTCTCGTAGTCCCGGTGGATGTCGTCGGTGGTCAGGGCTCCGGCGCCGACGACTCCCTTGGCGAGGAGCATCCTGACGGCCGCGGCGGATTCCTCGTCCATCGTGGGGGCGCCGGGCACCATGAGGGTCAGCATCACATCGGGCTGGCTCGCGGCGCCGACCGTCACCCAGCGCATCCCCGCCTCGCCCAGGGTCATGTCCGCCCGGACCTCAAGGCCCAGCTTCTCGGTGTAGAAGGCCTTGGCCCGGTCCTGGTCAAGGACCCAGACGGTGGAGATGGCAAGTCCCGTGATCATGGAGTGCTCCTCGCGGTCTCTCCCGAGCGTGGACTCTCCCCCGAGCGTGAACTCTCCCCCGAGCGTGGACTCTCCCCCGTGCATGGGCTCTTTCCCAGGCGCCGGCTCTTCCCCGAGCGCGGTGTCCGCCTTGAGCGCGGCGCCCTCATCACCGTACGCACGACGGCCCTCGGTGCGCATACGCACCGAGGGCCGTCGAAGGCTGTACGAGAAAATCAGGCGGACTGCGCAACCTTCTGGTCGGCCGTCGGAGCGGCATCGTCCGAAGGCTTCGGCGCACCGCCGCGCAGCGGGATCTCCTTGACGAACAGGGCACCGGCCAGGGCCACTACGGCGATCGCGGCACCCAGCAGGAAGGAGACGTGCGTACCCGCCGCCACCGCGTGCTGGTACGCCTCGCGCACCATCTCGGGCAGCTTCGCCAGGCTCTTGGCGTCGAGCTGCGCCGACGCCAGCGAGGCACTGCCGCCGCCGTTGCGCGCCGCGCTCGCGGCCATCTCGTCCTGCACCCGGTTGTTGAACAGCGCGCCCATGATGGCGACACCGAACGAGCTGCCGAGCGTACGGAACAGGGTCGTGGACGAGGACGCGACGCCCATGTCCTTCATCTCGACGCTGTTCTGCGCGACGAGCATGGTGATCTGCATCAGGAAGCCCATGCCGGCGCCGAGCACCGCCATGTAGAGACCGGAAGTGAAGCGCGAGGTGCCGGTGTCCATCGTGGACAGCAGGTACAGACCGACGACCATCAGCACGCTGCCCATGATCGGGAAGATCTTGTACTTGCCGGTGCTCGTGGTGACACGGCCCGCGACGAGCGAGATGGCCATCATCGCCAGCAGCATCGGCAGGAGCAGCAGACCGGAGTTGGTGGCGGAGGCGCCCTGCACGGCCTGCTGGAACAGCGGCAGGAAGAGGGTCGCGCCGAACATCACGAAGCCGGTGACGAAACCGATCACCGACATCAGGGTGAAGTTGCGGTTGCGGAATATGTGCAGCGGCATGATCGGCTCGGCCGCCTTCGTCTGCACGAAGATGAATCCGGCGAGCGAGACGACACCGAGCGCGATGAGTTCCAGGATCCGCGCGGAGGACCACGCGTACTCCGTACCGCCCCAGGTCGTGACCAGCACGATCGAGGTGATGCCGACGGTCAGCAGCGCGGCGCCGAGGTAGTCGACCTTGGCCTTCGACCGGTCCTTGCGCGGCAGGTGCAGCACCGTGGTGATCATGATCAGCGCCACCGCACCGAGCGGCAGGTTGATGTAGAAGCTCCAGCGCCAGCCGAGGTGGTCGGTGATGGTGCCGCCGACCAGCGGTCCGCCGATCATGGCGAGTGCCATGACGCCGGCCATCATGCCCTGGTACTTACCGCGCTCGCGGGGCGGGATGAGGTCACCGATGATCGCCATGACGCCGACCATCAGACCACCGGCGCCGAGACCCTGAATGGCCCGGAAGCCGATGAGCTGGCCCATGTCCTGGGCCATACCGCTCAGCACGGATCCGATCAGGAAGATCACGATCGCGGCGAGGAAGACGCCCTTGCGCCCGTACAGGTCACCGAGCTTGCCCCAGATCGGGGTGGAGGCCGCGGTGGCCAGGGTGTACGCGGTGACCACCCAGGACAGATGTTCCAGTCCGCCCAGTTCGCCGACGATGGTCGGCATGGCGGTACCGATGATCATGTTGTCCAGCATGGCGAGCAGCATCGCGATCATCAGCGCGAGCAGCACCACCCGGACGCTGCGCGGCTGCTTCTCCGCCTTCGCCGCCTTCACTGCCTTGTCCGTGGACAGCTCAGGCGCCTCGGGCGCCCGCCCCCCAGCGGTCTGTTTGTCTTCTGTTCGGCCGCTCTTCGGCTGTTTGTCGGTTGAACTCATCTTCCCCACCGCTCCCCTGGCACTTACTTGCCGCCCGGCAAGTTCACTACACTGTGGGAAGTTAAACCTTCACTTGTCGGGCGTCAAGTAAGTTACCGCATTCAGGAGAGACCATGAGCAGCACTCAGCACGGGCGGCGTGGAGACACGCGCCAGCGCATTCAGGACGTGGCCATGGAACTCTTCGCGGAACACGGATACGAGAAGACCTCGCTGCGGGAGATCGCCGAGCGGCTGGATGTGACGAAGGCCGCTTTGTACTACCACTTCAAGACGAAGGAAGACATCCTGATCAGCCTCTTCCAGGAGATGGGCCGCCCGCTGGACGAGCTGATCACCTGGGGCAGGACACAGCCGCACACCCTGGAGGTCAAGCAGGAGATCCTGCGCCGCTACAGCGAGGCGCTGAAGGACGCCAGCCCGCTGTTCCGGTTCATGCAGGAGAACCAGGGGACGGTCCGCGACCTGAGCATCGGGGAGACCTTCAAGGAGCGGATGATGGAGATGCTCGACCTGCTGGAGGTCGAGGGCGCGTCCATGACGAACCGGGTGCGCTGCATGACGGCGCTCTTCTCCATGCACGCGGGGATGTTCGCGCTCCGGGACGTGGAAGGAGACCCCGAGGAGAAGCGGACAGCCATCCTGGAGGTCTCCATTGATCTGATGAGCCAGGCTCACCGGGTCGCGCCGTGAACGGCGCTCACGGCGCCGGCCACGGGCACGGCGCCGGCCGGAGTCACGGCGCCCGCGACGGGCACGGCGTCAGTCACGCGCACGACGCCGGCCGGGTCAGAGCTTGACGCCCTCGGCGCGCATGTAGTGCACCGGGTTCACGGCGGAGCCGTAGTTCGGGGTCGTGCGGATCTCGAAGTGCAGGTGCGGACCACTGCTGTTCCCGGTATTGCCCGAGAGAGCGATGAACTGGTCCGTGTTCACGTGCTGCCCCACATGCACCTCGACCTTCGAGAGGTGCGCGTACTGCGAGTACGTGTTGTTCGCGTGCCGGATCACGACGGCGTTGCCGTACGCGGGGCCGTCACCGGCGCCATTGGGGCCCGCCTTCACGACGGTGCCTCCGTGGGCGGCGTGGACAGCCGTACCGATCGGCACGGCGAAGTCCTGGCCCGAGTGCTTGTGCGACCACATGGTGCCGCCGCGGCCGAAGGGTGCGCTCAGCTTGTAGTGGTCGACGGGCGGGATCCAGGAGGCGGCCTTCTTGGCAGCGGTCTTCTTCGCCTTGATCTGCTCCGCGACCAGCTGAACCTTTCTGTCCTTCTCCTGCTGAACGAGCTTCGCGTGCTGCGCCTTGACCGCCGCGGCGTGCTTCTGAGCGGCCTCGCTCTGCGCGGAGGCCTGCTTCTGTACGGCGACGACCGTAGACGAACTCGCGGCTTCACCGAGGTGAGCACTGGCGTCGGACCCGGTCGCGGCGAACGCGGCCCCGGTCCCGGCCGCGACGGACACTCCGACCCCTGCGGCCAGGATGGCGGCCCGGGAACGCAGGACGGAGCGACGGGACTGACGGGGCTGAGTGGGCTGCGACATACGGCAGAACCTCCGCGTGTTCGGGGACCCGGCAGACACGCTCCGGGCTGGCCTCCCCTTGGTAACGCAAACTCCCATCTCTACCCAAAACGCCCACCTACGACAGCGTGTCGTAGGTGGCGCTACGGCAATCAGCCTCTTGACGCCCGTCTTAACCGGCCCGCCCGAGGCTCGACCGGAAGCGATACGGGCCGCACGAGCGCAGGTGGGCCGATACGGCTCCGAACACCCGTCACGAGGGGGCCGAAGGTCCCGGGCCAGCTCCGCCGGAAGCCCTACGGGCTCTCGACGCGCCGCGACTATTGCGCGTAGTAGACGCGAAAGCGGCTGTGCGCCTTGTCACGGCCGCCGGGTCGCAGTGCCGTCCGTTTCGGGACGAAGGTCCCGGCCCTGCCGCCGACCGGCCCTGCACCACAACTGGCGGCGGAATGACGGGCTCTCGGGGCGCGCGGGACCGGACACGTTCACACCGGAGCCCCGCGATGCGCGAACAGGTGGGCAGGTCTCTCCGGGAACGGATATACAGCGCGCACAGCCAACAGCGTTACGGAACCGCCCCGTTGGCATTGAGACATTGCCCGCGCAGCTCGCACAGGGAGACGCGCGGGCCGACGGCGATTAACGGCGCAAGACCCTGCATGCGTGTGCCGGCCGTTGCCGACACGTGTGGATTCCGTGGTGGTCGACGACCGCGCCGGTGACCATGTGACGGGCCGAATTCACGCACAACTGCCGACTCGTCGCACGGTACAGGCGGAAAACCGCCTCGCCGAGACCTTACGTACTTCCGCAGCGTTCCGGAATCGTGCACACCCGATGCACAGGCAACGAGGGGCATTACCGAACTCATCTGCGTCGACGGCGACGCGCTTCCTTACGCATAGCGGTACGCGCGGTCAGCGATCCATGCGTACACAACCAGTTGACGCACGGTCGGGCTCGCTTCCCTCAGGAGGGGCAGGCGCATGACGGGCCGTCAGCACTCCGACCGGATTTCGAGTCACCGCATTCACAGAAGTCCCGCTCGGATACCTCCGAATTGACGCGGCATACCTCACTCAGGCGGATGCGGCGACAGTCGGAAACCCGCTCGGCCGACTGCCCCCGATCTTGCTTGCTCACGCAGTCCGTCCCATTGCGGCTGCCGCCCGGCGGCTCGACGTCGAGCCATCTCAACGTGCACGGCGATCAACCCATCGGCCTTTCCACACCGGGGATTTGTCCCTCCCCGCGCCCGCTCGCTCCGAGCATCGGCTCACGACAGGAACTGGCCCCGGATTCGCATCCTGCCCATCGGGCACCACAAATCAAACAGGTGACGCTGAATCCCTCAGAAGACCATCACGGCAGGGAGCACGTCGCCCCGGCTTTCCCTCCCTTCGGCGACCGCCTGACCCTCCGGGCATAACCCACCCGCAGCAAAAGGGGCTGCCCCAGACCGTGACCGGTCCGGGGCAGCCCCTTCAACGTTCGCTCGGGCTCAGCGCCCGGCGTTCGTCATGCTTCCTTTGTCAGGTTCGGGCCGCCGCCCGCTGCCTGCTCGATCGGCGGGGCGTCCGGCAGTGCGGACTTCTCCTCGCCTCGGAAGGTGAACTTCTTCGCTTCACCCTCGCCGTCCGTGTCCACGACCACGATGTGACCGGCGCGCAGCTCACCGAAGAGGATCTTCTCGGAGAGCACGTCCTCGATCTCGCGCTGGATCGTCCGGCGCAGCGGCCGGGCGCCCAGGACCGGGTCGTAACCCTTCTTGGCGAGGAGCGACTTGGCGTTCGGGCTGAGCTCGAGGCCCATGTCCCGGTCCTTCAGCCGCTCGTCCACCTTGCCGACCATGAGGTCGACGATCTGGATGATGTCTTCCTCGGTGAGCTGGTGGAAGACCACCGTGTCGTCGACACGGTTGAGGAACTCGGGCCGGAAGTGCTGCTTCAGCTCTTCGTTGACCTTGTTCTTCATCCGCTCGTAGTTCGACTTGGTGTCGCCCTGGGCGGCGAAGCCCAGGTTGAACCCCTTGGAGATGTCCCGGGTCCCGAGGTTGGTCGTCATGATGATGACCGTGTTCTTGAAGTCCACGACCCGGCCCTGGGAGTCGGTCAGGCGACCGTCCTCCAGGATCTGGAGCAGGGAATTGAAGATATCGGGGTGGGCCTTCTCGACCTCGTCGAAGAGGACGACGGAGAACGGCTTCCTGCGGACCTTCTCGGTGAGCTGGCCGCCCTCTTCGTATCCCACGTAACCGGGGGGAGAACCGAAGAGCCGGGAAACCGTGTGCTTCTCGCTGAACTCCGACATGTCGAGGGAGATCAGCGCGTCCTCGTCGCCGAAGAGGAACTCGGCGAGCGTCTTGGACAGCTCGGTCTTACCGACGCCGGACGGGCCGGCGAAGATGAACGAGCCACCGGGGCGCTTCGGGTCCTTCAGACCGGCTCGCGTACGGCGGATGGCCTGCGAGAGCGCCTTGATGGCGTCCTTCTGGCCGATGACGCGCTTGTGCAGCTCGTCCTCCATACGGAGCAGCCGCGAGGACTCTTCCTCGGTCAGCTTGAAGACCGGGATGCCCGTGGCCGTCGCCAGGACCTCGGCGATCAGCTCCTCGTCCACCTCGGCGACGACGTCCATGTCGCCGGCCTTCCACTCCTTCTCGCGCTTGGTCTTCGCGGCCAGCAGCTGCTTCTCCTTGTCGCGGAGAGACGCTGCCTTCTCGAAGTCCTGGGAGTCGATCGCCGACTCCTTGTCGCGACGGACGCCCGCGATCTTCTCGTCGAACTCGCGGAGGTCCGGCGGCGCGGTCATCCGGCGGATGCGCATCCGGGAACCGGCCTCGTCGATCAGGTCGATCGCCTTGTCCGGCAGGAAGCGGTCCGAGATGTAGCGGTCGGCGAGCGTCGCGGCGGCGACCAGCGCGGAGTCCGTGATGGACACGCGGTGGTGGGCCTCGTAACGGTCGCGCAGACCCTTCAGGATCTCGATCGTGTGCGGCAGCGACGGCTCCGCGACCTGGATGGGCTGGAAGCGGCGCTCGAGGGCCGCGTCCTTCTCCAGGTGCTTGCGGTACTCGTCCAGCGTCGTCGCACCGATGGTCTGGAGCTCACCGCGGGCCAGCATCGGCTTCAGGATGCTCGCGGCGTCGATCGCGCCCTCGGCGGCACCCGCACCCACCAGGGTGTGGAGCTCGTCGATGAACAGGATGATGTCGCCGCGGGTGCGGATCTCCTTGAGAACCTTCTTCAGGCGCTCCTCGAAGTCACCGCGGTAGCGGGATCCGGCGACCAGCGCGCCGAGGTCCAGGGTGTAGAGGTGCTTGTCCTTGAGGGTCTCGGGCACCTCGCCCTTGACGATGGCCTGCGCCAGGCCCTCGACGACCGCCGTCTTGCCGACGCCGGGCTCGCCGATGAGGACCGGGTTGTTCTTCGTACGGCGGGACAGCACCTGCATGACCCGCTCGATCTCCTTCTCGCGCCCGATGACCGGGTCGAGCTTGGACTCACGAGCGGCCTGGGTGAGATTCCGGCCGAACTGGTCGAGGACCAGGGACGTGGAGGGCGTGCCCTCGGCAGGACCGCCCGCTGTGGCGGCCTCCTTGCCCTGGTAGCCGGAGAGCAGCTGGATGACCTGCTGCCGCACCCGGTTGAGATCGGCGCCCAGCTTCACGAGGACCTGGGCGGCGACGCCCTCGCCCTCGCGGATCAGGCCGAGCAGGATGTGCTCCGTACCGATGTAGTTGTGGCCCAGCTGAAGGGCCTCGCGGAGCGACAGCTCCAGGACCTTCTTGGCACGAGGAGTGAAGGGGATGTGACCCGACGGGGCCTGCTGGCCCTGCCCGATGATCTCCTCCACCTGCTGGCGGACCGCCTCGAGCGAAATCCCGAGGCTCTCCAGGGCCTTAGCGGCGACACCCTCACCCTCGTGGATAAGGCCCAGGAGGATGTGCTCGGTGCCGATGTAGTTGTGGTTGAGCATCCGGGCTTCTTCCTGAGCCAGGACGACAACCCGCCGCGCGCGGTCGGTGAACCTCTCGAACATCGTTAATCGCTCCTCAGAGCGGTCAGGCAGTAAAGGGGTCGGTCCCCTCCCTGTCCTTCCGCAGCTTAGTCCCGCAAGCGGGGACCGCTCATTCCAACTGCCGACATCCGACCGGATCACCCCCGCTCCGAAGCGGAAACTTCCTCCCGAACAGCCGACACCTGCTCCAACCTGATGGTGCGAGACGATGTTCCCCTTGGCCAGCCACATACCCTCACCGGCAGTACGCCGATGGCGAACGTGAGACGCCCAGGACTGCGTTTCGCCCCTCCCCACTAGGAATGTCTTACCCGTAAAGACTGACAGTCCATGCCGGGCACCCCGATTCCCTCAGCTACGGGCGAACACGCGCGTGTCCCCGCATGCGCCCGTACGCCACTCAGGCCGACACTCTCCGCAAGGAGTTTTCCACGGTGTGTAACCGCCGGCGTCGCTCGGGAGTTCCCGGGGAGCGACGTGCGGCGTTCGGTGGAGGGACCGGCCCGTACAACCGCCGGCCGGGCTCGGCCTCAGCGTGCTGGAGCCGTCTGGGGGGACGCGCAGAGGGCAGGGAGGGCTTCCGGCGGGCGGCCTCACGGGCCGGGCGCGGGAAGGAGCGCGGGAAAAGACACGGGCCGGGGCGCCGACTGGCGCGCGAGCGTGCGTGTGTGGCCACCGGCCGCTGCGGGAAGCGCCGACGAGCTGCCGGGGCTGCCCGGCCGGGCTGCTCGACCGGCTTCAGTGGGGCGCGATCGCGCGCGGCACCGGCGGACGGGCGCCGGCCCCACGACACCGGGAACGCCTCGCGCCGCGCAGGGGACCGCCCGTACGGCTGCGGCCCCCCGAGCCGGGTCACGAGGTCGAGCCGACGTCACCGGCCCTCGCACCCCTGGGGTCCGGCGTCGGCAACGGGGGCAGCGGTGGGGGTGCCCCCGATCTCGTACGGCTCGTGGACGCGGCGGCCTGCCGCCGCCGGATCCGGTTGCTGCGTGGAAATACGCTGCGTACGAATACTCAGCCGTTGGCCTTCTCGTAGGCTTCGCGGATGTCGGCGGGAACACGGCCGCGGTCGTTGACGCTGTAGCCGTTCTCCTTCGCCCACTTGCGGATTTCCGCGGTGTCCTTGTTACCGCCGGCAGCGACACGGCCCTTGCCGCGGCCACCCGCCGCGCGGCCACCGGTACGCCGGCCACTCTTGGTGTACGGATCGAGCAGACCCCGGAGCTTGTCCGCATTGGCCGTCGTGAGGTCGATCTCGTAGGTCTTGCCATCAAGTGCGAACGTCACGGTCTCGTCCGCCTCGCCGCCGTCGAGGTCATCGACAAGAAGGACCTGAACCTTCTGTGCCACCGGATTTCCTTTCATCGAAAAATGCAGTACGCGGAAAGGAAACCGCTTTTCTCAGGAAAACACAAACCCCCGGCAGAGGTTCAGACGCTCAAGAACACGGGAAACGTGCGCGATTCGGACATAGGGTTCCTACGCCTTGACGAAGTTCTGGTGACTTCCGGCGATCACAGGTGCAGAAGCATCCGACTGTTGCCCAAGGTGTTCGGCTTCACTCGTTCGAGACCAAGGAACTCGGCGACACCCTCGTCATAGGAACGCAGCAGCTCCCTGTAGACATCTCGGCCGACCGGTGTCTCACCGATCTCCCGGAAGCCGCGCTTGGAGAAGAAGTCGACTTCGAAGGTCAGGCAGAATACCCGCCGCACTCCGAGCCAGCGCGCCGTCTCCAACAGCTTGTCCAGGAGTTGATGCCCCACGCCCATCCCCCTGACCGCGGGGTCCACGGCGAGAGTGCGCACTTCGGCGAGGTCTTCCCACATGACATGGAGGGCGCCGCAACCGATGACACTAGCGTCCTCGTCGCGTTCTGCCACCCAGAACTCCTGGATGTCCTCGTAAAGAGTCACCGGCGCTTTGTCGAGCAGGATGCCTTCACTCACGTAAGGGCCGACGAGTCGGCGGACAGCCGGTACATCCCTGGTCCTGGCCCGCCGGACGGTGAGGGCATTAGCTGCGGCATTGGGAAGCGGAAGCGCTGACGGCATGACTGGACGCTATCGCCCGGCGTCCGGGCCGCTGTCGGCGCCCTCGGCCCTCTCTTGCGCCGGCTCTTCGCGAGTCACTTCGGACGCCTCTTCGACCGCCTCTTCGCTCATGTCTTCGACCGGCGAAGAACCCGCCTCTTCCGGTGCGACTTCCGGCCGATCGCCGCGCACCATACTGAAGGCATCCTCCAGTGACTGGCGCTGCTCGGGCGACATCATGCCGAAGAAGGCGACAAGCGCCGCTGCCGCGTTGTCACTCTTCGACCACGCCTCGTTCATCAGCGCGGCCGCGTAGGCGGCACGGGTGGAGACCGCCGTATATCTATACGCGCGGCCCTCGACTTCCCTGCGCACCCAGCCCTTCTGATGGAGATTGTCCATTACGGTCATGACGGTGGTGTAGGCGATGGAGCGTTCCCGCTGAAGGTCTTCGAGTACTTCCCTCACGGTGACCGGCCGGTTCCATTCCCAGACCCTTGTCATGACGGCGTCTTCAAGGTCTCCCAATTGACGGGGCACAGCGCCACCTTAGTAGGAGATGTCTGAATAGCCGGTTATTTACGGAACAAAAAGGACGTACGACTGGATTCCAGTCGTACGTCCGTGTCGTCGTACGTCCGTTTTATCGATCCCCCGCACGAGTCGGGGGGACCCGGTTCAGGCGCTGGACGTGTCCGGCGCGCGGCCCTGCTGCTGGGCGGCGGCTTCCGCGCGGGCGATCGCGGCGTCCACGGCCGCGTCCTCCTTGGCCTTGTTCGGGCCACCCTGGCTTTTGACGATCGTCCGGACCAGGAAGATGAAGAAGGCGGCCATCACCACAGGAGGCACAAGCGCGGATACATAGTCCATACCGCCCAGCCTAACTACCCGGCCGCCAGCTTCTCCGGCGGGGCCGCGGGGCGGCGGCGCGGCGGAAAGACCTCGGACGGCTTGGGCATCGGACGCTCCTTCGGGCCGCCGGGGGCCGGACGCGGCGGGGCCGCGGGCTCGCGGGGCTCCCTGGGCGTCTTCGGCTCGTCGGCGACGCGCCCGCCAGGGAGGGCGTGCAGCCGCGTACGGGGCCCGGGAGCCGCGATCGCGTCCGCGTACGCGACGGCCGTCGCCCGTTTGGCGAGGCGGGCGCGTACGGCCTGCTCGGCCAGGCACAGGCAGCGGTCGAGGAGCACAGCGGCGAGCGGGTTGCCGCGCAGGGCCCGCAGCGCCGCGAGATCGTCGGGCTGCGGCTGGTATCCGGCGGCCAGGGCGTCCTGGAGCAGTTCCAGATAGCCGGTGAGGGAGCCGGGGAGCGCGGCGCGGTATCTGGCGAGGTCGGCGACGAGGAACGCGCGCAGCCGCCCCGCTTCCTCGATCGCCTCGTCGACGGACTCGGCGAGGCGCAGGCAGTCCTGGATGTCCTCGTCGGGCAGCGGGGCGGGCTGGAGGGCGACAGCGAGGGCGCGTCGGAGCACACGCAGCTCGTCAGCACCGAACGCCATGCCGCCGCGGGATCCGTATGGCGTGGGCATGCGGTGACTTTACGTGCCAAGTGGACAAAACCCGCTTAACGGTCACTCTTGGGCGCGGCCCGGCACCGTGTTCCGTACGCGGGTCCCTTGTGACGTGGCTCCTTGTGCGCCTTCCGAGTACGGTCCGGGACCTTGTCGTCCGTGCGGAACCCGTACGCGGTCCGTGTGCGGCCTCAGTCCGTACGGGCAACCGCACGCGGGCACCGCGTACCGCGGCGCCGGCGAGGGCGCCGCGGTGCGTCACATCCGGGCGACGTTCCGCTCGTACACCAGGCGCAGGCCGATCAGGGTCAGCCAGGGCTCGTGCTCATCGATCACGGAGGCCTCGCCGAGGACCATCGGGGCGAGGCCGCCGGTCGCGATCACCGTCACCTCTTCCGGATCGTCGACCAGCTCGCGCGCCATGCGCCGCACCACACCGTCGACCTGGCCGGCGAAGCCGTACACGATGCCCGACTGCATGGCCTCGACGGTGTTCTTGCCGATCACGCTGCGCGGCCTGGCCAGTTCGATCTTGCGGAGCTGGGCGCCCTTGATGCCCAGCGCCTCCACGGAGATCTCGATGCCCGGCGCGATGACACCGCCCGCGTACTCGCCGCGCGCGCTGACCGCGTCGAACGTCGTCGCCGTACCGAAGTCCACGACGATCGCGGGACCGCCGTAGAGGTCGACGGCCGCCACCGCGTTGATGATGCGGTCGGCGCCGACCTCCTTGGGGTTGTCCATCAGGATCGGCACGCCCGTCTTGATGCCGGGCTCCACGAGGACGGCGGGCACGTCGCCGTAGTAGCGGCGGGTCACCTCGCGCAGCTCGTGCAGGACGGAGGGGACGGTCGAGCAGATCGCGATACCCGAGATGCCGTCGCCCAGTTCCTCGCCGAGCAGCGGGTGCATGCCCATCAAACCCTGGAGGAGTACGGCGAGTTCGTCCGCCGTGCGCCGGGCGTCGGTGGAGATGCGCCAGTGCTCGACGATCTCCTCGCCGTCGAACAGGCCAAGGACGGTATGGGTGTTGCCGACGTCGATCGTGAGCAGCATCAGCCCTCCGCCGCCTCTTCGCCGTCCTCAAGCGCTTCGCCGGCCTCGGAGACGTCGTCGGCCTCGCGGAGGTCGAGGCCGACGTCCAGGATCGGTGAGGAGTGCGTGAGCGCGCCGACCGCGAGGTAGTCGACGCCCGTCTCGGCGTAGGCGCGGGCGTTGGAGAGCGTGAGGCGGCCCGAGGACTCCAGGACCGCGCGGCCCGCGACGAGGGCGACGGCCTCCGCGGTCGCGGCCGGGGTGAAGTTGTCCAGCAGGATCAAGTCGGCGCCGGCGTCGAGGACTTCACGCACCTGGTCCAGGGTGTCGGCCTCCACCTCGATCGGTACGTCGGGGAACCGCGCGCGTACGGCCTTGAACGCCTCGGCGACACCGCCGGCCGCCACGACGTGGTTGTCCTTGACGAGCGCGGCGTCCGAGAGCGACATCCGGTGGTTGACACCGCCGCCGCAGCGCACCGCGTACTTCTCCAGCGCGCGCAGCCCCGGCGTGGTCTTGCGGGTGTCGCGGACCTTGGCCTTGGTGCCTTCGAGCAGGTCGGCCCAGGCGCGGGTGGCCGTCGCGATGCCGGAGAGACGGCACAGCAGATTGAGCGCGCTGCGCTCGGCCGTGAGCAGGTCACGGGTGAGGGCGGTGACGCTGAGCAGCTTCTGCCCGGCCTCGACGCGGTCGCCGTCCTCGACGTGCCGCTCCACGGCGAACTCGTCGGTGCAGACGACGGACAGGACGGCCTCCACGACGCGCAGTCCGGCGACCGTGCCGCCCTCGCGCGCGGTGAAGTCACCGGTGGCGACGGCGTCTTCGGGGACGGTCGCGGCTGTCGTCACGTCCACGCCGTGGTCGAGGTCCTCCTCGATGGCGACGTGCGCGATGTCCTCGACCTGGACGGGGTCGAGCCCGGCGTCGGCGAGGAGCTGCGCGAGCGCGGGGTCGAGCCCGCACTCGATCCCGTCGAGGTCGTACTCGTCCTCACCGCCGCAGCCACAGCCGTCACCGCAGCCCCCGGCGGCCGCCGTGGGGACACCGATCTGTATCAGCGGTACGTCCACGGGTACGGGACGCTGACTGTCTTCGGGCGTACTCACGGTTACGGCTCCCAGGGGGCGTCGGGGTCTACGGGCGGGAAGGCAGCCGTTCCGGTGCGCCGGAGGGCGAGGCTGCGGTCGGGCAGGAGGCGCACGACCAGGTGCCGGCGCCAGTCGGTGTCGTCGCGGTCGGGGTGGTCCTCGCGCCAGTGGGAGCCCCGGGTCTCCTCGCGCTCCAGGGCGGCGGCGACGAGCACACGCGCGACGCACAGCAGGTTCGACGTCTCCCAGGCGTCGACGCCGGGTGCGCCGGCCTTGCCGTGCCCGTCGGACTCGGCCCGGACGGCGTCGAGATGGACGGCCTCCAGCGCTTCGGCGGCGGTATGGAGGCTGCGGGCGGAGCGGAGCACGCCGGCGCCCTCGGACATGATGCGCTGGATACGGACGCGGGCGTCGTGCGCTGTCAGCGGGAGAGGGGCGGCGTCGGTGGCCGTGGCCGCCGCGTGCTCCCCGGCGTCGTGGTGGCGCGGCGCTTCCGGGGCGGTGCGCGGCCGGGCGGCCACGTCCTCCGCGATCCGTTCAGCGAAGACCAGGCCCTCCAGCAGGGAGTTCGACGCCAGCCGGTTCGCGCCGTGGACGCCCGTGCAGGCCACCTCACCGCACGCGTACAGGCCGGGTACCGTCGTACGGCCGCGCAGGTCCGTGCGCACGCCGCCCGAGGCGTAGTGGGCGGCAGGGGCCACCGGGATCGGTTCCGTCACGGGGTCGATGCCGTGGGCGCGGCAGGCCGCCAGGATGGTGGGGAAGCGGGTCTCCCACATCCGGGCGCCGAAGTGCCTGGCGTCCAGGAACATGTTCTCCGCGCCCTGTTCGCGCATCCGGCGCATGATCGCCTTGGCGACGATGTCACGCGGCGCCAGCTCAGCCAGTTCGTGCTGGTCGAGCATGAAGCGGACGCCGTCCGCGTCGACCAGATGCGCGCCCTCGCCCCGTACGGCCTCGGAGACCAGCGGCTGCTGGCCCTCCGAGCCCGCGCCGAGGAACAGCACGGTCGGATGGAACTGGACGAACTCCAGGTCGGAGACCTCGGCGCCCGCCCGCAGCGCGAGGGCCACGCCGTCGCCCGTGGAGACCGCCGGGTTGGTCGTCGCGGAGAAGACCTGGCCCATGCCGCCGGTCGCGAGGATCACGGCGGGCGCGAGGACCGCGCCGACGCCGTCGTGCTGGCCCTCGCCCATGACGTGGAGCGTGACGCCCGACGTACGGCCGTGCTCGTCCAGCAGCAGGTCGAGCGCCAGGGCGTTCTCGACCGTGTCGAGAGCGGCGGCGCGTACGGCCGTCACCAGCGCGCGGGAGACCTCGGCGCCGGTCGCGTCCCCGCCCGCGTGTGCGATACGGCGGCGGTGGTGGCCGCCCTCGCGGGTGAGCTGCAGGTCACCGGCCGGTGTGGTGTCGAAGTGCGCGCCCGTGGCGATCAGCCGGCGTACGGCGGCGGGGCCCTCGGTGACGAGCGTGCGTACCGCCTCCCCGTCGCACAGTCCGGCCCCCGCGACCAGCGTGTCGTCGAGGTGCTGCTCGGGGGTGTCGCCCTCGCCGAGCGCGGCGGCGATACCGCCCTGCGCCCAGCGGGTGGAGCCGTCGTCCAGGCGCGCCTTGGTGACGACCACCGTACGGAGACCGGCGGCGGTGCAGCGCAGGGCCGCGGTGAGACCGGCGACGCCCGAGCCGATCACGACGACGTCGGCCTCCACCGACCAGCCGGGCGCGGGGGCCCTCAGCCGGGTGCCGGCGGGAGGGCTCAGCCTTGTGCCGGTGAAGGGTTCGGGAGTGGCTCCCGGCGAGTCGGGGGCGAACCCTCGCGACCCGGGAGCGGACCCCTGCGGGTCGGGTGTGGATCCCCGCGGGTCGGGTGTGGATCCCCGCGAGGACGCGGAGGACGCAGCGGTCACTTGGGGGCTCCGAAGGTCAGGGAGATGTTGTCGATCAGCCGGGTCGTGCCGACTTTGCCCGCCACGGCGAGGATCGCCTCACCGGTGTGGCCGTCAGGGACCTCCGTGAAGTCGGCGGGGTCGACGAGCGCGAGGTAGTCGAGGACCAGCGGCGGCACGGACCGGCCGGCCTGGTCGAGGACCGCGCGCGCGGCGGCGCGTACGGCGTCGGCTCCACAGGGCCGCGCCTGCCCGGCCGCCTGGGCCACGGCATGCGCGTCGGCCGCGAGCCGCGACTCGCCGAGGGCGGTGAGCCCGGCGGCCCGCTCGGCGGGCGCGCGGCCCGACTCGTCGGCGCGGGCGCGCAGCGCGTGCTGGGCGCCGAGGCGGTCGCGGGCCGCGAACAGCGCGCGGGAGATCAGGAGCGCGGTACGGCGGTCGGCGGCGGAGAGGTAGCGGTTGCGGCTGGACAGCGCGAGGCCGTCGTCCTCGCGGACGGTGGGTACCCCGACGATCTCGACCGGGAAGTTCAGATCACGGACCATCCGGCGTATCAGCGCCAGTTGCTGCGCGTCCTTGCGGCCGAAGAAGGCCACATCGGGCCGGGTGAGGTGCAGCAGCTTGGCGACGACGGTGAGCATTCCGTCGAAATGTCCAGGCCGCGAGGCGCCTTCCAGCCGCTCGCCCATGGGCCCTGCGGTGATCCTGACCTGGGGCGCGCCGCCGGGGTAGACCTCGTCGGCGGACGGTGCGAAGACGGCGTCCGCGCCCGCCTCGCGCGCGGTCACGAGGTCGGCGTCGAGGGTGCGGGGGTAGCGGTCCAGGTCTTCGCCCGCGCCGAACTGAAGCGGGTTCACGAAGACGGTGACCACGACGAAACCGGCCGGTCCCACCTGCGCGCGGGCGGCCCGCACCAGGCCGGCGTGGCCGTCGTGGAGGGCGCCCATGGTCATGACGACGGCGATGCGGCCGCGCTCCGTGGGGGCGTCGCCGCGAGCCGCGCGCGGGGCGCCGTCCGGGGACCGGGCGCCGTCCGGGTGCGGGGCGCGGGCCGTGTGTGCGGCCAGGAGGCGGTCGAGATCGGCGCGGGTGGGCGCGAGTTCGAAGAGGCCGCGCACGGTTGCCGACGGGCTCGCGGGGGAACTCGCGGGAGCGCTCATCGGGCACCTCCGTCCTGCGCGTCACCACGGGCGTCACCGAGCCGGCCGCCGTCCGCCAGGACATCGAGCAGGTCTTCCGCCAGCTCCGGCTTGAGCAGGCCGTGGGCCAGCGCGCGGTCCGCGGTCGTACGGGCCATCGCGAGGTATCCGGCGACGGCGCCCGGCGCGTGCGCGCGCAGCTCGGCGACGTGCGCGGCGACCGTGCCCGCGTCACCACGCGCCACGGGTCCGGTGAGCGCGGCGTCGCCCGAGCGCAGGGCGTTGTCGAGGGCGGCGCCCAGCAGCGGGCCGAGCATCCGGTCGGGCGCCTCGACGCCGGCCGTACGCAGCAGGTCGAGCGACTGGGCCACCAGGGTCACCAGGTGGTTCGCGCCCAGCGCCAGGGCCGCGTGGTAGAGCGGACGGGCCTCCTCGGCGATCCACTCGGGCTCACCGCCCATCTCGATGACCAGCGCTTCGGCCGCCAGCCGCAGTTCCTCGGGCGCCGTGACCCCGAAGGAGCAGCCGGCCAGCCGCTGGATGTCCACGGAGGTGCCGGTGAAGGTCATGGCGGGGTGCAGGGCGAGCGGCAGGGCTCCGGCCCGCAGCGCGGGGTCGAGGACCTTCGTGCCGTAGCGCCCCGAGGTGTGGACGATGAGCTGTCCCGGCCGGACGGCTCCGGTCTCCGCGAGCCCTTCGACCAGCGCGGGCAGCGCGTCGTCGGGGACCGTCAGCAGCACCAGCTCGGCACGGGCCAGAACCTCGGCGGGGGTGACCAGCGGAACGTCGGGCAGCAGGACGCCCGCCCTCCGTACGGAGGCGTCGGAAACGCCGGACACGGCGACGGGTTGATGCCCGGCGAGCTGAAGGCACGCCGCCAGCGCCGGTCCCACCCGCCCCGCGCCGACGACGCCGACCGTGAGCCTGGCGGGGCGATCGCGGGGATCGAGAGGTTCGTTTCGTGCTGCTGAATTCACGCGGTGAGACCTTCCGTTCCAGTCCGCGAGGGGTACCGGACGATTTCTGGCCATGCTACGCCAGGGGTGCTGCCGGGCTCCTGGTTGTCCACATCCCCGGGGTTGTCCACAGCTACGCGAACCCTGTGGGTGGCCGGGCGGGGCCTGAGCGATGATCGCTGCATGCGAGAGACGAGTGAGCGGCCGGGCGACGGACCTGGCGAGGCATCCGGCGACGTGTCCGGCGAGGCGAGCGCGCCGGACGGGACCACGCGGGAAGCGGACGAGCAGCGGCGCACGCGGGCCGCCTGGCGCGGCTCCCTGCGGTCACTGGCACGGGGCAGGGAGGCGCCGATGAGTGAGCGGCTCGCCGCCCTCGCGGCGGACGCGGCCTCGGTCTGCGACCTGGACGAGGCGCCCGACACGTACGGTGACGGGGTCGTCGCCGGGCTGGAGCGGCGGGTGGCCGCGCTGCTCGGCTTCCCGGCGGCCGCGTACTTCCCGACGGGCACGATGGCGCAGCAGGTCGCGCTGCGCTGCTGGGCCGGCCGTACCGGTAATCCCACGGTGGCGCTGCACCCGCTCGCCCATCCCGAGGTCCATGAGCGCGGCGCGCTGTCGGCGCTCAGCGGGCTGCGTACCGTCCATCCGACCAGTGAGCCCCGGCTGCCGACCGCCGGGGAGATCCAGGACTTCGCCGAGCCCTTCGGCACGCTGATGCTGGAACTGCCGCTGCGGGACGCCGGGTTCGTACTGCCCACGTGGGACGAACTGGTCGCGGTGGTGCGCGCGGCGCGCGAGCGGGACGCGGTGGTGCATTTCGACGGCGCGCGCCTGTGGGAGTGCACCGAGCGCTTCGGACGCCCCCTGCCGGAGATCGCGGGGCTCGCCGACAGCGTGTACGTGTCGTTCTACAAGTCGCTCGGCGGGCATTCCGGCGCGCTGCTCGTGGGCTCGGAGGAGCTGATCGGGGAGGCGGTGACGTGGCGCCATCGGTACGGAGGACAGCTGTTCCAGCAGTACCCGGCCGCGCTGTCCGCGCTCGTCGGCCTGGATCGTGAGCTGCCGCGGCTGCCGTCGTACGTGACGCACGCGCGCGTGGTGGCCGAAGCGCTCGCCAAGGGGTTCGCGGCCTCAGCGCTGCCGTGGTTCCGCGTCCATCCGCAGCCACCGCACACGCACCAGTTCCAGGTGTGGCTTCCGTACTCCCCCGAGGTGCTGAACGAGGCGTCGGTCCGGCAGGCGGAGGAGACGAAGGTGACCCTGTTCCGCCGCTGGCGCCCGTCCGCCTCGGGACCGCCGGGCGTCTCACTGACGGAAGTGACCGTCGCGGACGAGGGGTTGGACTGGACGGCCGAGGACGTGCGGGAGGCGGTCGGCGAGTTCGTGCGCAGGGTGGTCGAGGAGGAGGGGCGGGCCACCTCCGGCTGAGCCGTGTCCGGCTGCGGCCGAGGGGCCGGGCGGCGGCCGGCCTGCGGTCCGCGCGCGCCGGGCGGGCCGTGTCGTCCGACACCGGCGCGTGCCGCCGCCGGTGTCGGACCGCCGCCGTCAGCGCGTCCCGCCGCCGCCCGCTCGTACCAGGCCCGTCTCGTACGCGAGGACCACCACCTGTACGCGGTCCCGCAGGCCCAGTTTGGTGAGGATGCGGCCCACGTGCGTCTTCACCGTGGCCTCCGAGAGCACGAGCAGCGCGGCGATCTCGCCGTTCGACAGGCCCTGCGCCACGAGCAGCATCACCTCGCGCTCGCGGCCCGTCAGCAGCTCCACCTCCTTGTGCTCCGGCTGTGCCGCGCTCGGCAGCAGGGGGCCGAAGCGGTCCAGGAGGCGCCGGGTGGTGGACGGCGCCACGACCGCGTCGCCGCTGTGCACGGAGCGGATCGCACTCAGCAGTTCGCTCGGCGGTACGTCCTTCAGCATGAAGCCGCTGGCCCCGGCCTTCAGCCCGGTGAAGGCGTACTCGTCCAGGTCGAAGGTGGTGAGGATGAGGACCTTCGGGGCGCCGGGCTCCGCGCAGATGCGGCGCGTCGCCTCGACACCGTCGAGGCGGGGCATGCGTACGTCCATCAGGACGACGTCCGCCGCGGTGGAACGCAGCACCGCGATCGCCTCGGCGCCGTCTCCCGCCTCCGCGACGACCTCCATGTCGGGCTGTGCGGCGAGCACCATGCGGAAGCCGGTTCTGAGCAGCACCTGGTCGTCCACGAGCATGACCCGGATCGGCATCTGGTAGTTCCTCCTGTTGAGGTGGTGACGCTAGGGCGTCGCCTTGAGCGGGAGCAGCGCGCTGATGCGGAAGCCGCCGCCCGAGCGCGGGCCGGCGTCCAGTGTGCCGCCGACCATCCCGACCCGCTCCCGCATGCCGATCAGGCCGTGGCCGTGCCCGTCCGCGCCGCCGTCCTCGTACATCTCGCGGGTGGCGCCCCTGCCGTCGTCCTCGACGAGCAGCCCGAGCCCGTCGTCGAAATAGACCAGGCGCACGCTGGCGACGACGTCGGGGCCGCCGTGCTTGCGGCTGTTGGTGAGCGCTTCCTGCACGATCCGGTACGCGGTCAGCTCCAGGCCGCTGGGCAGGGGCCGGGGAGTGCCCTCGATCTTGAAGTCCACGGCGGTGCCCGTGAGCCGTACCTGTTCGACCAGGTCCTCGATCTGCCGGACGTCGGGCTGCGGTACGTACTCGCCGCTCTCCCGCACGTCGCCCGTCCGCAGCACGCCGAGCAGTCGCCGCATCTCGGCGAGTGCCTGGCGGCCTGTGCCAGAAATGGTCTCCAGGGCCTGTTTCGCCTGTTCGGGCGCCGCGTCCAGGACGTAAGCGGCGCCGTCGGCCTGCACGACCATCACCGAGACGTTGTGCGCGACGACGTCATGCAGCTCGCGGGCGATCCTGGCGCGCTCCGCCGCGACCGCGACCTTGGCCTGGGCCTCGCGCTCCTTCTCCAGCCGGGTGGCGCGCTCCTCCAACTGGTCGAAGTAGGCGCGCCTGGTCCGCATGGAATCGCCGAGCACCCAGGCGAGGACGAACGGCACGCTCAGCACAGCGGTGAAGAAGATCCGGGCGGCGACGCTCCCGTTCTCGGCCGGCCAGCGCAGCTGCGCGATCGGGGCCGAGAACAGGCCGCCGATCAGCGCGAGCATGGAGGCCCAGCGCGGGGTGCCCTGGGCGGCGACGGTGTAGATGACCACCAGCATCGCGAAGTCCGACGGATTGACGTCGATGTTCAGCACGAGCTGGGCGACGCCCAGCGCGATGACCAGCAGCAGCATCCTGTCCGGCGCGCGCCGGCGCAACGCGACGGCCAGGCCGAACAGCAGCGCGATCAGCACCGTTGCCAGGCGCGGAGCCGTGCCCGTGTACGCCTCTGCCGCCCACGGCGACGAAGCCCCGAAGAGGACGACGGCCCAGAAGCTGTCGACGCCCATGGGGTGTCTGCGGAGGAACTCGTAGAGGCGTTGCACGTAGCCCAGCGTAGGGAGGCGAAAAAGGCCGAAGGGTCAACCCGAGGGTCGATCCGGTCGGCGGGAACGTACTCCCCAAGGTGGAGACTTGGCTCCGTGACGGATGAGACGTGTAAGGCGGACATGCTGCGGGCAGGGGGCTCCGGCGCTGCCGCGCCGCGCTGGCGTACGGCTGCGGAAGCCGCGCTGTACGGGCCCGGGGGCTTCTATGTGCGGCCCGGAGGCGCCGGTCCCGCCGGGCACTTCCGTACCTCCGTGCACGCCTCGCCGCTCTTCGCGGCCGCTGTCGCCCGGCTGCTCGCCTCGACGGCGCGGGCGCTGGACACGGACGAGGTGGCCTTCGTCGACATGGGCGCGGGACGTGGTGAGCTGGTGACCGGCGTGCTGGCGGCGGTCCCCGCCGGGCTGCGGGTGCTCCCGTACGCCGTCGAGCGCGCTCCGCGCCCTCCGGGTCTCGATCCGCGCGTCGCATGGCTCGCCGAGCCGCCGTCCGGAGTCCGCGGACTCCTCTTCGCGAACGAGTGGCTGGACAACGTTCCCGTTGACGTGGCGGAGACCGGTCAGGACGGCGTCGTACGGTACGTGCTCGTCCGGGCCGACGGTACGGAGGAGCAGGGCCCGCCCGTCGCGGGCGAGGACGCCGCATGGCTCGAACGCTGGTGGCCCTCGGCGGGCCCCGGCACCCGCGCGGAGATCGGCAGGCCGCGCGACGAAGCGTGGGCCGCGGCGGTCGCCACGCTGGACCGGGGGCTCGCGGTCGCCGCCGACTACGCGCATGTACGGGACGCCAGGCCGCCGTTCGGCACGCTGACCGGCTTCCGGGAAGGCCGGGAGGTGCGTCCGGTGCCGGACGGCAGCTGCGACCTCACGGCCCATGTGGCGCTGGACGCCTGCGCCCTGCCCGGGGCGGAACTGACCACCCAGCGCGAGGCGCTGCACCGGCTGGGCGTGAACGGGGACCGCCCGCCGCTGTCGCTCGCCGCGACCGATCCCGCCGGGTACGTACGGGCGCTGTCGGGCGCCGGTGAGGCGGCGGAGCTGACGGCACGGGGCGGACTCGGGGACTTCGGCTGGCTGGCGCAGCCCGTGGGTATCGCGCCGGACGGCATCGGCATCGCGCCGAACGCCGCCGGCCATGGCGGGGAAGGCCATCACGGGGAAAGCCGTGACACGGAAGGCCGTGACACCGCGCCGAGCGGCCCCGCGGCCCTCTGAGAGACTGTCGCCCATGACGGAGACCACCGAGAGCACCGGGACCACCCGTACGACGGTCGGCATCGGCGGCGCGGCGGAGAGCACCGACATGGTGCTCAACATCGGGCCCCAGCACCCCTCCACGCATGGTGTGCTCCGGCTCCGCCTCGTCCTGGACGGCGAGGTGATCCAGCACGCCGAGCCGGTCATCGGTTATATGCACCGGGGCGCGGAGAAGCTGTTCGAAGCGCGCGACTACCGGCAGATCGTGATGCTCGCCAACCGCCACGACTGGCTGTCGGCGTTCTCCAACGAGCTGGGTGTCGTGATGGCCGTCGAGCGGATGCTCGGCATGGAGGTGCCGGCCCGCGCCGTCTGGACGAGGACGCTGCTCGCCGAGCTGAACCGGGTGCTCAACCACCTCATGTTCCTCGGCTCCTATCCGCTCGAACTCGGCGGGATCACCCCGGTGTTCCACGCCTTCCGGGAGCGCGAGCAGATCCAGAACGTGATGGAGGAGATCTCCGGCGGCCGGATGCACTTCATGTTCAACCGGGTCGGCGGTCTGAAGGAGGACCTGCCCGCCGGGTGGCTCGGCCGGGTCAGGCACGCGGTCTCCGAGGTCCGTTCGCGGATGGACGTGTACGACGGTCTCGTCCTCGGCAACGAGATCTTCCGCGCCCGCACGCGCGGGGTCGGCGTGCTGTCGCGGGAGGCGGTCCACGCGTACGGGGTCTCGGGGCCGATCGCCCGCGCGTCCGGCGTGGACTTCGACCTGCGCCGCGACGAGCCGTACCTCGCGTACGGCGAACTCCAGGACACCCTGAACGTCGTCACGCGTGAGGACGGCGACTGTCTGGCACGGTTCGAATGCCTGCTGGAGCAGACCCACAACGCACTGGCGCTGGCGGACGCGTGCCTGGACCGGATCGCGGAGCTGGCGCCCGGGCCGATCAACCAGCGGCTGCCGAAGGTACTGAAGGCGCCCGAGGGTCACACGTACGCCTGGACCGAGAACCCTCTCGGCGTCAACGGTTACTACCTGGTGTCGAAGGGCGAGAAGACGCCGTACCGGCTGAAGCTGCGCTCGGCGTCCTTCAACAACATCCAGGCGCTGACCGAACTGCTGCCGGGGACTCAGGTCGCTGACATGGTCGCGATCCTGGGCTCGCTGTTCTTCGTCGTCGGTGACATCGACAAGTAGCCGCGCGGCGGAGTCGCCGCGCGGCGGCGTGAGAGCGCCGGGGTGTCGAGGCGGAGGCCGTTGAGACGGCTCCGGCAGGGGAACGGCTCCTCGGCGCGAATCCGGCGGGTACCGACGCGGTGGTCGCTTCGGTGGTCCGCAGGGTCGAGCGGGCCAGAGGGGCGCTGAAGCCCGGCTGCTCACCCCTGCTGCCCGAGAGCGCCGTGGTCGGCGAACCGGACTCCACATCAGCCTGACACAACCTCAATGGCCGAGAAGCATCGCCCAGGGCAATTCATTGTCCGAAATCATTCTTGCAATTCGACGTCAGCAATAAAAGCCGACGCTCACCTCTCGCGCCATTTCAGGCGTGAATGAAAGTTCGACATTCGACCGAACATTCACCCTCCGGATAAACCCATTGACGGGCAAGCGTTGGGCAAATAGACTTGTTGCGCTCAGTGATCATGCCGATGCACACAGCAGTCCCAGGGGGAGACTCGAATGTATGCAAAGCGTCATCTCGCGGCCGCCGCAGGAATTTCTTCTGCGCTGATCATCATCCTGGCGCCCACCGCCTATGCGAACTGGCAGAGCAGCATCAACAGCGCCGCGACCGGCTTCGAGTCGCGTCGCTGGGACGACGAAAGCTACACGGAGGTCCGCTTCAAGGGCTGCACGCAGGAGTACGCCTCCGGCAAGTGGACAAAGGTCGCGGTCTGGGAGGACAACTTCGCCTCCCCCGACAACAATCACGGAACCAAGACCTTCACCGCCTGCTTCAAGGGGAAGGACTCCGTAAGCGCCGGTGAATGGACCGGGCTCCCCAGCGACAATTACTACTTCCGCTTGCAGGACACTGACGGCGGTCTGCTGAACGTCCGTGTGGTGGCACAGGACACCACACAGGCCGATTGACAGCACCCGATCGAGTGAAGCGGAGGGGTGCGTTCCTATTCGATCGCACCCCTTTTCGATGTCACCGCCTGGAGAGATGCTTGTGCGTGTAAGAACGGGCCTGCGTGTCAGCAGCGCGAAATGGGCGGCTCCTGTCGCTGTAGCCCTGTCACTTCTCTACTACTACGGCAGCGGAGTCGGGAGTCAATCGTTCGGCTACTCGCCGAGCATCGTTTCATCCGCTCTGGGCACCCTGTATGCGGCCGCGTACGCACTCACAGCCGCCCTGGCCGTATGGGAAAGCGGTCGGCTCAAGGCCGCGGGCGTCTGGGCCATGGCTCCCGTCCGTTCCCGTTACCGGGTGGCGTGGAACGGCGTCGCCCCCGTGGTGTTCTGCGGATGGATCCTGCTGCTTCTGCCCGTCGCCATCGCGCTCGGCAGTGCGCGCGCCGTCCCGACACCGGCGAGTACGGCGCCCCTGGCCATGGCCATGATTCTCTGCGTGGCGCACGCGGTGGTCGGCTTCGCCGTCGGGCTCCTTGTGCCACGTACGGTCGCCGCCCCCGTCGTGGCGGCTGTGATCTGGGTCCTCGTCGCCTTCTCCTGGTCCACTGACGCCTTCTGGGTCCGGCACGTCTCCGGTCAGTACCCCACGTCTCTCATGTTCGGCGAACTGGCCACCTACGGCTCCTTCGTTCCTCATCTGCTGTTCGCCGGGGGGATCGCGGCCGGGATCGCTCTGCTGTGGGTACCGCTGCGGCCCAAGGTGGTCCGCGCCGCGCTGGCCCTCGCGGTGATGGTCGGCTGTCCCGCCCTGGCTTACCAGGAGGTGAAGTCCTGGGGACCGAACCCGCCTGTCCTGCTCGGGCAGGCGCCCATGAATTGCGCCGGCGAGTCGCCGAAGGTGTGTCTGCCGCAAGCCAGCCCGGCCCGTGCCACGGCTGTCCGGAAGGAAGCGGCCTCAGTCCTGGACGATCTGCGGTCCGCCGGATTCCCGGGCAGCCCCAGGGTGATCATCGATCGTTTGGGCGATGGCCGTTACCCCCCGCCCTCGTCGCAGGACACCTGGCGGGTCGGTCTCACCGACGCGGTACGCAGAGGAGATCTGCGATATGAGCTCACCAGGGCCTCGGTTCAGTTCCCTTGCCTGCGGGTGGATCCGTTTCGCGGAAACTCGGTGATGCTGTGGGCGGCGACGGTGACGGGCGAAGAGGCCACCTACAACGCGCACATGAAGATGAGGGACGAACCGTTCCGGAGAGAGGCCGAGGTGCGCGGCGCGGTGCGTCGGATTCTGGCCGCCGGGCCTGCCGAGCAAGGGGACTGGTACCGCCGGAACATCGCCGCCGGATGCCGGCAGAGCTCATGATGTGGTGGTTCAAGGCGCGTAGGGCTCATCCGGTCCTGACGGCCGCCTTCGGGGCATTCGTCCTGCTCCTGATGGTGTTTCAGGACAATTCCGTGGTTCTTCCCTCGTTGACCGGAGGGGCTACCCAGGTGGTCCTCACGCTCTTCATCCCGATTCCGCTGGTGGCCGCTCTGGCGATGTGCCTGGACTCCCGATTGTTCTCCGCCGAGAGTACGGGCGTACGTGCCGTCACATACCTGGATGGCGGACTCGTGGTGGGTGTCGCCGGATCGGCGGTACTGACGAGCGCGCTCATCGGCGCGATCCTCGGTGACCCGGCCATCATGGCGGCAGGGCGCAACGTCGTTTTTCTGACCGGCCTGATGCTGATCGCACGCGTCTTGCTCGGGCAGCCCGGCACGCTCCTGCCGATGGCATGGGTACTGGTGGTCTGTCTCTGCGGCTTCCGCCCCGGCAACGATGCCTATCCCTGGACCATCATCCCTGAACCGCTCGGCGCGCCGCACGCCGCGGCCGCCGCCGCGCTGATGTTCGGCGCCGGACTCGCAGTTCAGATCCGCATCGCAAGGAACTCCCGATGACTCTCGAACTGTTCTCCTGCTCCTACTCCTACGGGCGGCGCAAGAAGGCCGTATTGGGCGACTTCAGCTACCGGCTCCCGCCCGGCCTCACGATCCTGCTGGGCCCGAACGGCGCCGGCAAGTCGACCCTCCTCAAACTCGCGGCGTCGGTCGTGCGCCCCGACAGCGGAAGGATCTCCTTCGGCGACGTCCCCAGCACGTCGAAGTCCTTCCGCAGGGCCGTCGCCTGGATGCCGCAGGACATCGTCCCGATGCCGGGGCTGACCGCACGCGAGTACGTCGCCTACGTCGGCTGGCTGAAGGGTATGAGCCGCGCCGACGCCTGGCGCAAGGCACGTCGCGCACTGGCCCAGGTGGAATTGACCGACAAGAGCGACAGCAATACGACCAACCTGTCGGGCGGCCAGTTACGCCGTGTCGGAGTGGCCGCCGCCCTGGTGCACGACGCCCGGGTCCTGCTGCTCGACGAGCCGACCGCCGGGATGGACCCCCACCAGCGCCGCGTGTTCCGGGACCTCATCCACCAGCTCATGGGGGAGGTGAGCGTACTCATGTCGACCCATGACGTCGCCGACTTGGCCGAGGAAGCCGATCACGTCACCGTTCTCACCGAAGGCCGCATACTGCACTCGGGGACCACGGACACCTTCCTCGCCCATGCGCCGGAAGGCACAGCCGCCGGCCGGGTGGCGGAAGGCGCCTACACGGCGCTGCTCGCACGGCAGGAGTGAGAGGGGCCGTCCCGCCGGACGGCCGTCATCCGTGGTCAGCCCCCGCGCCCCTGCCGCCCACCACGCGACCTCGGCACCCGGCACGGCACCCGCCCGCTCTCTCCGCCGGGCGTCTTCACGGATCCGGGTCGTCGAACGCGGTCGGGCCCCGGCGGAGTCCACCGCCGGGGTACAGGGAACATGCGTCCGCGTCCCTCCCGCGGAGCAGCGCTACGACCCGATCGCGCTGCGCAGGCCGGGCGTTCCCGCCGGCTCCGTCTCGTCGTGCGCGGTCAGGTCGATGACCTGACCGGCCTCGCGGCCCTCGGTCGCGCGCTGCGCCGCGAGCGCTTCCTCGCCGACGACGTCCGCGAGGTCTTCGCGCTCGGCGCGGGCCAGTTCGGCGGCCGGCGCGGGTTCGTCGTCCTGGTCGGCGGCCGGACGGTCGGCGGCCCTCGGCGCCTGCTGGCCCGCCTGCTGGCCCGTCTGCTGGCCGGACCGTCCGGCCTGCGGACCCGACTGGGTACCGAAGAAGTCGAAGCCGGTGCCGGGCCGGCGCGTCTGGCGGCCCTGCGCGGCGTACGGCACGATCGCGGACGCGGCCTGAACCCGGGTGGCAGGGAGCGAGGACGACGGGCGGTTGTGCTGGGCTCCCCCGGCGGACACCGCGTGCCTGCCCTTCGGCTCCTCGGCCTCCACGGAACGCTCGTTGAGGTCGCGTTCGCGCGCCGCCTCCACGGTCCTGCGCACCTGCTGGATCGCGAAGTTGCGCATCAGGTCGTCCAGGGCGCGCGCCGCGAGCAGGTACGCGGAGTCCGTCGGCGTACGGCGCCCCGCCGTGCCGGAGGACGCTTCGATGGCGAGCCGGCGGCGGCCTTCCAGCGCGCTCGCCCGCTCGGTCTCCGCGGTGGCGTAACGGCGCAGCAGCGCCGCGTGCTCACCGCGCAGTCCGGCCAATTCGACGCGCTTGGCGCGCAGTTTGGCCTCCAGCTTGGCGCGCAATTCGCGGGATTCCTCGGCCTCGGCCTCCAGCTCCGCCACCCGCTCCTCGGTCCGCCACTGGTCGCTTTCCCGACCGCGTGTCAGATCGGCGACGCGGTGGCCCGCGTCCCGGTCCCAGCGGCGCATGAAGAAGGCGCCGGTGACCGCCACGGCCGCGGTGGCGAGCACCAGCGAGCGCAGCGGCGCAGGATCGGCGAAGAGCCAGGCTCCCGCGGCGCAGACAACCGCGCCTCCGGCGACCGCCATCGGGGGCAGCAGTTTGTGGAGGGGCGGGGAATGACGGTGGCGTCCACGGGGCATAGCGCGAAATTTACCGCGCGAAGAGTCGGAATGGGGGGCCGGAACAACAATCTTTCCCGGCCCGTTGCCGATTCCCCTGCCATTCCGCGACATAACTCCGTGCCGACCACCGGCGCTTACGCCACCGCCACCCGCCCGGCCACTCCCGCTTGCCTACTTGATCAGGCCCTTGGACTTCAGGTACTCCTTCGCCGCGTCGGCCGGCTTGGCGCGCTCGGCGTCCACCTTGAGGTTGAGCGCCGCGAGATCGTCCGTCGTCAGTGTCTCGCCGAGCTTGCCGAGGGCATCGGCTATGTCCTGCGAACCGGCGTCCTTGGCATTGACGACCGGCAGCAGGTTGTCCGCGTTCTGCAGCTTCTTGTCGTCATCGAGAACGACGAGGCCGAAGCTGTCGAGCGTGCCGTCGGTGGTGGTCGACAGAACCAGCTGATCCACGCCGTCCTTCACCGCCTGCTTGGCCTGCGGGGTACCGACGCCCTTGGGGTCGATGCCCGTCACGTCGATGCCGTACGTCTTCTTCAGACCGGGCGCGCAGAACGGCCGTACGGTGCATTCGTCGCCCGCGGCGAGCTTCACCTTGAGCTTCGACTTGCCCAGGTCGGAAAGGGACTTGAGGCCGTTCTTCCGGGCGAATGCCTTGGTGACCGCGAAGGCATTCTGGTCGACCGCCTTGCCGGCCGGAAGCACCTTGAGTCCGCGCGGCTCCGCGAGCTTCTTCAGCTCGGTGACCGTGGCGTCGACGTCACTGCTCGCGAGCGGCTTCTTGAGCGCCGCGTCGGCGCCGTTCACCTTGGCGTTGAGGAATTCCGTGATCGTGGCCGCGTATTCGGGAACGACGTCGATCTCGCCCTTTTCCAGGGAGGGTTCGTACAGTTCGCGGTTCTCCACCGTGGTCACCGACGTGATGTATCCGGCTTCGCTCAGAACCTGGGAATACAGCTCGGCGAGCACCTTGGACTCGGTGAAGGCCGCGGCGCCCACGACGAGCGCGCCCTTCTTGCCGGAGCCCGCGGACGAGCCGGCGGCCGCGTCGGAGCCGCCCTTGTCCTTCTCCAGGCTGTCTCCGCCGCACGCGGCGAGCGAGCCGCCCAGAGCCACCACGCCGAGTACCACACCCGCGATGCGCGAGGTCCTGCTCATAACGTTCACCATCCAAAGAGGCCAAAGATCTGAGGTCGTTCACACGGTTTTGCGGGGGGTGGTGTCTGTGGGGGCGGTACCGGAAGCGGTCTTGGTGAGCGCGGGCCCGGTGAGCGCGGTCGTGACGGTCTCCGTCTTCACCAGGCCGCCGCCGGTCCTGCGAGGGCCGGTCCCACCGGAGGCCGCCGCCGGGGCGGCAGCCGGGTCGATCAGCCGGTTCAGCGCCACCAGTGCGCCCTCGACGAGCAGCGCGAGCAGCGCGACGAGGAGCGCGCCGGCGACCACCTGCGGGGTGTTGTACGTGTTGAACCCGGCGGTGATGATCCGGCCGAGACCGCCCTGGCCCACCATGGCCGCGATGGTGGCGGTGGCCACCACCTGCACCGCCGCGGACCTGAGGCCGGTCATGATCATCGAGTAGGCGAGGGGCAGTTCGACCCGCACGAAGACCTGCCGGCCCGACATGCCCATTCCCCTGGCGGCCTCCACGACCGCGCTGTCCACTCCCCGCATCCCGACGTACGCGTTGGTCAGCAGGGGCGGTACGGCGAAGAGCACCAGCGCGATGACGGTCGGCACCGAGCCCGAGTTCCGCAGGGGCGAGACCATGAACAGCGCGAGGACGGCGAAGACCGGAACGGCCCTGCCCACGTTGGAGATATTGATCGCGAGCGCGCCGCCCTTGCCGATGTGCCCCAGATACAGGGCGATCGGCAGGGCTATGGCGCAGGCGATCAGGAGCGCGACGCTGCTGACGAGGACATGCTCCCCGAGGCGGTTCCACACCCCGTTCTCCCCTTGCCAGTTGGAGCCGGTGGTGAGCCAGGTGAAGGCTTCGCCCACAACGCCCATGATCAGCTCACCGCCTTCGCCGTACGGACGCGTGTCCACGGGGTCAGCAGCCGCTGCACTCCGAGGAGCAGCAGATCGGCCACAATCGCCAGCAGGACACACAGCACGGACGCGGTCAGCACCTGTGCCTTGAAGAAACTCTGCAGCGCGTCGGCGATGAGATTGCCGAGACCGCCGCGTCCCACGATCGAGCCGATCGTCGTCAGGGCGACCGTCGAGACCGTCGCAATGCGCAGGCCCGCCATGAGGGTGGGAAGCGCGAGCGGCAGCTCGACCTCCCAGAGCAACCGGGCGGGCCCGTAGCCCATTCCGCGTGCCGCTTCTCGTGCCTCTTCCGGTACCGAATCGAGACCGGCGATGATGTTCCGCACGAGAATGGTCAGTGAATAGAGCACCAACCCGGTGATCACCAGGCCCGCGGAGAGCCCGAAGAAGGGCAGCAGCAGCGAGAACATCGCCAGCGAGGGAATCGTGTAGAGCAGGGTCGTCAGACCGAGGACGGGTCCGGCGAAAGCCGGCCTGCTGCGCGCGAGCAGCGCGAGCGGAAAGGCCACCAGCAGTCCGATGGCGACCGAGACCGCTGTGATCCAGACATGCTGGACCGTGGCGTCGATCAGGTCTTGGCTACGGGAGCGGAGATATTCCCCGCAGATCCAGTCGTTCGCCGCCAGGCATCCTTGCGCGTTCATCCATCCCCGCCTCCCTCATCTCTCCGAACGAATGTGTGCCCACCTATGCCTGAGCGACCCTATCCCTGACCACGGACATTCGCGGAAGCCCGCCACATTCCAGCAACATGGCCTTCACACAACGAGCCGCACAATGGGGAACCATGATCCGATTCGAGCACGTCACCAAGCGGTACCCGGACGGCACGACCGCTGTGGACGACCTCTCCTTCGAGGTCTCGCAGGGCGAGCTGGTCACGCTCGTCGGACCTTCCGGCTGCGGCAAGACGACGACCATGAAGATGGTCAACCGGCTGATCGAGCCGACCGGCGGACAGATATTCCTCGACGGCGACGACATATCCGCCATCGACCCCGTCGAACTGCGCCGGCGCATCGGCTATGTCATCCAGCAGGTCGGCCTGTTCCCGCACAAGACGGTGCTGGAGAACACGGCGACGGTTCCCCATCTCCTCGGCTGGCAGCGCGCCAAGGGCCGGGCCCGCGCCGCCGAACTCCTCGACCTGGTCGGTCTCGACCCGTCCGTCTACGGCGACCGCTACCCCGAGCAGTTGTCCGGCGGCCAGCGCCAGCGGGTGGGCGTGGCACGGGCGTTGGCCGCCGATCCGCCCGTTCTGCTGATGGACGAGCCGTTCGGCGCGGTCGACCCCGTCGTACGTGAGCACCTGCAGAACGAGTTCCTGAGGCTCCAGGCGGCGGTCCACAAGACCGTGCTCTTCGTCACGCACGACATCGAGGAAGCCGTCAGGCTCGGCGACCGTATCGCCGTCTTCGGGCAGGGAACGATCGAGCAGTTCGACCCGCCGGCCGCGGTGCTCGGCGCCCCCGCCACCCCGTACGTCGCCGACTTCGTCGGCGCGGACCGCGGCCTCAAGCGCCTCTCCGTCACGCCCATCGAGGAGGGCGACCTCGAACAGCCGCCCGTCGTCCACCTCGACGACCCGCTGAAGTCGGCCGCCGCGAAGCTCGCGAAGGGGGGCGCGCGCTGGGCCGTCGTCCTGGACTCCGACGACAATCTGCACGGCTGGATCTCCACCGAGCAGACCAACGCGACGGGCTCCGTACGCGAGCACGCGCGCCGCATGGAGGCGTGGCTGCCCGTCGGCGCCTCCCTCAAGCAGGCGTTCGCCACGATGCTCCAGCACGACGCGGGCTGGATCGCTGTCATCGACGAGGAAGGGGCGGGACGCTTCCTCGGTGTCCTGACGCCGGCCAGGCTGCACGAGGCGCTGCGCAGGTCGATCGACGCGGACGCGCACGCGATCCCGCGTACGGCGGTGGAACTGGAGTCCATCTCCAAGGTGGCCCAGCCCTGAGCCGGGCGGATCGTCCCGGCAGGCGTCGTGCGCCGGCCGGGAACGCCGTGTGCCCACCGGGGATTACAGGCAGCCCTTAGGGTGGGCATATGAGTACGTTGTGCGCACGTGGCACCGTCGAGGGGCTGCCTGACTGGGGCCGCTGCGCGGTCATGGGAGTCGTCAATGTGACACCCGACTCCTTCTCCGACGGCGGCCGCTGGTTCGACACCACCGCCGCCGTCAAACACGGTCTCGGCCTCGCCGCCGGGGGCGCGGATCTGGTGGACGTCGGCGGTGAGTCCACCAGGCCCGGAGCCTCCCGGGTCGAGGAGGACGAGGAGCTGCGGCGTGTGGTGCCGGTCGTCCGGGAGCTGACGGCCGAGGGCGTCATGGTTTCTGTGGACACGATGCGCGCGTCGGTCGCCGAGCAGGCCGTCGCGGCCGGGGCCTCACTCGTCAACGACGTCAGCGGCGGACTGGCCGATCCCGCCATGGTGCCGGTGGTCGCGGCGGCGGGGGTGCCGTTCGTGGTCATGCACTGGCGCGGCTTCAGCCAGGACATGACCAGTCGCGCCGTCTATGGCGATGTCGTCGCCGAGGTCGTCGCCGAACTGCGCGCGCGGATGGACGCGGTGATCGCGGGCGGCATCCGTCCCGAGTGTCTTGTCCTCGATCCCGGCCTCGGCTTCGCCAAGCAGGCCGAGCACGACCTCGCGCTCCTCGCCCACCAGGCACAACTGCGCGCGCTGGGCCGCCCGCTGCTGATCGCCGCCTCCCGCAAACGCTTCCTGGGACACGTACTGGCCGGTGAGGGATCCCCGCCTCCTCCCGCGCGCGAACGGGACGCGGCCACCGCGGCGGTCTCCGCGATCGCCGCGATCCAGGGCGCCTGGGCGGTCCGCGTCCATGAGGTACGGGCGACGGCCGACGCCGTACGCGTGGCCCGCGCGGTCGAGGGCGCCGCCCTGTGAGCGAGGGAGGCGAGGCCCCGCGTACGGACAGCGAACAGGTCGAGCAGGCCAACAGCACGTTCTACGAAGCCATGGAGCAAGGCGATCTCGACACGCTCTCCGGGCTCTGGCTGGACGGCCCTGACGACGCGGTCTCCTGCGTCCACCCCGGCTGGCCCGTCCTCACCGGACGCGGCGAGGTGCTGCGGTCATACGCCCTGATCATGGCGAGCACCGAGTACATCCAGTTCTTCCTGACCGACGTCGCGGTCTCGGTCGCCGGCGACACCGCGCTGGTGACCTGTACGGAGAACATCCTCAGCGGCGGCCCCGCCGAGGAGAGCGGAGAGCTGGGGCCACTGGTCGGCCAGCTCGTCGTCGCCACCAACGTTTTCCGGCGCGCCTCCGGCGGCTGGAAGCTCTGGTCGCACCACGGGTCGCCGGTACTGGCCGAAACCGACGAGGACGAGGACGAGGAACCATCCTCTTGAGTGGCCGACCGACCGTTCTGGGTTGGTCCGGGCCCTCCGGGGTATGGGCGGGGTCCAGCAGTACGGCGTTCCGCCCACGGCCCCCGCGAGCGAACGCTGTCGGTGTCCGCAGGTAGATTCGAAGAAGGGCACCACGCCGTCCGTGCGCGGTACGCGGTCCGGTGCCCCGACGACCAGAAGACAGCAGGAGTGATTCGCGTGGATCGTGTCGCGCTGCGCGGCCTCAAGGCCCGTGGGCACCATGGCGTCTTCCCGGAGGAGCGGGAAGCCGGCCAGACCTTCGTCGTGGACCTGGTGCTCGGCCTCGACACCCGCCCCGCCGCGGCCGACGACGACCTGGCGAAGACGGTGCACTACGGAATCGTGGCGGAGGAGACCGTCGCTGTCGTCCAGGGCGAGCCGGTCGATCTGATCGAGACGCTGGCCGAGCGCATCGCCCAGCAGTGCCTGAAGCACGACGGCGTCCAGGAGGTCGAGGTGGTCGTCCACAAACCGGAAGCCCCGATCACCGTGCCTTTCGACGATGTGTCCATCACCATCACCCGGAGCCGAGTATGAGTACGCCCCCGATGAACGCGCAGAGCGACCCGACCGTCCAGCCGGTCCCCGCCTCCGTGGTGGCTCAGGTGGACGCGGCGGATGTGACTCTCTCCAATCCCCGGCGCGCGGTGCTCGCCCTCGGGTCCAACCTGGGCAACCGCCTGGAGACCCTCCAGGGCGCTATCGACGCCCTGGAGGACACTCCGGGCCTTCGGGTCAAAGCGGTGTCCGCCGTCTACGAGACCGAGCCGTGGGGTGTCGAGCCCGGCTCGCAGCCGACGTACTTCAACGCCGTGGTCCTGATCAAGACGACCCTGCCGCCCGGCTCGCTGCTGGAGCGCGGTCAGGCCATCGAGGAGGCGTTCGACCGGGTCCGCGACGAGCACTGGGGTCCGCGCACGATCGACGTGGACATCCTGGCGTACGCGGATGTCGTCTCGGACGACCCGCAGCTCACCCTCCCGCATCCCCGCGCGCACGAGCGGGCCTTCGTGCTCGTTCCGTGGCACGACGTGGAACCGGAGGCGCAGGTGCCGGGACACGGAGCTGTCACCGCGCTGCTCGCCGAGGTCGGGCAGGACGGCGTAGCGGCTCGCGCCGACCTGGAACTTCGCCTCCCGGAATAGTCGTTAGGCTCTGTGGGGCGGTCACGGACCGGCACAGGCGGCTACAGCGGGGCGAAGGGCGGACTTTCCAGGTGAAGCAGTTGCGGATCGGCGTCCTGGCCGGCCTCTTCGTGGTGGCGGGAGTGCTCTCCTGGGGCGGTGCCCGCCTCTGGGATTCGGTGAGTTCACTGCCGAGCGTGCCGCTCGCCGCCCCGATCGTCCTCGCGGTGATCGCCGCGATCCTGCTGGCCACGGCGCTCTCGCTGCGCACCCGCCTGCGGGCCCAGCGCGAGCGGCGGCCGGGCGCGAAGGGCGTGGACCCGCTGATGGCGGCCCGCGCGGTGGTCTTCGGCCAGGCGAGCGCGCTCGTCGCGGCCCTGGTCTCCGGCATCTACGGCGGTACGGGCGTCTATCTGCTGAGCTTCCTCGATGTCCCGGCCCGCCGCGACCAGGCCGTGTACGCGGGGGCCTCGGTGCTGGCCGGCGCGGCCGTGGTCGCCGCGGCCTTCTTCCTGGAACGGGTCTGCAAGCTCCCGGACGGCCGGGACGACGACAAGCCCGGCTCGCGGCCTGCCGCGTAACCGGGCCGCCGCGTCACCGGGCTTACTCGTACTGGGCCGGCCCGTCACCGTACGGAACTCACCGGGCCATGATCAGGCTCATGGCCTCGGAGCGGGTCGCCGGGTCGCGGAGCTGGCCGCGTACCGCCGAAGTGATCGTCTTGGCGCCCGGCTTGCGTACCCCGCGCATCGTCATGCACATGTGCTCGCACTCGATGACGACGATCACCCCGCGCGGATCCAGGATCTTCATCAGCGCTTCCGCGATCTGCGTCGTCAGCCGCTCCTGCACCTGCGGGCGGCGGGCGTAGACGTCCACGAGGCGGGCGAGCTTCGACAGTCCGGTGATCTTGCCGTCGGCGGACGGGATGTAGCCGACGTGGGCGACCCCGACGAAGGGGACGAGGTGATGCTCGCAGGAACTCATCACCTCGATGTCCTTCACCAGGACCATCTCGTCGTGACCGAGGTCGAAGGTCGTCGTCAGGACGTCCTCCGGCGTCTGCCACAGGCCCGCGAATATTTCCCGGTACGCCCGTGCCACCCGGCCCGGTGTCTCGCGCAGGCCCTCCCGGTCCGGGTCCTCCCCGACCGCGATCAGCAGCTCACGCACGGCGTTCTCGGCCCGCTTCTCGTCGAATACGCCGATCTGGCCTTCGCCGTCGAGCGTTACCGGGTCCGTCATGTGGTGCCTCGTTCCTGTGCTGGTCTCATCAAGCGCGCGGGCGAGCATACGAATGCCGCGTCCCCACAGGCTAAAACCTGGGCAACGCGGCATCCATTCCGGGCCAGTCGGGCCGGGGGGTCAGCTCTCCGGACGGTCCTCGGGCGGGATCGCCTCGGTCGGCGTCTCACCGTTCGTCCCGGACGGCAGCGAGCCGTTCGCGCCGGAAGCGCCGTTGGTGGTCAGCGCCAGCTCCTTGGGAGAGAGCACCGGAGGCCGCGTCGAAGGAGTGCGTCGCGAGGAGCCGGTCCACGCCGGACGGGCCGGGCGCTTCACGATCGTCGAGAAGACCTCGGCGATCTGCTCCTTGTTCAGCGTCTCCTTCTCGAGCAGCTGAAGGACCAGGTTGTCGAGAACGTCGCGGTTCTCGACCAGGATCTCCCAGGCCTCGTTGTGCGCTGTCTCGATGAGCTTCTTGACCTCTTCGTCCACCAGCGCGGCGACCTCTTCCGAGTAGTCGCGCTGATGTCCCATCTCACGGCCGACGAACGGCTCGGTGTTGTCGCCACCGAACTTGATGGCGCCGAGGCGCTCCGTCATGCCGTACTGGGTGACCATCGCCCTGGCGGTCGCCGACGCCTTCTCGATGTCGTTGGCCGCGCCGGTGGTCGGGTCGTGGAAGACCAGTTCCTCGGCAGCGCGCCCGCCCATCATGTAGGCCAGCTGGTCCAGCATCTCGTTGCGCGTGGTCGAGTACTTGTCCTCGTCGGGCAGGACCATGGTGTAACCCAGGGCCCGGCCGCGGGACAGGATCGTGATCTTGTGGACCGGGTCGGAGTTCGGAGACGCCGCGGCGACCAGGGCGTGGCCGCCCTCGTGATACGCGGTGATCTTCTTTTCCTTCTCGGACATGATCCGGGTCCGCTTCTGCGGGCCCGCCACGACACGGTCGATCGCCTCGTCCAGCGAGTGGTTGTCGACCAGCTTCTTGTCGCTGCGCGCCGTCAGGAGCGCCGCTTCATTCAGCACGTTCGCCAGATCGGCACCGGTGAAGCCGGGCGTACGACGGGCAACCGCGCCCAGATCGACGTCCGGGGCGACCGGCTTGCCCTTCTGGTGGACCTTCAGGATCTCCAGGCGTCCCTGCATGTCCGGGCGGTCGACCGCGATCTGCCGGTCGAAACGGCCCGGGCGCAGCAGCGCGGGGTCCAGGATGTCGGGCCGGTTCGTGGCGGCGATGAGGATCACGCCGCCCTTCACGTCGAAGCCGTCCATCTCGACGAGCAGCTGGTTCAGCGTCTGCTCGCGCTCGTCGTGTCCACCGCCGAGGCCCGCACCGCGGTGCCGGCCGACGGCGTCGATCTCGTCGACGAAGACGATCGCCGGGGCGTTCGCCTTGGCCTGCTCGAAGAGGTCGCGCACACGGGAGGCACCGACACCGACGAACATCTCGACGAAGTCGGAACCGGAGATCGAGTAGAACGGCACTCCGGCCTCACCCGCTACAGCGCGGGCGAGCAGCGTCTTGCCCGTACCGGGCGGGCCGTACAGCAGCACGCCCTTCGGGATCTTGGCGCCCACGGCCTGGAACTTCGCCGGCTCCTGGAGGAACTCCTTGATCTCCTCCAGCTCCTCGACGGCCTCGTCGGACCCCGCCACATCGGCGAAGGTCGTCTTCGGGGTGTCCTTGGTGATGAGCTTGGCCTTGGACTTCCCGAACTGCATGACCCGGGAGCCGCCGCCCTGCATCTGATTCATCAGGAACAGGAAGACCACGACGATCAGTACGAAGGGCAGCAGGGAGAACAGGATCGAGACGAAGGGACTCTGCTTCGACGGGGAAACCGTGTAGCCCTTGTCGATCTTGCCGCTGTCGAACTTGGTCTGGAGGGTCTTGGCCAGGTCCACGCCTTGGTTACCGATGTAACTGGCCTGGATCTTGTCGCTGCCCTTGATCTTCTGACCGGACTTGAGATCGACCTTGATGATCTGCTCGTCGCCGGTGGTCAGCTTGGCCTGATTGACCTGGTCCTTATTGATCGCCTGAACGACCTGGCCGGTGTCCACTGTCTTATAGCCGCCCGACGAGCCGACGACCTGCATCAACACGACCACGGCGAGGACGGCCAGCACGATCCACATGACCGGCCCACGGAAGTATCGCTTCACGTCCATCCATACGGAGCGAAGTCGCTCCGTCCCTCCTGCCCGTAGGTAAATGCTGCTGTGAGAAAAGAGTGTTCTTCGGACGGTACCCCAGCATTGTCACCCGCGACCGCACGGGACCGGCGACAAAACCGTCTTCCCCTGCTCCAACGGCGGGCGGAGTGCGGGGGTTCCCGTATGGATCAGCCGCCGTACACGTGGGGTGCGAGCGTGCCGACAAAAGGCATGTTGCGGTACTTCTCCGAGTAATCCAGCCCGTATCCGACGACGAACTCATTCGGAATGTCGAAACCGATCCACTCCACGTCGATCGCGACCTTTGCGGCATCCGGCTTACGCAGCAGGGTGCAGACCTCCAGCGAGGCCGGCTCGCGCGAGCCGAGGTTCGACAGCAGCCACGACAGCGTCAGGCCCGAGTCGATGATGTCCTCGACGATCAGGACGTCCTTGCCCTTGATGTCGGTGTCCAGGTCCTTGAGGATCCGCACGACACCGGAGGACTGCGTGCCCGCCCCGTACGAGGAGACGGCCATCCAGTCCATCGTCACGGGGGTGGACAGAGCGCGCGCCAGGTCGGCCATCACCATCACCGCACCCTTGAGCACCCCGACGAGAAGCAGGTCCTTGCCCGCGTACCGCGCGTCGATCTTCGCGGCCAGCTCGGCCAGCTTCGCGTCGATCTCTTCCTTGGTGATGAGCACCGACTGAAGGTCGGCGCCCATGTCCTTGTCGTCCACCCGCATCACTTTCGTTGTCCGCCAGGGTCGCAGTCCGGCCCAGGTGACACAGCCGCAGTCACCGGGACGGCGTGTCCCGGAGATTCAGCCCTGCCGGATGACCAGTCTGCCACCCTGCCGACGAGCCTCGACGCGGCCGGGCAGGTTGATGCCTCCCTGCCCCCGCCAGCCCGTGATCAGCCGGTCCAGCTCCTCGATGTGCCGGGCGAACAGCGAACCCGCGGGAGCGCCCGCGGTGATGGCCGCCGTACGCAGCACCCGGCGCCGGACGGCGGGCGGCAGCGTGTAGAGCTTGGCGCACTCCAACTGCCCGGCGTCGTCCCGTACGAAGCTGTCCGCGTCGGCCGCCCAGGCGTCGAGGGCGTCGGCGTCGTCACGGGACAGCTGCGCGGTACGGGCCAGCGCCTCGACGACGCCTTTGCCGAGCGCCTTCTCCAGAGCGGGCAGCCCTTCCTGGCGCAGCCGCGAGCGGGTGTACGCGGGGTCGGTGTTGTGCGGGTCGTCCCAGACCGGGATCGCCTGGACGAGGCAGGCTTTGCGCGCTGTCTGCCGGTCGAGCTGGAGGAAGGGACGGCGATACCTGCCGGCCGCCCCCGAGACGGCCGCCATGCCGGACAGCGAACGGGTGCCGGAACCGCGGGCGAGGCCGAGCAGAACGGTCTCCGCCTGGTCGTCCCTGGTGTGGCCGAGCAGGACAGCCGCTGCGCCGTGGCGCTCCGCGGCGGCGTCCAGCGCGGCGTAACGGGCGTCCCGGGCGGCCGCTTCGGGGCCTCCGTCCCGGCCGACGGTCACGGTGACGGATTCGACGGGGTCGAGCCGCATGGCGCAGAGCCGGGTGACAACCTCGGCCGCGCGGAGGTCGGAGCCGGTCTGGAGACCGTGATCAACGGTCACGGCACCGGCCCTGACGGACAGTTTGGGGGCCTCGAAGGCCAGAGCGGAGGCGAGTGCCATGGAGTCGGCGCCGCCGGAGCAGGCGACGAGCACCAGGGGCTGCTCGCCCGCGCCGGTGCGGAATGTCTCGGAACGGTCGGTCAGGATGTCGTGGAGTACGCGGCGGACCGCCAGGCGTATCGCCGCGACCGCAGGATGGGGACCCATATCCGGTGCCCTTCGTGATGTTTTCGGGGGTGCCTCGGTCGGAGTCACATCAGGGTTGGTCACTGAGAGTGCGTCGATGGTGACAGAACCGGGCCGTTCCCCGAGCATCGCACGCCTACCCCTCCGCTACGGTCCCTCGGATGGGTGATAGCTGTGGCGTTGTTATGCCATGAGCCGGAGTGAACTCAGGAATCGGCCCTACGGTGCACCCGCGCGACCCAGTCCGCCGGTTTGGCGATCTCCGACTTGGTGGGAAGTGTGTTCGGCGAAGTCCAGACGCGGTTGAAGCCGTCCATGCCGACCTGCTCGACCACGGCGCGCACGAACCGCTCGCCGTCGCGGTACTGACGGAGCTTCGCGTCGAGGCCGAGCAGCTTGCGCAGCGCCATGTCGAGGCGGCCCGCGCCCTGGGCCCTGCGCTGCTGGAACTTCTCGCGGATCTCGGCGACGGAGGGCACGACCTGCGGTCCGACGCCGTCCATGACGTAGTCCGCGTGGCCTTCGAGCAGCGACATGACCGCGGTGAGCCGGGCGAGGACCTCGCGCTGGGCCGGGGTCTGCACCAGTTCGACCAGGCTGGGACTGTCCTCGGCCTCCTCGCCCTCGGGGCGGCCGCCCGTGAGCGACTGAGCGGCCTCCCTGAGGCGTTCGAGAATGGTCATCGGGTCGATGTCCGTCTCGGTCAGGAACGCCTGGATCTCGCCCTGGATGTGGTCCCGCAGCCACGGCACGGCGGTGAACTGGGTGCGGTGGGTCTCCTCGTGAAGGGCGACCCAGAGCCTGAAGTCGTGAGGATCGACGCCCAGTTCGCGTTCCACGTGCACGATGTTCGGCGCCACGAGCAGGAGCCGGCCGCCGCCGTTCTCCGCCGCCGGGAGGTCACGGCTCGCGGGCGCGAAGGTCTCGTACTGGCCGAGCACCCGGGAGGCCATGAACGACAGGAGCATGCCCAGCTCGACGCCGGTCACCTTGCCGCCGACCGCGCCGAGGACGGCGCCGCCCGGAGTGCTCGCGCGGCGCTCCTCCATCTTCTCGAACAGAGGTTTGAGCAATTCACGGAAGCCCGCGACGTTCGCCTTCACCCAGCCGGCCCGGTCGACGATCAGGACCGGGGTGTCGGTCGGCTCGTGGCCGTCGGGGATCATGCGCGTATAGGCGCGGACATGCTCCTCCGACGCCTTCGCGTGGCGCCGCAGCTCCGCGACGATCTCGCGTGCCTCGTCCCGGCTCACTTCGGGCCCCGGCCGTACGAGGCGGGTCGCGGTCGCGACCGCGAGGTTCCAGTCGACCATCTGTGTTCCACCGACGCTCGTCATGCGTCAACCGTACGTGCTCTGCCCGGAGTGCGGTGAGGTGTCGGTGTCCCGGTTCTTTTCCGCGCCCTTGTCATGACCGCTCCCGCGCGCATCTCACGGCCGCTCCCTCACGCGGGGGGAACGAGGGCTGCCGAGAGCCGGTCCAGGGCCTTCTGCGCGGCGTCCGGCTCCGGAGTGGAGCCCGCCATGAAGGCGAAGGCCAGCAGCCGTCCCCGGGCGTCGACGACCGTTCCCGCGAGGGTGTTCACGCCGGTGAGCGTGCCGGTCTTGGCGCGGACGAGCCCCGCGGCCGGCGCGGCGTTGGCGTACCGGCTCTCCAGCGTGCCGCTGAACCCGGCGACGGGCAGTCCGGTGAGGACCGGGCGCAGCTCGGGGTGGCCGGGGTCGGCGGCACGTGCGAGCAGTCCGGTCAGCAGCGAGGCGCTGACCTTGTCGTGCCGGTCGAGGCCGCTGCCGTCGGCGAACCGGGCGCCGCCGAGCGGCAGCCCGAGCTTCTTGAGCACGCCCTGCACGGCCTGGCCCGCGCCCGTGAAGCTGGCGGGCCTGTCCTTGGCGAGGGCGGTCTGCCGGGCCAGGGACTCCGCGATGTCGTTGTCGCTCTCCGTCAGAGCGCGTTCCACAAGGTCGGAAAGGGGCGCGGAGTACGTACGGCAGAGGACGGCCGCGTCCTTGGCGGGCTTCTGCCGCCCCGGCGCGCCCTTGGTGCCGACACCGCGGTCATGGAGCAGCCGTACGAACTCCTCGGCCGCGTCGCGCGCCGGGTCGTCGCTGCGCGGCGCGGGTCCCCTGCGTGAGCCGTCGAGGCGGCCCTCGTCCACCATCAGGGCGCTGACCGGAGCGATGTTGTCGTTGGGGCCGATCGGGTGGCGGCCGGGTCCCCGGTAGAGGGAGGTGTCGTAGCCGACGCGTACGTCGGTGACGTGCCGTCCGCGCAGCGCGCGGGCCGTGCTGTCGGCCAGGGCGCCCAGGCGCTTCTTGTCGAGGGTGGCGTCCCCGCCGCCGACGAGGGTCAGTGTCCTGGCGTCGGGAGTGGCCACGACGGTGGTGGGGACGCGGTGGCCGGGGCCGAGCGCGGCGAGCGCGGCGGTCATCGTCGCGAGTTTCACCGTGGAGGCGGGGGTCATGGGGCGGCTCGCGTCCTTGCCGTACAGCCGCTTGCCGGTCGCGACGTCCACGACGGCCGCCGTGCGCGCCGAGCCGAGCGCCGGGTCCGCCAGCAGCGGCCCGAGGGCCCCGGCGAAGTCGACGGCCGCGAGGTCCGCAGCGGCCGCGTCCGGGGCGCCCACCGCGTCGAGCACGCCGGGGGCGCTCGGCGCGGGCGCGGGCGCTCGCGGAGGGCCCGCCTCGCCGGTGTCCGGCGCCGTACGGCCGCGGGCGGCCGCCCACTCGCGCTCGGCCGCGCGCTGACCGGAATCCCAGGGACCGGCGAGCGCGACGGCCCCGGCCGCGAGAGCCAGCCCCACGGCGGCGGCGCCCGCCGTGAGCTGCCACACTTTCGGCTCAAGCACGGCTGAACAGCCCCTTTCGCGATCACACAGCTGCGTGGGGGACACTTAACCACTGCGCCTTGCCACGAGCACGGCACCCCAGCCGGTCCGGCCTGTCCGGCCGGGGCCCGGGGGCCTCCTCCGTAAAGACGCAGCGTTACCGACCCCAAGTTTTTGTTGATCATGGAGGAGCCAGCCGTGGAGTTCGACGTCACCATCGAGATCCCCAAGGGTTCGCGGAACAAGTACGAGGTGGACCACGAGACCGGTCGGATCCGACTCGACCGTCGTCTCTTCACCTCGACCAGCTACCCGGCCGACTACGGCTTCGTCGAGAACACCCTCGGCGAGGACGGCGACCCGCTGGACGCGCTGGTCATCCTGGACGAGCCGACCTTCCCCGGCTGCGTCATCAAGTGCCGCGCGATCGGCATGTTCCGGATGACGGACGAGGCCGGCGGCGACGACAAGCTGCTGTGCGTCCCGGCGTCGGACCCGCGCGTGGCGCACCTGCGCGACATCCAGCACGTGTCGGAGTTCGACCGCCTGGAGATCCAGCACTTCTTCGAGGTCTACAAGGACCTGGAGCCCGGCAAGTCCGTCGAGGGCGCCGACTGGGTCGGCCGCGCCGAGGCCGAGGCCGAGATCGAGAACTCGTACAAGCGCCTCCAGGCGAAGGGCGGCGCGCACTGACGTGCGCGACCGCTTCCGCTCGGGCCCGGGGAACAGGGCCTGAGCCCGCTTGACCCCGTGCCACCGCGCTTGCCCCCCGCACCACCCGGCTTGACCTTTTTCCACCCCGCATGACCCGCACAACCCCGTACGACACGGATGGGCGGCACACCCTCGAGTGGTGGGCCGCCCATTCGCATGTGACCACCCATGGCCCCGCACATACTGGGCAGACGCGGGTCGGGACAAGGATCGAGGAGTGAAGTGGTGGCCGAGCCGGACGGGCCCGAGGACCGTAAGCCTCAGTCGGACGAGGCACACAGCGCGTTCACTCCGCCGTTCGGGGTCGAGCAGCCGCCGGTTCCCGAGGACGACCAGCCGACTTCGGAGTTCGCGCTCCCCGAGGGGCTGAGCACGGATCCGCCGGACGGGCCCGAAGGGTCCGCCTTCGACCTGCCCAACTCGGTACCCGCCATGTACGGCACGCGGCAGTCGCCGCCCGCGTCCCCGCCCGGATTTCCGCTGGTCAGGCTGACCAAGGAGGCGCCCTGGCAGGACCGGATGCGGACCCTGCTGCGGATGCCGGTCGGTGACCGTCCCGTGCCGGAGCCGGTGCAGCGGCACGACGACGCGGGGCCCGCGGTGCCGCGCGTGCTGGACCTGACACTGCGTATCGGCGAACTGCTGCTGGCGGGCGGTGAGGGCGCGGAGGACGTCGAGGCCGCGATGTTCGGCGTGAGCCGGGCGTACGGACTCGACCGCTGCGAGCCGACCGTCACCTTCACCCTGCTGTCGATCTCCTATCAGCCGTCGCTGGTGGAGGACCCGGTGACGGCCAGTCGGACCGTACGCCGCCGTGGCACCGACTACACCCGGCTGGCGGCCGTCTTCACCCTCGTCGACGACATCACGACGGAGGACACGGACGTCACGCTGGAGGAGGCGTACCGGCGCCTCGCGGAGATCCGCCGTAACCGTCACCCGTATCCCGGCTGGGTGCTGACGGCGGCGAGCGGACTCCTCGCGGGGTCCGCCTCCATCCTCGTCGGCGGTGATCTGGTGGTGTTCGTGGCCGCCGCGATCGGCGCGATGCTCGGTGACCGTCTGGCGTGGCTGGCCGCGGGTCGCGGGCTGCCGGAGTTCTACCAGTTCGTGGTGGCCGCGATGCCGGCCGCCGGGATGGGCGTGGCCCTGACGGAGCTGGGTCCGGTCCTGGACTGGACCGGCCGGCCCTCCGCGGTGATCACCGGTGGTCTCTTCGCGCTGCTGCCGGGGCGTGCGCTGGTGGCGGGCGTGCAGGACGGCCTCACGGGCTACTACATCACCGCGGCGGCCCGGCTGCTCGAGGTCATGTACTTCTTCATCGCGATCGTCATCGGGGTGTTGATAGTGCTGTACCTGGGGGTCCAGCTCCACGTACAGCTGACTCCGGACGCGGCGGTGCTGACCCACGAACGCCCGGCGCTCCAGATCCTCGTGTCGGTGACGCTGAGCCTGGCCTTCGCGGTCCTGCTCCAGCAGGACCGGTCCACGGTGCTGATGGTGTCCCTGAACGGCGGGGTGGCCTGGATCGTCTACGGGGCGATGCACGACACCGGCGACATCTCACCGGTGGCCTCGACGGCCGTCGCCGCCGGTCTTGTCGGCCTGTTCGGACAGTTGTTCTCGCGCTACCAGTTCGCGTCCGCGCTGCCGTACGTCACGGCCGCGATCGGACCGCTGCTGCCGGGTTCCGCGACGTACTTCGGTCTGCTCGGCATCGCGCAGAACGAGCTGGACAAGGGGCTCGCCTCGCTCTCCAAGGCGGTGGCGCTGGCCCTGGCGATCGCGATCGGCGTGAACCTCGGTGGCGAGATCTCCCGGCTGTTCCTCAAGGTGCCGGGAGCGGGCCGCGCATCAAGCCGCCGCGCGGCCAAGCGGACGCGCGGCTTCTAGCTTCCGGCTTCGCTCCGTCCGGTACGGGCACGGCTCCCGGCTTCGCTCCGTCCCGGTACGGGCACGGCTCCCGCACCCCTGCCGGCTCAGGCGGTCAGCGCTTGGCGTGGCGTCCGCGAGGGCCTGCGCTGCCCGGGTCGCCGGGGCCCGCCTGGGTGCCCGGGGTCTCCGTCGCGTACGTGCCGACGCCCTGCTTCCCGGCTTCCTTCTTGGCCTTGGAACGCGCGCGCAGGTACTCGATCGCGATCGGCACGACCGAGACCAGCACGATGGCGACGAGGATCAGCTCGATGTGCTGGTTGACGAAGTCGATCTTGCCGAGCCCGGCGCCCAGCAGGGTGACTCCCACGCCCCAGAGCGTGCCGCCGATGATGTTGAAGGTGATGAACGAGCGGTAGTTCATCCTGCTGACGCCGGCGATGATCGGCGTGAACGTACGGACGACGGGCACGAAGCGGGCCAGCACCAGGGACTTGGGGCCGTACTTCTCGAAGAACTCGTGCGCCTTCTCGACGTTCTCCTGCTTGAAGAGCTTCGAGTCGGGCCGCTTGAACAGCGAGGGTCCGACCTTCCGGCCGAAGAGGTAGCCGACCTGGTCACCGGCGATCGCCGCGAGCGCGACCAGGACGCAGACCAGCCAGAGCGGCTTGTCGAGGGTGCCGGCGGTGACGAGCAGGCCGGTGGTGAACAGCAGGGAGTCGCCCGGCAGGAAGAAGCCGATCAGGAGGCCGGACTCGGCGAAGACGACGACCAGGACGCCGATCAGTCCGAAGGTCGAGATCAGATAGTCCGGGTCCAGCCAATTGGGTCCGAGCGCAAGGGTGGTCACGGGGTTTCGGACTCCTGTGTCGATGGTCGGTCGATCGTCAATTCGGCGTTATCGGCCGCCTAAAGTTATCAACGCCTGCCTCGCCCCCCGCGTTCCGCCCGCTTCGAACACGGTGCGTGGGACAGCGGTGACCATCAATGAGCGGAACACCTCGGCCCGGCCGGATCCGTACGCACCGCGAAGCCTGGGCCTTTTGTTCCCTTTCGCACCTTACGGTGAGCGCGTGTCCCCCGATGCCCCGTCGTCCCCCACTGCCTCGTCGTCCCCCGAGCCCGCCCCGTCGGCCGCGCCCGCTCCCTCCGCCCGCACACTGCTGCCGCTGGTCATCCCCTCGCTGGTGGTCGGCGTGGCCGCCGCCCTGCTCCTGCTGGGCGTGAGCGCGCTCGCGAGGATGCTGCAGGACGTGCTCTGGGGAACGCTGCCCCACGCGCTCGGGATCGGCGCGTACTCCTCGCTCTGGATGATCGTGATGCTCACCGCCACGGGGCTCGCGGCGGGGCTCGTCGTCCGCCAGGTGTACGGGCACGCGGGCCCCGATCCCGCCACCACCGGGCTCGTCGACCGGCCGATGAGCCCCGGCGTGCTGCCCGGGCTGCTGGTGGTCACCACGCTCGCCCTGGCCGGCGGCGTCAGCCTCGGCCCGGAGAACCCGATCACCGCGGCCAACATCGCGCTCACCTACTGGCTGGGCCGCAAGGCCGCTCCCGCCGCGCCGGAGGCGCTGTGGATCCCGCTCGCGGCGGCGGGCACGATCGGAGCACTGTTCGGTACGCCCGTGGCGGCCGCGCTGATCCTGACCGAGACCTTCGCCGGGCGTCCCGGGCCGGGATCGCTCTGGGACAAGCTGTTCGGCCCGCTGGTCGCGGCGGGGGCGGGTGGCCTGACCAGGGTCCTGATCGACCACCCGGCCTTCGACCTCGACCTGCCGGCGTACCCGGGCACCACCTGGAGCGATCTCCTGGCCGCGCTGGTGATCGCGCCGGTCGCCGCCGCGCTGGGCATGGCTGCCGTCTACGCGCTCCCGTTCGCCCACACCGCCTTCACCCGCCTGCGCCACCCCGTCCTGGCCCTCACCGCCGGCGGACTCGTGCTCGGCCTGCTGGGGGCGCTCGGCGGCCGTCAGACGCTCTTCAAGGGCCTGGACGAGGTCAAGACCCTGGCGGCCCATCCCGGCGACTGGTCGGCCGGCTCCTTCGCGCTGATGTCCGTGGTGAAACTGGCCGCGCTGACGATCGCCACCGCCTGCGGTTTCCGGGGCGGCCGGATCTTCCCCGCCCTCTTCGCGGGCGTCTCCCTCGGCCTGTGCGCCCACGCGCTGGTCCCGGCGGTCCCGGCAACGCTCGCGGTGGTGTGCGGCGCGCTCGGCGTCCTGCTCGCCGTCACCCGGCAGGGCTGGCTCAGCCTGTTCACGGCGGCGGTCCTGGCCGCCGACCCGAACGTACTGCCGCTGCTCTGCGTGGCCACGCTCCCGGCCTGGCTCCTGGTCACGGGCCGCCCCCTGATGCAACTCCGCCCGAACGGCACCGCTCTGCGCTGACGCGGCCGCCCGGCGTGCAGGCACACCCCACGGTCTTCCCCATGGGAGCAGTCATGGCCGCAGAGGCGCACAGCGAGTGGCACCCGCTTGCCACGGGCGAGAACTGGACGTCCCCGTCGTGCATGAGTTCTGGCGCCACCACGAGACCGGTGTCTACGCCCCGAGTCCCGAACAGCCGACCCACACCGACAAGCTCGTCACCGGCGTGCCCTTCCCCGTCGACCTCGGTCTGCGCGCTCTGATCGAGGTCTGAACGGCGCCGGGCCGGAGACCGCCGGCGGGCGGGGGCCGAGCCGCCGGCGGGCGGGGGGCCGGGATTCTTCGTATTCTCGCGGAGGGGGACGGGTTCGTCGTGAGGAGATCCGCCGATGCCGCTCCACCGAGGCAGGGACGAGTCCGCGAAGGTCTCGGGGAAGTCCGGCGCCGAGCTGAGCAGGCTGTCGCTCAATCCGTTCTACGGAGAGGCCGATCCGGTCAGCGGCATGACCTCAGCGCCGCCCACGCACCGGCTTCCCGACGGGCCGATCCCGCCCGCCACCGCGTATCAGCTGGTCCATGACGAGCTGATGCTCGACGGCAACTCCCGGCTCAACCTCGCCACGTTCGTCACCACCTGGATGGAGCCCCAGGCCGCGGTGCTGATGGCGGAGTGCCAGGACAAGAACGTGATCGACAAGGACGAGTACCCCCGTACCGCCGAGCTGGAGCGGCGCTGTGTGGTGATGCTCGCCGATCTGTGGAACGCGCCCGATCCGTCGGCCACCATCGGCTGCTCGACCACCGGGTCCAGCGAGGCGTGCATGCTCGCGGGGATGGCGCTCAAGCGCCGGTGGGCCAAACGCAACGCCGGCCGCTACCCGGCGACCGCGCGGCCGAATCTCGTCATGGGTATCAATGTGCAGGTCTGCTGGGACAAGTTCTGCGCGTTCTGGGAGGTCGAGATGCGGCAGGTGCCCATGGAGGGCGACCGCTTCCACATCGACCCGCAGGCCGCCGCCGATCTCTGCGACGAGAACACCATCGGAGTGGTGGCCATCCTGGGGTCCACCTTCGACGGTTCCTACGAGCCCGTCGCCGAGCTGTGCGCGGCGCTGGACGACCTCCAGGAGCGTACGGGCCTCGATGTGCCCGTCCATGTCGACGGGGCCTCCGGGGCCATGGTCGCGCCGTTCCTCGACAAGGACCTCGTCTGGGACTTCCGGCTGCCGCGTGTCTCCTCGATCAACACCTCGGGGCACAAATACGGCCTCGTCTACCCCGGTGTGGGCTGGGCACTGTGGCGTACGCCCGCCGAACTCCCCGAGGAGTTGGTGTTCCGCGTCAACTACCTGGGCGGCGACATGCCCACCTTCGCGCTGAACTTCTCCCGTCCCGGCGCTCAGGTCGTCGCCCAGTACTACACACTGCTGCGGCTCGGCAGGGAGGGCTACCGGGCCGTCCAGCAGACGGCACGCGACATCGCGTGCAGACTCTCGGAGCGGATCGGGGCGTTGGGCGACTTCCGGCTGATCACCCGGGGCGACCAGCTGCCCGTGTTCGCCTTCACCACCGCTCCCGACGTGACGAACTTCGACGTCTTCGACGTGTCACGTCGGCTGCGCGAGCAGGGGTGGCTGGTGCCCGCGTACGCCTTCCCGGCCAACCGGCAGGATCTGTCCGTGCTGCGGATCGTCTGCCGGAACGGGTTCTCCGCCGATCTCGCCGAACTGCTGGTGTCGGACCTGGAACAGCTGCTGCCCGAACTCCGCCGCCAGCAACACCCGCTGGACCGGGACAGGTCCGCGGCGACCGCCTTTCACCACTGACCAGCGGTCATTCCCGGTGAGCCGGAGCATCCGCCGCGCGGTTCCTGCGGCGAGTGCGGGTGCCGGATCACCCTGACCGGCCACGCGATCGAGGACAGCCGGTGCACGTGGTGCCGCGAGGAAGCCGCCACGCTGTCCGCGCCCTCGCCTGCTGTGCCCGATCTCCCGGCCGGGCCGCTGACCTGAACGGGTGCGGACCCACTGCGGGACGACGTTTCACGCTTTCTCCCGTCTTCAGTTTTCCATCACGTTCGGAGCGCCCGCGGGAGGCCGCGAACAGGCAGACGGTCCCGCGTCCCTCTACGGGGTCGTGTCATCAGCTCTCGGCGTGATCGCTCTGATCAGCGCGGTGCTCGCCGGCTGCATCGGTATCGCGCTTCCCCTGCTGTGTGGCAGTCTCGCCGTCACCTTCGCGGTTCTCGGTCTGTCGAAACCGCTCAACCGTGGCCAGTGCACCGTCGGCCTGGCCACGGGCGGCCTCGGCGTGCTCCACCCCGTCTTCCTCCTGGCGACCTTCGGCGGCTGACGCGCTACCGGCTCGACCGATCTTCGGCAGGGGCCAAGGCCCGCGCCGGGCGCCAGGTGTTCTGTCCGGCGAAGCGCGCCCCCGGCCGGAGTGGGCCGTTCCCGGCCGCCGGCCGTCAGTCCCGGCCGCGCGCGGTCAGCCCCGGCCGCCCGCCCGCTCCAGCGCCGCCAGCTCGTACGCCGTCTTCCCGTCGATCGTCTCGCGGATGATGTCGGCGTGGCCCGCGTGCCGCGACATCTCCGTGATCAGCCGCAGCAGCAGCCAGCGCATCGACACCCGGTCGTCCGGCGGCAGCCACGGATCGTCCGGCAGCGGGAAGGTCTCGTCCAGGCTCGCGAGTCCGCGGATGAACGTCTCCGTCGCGTCCGCGACCTTCCGCCAGTACGCGAGCTGTCCCGCGACCGTCTCGTCGCCGACCAGCCGGAAGCTCTCGCCCCAGTTCTCTTCCGTCCGTGGCCTCTCCGGCGGTACCTGCCGGGCCCTGGCGAGCCAGTTCTGCTCGACCTCCGCCGCGTGCTTCAGCAGCCCGGAGAGGGACAGTCTGCTCGCGGTGGGGGTGGTCGCGGCCTGCGCGTCCGTCAGCCCGAGGAGCGTACGGCGGATTCCGGCGCGTTCGGCCTCGAGGGAGGACAGGAGCAGGGCGCGTTCGTCTCCGGGGCCGTCCGTGTGCGCGTGCGTGACCATGGGGTGCCGCCTCTCGTCCGCCGGCTTTTCTCGACCCGTACGACGCTACGCACTCCGGCGGCCGATTTCAGAGCGAGTCGGAACGAGTCGGAGCGAGTGAGCGCGGGCGGCGGGAGCGAGTCAGAGCGCGAACGCCGTGCGGCCGTGCTGGACGGATATCCACTTCTGGGTCGTGAAGACCTCGACGACGTCCTCGCCGTCGAGCCTGCCGAGCCCCGACCTCTTCCCGGCACCGAAGATCGCCAGCGGTTCCGGCCGCACAGTGGAGTCGTTGATGTGGACGATGCCGGCGCCCACGCGCCTGGCGACGCGTATGCCCCGCTCCACATCGGCCGTGTGCACGGCCGCGCTCGGTCCTCCGTGCGGGCTGTCATTGGCCAGCCGTACGCCCTCGTCGTCGCCGTCGAACGGCACCAGCAGCGCCACCGGGCCGAAGATCTCCTGCCGCAGCACCGCGGAGTCCTCGGGCAGGCCGGTCAGTACGGTGGGCTCCACGAGATTGCCGAGCGTACGGCCCCGCACGAGCGCGGTCGCGCCCTCGGCGAGCGCCTGCGCCACGACCGCCGCCACGGCGTCCGCCTGCGCACTGTTGATGAGGGGGCCGATCCGGGTGTCGGGTTCGCGCGGATCGCCGGTCTTCAGCGCCGCGACCTTCGCCACGAACCGTTCGGTGAACTCCCTCTCCACAGCGCGGTCCACCAGGATCCGGCCGGCGGCCGTGCAGATCTGCCCCTGGTGGACGAAGCGGCTGGCCACCGCCGACTCGACGGCGTGGTCGAGCCCCGCCTCGTCCACGTCGGCGAGGACGAGGAACGTGCTGTTGCCGCTCAACTGCATGACGGTCCGCTTGAGATGGCGTGCCGCGACCGTACCGATGTGGCGGCCCACCCGGCCGGAACCGGCGAACGAGATCACCCGGGGGACCGGGTGCTCGATCAGCGCGTCGCCGATCTCCGCGATGTCCGTCACGACGATGTTGAGCAGGCCGGGCGGCAGCCCCGCGTCCTCGAAGAGCCTGGCGACGAGTCCGCCGCCGGTGAGCGGGGAGTTCTGATTGGGCTTGATCACCACGGCGTTGCCGAGCGCGAGCGCGGGCGCCGCCGACATGATGGCCATCGCGAAGGGGAAGCTGCACGGGTTGATGACGCCGACGACACCGACCGGCTGCCGGTAGACGCGGTTCTCCTTGCCACCGGCCGCCTTGGCACCGGTCTCCATGAACCCGGTCTCGTTGCCACCGGTCGCCCTGACCCCGGAACCGGACCCCTCGGCAGAGACCGTCGACACGGGAGGCGCCAACTGGCCGTCGGGAAGCTCCGCGAGCAGCGCCGCCCGCCTCAACTGCTCCTGCGCCGAACTGATTTCCAGCAGCGCCTTCGAGCGCGTGCCGCCCAACTCCTCGGCGATCGCCAGGACGAGGTCGTCCTCGCGCTCCTCGATCAGGGCGACCGCGCGGCCGAAAACCCCTGCGCGCGTGGCGGGTGCTGCCGCTGCCCAGCCGGGCTGCGCCCGCTCCGCCGCCCGGTACGCCTCGTCGACCTCAGCGGTCGTGGCGACGGTGATGGAGGCGAGCTTCTCGCCGTTGTACGGGTTGAAATCGATGATGTCCCACGATCCGCTGCCGGTTCGCCACTCGCCGTCGATGTACTGGTGGCCCAGCTCGGTGAAGTAGGACATGCGATCCCTCACTGTCAGGTACAAGCTCCTGAGATCACGTCATCGTACTGATTTATCAAAGGGCTTGAAGGATCCCGCGCAGGAGATCCCGGCTCTCTTCCGGCCCCGCGCTCTCCTGGTGCAGCCACTTCATGACGCGTTCGTACTGGGCGACCTCCTCGCGTTTGTCCACGTAGAGCGCGCTGGTCAGCTGCTCCATGTAGACGATGTCGGAGAGGTCCGATTCGGGGAAGCTCAGCATCGCGAACGCGCCCGCCTCACCGGAGTGGCCGCCGTAGCCGAAGGGCATCACCTGGAGCGTGACGTTCGGCGCCTCGGAGACGTCGAGAAGGTGCCTCAACTGCCCCTGCATCACGGCCCGGTCGCCGTACGGCCGGCGCAACGCGGCCTCGTCGAGCACCGCATGGAAGCGCGGCGCACGCTCGGAGACGAGAACCTTCTGCCGTTCGAGCCGCAGGGCGACTCTTCGCTCGATCTCGGCGCAGTGCTTGTCGGGGTCGCGCATGCCGCGGGTGACCACGGCATGGGCGTACGCCTCGGTCTGCAACAGACCGTGCACGAACTGCACTTCGTAGATACGGATCAGCGAGGCAGCGCCTTCGAGGCCGATGTAGGTGGGGAACCAGCCGGGCAGCACATCACTGTAACTGTGCCACCAGCCAGCGACATTGGCCTCACGCGCGAGTCCGAGGAGGGCGTCGCGCTCACCCTCTTCCACCACGCCGTACAGCGTCAGCAGATCCTCGACATCCCTGGACTTGAAGCTCACCCGTCCCAACTCCATACGGCTGATCTTGGACTCGGACGCCCGGATCGAGTATCCGGCGGCCTCGCGCGTGATGCCGCGCGACTCTCGCAGCCGCCGCAGCTGTGAGCCCAGCAAGATGCGCCGCACCACGGAACCGCCCGATTCGGTTGCGGTCACGTCTCCAACCCTCCCCATCGCATGACTCATACACGGAGCACCCCCGAACCCCGACTGCCGGATTGTGCCACCAAAACGCTTCAGCGCGTACTCGTTCGATTACGGAAATAACAAGGCTTTAGGAATTGAGCGAAAGTTGCGGTAGGGATAAATGCTTAAGAAGCGGTATCTTCAGGGTTAATTCCGGCACGTGCACGTGCATCTGCCCTTGCATCTGCCCTGCGCATTCGGAACCATAGCCCTCGCGCACCTGCGTGCTCGTTCGTGATGTGACGTGATGTGACGTGATGTGACGTGACGTGGCTCTGAACCACCGCAGTATCGCTACGGCCGCGAATCCCGGGAGTGCCTCGCATGGGGATGAATGGATCGACCATGCTCGAGCCGTTGAGGCAGGGGCTTCCACCGATAGATCCCGCGGCTGCCTCCAGTTCGGCATCGTGCGCTCTGCCCGCCCGCTACGAAGCGGTGCGCGGGGCACGGAAGTTCACCCGCACGACACTCGACCAGTGGAAACTCGGAGAGTGTTTCGACGATGTCTCACTGGTCGTCTCCGAACTCGTCACCAACGCCCTGCGGCACGCGCTGCCCGCCGACACCCCGCGCGAGCGCCCCAGCCCTCCGGTACGGCTGCACTTGATGTGGTGGGCGGGCCGGCTGGTGTGCGCGGTACGTGATCCCAGTTACGCGAGCCCCGAGACGCGGCAGCCGGACGAGACGTGCGCGGCGGAGTCGGGGCGCGGCCTGCTGCTGGTGGAGTCCTACAGCGACACCTGGGGCTGGCACCCACTGGCGGGTTCACTGCACGGGAAGGTGGTCTGGGCGCTGTTCCGGCTTCACTGAGTTCCGAATTCAGCGAGATCCGGCCGCGGTGAGTTCCGGCCCCGGTGAGTTCCGGCCTCGGTCAGTTCCGGCATCGGTCAGTTCCGGCCTCAGCGACGACCGCTCCCGCGATGACCGGATTGCGACGGCCACTTCCTGCGGAATCGCGTCCGGAGCGTGTCGCAGCATGTCGAAGTGCGTTCAGCGGACGGTCGCCAGATGGTCGAACTCGCCATCTTTGACGCCCAGCAGCATGGCCTCTATCTCGGCCGGCGTGTAAACGAGCGCGGGACCGTCGGGGTGGCGTGAGTTGCGTACCGCCACCTCTCCGCCGGGCAGCTTGGCGAACTCCACGCAGGACCCCTGGGAGTTGCTGTGCCTGCTCTTCTGCCAGACGGCATCGTGAAGCTCCGCAGCCGCCATGCCGTTGTAAACGTGGTGCACAGGTAGCTCCCCGAGAGGCAAAGTGCAGGTCTCAACTGACTCGGATCATAGCTGTGTTTTTTCGTGCTACTGCATGAGCAGATGCACGTGCACGCGGGGTGTTCTTATGATTACAGGCCCCCCGTGCCAGCCCGTCCTTGAAGAAGGACGCATATCCCGACGATTCGGCTCCACCATTTTTCAGCCATGAACGGGTAATCATCCTGGTAGCTTGGCGCGGTCTGTCGGACATCGGAATGAGGGGGACATGACGTGCGAAAGCCGGTAAAGGCAAGCGTGGCCGCGGCTGGTCTGGCAGCCGCGCTCGCACTCACGGGATGTGGCGGAGGCGACAGCGGCAACGACGGCGCGGACAAGGCCGGCAGCAGCGCCGCCGCCGATACGAGTCCGGGTACGGCGGCGGACGCGACCCCGAGCGCCGGCGCCCCGGCTTCCGGTTCCGGCCCGGTTTCCGAGACCGCGGAGGCCAAACGTATCGAAGGCGCATGGAAGGGACTGACCGACGGCGGAACCGTCGCGCTCTCCGTCCTGGAGGGCAAGGCCGTGCTCATCGCCGACCAGCATGTCTGCTCGGGCTCCGTACAGGACATGGGTGAGCCGATGCTCGTCCTGACCTGCTCGGACGGCAACACCGACCGCGCCATGGGCGCCATCGAGTCCAACGACGGCAAGACGCTCGTGCTCTCGTGGGGCGCCAAGAAGGACACCCTGAAGAAGGCCGATCCCGCCAAGCTGCCCGGCGGACTGCCGACGAACTTCCCGTCACCCTGACGACCGGCGCCCCGACGACCGGCGCCCCGACGACCGGCCGCCCTCCGGTTCAACAGCGCCCGGACCAACTGCGGTCAGCTCAACCGCGGTCGGCTCCGCAACGCCCGGTTCAACCGCGGCCGGACCGGCGGCACCCGCGCCTCAGCGGCGGTCGATCGGCGGCCTGGCGCCCGGCACGTGAGCGTTGTCCGCCGCCGAAGTGCCGTGCGTCCAGCCCTCGGCGTCGGTCGCGCCGCGCACCCGCGTCGCCACCGTCTCCGGGAACATCCGGTCCGTACGGTCCGCCACCGCCACCTCCCGCGCCGCGAGCACCGGCAGCAGGCCGCCACCGCCGTCGGCGGAGCCGGCTGACTCCGCCGTGACCTGGTCGGTCGCCGCCGCCAGGCGTTCGCCGAGGCGGTGCGCGTACGCCATCAGGAAGGACTGCCGGAACGTCTTCGTCCGCTTACGGCCCGCCGCGCGCTGCGCCGCCTCCGCACGAGTCATCGCCGCAGTGCCCTGCACCAGCAGTGAGGTGTGCAGCAGTTCGACCACCTCCAGGTCGGGTTCGAATCCGACGACCGTGGAGAAGCCGTACGCGCTGTTCCGCACGGCGCGGCAGCGGTTCGCGGAGGCCACGGCGTCGAGCAGGATCGCCTTCGCCGTCTCGTAGGGCGCGTCCACCCCGATCCGGCAGGCGCCCGGCACGTCGCCGCGGTGGGTGCGGTCGGCGAGCAGGGCCTCGTCGATGCTGTGCCGCGCCATCAGTTCCTGCGCCTTGGCGGTCAGCGCCTCCGCCTCCTGCGGATAGCCGGTCGCCTCCGCCTTCGCGAGCAGCGCGCGGATCCGGGTGAGCATGCGCGGCTCGCCCTCGGCGGCCGGCTGGTGCACGGGAGTGCCCGGCACCGGCCCCACGGGCTCGATCGCGGGCAGCCTGGCGAGCAGTCGGTACAGCTCCAGGACGGCGGTGGCGTACGAGAAGCGGTCGGCGCGGTACGGCGCCGGCTCCTGACCCGGCTCGGCAAGCTCGGCCAGCTGCGCGGCCCAGCGCGGAGCGAGCCGTTCGTACGACCGTGCCTCGGCGCTGATCAGCTCGGCGAGGAGCCGTACGTGCGCCTCTTCGAGGTCGCGCCTGACGAGCCGTACGACGTCGGCGGGCTGCCAGCCACGCTCCCAGGCAAGGCGGACGTACCGCTCGCCCCGCGCGCGCAGTTCGGGGTCGGCCGCGGGGTCGGCGGCGAGCAGCGAGGCGCCCGTGTCGAGGCCCTGGCCGCTGTCGCGCTTCGCGCCTTTGCCGGTGCCGGCGCCCATGGCGAGCGCGGCGGCTATGGCCCGGTCAACGGTGGTCTCGCCGCTCATGCCACTGCCTCGGTGTCGCTCATACACCGATGATCCCAGGTCGCCGCCGGGGTCGGAAAACAGTGGGCCGGAAAACGCCGCACTGTCCACAGGCTGTGGATATATGTTGGCGCGACGACGACGAAAAGGGATGAGAGGGCATCAATGGGTGAGAACAAGCGACGCCTGCTGGCCGGCAAGTGGTACCTCCCGGACGACGCCGAGCTGGACGCCGACAACCAGCGCCGTTTCGCGCTCTGCGCGGCGTACAACGCGAACGACGGCACCTCGCACGCCGAGCGCGCCAAGATCCTGACGGAACTGCTCGGTTCCGTGGGCAAGGGCGTCCATGTCCGGCCGCCGTTCTTCTGCGACTACGGCAGCCACATCACCATCGGCGACGGCACGTTCATCAACTTCAACGCGGTGTTCCTGGACTCGGCGCCGATCACCATCGGCGCCGCCGCGCAGATCGGTCCGAACGTCCAGCTCCTGACGCCCACCCATGAACTCGACACCGAGCGCCGCCGGGCCGGCTGGGAGAAGGCCGAGCCGGTGACCATCGGCGACAACGTCTGGCTGGGTGGCGGAGTGATCGTCTGCCCGGGGGTGACGATCGGCGAGAACACCGTGGTCGGCGCCGGATCCGTCGTCACGAAGGACCTCCCGGCCGGCGTTCTCGCGGTCGGAAACCCGGCCCGGGTCATCCGGCACCTCTAGATCCTTTCCGGTGGTCAGTCCAGGGTGGCGCGGCAGGCGAACTCGCACCAGACGACCTTGCCGCGCAGCGGGCGCGCGTGGTCGCCCCAGTCCGTCGCCAGGGCCGTGACCAGCAGCAGGCCGCGGCCCTCTTCGGCCTCCATGTCCACGGACTCGATACCGGTCGGCCACCTCGGCGGCGTACGCGAGGGGTCGCCGACCTCTACGCGCAGCCGGTCTCCGGCGCCCAGCAGGGCGAGGGAGACCGCGCCGCGGGTGCAGCCGCAGAGGCACACGCCGTGCCGGACCGCGTTGGTGACGAGTTCGCTGACCGCCAGCTCCACGGCCGCCGTCAGCCCAGCCCCCACGCGCCACATGGCCAGCACCTCGCGGGTACGGCGACGGGCCCTGGAGGCCGCCTCCGGTTTGTGCGGGAGCGGGAGTCGGGTGAGGGGCAGCCAGGGACGACGGCGCGGGTCGTACGCGTCGTGCACAAGTCCATTGTCAGTGAGCATCATTACTCTCGGACATTCGTAGGTCACCGAAAGCAACCATGGTGCCCGAGAGGAGTGTTGCCGTGCTACACCATCAAACGGGTCCGACGCCCGTTCAGCCGGTCGCCGCGTCCGCCTCAGACCAGGATCACCAGCTTGCCCGGCGCGTGTCCCGCCTCGCTCGTTTCCTGCGCCTTGGCGGCCTCTGCCAGCGAAAACGTCCCGGCGACGCGCAGTTTGAGGGTTCCGTCCCGGACGAATCCGAGGCTCTCGGCCAGCCTCTTCCTGCGCACCTCGGGCGTCGGCGCACCGCTGGTGAATGTCACCCCGAGCTGGGGTGCACTCATGTCGGCGATGGTGACGACCCGGTCGGTGGTGCCGCCGCGCAGCTCGATGGAGTCGGGCAGCGCGCCCTGGCCCGCCGCGTCGAAGACGGCGTCCACGCCCTGCGGAGCCGCCGCACGCACGCGCGCGACGAGACCGGTCCCGTACGTCACGGGAATCGCGCCGAGGGAGCGCAGGTAGTCGTGGTTGACCTCGGAGGCCGTACCGATGACAGTGACGCCCCTGGCCACCGCGAGCTGCGTGGCCACGGCTCCGACCACGCCCGCCGCGCCGTGCAGCAGCAGCGTCTCGCCCTCGCGCAGTCCGAGCAGTTCGAGGACGCGCAGGGAGGTCTCGCCGGCGGTCGGGAGGGCCGTGGCCTCGGCCCATTCGAGGTTCTCGGGCTTCTGCACGACGACCTCGGCCAGGGAGTACTGCGCGTACGCGCCGGTGGTGGACCAGCCGAGCACTTCGTCGCCGACGGTGAGATCGGTGACTCCCTCGCCGATCTCGTCGATGATTCCGGCCAGCTCGATGCCGGGTACGGCGGGCAGCGGCGTGGGGAAGACCTCTTCCATCCATCCGTGGCGGATCTTGGTGTCCAGCGGGTTGACGCCCGCCGCCCGCACCACGACCCGGACCTGCCCCGGGCCCGGATGCGGCTCTTCGATGTCCGTGAGGTGCAGTACGTCGGCAGCGCCGAACTCGTCGAAAACGACCGCTTGCATATCAGCCTCCACAGGGGACGGGGCGCGGGACGGGATGCGGGAAGGAACGCGAGACCGGGTGCGGGACGGAATTGGGGACGGGATACGGGTCGCGCGCCGCGGGGCACGCCGGAATCAACTTTCCCCCCATGCGGTCCCGTCCGCCGTTCGGCTGGGCCGGACGGGCTGGTGATACCGGTGGCGCACGGATTCCGCCGGGTCCCGCCCGATGTCAGACCCGCCTGCGAGACTCGCTCACATGACCGGACGATGGGCCCTCGCGGCGGCGGAGGGCGGAGGCGCGCTGCTCGCTCCGCTGGACGCGGACGGGCGTCGCGCCGGGCCCGTGCTGCGGGAGCCCGATCTCGTGGCGGCGGTCAGGTCGCGGCTGCCCGAGGTCGCGCGGTGGGTGTGGCGGGTCACCGGCGAGATCTACCCGCGGCTGCTGGCGGCCGGGGTGCGGATCGAGCGGTGTTACGACATCGAGGTGGCGGAGCTGTTGCTGCTCGGGCACGAGGGCCGGCTCGGCGAGCCCCGTTCCGCCGCCGCTGCCTGGGCCAGGCTGCGGAACGCGCCGGTGCCGCCCGATCCGCCGGCGAGGTCCGCCGCGCCCGGCTCGCAGTCCTCGCTGTTCGAACCGCCGGCGGGGGCCGAGATCTCGTTCGAGGCGCTGCTCGACGTGTACGCGGAACAGCAGCGCCGCCATGCGGCGGCCGAGCATCCGGAGCGGATGCGGCTGCTCACGGCCTCCGAGTCGGCGGGCATGCTGGTGGCCGCCGAGATGCACCGCGACGGACTGCCGTGGCGCGCGGACGTGCACCGCGAGGTGCTGCACGAGCTGTTGGGCGAGCGGTACGCGGGCGGGGGCGAGCCCCGAAGACTGGCGGAGCTGGCCGACGAGGTGTCGGAGGCGTTCGGGCGGCGGGTGCGGCCCGACCTGCCGGCCGATGTCGTGAAGGCGTTCGCCGGTGCCGGGATCAGGGTGAGGTCGACCAGGCGCTGGGAGCTGGCCGAGATCGACCATCCGGCGGTGGAGCCGCTGATCGAGTACAAGAAGCTCTACCGCATCTGGACGGCGAACGGCTGGACGTGGCTCCAGGACTGGGTGCGCGACGGCCGCTTCAGACCGGAGTACCAGCCGGGCGGCACGGTCTCGGGCCGCTGGACGACCAACGGCGGCGGCGCGCTGCAGATCCCCCGGGTGATCCGGCGTGCGGTCGTCGCCGACGAGGGCTGGCGTCTGGTGGTGGCGGACGCCGCGCAGATGGAGCCCCGGGTGCTGGCCGCGATCTCCCGTGATCCGGGGCTGATGGAGGCGGCGGGACAGGGCGACGATCTGTACACGGCGCTCTCCGACCGCGCGTTCGCGGGCGACCGCGAACACGCCAAGCTCGCGCTCCTCGGCGCGATCTACGGCCAGACGTCCGGCGACGGGCTGAAGAATCTGGCGGCGCTGCGCCGGAGGTTCCCGCTGGCCGTGGCGTACGTGGACGACGCGGCGCGGGCCGGCGAGGAGGGCCGGATCGTACGGACCTGGCTGGGCCGTACCAGCCCGCGCGCGACCGGGGCCGAGGAAGAAGGGGAGGCCGGCATTCCGCAGGGAGCCGACGGATCGGGTGGAGCGGACGGCTCGCCTTCGGACGACGACCGGTCTTCCGCCGGGTACGGCTCGTCGTCCGGCGCCCGCGCCCGTGGCCGCTTCACGCGCAACTTCGTGGTGCAGGGCAGCGCGGCAGACTGGGCACTGCTGATGCTGGCGGCGCTGCGGCGGGCGCTCTCCGGGATGCGGGCGCAGTTGGTCTTCTTCCAGCACGACGAGGTGATCGTGCACTGCCCGCGCGAGGAGGCCGAGGAGGTGACGGAAGCGATCCGTGCGGCCGGAGAGCTGGCCGGGCGGATCGCCTTCGGGCGGACGCCGGTGCGGTTTCCGTTCACGACGGCGACGGTGGAGCGGTACTCCGACGCGAAGTGACGAGCGAAGTGACGACGTGAAGTGACGACGCGAGTGGACGACGCCGTGTCCGTGGCCGCCGTCAACCGACCGGGGACGTATCGCCCGCTCCGGCTTCGGCCGGGTCGGCCGGGCGGCCGTGGACGAGCCATTTCTCGCTGGTCGCGATCGCGTTCAGTTGCTCCAGGGAGAGCGCGGGCTTCACGCGGGTCGCCGGGCCCTGTTGGAAGGCGCCATTGGTTTCGGAGACCGACACGCGCAGCCCGTCCGGCCGGATGGTGTCGGCGATCCACCTCACCATGCCCGCACCGCCCTTCTCCCCCGGCTTCCTGCTCGTGAGGAGCTTCGTGCCGTCCGGCAGGACGACCGTTCCGGCAGTGAACAGTTCGCCCTCGACGTCCTGCATCCGGGGCTGCACATTGATCTCCACCCGGGTCGGCCCCTTGCCGTCGTCCACCACCGCGAAGGCGTAGGCGTTTTCCTGGGAGCCACGGTCGATGATCTTCAGTCCGCCGGGGAGCAGCGAAAGGAAGGTCTTGCCGACATCGACACCGTCCGTACCGCCGGCGCCGTCCGAGCCCGGCCGGACGGTACTGTCCGCGCCCTGGACCGGTCGGGGCAGTCGTTTCAGCGCGTCCCGCCAGACGTCCGACGTGACCAGTTTCCGCAGCGCCGCCGGGCCCAGCGGAGGATCGGTACGGGAGATCTCGGCACCCTTCTCCGCCGGGGCGTTCCACTCGGCCGCTTCGACCTGGTAGCCGTCCGCCGTGAACAGCACGGCCCGCCACCGCTTCGTTTCCACGCGCCGGTCAGGGTATTCGTAGCCCTGGTACACCATGAGCTGGTCGCCGCCCGGCAGCTTCGTCGTGGTGCAGTGCTCGTCCCGCTCAGACTCGTCCGAGCAGGTCGTGGGCGTGAACCGGCCGGACACCGCGGCTACTTGGTCCAGAGAGAAGATCACGGCCGCCTTGCCCTTGCCGTCGTCGTACACGGCCGAGACCGTCGTGCTCCGCACCGAGCCATCGGGGCCTTCCGACACATCGGTCAGTCTGGCGGGAGCGAGCAACCGCGCGAGGTCGTCGAAGAGTTCCTTCCGCGTGACAGGGCCGGTCGGTGCCACGTCCCGGGACGCCACGCTTGCCTGGCCGTTCCCGCCGTCGCCCCCTCCCAGCAGCCCTCCCGTCCAGGCGCCGCCGAACCCCACGGCGGCCAGCGCGAGCAGGCCGCCCGCCGCCGCGGCCGTACGCCGAGCGGCCAGTCGGCGCCGGCCGCGCGCGAGGGCGCCGTCGACCAGGGCGGACCGGTCCGCGGGCTCGAACGTGCCGCCGGTCTGCCGCAGCGCCACGGCCAGTCCGTCGTCGTAGGTCTCTGCCAAGGTGTCTTCAGGGTCTTCAGAGGGCATGCCACATACCGCTTCCGCTCTCGATTACGGACACTTCGTTGTCTGAGGGCCCAGCGCCCGGGCTCAGTGGTCGGCGAACTCCGCGAAATGGCCGCCCAGTTGCTCCCGCAGCTTCGCGAGCGCCCGCACGGATCGGGTGCGTACGGCGGCGGAGCTGACGTTCATCGCCCGGGCCGTCTCCTCGACGCTGCGGTCCTCCCAGTACCGCAGCACCACCACCGCGCGGTCCTTGGCCGCGAGCCGCCCGAGCGCGTCGAGGAGCGCCACGCGCAGCGCTGGATCGCCGCCGGAGTCCGAGGCGTGCGGGGCGTACGAGGCGCGCTCGGACGGTTCCGGTACGTCCCCGACCGGCCATTCTCCGGCGGAGCGCCGCCGTTTGTGTGTGAGATACGTACGGACGAGGACGGTCTGCGCGTAGGCGGCCGGGTTGTCGATCCGCGGGATCCGCCCCCACAGCGCGTACATCCGGCCCAGGGTCTCCTGCACCAGGTCCTCGGCGAGATGGGTGTCACCGCTGGTCAGCAGGCAGGCGGACCGGTAGAGCTGGTTCGTACGGCCGACCGCGAACTCCCTGAACTCGTCCGCGCGGGATCTTCGCCCGCGCGCCACCCCGGTGCGCCACTGTCCCAGCCCCATGGTCTCCCCCACCCACCCGCTCCGCCCGGCCGTCCCCGGTCCCCCGGTTCCCTCCGGCCCTCCACCTCACTGACGCGATCGGGCGCCGGTTATGTTTCAGCCGGCCCCGGGACGGTTTCGCTGGCGGTCGAGGCTGCGCCGCAGATGGTCCGTCATCGCCTCGGCGGCGCGCTCCGGGCTGCGGCGCAGTACGGCGCGCAGGATCCGGTCGTGCTCGGTGAGCGTGAGAGGGCCCGCGCCCGGGATGTTGTTCAGCCGGAAGAGGTGCAGGTGCGCGTGGAGGCGGCCGACCGCGTCCGCGAGCAGCCGACGGCCCGCCGCGGCGGCGATCGCGTCGTGGAAACGCTGGTCGGCGGCGGCGAACTCGCGGTACACGACGTACCGTTCGCCCGCTTCCGGGCGTCCGCGCATCTCCTCGGCCAGGCTCTCCATGCGGTCGAGCCCGGCGTCGTCGGCGTTCACCGCCGCGAGGGCGGCGGCCTGCGGCTCCAGCAGCAGGCGCATCTCGAAGAGTTCTTCGAGGCCCTGCGGGGTGAGCAGTTCGGTGGCCCGGTAGCCCGCCAGCGAGCGTTTGGTGACCAGCCCGTCGGACTCCAGCCGCGCGAGGGCTTCACGTACGGGGGTCGGCGAGACGCCGAGCGTGCGGGCCAGCGCCTCGATGCCGACGCGGGCGCCCGGCTCGATCTCGTGGTCCATGACCATCGCCTTGACGGCCTCGTAGACGCTGTCGGCGAGTACCTGCCGGGGCGGTTCGTGGGACGGGCCCTGGGACGGTCCCCGAGAGCGGCCCGGGTCCTGGGAACGATCGGGAAAGGTGTCCGGCACGGTACGGCCTCCTCTGCCCGTCGTACCCCACATCGTAGAGAACCGCCCGCAGCAGGAACCCTGACGCGGCCACCGGCACGGAACACCGGCGCAAGGCTCACTCCATGAGGAAGACCTGCTCCATGGGTGTCCACCAGTCGTCGGGCCCCGCCTCCGGCACCCGGTCCTGGCAGGGGTCCGTCAGCTTCCACCACTCCTTGGTCGCCTCGTCGGCCGCCATCGCGGCGGAGTCGGCCGCGAAGTCGTCGCCGTGGTACTCGAAGTAACTGAACAGCCGGTCGCCCAGCAGGTGGATCGAGTAGTTGGCGATATGACTCTCGCGCAGCCGGGCGAGTACGGGCTCGGGCACCGCGCGGTGCAACTCCCGGTATTCGTACAGCTTTTCGGGCCGCACCCTGATCACCTGCGCGATACGCCGCACTCCGTCGTCCTCCCGATCGCTGGGTTCAGCCGAACCTATAGGAAAAGGAACGAACGGAGAACCCCGCCGGGAACAGACTCTTGACGTCGCTTCGGACACCGTGGCTACCCTCCAAGGGTTCCGGGTTTCCTATAGGAAATCGGCATGCCGGTGTGGTGACGTTCCGACGTCACCACAGCAACGGAAGGCAGTGACGCCTCACATGACCAGACCTCACGTGTCCGGGCCCGCGATCACCGGAGTCGACTGCCGGCTCGTCAACATCGAGCCGGAGACGCTGCGGACCGACGCCACGCAGACCTTCGTGCGCCAGGAGACGATCCTCGTCACCATCGAGACGGACGACGGGCTGCGCGGCACCGGTTACTCGTACACGATCGGGTCGGGCGGCAGTTCCGTGCTGGCGATGCTGCGCGACCACCTCGCCCGGACGCTGCTGGGCGCCGACGCCCGTAACGTCGAGGCGATCTGGGCGCGGATGCTCGCCTCGACCCGCGCGACCGCCTTCGGCGTGCTGACCTCGCTCGCGCTCGCCGCCGTCGACACGGCGCTGTGGGACCTGCGCTGCCTGCGCGCGGACGAACCGCTGTGGCGGCTGGCGGGCGGCGCGCACGACCGGCTGCCGGTGTACGACACCGAGGGCGGCTGGCTGCATCTGTCGACCGAGGACCTGGTCGAGAACGTCTCGGCCGCGAAGGCGGCCGGGCTGCGCGGCGCGAAGCTGAAAGTGGGCAAGCCGACGGCGGTGGAGGACGCGGAACGCCTCGCGGCGGTACGGGAGGCGGTGGGCCCCGCCTTCGAACTCATGGTGGACGCGAACCAGTCGCTGACCGGCGCGGAGGCGATCCGCCGTGCGCGCACCTTCGAACCGCTGGACATCGCCTGGTTCGAGGAGCCGCTGCCCGCGGAGGACGTGGCGGGCCACACGCGTCTGGCCCGTTCGACCAGTGTGCCGGTCGCCGTGGGCGAATCGGTCTACAGCGTCGGGCACTTCGCCGAGTACCTGTCGGCGGGCGCGGCCGGCATCGTGCAGGTGGACGTGGCGCGCGTCGGCGGGATCACGCCGTGGCTGAAGGTCGCGCACGCGGCCGAGGCGTTCAACGTGAAGGTCGCCCCGCACTTCCTGATGGAACTGCACGCGAGCCTGGCCTGCGCGGTCCCGGCCGGTATGTACGTGGAACACATCCCGCAGCTCGGCGCGATCACACGCGGCGGGCTGGTGATCGAGGACGGCGTCGTCGTACCGCCGGAGACACCGGGGCTCGGGATCGACTGGGACGAGGACAGGATCGCGGACCTGCGCGTGGCCTGAGCGGCGGCCTGACTCACGGCAGAGGCACCGGACCCCCGCCACCTGGCGGGGGTCCGGTGTGGTCGTGCTCCGCTCGTCGCGGTTCGCCGCCCGGCTTTCCGAGGCAGGTTCCCCCACTGCCCCGGTGCCCGGGCCGGCCGATGGTGCCGGCGGCAGGCGGCGGACGAAAGGCGACGGACTGCGGTACTGCGCACTGCGGACCGCGAACGGTGGTCAGCCCGTCTGCGTGGTCCGGTCGTTGAGCGCCTGCTCGACCGCGGCCTGCACACGGTTCTCCTCGCGCTGCTTGCGCCGTACGTGGCGGCGGCGGGCGAGCACGATCAGTACGACGATGACGACGATCAGCACGAGCAGCGTCCACGGGACGGCCCAGCCGTGGGTCGTGGCCTCGACGGCCTTGAGCGAGCTGATGGAGCCGGACGCGTCGGTGAGCAGCGGCGTGAGGGTCGCGGTCGCCTTCAGGCTGACTCCGGGCGCCACACCGTGAACGGGCACCTTCACCTTCCAGCTCTCACCGGGAAGCAGCTCCGGCGGTGCGGCGATGTCGGCGGCCTTGGCACTCAGCCAGCCGAACGGGCCCGAGACGGAGACCGCCTGGCGGGCCGACAGGACGGCGTTGCCGGTGTTGTGGATCGTGTACGTGACGGTGGCGTCGCCCTTGGCGAACGGGTTGAACGAACCGTCGTAGCCCACGTGGAGCTTCTCGATCGCGAGGGCCGGCTTGAGCTCGCCGCTGACCCGCAGCTTGACGCGGATGCCGAGTCGGCGGTCGACGTTGATGCCCTCGGCATCGTCGGCCTGCTTGAGGGAGGTGAGGATGCCGCCCGTGTAGTCACCGGGGGTGGCGTTGTCCGGAACCTCGACCGTGAAGGGCACCTCGACGGTCTTGCCGGGCTTGATCGTGATGTGGTCCTTGCCGGCCTTGAGCCAGGCGCCGACTCCGACGGACTTCTTGTCCTTGGTGAGCAGGTCGAGCTGGCCCATGTCGGTGGTGTAACCGTCGGCGGCGTAGACGGCGAGTTCGAGCGGGGTCTTGCTGCGGTTGGCGACAACCATGGCGTCCTTGATCTGTCCGCCGGGGTTCACGCCGTGGCTGAAGCTGGAGCGGTCGTCGCCGTAGCTGTTCGCGGCCGTCCTGACCGTCCAGGCGACGTCGCCGTCCTCTGCCTGAGCGGGGCCGGCGGACAGGCCGGCGACCGCGAGTGCGGCGAACAGGGCCAGGACGACGGTACGTATGAGGGCGGCGGTGGTGCTTGTCCGGCGCGTAACGAGCGCGTGCATGTCAGTGGGTCTCCTAGAACGGGAGGCGGGGCGGGCACCCGAAGGTGCCTGCCCCGCCCGGTGGAACGAGTTCGATCAGCTGCTGAGCGCGGTGATCGTCAGGGTGGCGCGGTAGCCACCCTTCTCGACGCTGCCCGGGATCTTCAGATCCAGGTCGGCACCGAGCTTGGCCGTGCCCTTGGCGTGACCCTGGTCGGCCCAGCCGAGACCACGGGAGACCGAGAGACCCGGGCCACCGTCGTCGTAGCCGGAGCCGACGGCACCGGCGGCCTTGGCGCCCGCGCCGGCCTCGATGACCTGCGGAGTCCAACCGAGGTTGGCGCCGGAGAACGTCTTGTCGCCGTCCTTGAAGTCGCCCACGTTGGCCGAGATCGACCAGGGAGCGAGGGAGCGGCGGCTGTCCGAGACCTTGATCGGGTTGATCTTGCCGGTCGCGGCGAAGAAGTCACCGTTGTTGTCCTTGGCGGTACCGAGGTCCACCAGGCCGTTGTAACCGTCGATCGTCCAGCCGAACTCACCCGGCGCGGCGTTGGGAACGTTGACCTGAAGGTCCTGGCCCGAGCCGTGGTGGGGGTGGATGGTGACCTTGTCGACGAGCGAGCCGACCGGCTGGCCCTCGGGCGTGTTGCTGCACGAGAGACCACGCTCGACGGCGGCGTTCGGAGCGGCACAGGTGCCACTGCGGACGTTCTCCACGACGAGCTTGTCGTTGCGCACCTGCACCTTGACGTAGGTGCGGACGTGCTCCTGGTTCTGAACCGAGTTGTACCAGTAGTTGGTCGGGTTCAGGGGGTCGGCGCCGTTACCGGCACCGCTCGTGCCGCTGCTGTCCGGCTTCGTGATGTCGTAGTACTTCGAGCCCGAAGCGGAGTTGGCCGTCACGTAGAGGACGCCGCCGGGACCGGGGTACACGTCAGCGGCACCGGGCTTCTCGGCCGGGTCCGCCTTCTCGCCGTTCTTGACCAGGTAGCTGCGCGAGTAGCTGTGGTCGTGGCCCTGGAGGACCAGGTCGACACCGAGCTTGGAGAACGCGGTCGGGAAGTCCGTACGACGGACCTTGTTGTCCGAGTCCTTCGCGTGGTCCGCCGGCGAGTAGATCGCGTGGTGGTAGACGAGCGCGGTCCACTTGGCTTCGGCACCGTGCTGCTTGATGACGTCGCTCACGTAGTTGATGTGCGCCGCGTCACCGCCGCCACCCTGCGAAGTCTGGTAGCTGTTGCTGTTCAGGTCGATGAACAGGACATCCTTGTAGATGTACCAGTAGTCACCGCCCGACGTGTCCGACTCCGGCTTGCCGTTGGAGTAGTAGCTGCCGGAACGGTCGGTGTTCGGCGTGAAGAGATGCTGCTCGTACGCCTTGCCACCGACATCGTGGTTACCGATGGTCGCGGCCCACGGGTACTGACGGAGCGTGTCGGGCGCGAGGAACGCGTTCCAGTGCGACTCGTTGTTCGCGCTCTCGGTCTGGTCACCACCGGACACCAGCAGTTCGGCGTTCGGGTTGGCCGCGGTGGCGACCTTCAGGGTGTCGTCCCAGCCGGCCTGGTCCTTGGCGAGGTCGCCGGAGGAGCCGATCTGGGGGTCGCCCAGGAACAGGAAGTCGTAGTCGCCTTCGAAGTCCTGCGTCTTGAAGGAGTACACCGGGGACCAGTCGCCCTCGGCGCCGGCGCGGTAGGAGTACGCCGTGTTCTCCTTCAGGCCGGTGATCGTCGCGTGGCGGTTGTAGCCGCCACCCGTCGTGATGTTCTTGGCGCCGATGGCGTCGATGGTGGTGGCCCCGGCGGGGAACTGACCGTCGACGAGCTGCGAGGTCGGGACGACCTGGAGCTTCTGCGCGGTGTCGACGGTGGAGTACCACGTCACGGTGCGCTGGGTCTCGTTCGCACCCACACCGAGGATGATGCCGGTCGGCGTGGCGGTCTCGGCGGCGCTGGCGGGAGAAGCCATTCCGCTGCCGAGGGCTACGGCCAGGCCCATAACCGTCGCGGTGACCCCGGTGGCCACGCGGCGCCGCACAGGCCCGGAGGCCTGCGACTGTCTCAAGTTCATCGGTTTTCGTTCCTTTTGTGCACCGAAGTGCATGGAATGGAGGTTAGTAACTTCTCGTCCCAGGGTTAACTGACCGCAAATGCAACCTTTGGAAGGGCTGAACATCCCAAGTGACCTGAGAACCACTCAGAAGCCGAAGAGGCGCTGGATGAACCACACAAGCCCCATAACGGCCACACCAGCAGAAATACCGCCGGTCACCCAGAGACCGGCCTTCGGTGCGCGGTGGCGCAGCACCGTCAGCAGCGGGAAGAGCAGGGCGATGAGCGCCAACTGCACCGTCTCGATGCCGACGTTGAACACCAGCAGGGACCACAGCAGCGTCCAGGACCACGCCTCCTGAATCCCCAGCGCGCCCGCGAAGCCCAGGCCGTGCACGAGGCCGAAGGCGAACACGACCCCGAGCCGGGCCCAGCCCGCACGGTCCAGGCTGAGGTGACCGCTTCCCGCCGCCTCCAACTCGGTGGCGTCGCCGCCGCGCCGCCAGACCCGCCACAGATGCCAGCCCGCGACCACCGAGATCGACAGCGCGATGATCGGCTCCACGATGTCGGCGGACACGTCCACAAGACCCAGGGCGGCGAGCATGAACGTCACGGAGTGCGCGAGGGTGAAGCTCGTGGCCGCGAGCACGATCTCGCGCAGGCGCCGCGAACCGGCGATCAGCGCGAGCAGGAACAGGATGTGGTCGATCCCGCCCAACAGGTGCTCACCGCCGAGCCGGAAGAACTCCCAGAACCGCTCGTACCAGGACTGACCGATCGAGAAGGACGGGTGCTCGGAGTCGAGCGCGGCGCTGCCGGAGAGGCCGTCGATGTCATAGGTGACGATCGTCTTGGTGCCGGACACGAAGGTCTCGGAGTCCGGGAACAGTCCGCTCCGCACCTCGTGGTCGTCACCCTCGGCGCAGGCCCAGTCGAGCAGCAGACGTGCGTACGGGACGCCTTCCCGCTGCCCCATCGTGAAGTCGCCGGCCCTGGTCGGCGCACAGGCCTTGCCGTCCGAGGTGACCGAGAAACGGTCGGTGGCGTACTTGACGGCCGATTCCGCATGCCCGTTGAGCGCCGCTGCCTGCTTGGCCGTGTCGCCGTCCTCGAACGCGCCGTTTCCCTCCTTGAAGAGGGAGTCGTCCCGCGCGCTGTCGGCGGCGGACACGACGAACAGGTCGTACTCGAGCTCCAGGGTCGTACGTATATGACCGTCGTCGCCTGCGGTGACGTTGGCGTACACGACCGACGAGAAGCCGTGAGCGGCGGCCGGCTGGCCGAAACTCAGGAATGCGATCACCGCTGCGACAGCGCCGACGAGGATGCAGCGGACACGAGTGGACATTGTTCTCCTTAAGGTTGCCAGTGCACCGTGCACGCCGTGAGTGAACAGATTCCGGCCCCCCGGCGAACCCCGGAAGAACAACCGCAAGAACGACACCTCTGGGTAAAGAACTCAGGAGATGAGATAGGAGGATGTAGTCGCACCATCCGTCTCTCCATCTGTCTCTCCTCGGAGGAAGATCGCCTTGCGCCCCCAACTTCCGGCCCTCGCCACGCTGGCCGCGGCCGCCGTGCTGGTCACCGGATGCGGATCCGGCGACGACTGGTCGCGGCCGCACCCCAAACCGTCCGCCATCGGCACTATCGGCCCGGAGTTCATAGACCCCGCCACGACGCCCGCCCCGGAGTCGACCTTCACGCCGAAGCCCGGCTCCTGGAGCGAGGTCCGCCCGTCGAAGGGCTATCGCGTGGTGCTGGTCACCGCGGGGAACGACCGTCCGACCAAGGCTTTGGTGAAGGCGGTCAAGGAGTGGGCCGACGCTGAGAAGGTCGACCTCAGAACGGTCGTCCCCGACTCCCCGTCCGACTACATTCCCGGCATCTCCCGGGCGCTCGACATGAAGCCGGACCTCATCGTCAGCGCGGGCAACGACCTCATCGACCCGCTCGCGACGGTCACCGCACACCACCTGTCGCAGCCGTTCCTCGTCGTGGGCGCGGAACTGGCCGAACCCACCGAGAACGTCACGGCGGTCGACTGGTCGGGCGCGTCGTTCCGCGGCGAGGGCCTCGGCATGTCCTCGACGTACGACGCGTCCTCGTTCACCGCCGAGCGCTGCGCGGCGGCGATCAGGGCGGGCGTCGCGGCCGTGCTCAACGACCGTCAGGGGCTCGTGGTCTGGCTCGACGAGCACTGAGGGCGGACGGGCTGTCCGCCCGGCAGCGGCGAGGGCGCGGCGGGGCCATGTCGCGGCCATCCGGCCGTCGAAGGCCGCTACGGATGCCGGCGGAAGGGGCCGCAGCCCTTTGCTAGCGCGGCAGTTCGGCGCGACGCAGGGAACGGGCGCACATTCCGGTGACGGATCCGAGTGCCACGAGCGCGGCGCTGGCGACGAACACCGGTCGCGTTCCCCAAGCGGCGACGGCCGCGCCGGCGAGAGGGTACGTCAGTGGCGCGAGCCCGAGCGAGAACAGGGCGGACACGGCGGTGACCCGGCCCAAGTACGCGGGTTCGGCGGTCGTTTGCAGGAGCGCCGCACACAGCGCGCCGCTGAGCCCGGCAGCCAGCCCGACGGCGGCGCCGACCCCGGCGGCGACAGGCAGTGTGGGCGCGAAGGCGAGCGCGCCGATCCCCACCGCGCCGAGGAACAGGCAGCCCTGTTGCACCAGACCGGCGCGCGGGAGGCGGCCTCGTACGGCCAGCAGGAGCGAGGCACCGGCCGCGCCCGCGCCGTCGCTGATCGGTCACGAGAGAGGCATGACGGTCAGCGCAGGACGTTCCGCGACACGGCGTGCGTGTTCGGAATATCTGGCGCCAGAGGGCCATCGCCGTTAGGTAATTACGATTTCCGAATCATTCCTCTTTTTTGATTCCGGTTTAACGCGCCCATCCACGGCGATATTCATCAATCGGAGGCCACACAAAGGCACTACGCATTCGAAAGGGAGAAAATGAAGCGCTTCATGCAGAAGGTAGGAATGTTTTCCGCGGTGGCCGTGGCGGGCCTCGGTACGGCCGTGCTGCCGGCAGCATCGGCTCATGCCGCAGCCCAGCCGATCTGTCCGCCGGTCATCGGGGTCTGTACGTGGACGGAGCCGAACTTCGAGAGTGACCTGCGGATCCTCTTCGACGAGGAGCCCTTCATCGCGCCGCCCGTACGGAGCGCGAGGAACCAGGACTTCCAGACCTGGTGCTTCTACGAGCGGCCGTTCTTCGACAACCGAGGCCAGGTGCGCGAGGTCAACCGGGGCGAGACCGTGAACGACTTCGGCTTCAGTGCTCATTCCGCCAGGCGGGGGCAGTGCGGCTACAAGGACTGACCCACCGACCCGTTTCGCTTGCCGTGGAGGCGGGTTCTGCGCGGTAGCGAGAAAGTGCCTTCCCGTACTGAGGCGATAAACCTTGTCGAGAGGTTCTGCCGGCCCAGGCGGAAGGCACTTTCCGCGCACAAGGACATCGGTTCGTGTTCCCTCGCGCGCACGACCGTGCACGGCCGGGGAATGGAGGCCGGAGCGGAGGCGTTGTCGGGTGAGCGGAGGTGTGCTCCGTTTACACGACCATGGAGAGAAACACATGCGCGTCGAGATCTGGAGCGACATCGCCTGCCCCTGGTGTTATGTCGGAAAGGCCCGGTTCGAGAAGGGGCTCGAAGCCTTCGCCCACCGGGACGAGATCGAGGTCGTGTACAAGTCGTTCGAGCTGGACCCGAGGCAGCCGAAGGGCATCGTCACCCCGGTCGCCGAGCTGCTCGCGGGCAAGTACGGTCTCACCCCCGAGCAGGCGCGCGACGCCGAGGAGAACATTGCCGCCAACGCGCGTTCCGAAGGGCTCGACTACCGGACTGAGGGCCGCGACTCCGGCAGCACCTTCGACATCCACCGGCTGCTCCACCTCGCACGGACCCACGGCGTGGAAGGCGAACTGCTGAACCGCGCCTACCGCGCCAACTTCGCCGAGGAGCGGTCCGTCTTCGACCCGGAAACGCTCGTCACCCTGGCGGTGGAGGCCGGCCTGGACGAGGCGGAGGTCCGCCGCGTGCTCGCCGACGAGGACGCCTACGCCGACGACGTACGGTCGGAGGAGCGCGAGGCCGCCGAACTGGGCGCGAACGGCGTGCCGTTCTTCGTCCTCGACCGGCGCTACGGCGTCTCGGGCGGCCAGCCCGCAGAGGTGTTCACCCAGGCGCTGGAACAGGCCTGGCAGAGCCGCACGGTCACCCAGCTCCTGCCGGTCACCGCATCCGCGAACGACGCCGAAGTCTGCGCGGACGGCGCGTGCGCGGTCCCGCACGCCGACACGCACGCGTAAGCACCCCTCGCCGACGCCGAAGGACGGCGGGAGCGGCTTCTCTCGCACCCGGCTGAGAAGGCCAGTTGTCGAGCAGGGCCGAACTCGACGCCCCCGGCGGTCAAGTGCCCGCGTCCACCGCCGGCTGCGCGGCGTCACAGCGCTCCGCCAGAAGCTCGATCGGGTGAATCTCTCGGTCATGATCTGCGGTGACGTTCCGCTGAAGGGCCCGTGAATAGCGGGAGTGGCCCCATCGGGCAGGCTTCACCCCCAATCCGGGGGTGTGCCGGTGACTTCTAGGGTGCGGATCATGAGCATCCCTACCGAGCCGATCGGCAGCCTTCCCCGTTCCCCCGCGCTGCGACAGGCATTTGCCGAGCACGCCGCAGGCCGACTGGACGACGCGGAGCTGGCGCGTGTCCAGGGCGAGGCGGTCGCCGACACCCTCGCCCTGCTGGAGAAGCTGGGCAGCCCGGTCCTGGTCGACGGTGACCAGAGCAAGCCCAGCTCCCTCACCTACCCCCTCACCGGCCTCCAGGGGCTTTCGACCGAGGGCGCCGTCATCCCTTTCGCCGACGGACACGTCCGACAGCTGCCCGCCCTGACCGCCGGCCCGTTCCGCTACCAGGTCCGGGCCGAGAGCTACGTCCGCGCCGCCCGCGGCCGCACTGCCCTCCCCGTCAAACAGGCCGTGGTCGCCCCCTCGGCCCTGACGCTGCTCTACCCGGCCGGCGGAATCGACGGATACTCCCGTGAGACATTCCTGAGCGACCTCGCCGACGAGGCCGAGGCGGACATCCGAGGATGTCTCGACGCCGGCGCGCACCGCGTGCAGTTGGACTTCACGGAAGGCCGGCTGGCGTTGAAGCTCGACCCGTCCGGCGGTGTACTCAACGAGTTCATCGCCTTCAACAACACGGTTCTTGGCCGGTTCACCGAAGACGAACGGGCCCGCCTCGGCGTGCACACCGACCCCGGGGCCGACCAGGACTCCACCCACAGCCTCGATGTCGACTATGCCGAGCTGCTGCCCAAGCTGTTCCAGTTGACGGTCGGCAACTTCTGTCTCCAGCTGGCCGGCGAGCCCGACCGCGAGCGGGTCCTGCGGATCATTGCCGACCAACTGCGTCCCGGAATCCGGGTGTTCGTCGGCGTCATCGACCCGATCGACCCGAGAGTCGAAAGCCCCGAGGAGGTACGCGACCGCGTCCTTGAGGCCGCCCGCCACATCCCGGTCGACCAGCTGGGCACCTGCGACGATGCCGGCTTCGCCCCCTTCGCCGACGACACCTCCACCTCACGGGAGTTGGCCTTCGCCAAGATCGAGGCCCGCCTTCGGGGCACCGAGCTGGCCGCCCAGGCCCTGGGCCTTTAGTCATGCCCGACGCCACGTTCACCCGGAGGGCCACGGTCACCGTCGAGGCGTCCCCCGGCGCGGAGGGCTGACAGAACCAGAGCGCCCCGGCCGCCGGCATGCGGCCGGGGCGCTCTGTCCCCGATCCCGACGGCGAACGCCGCCGATGGGGAACGCTGTTGGAGCCGGTGATCCGGCTCGGTGAGTCGGAGGGCGGCCGGCCAACGCGACACCGTAGGCATGCGCCCCGGATAGGTAGATATCACCGCAAACAAACTGAAATCATCCGTACAGGTGAAAGGCGCGGCGAACTGCCCGCGTCTCGCCGCGCACCGCGAAGGATCAGGGCGGGGTCACACACTCCCAGCCCACATACGCGCGCGAACGCAGGAGTCCCTTTGACTACAGAGCAGAACACCGAACAGCAGATCGGCGGCCTCACGCTCGCGGCTCCGGTCACGTCCCCCACTCCCCTGCCGTATCCGGTGCCGGAACCGGACCGGAAGTGGGACCTGCGGAACGGTTTCGCGTGGATCTACTACGGCGAAGGCTCAAGCGGCATCGAACGTCCGGTCGTCATGGCCGACGGGTTCAATCTCGGCAAGAGCGACCTGTCCGTGCTCTACGCGGGCCTCGACCGGGACTACCCGCTGATCACCAAGCTGCGTCAGCAGGGCAGGACCGTCATCCTGCTCGGCTTCCAGGAGCGCACCGCCTCCATCTACGACAACGCCGCGGCCGCGAAAGAGGCGATCCTGCGGACTGTCGACGAGCGAGCCGACGACAGCCTGCTGGCTGTCGGCGGTTTCAGCATGGGCGGCCTGGTAACCCGCTATGCCCTCGCCGAGCTGGAAACGCAGCGCGTGGACCATCAGACCGCGCTCTACTTCTCCTACGACACGCCGCACCGCGGCGCCGTGATCCCCATCGGGATCCAGGCGTTCGCCCACTTCATCCCCACCCTGCCGGGCAAGGAGAACGACTTCGCCCGCCAGATCGACAGCCCCGCGGCACGGCAGATGCTCTACCGGCACTACGGCAGCGAAGACGGCTCCGTCGGAGAGGACCTGCTGCGTACGGAGTTCCTGCGCAAGCTGGAAGAGCTCGGCGGCTGGCCCCGGATCCCTCGCCTGATCGCTGTGGCCAACGGCACCGGTGACGGTACCGGCCTCAATGTCGCCCCCGGCCAGATGGCTCTGAAGTCCACCGGCGCGATCGCCTTCCCAGGCTCCACCTTCCACACCCAGGCCACGGGCGACGGCGTCACGGTCGCCGAGTTGCGGCGGCTGCTGCCGCCCGCCTCGAAGACCGTCAAGACGGACGGTCTTCCCGAGTTCGACGGCGCCCCCGGCGGCACCCTCGACTCCTACGGAATCATCGCCAAGGCCCTGGAGGACAAGGGCGGCAAGACCGACCTGCGGCACCCCACGGTCTGCTTCGTCCCTTCGGTCAGCGCCGTGGCCATCCGCGACATCGGTAACCAGGACGACCTCTACACCAAGATCGACGTACTGAGCCCGGACGAGAGCGAGCTGGACGAGTTCCTTTGCTCCTCCACCACCACCGGGCACACGCAGATCACCGCCGAACTGTGCGACTGGATCATGGAGCGGCTCCCGAACTGACTCTGCCGTCACACCCGGAGACAGGGGGCCCGTGACACTACGGGGGCGCTCGTCCGTTTACGACGAGCGCCCCCAGCGGACCGGACTGTGACGGAACGTGGCCTTGGAGGTGCCCCGGGACATCGACCGAGTGCGCTCGTCCGGCCGGTCGACCCGTGCGGCGGCCGGCACATGCCCGGGGCGAGACTACGCCGGAGGTCTGGACTGGCATGTTCCAGTTCCCTCCGTATCTCTTCTACGAATCGCATGGACGTCTCCGGGTCGCAGGCGGCCGCCGCCAATTCATCGAATCGACGGCGCATCTGCTCGACCTCACCAGGTTCAGAGGCGATTTCGTCATTGCGCGAAGTCTCCCGGACAACGATGGAGCGGTTGTCCGGCCCCGGAAAATGCCCTTCGATGTGAACACGTCAGAGCCTGCTACTCCCATTTCTTGCTTCCGGCGTAGCTTCCGGCCCAAGTGCTGGAACCAGAGGAGGAATGGTCGCGCTGGAGGTCTATCTGCTCCGGAGTTCGGAGCGACGACGATGACGTGGTTGCCTCTGGAAACTGAGCCGAACTCACTGCTCCGCTACCGTCGATCCGCCGGAGTCCTCGGCGAGGACGACGAGTGGATCGTCTGGCATAACGGCATCGTGGACTCACCGGCCGAATCGCTCGCCCGGCTGCACGCGCTCACCGGACCGGCCAGGATTACCGGCAGCTCGGACATCCGGTCAACTATCCCTCCGCGCCGCGCCCATCAACTTGCTTTCACATCAGAGCCGTTCGGCCCGATACCGCGCCGCCGCCGGTCGTTCGTTCAGGTGACGTCCGAGGCGTTCACCAGCGCCACCCGGTAGTTGTACTGGATCGTGTAGACCGAGCCCGCGCCCTTCACCACCGTGTCGCCGGTGACGAAGAAGTCGTCCGTGTGGACCGGGGGTTGGGTGGACACGTACGCCTGGCCCGCCGGGAGCGAATAGATGTCCAGGGGTGCCTGCCTCGACGGATTGAGGCCTGACGGGTATTCCGACGGCTGTGGGTAGCCCTGACCGAAGACGGGCGCGGCCGACGTGCCCGCCGGTTTGATCACCTGCACACCGGTGGCGGGAGTGGTGTTCTTGCCGCCGGGGTTCAGGAACCACACCTTCTGGCCGCTGAACCAGATCGCCGTCCAGTCGCCGCTGCTCCCCGCCACCACGAACTGCTGTCCCGCCGAGACCTTGCTGCCCCAGTCGTTGACCCGGTCGGTGCCGGCCGCGCCCGGGTGCAGTGCCTGGTCGCCGAAGAGCGGGGCGTCCGCGCGGGGTTCGGTTCGTACGTAGAGGAAGTTCGACGGCGCGGTCTTGTCCGTGCAGGCGGTGGTGTCGCCGGTCGGGTCGTCGGACGGGCAGACGCCGACCGTCTGGCTGTTGTCCGCGAAAGTGGGCGTGATCGTCACCGCGGAGCCGACCGGGCCGACCTGGCCGCCCCCGCTAGGGCCTTGAGGAGTAGCGGAGTTGAGCATCTCCATGAAGTGCGACCAGTCCCAGTAGGGGCCAGGGTCCCAGTGCATGCCGGAGACCGAACTGCTCTGCGGGCCGGGCACGTTGTCGTGGCCGAGCACGTGCTGCCGGTCGAGCGGAATGTCGTAGCGCTCCGCCAGGTACCGCACCAGGTCGGCGGTCGCCCGGTACTGCGTCTCCGTGTACCAGCCCGCGCCCTGGGCGGCGAAGCCCTCGTGCTCGATGCCGATGGAGTGCATGTTGAACCAGTAGTTGCCCGCGTGGAATCCGATGTCCTTGCCGGGCAGCATCTGCGTCACCGCGCCGTCGGACGCGCGCATCACGTAGTGCGCGGCGGAGCCGCCGGCCTTCTGGAAGGTGGCGATGGCGGATTCGTACGACGACTCCGTGTCGTGGATGACGAGGTAGTCGACGTCCATGCCGTCGGTGGGACGGTTCGCGACCTGCCCGTTCGAGGCCGCCGCCGCGAGGAACACGCAGTCGACCGTGGCCGGGCACTCCGTCTGCGCGGCCACCGCCGTCCGCAGGCCCAGCCGGCTCAGCTGCGCGGTGTCCGGGCGTACGGCCGGCTCGGCGGCCAGGCGCACGCGCTGCCCGTCGGCGGTCCGGCGGTCGGCGCCGCTCCGCAGCGTGGCGTACACCCCGTCGGCGAAGATCCCGGCCGCCTTCTCGTCCGGCGAGCCGCTGTAGCGGGCGACCGCGCCATACCAGTGTGCCGGGTCCTCCGGCGTACGGCCGCCGGTCAGCGCCTGCTGGTAGGAGGCGAGCAGCGCGGCCCCGCCCCGGATGTTGTCCCGTCCGCCCTCGCGCAGCCGGGACGCGGGGGCCCCGGCGAGCTTCGCGGCGGCGGTCAGGGTGTGCAGTGCGGGATCGGCGGCCAGCGCGCCGAGATCGCCGCGGCCGGCCGCGCCCGGCGCGCCGTCGGCCACCATCTCCGGGGTCACGTCGGTGAGGTTCATCGGGCCGTAGCCGCCGCCGGTGTTGTACGCGCCGGCGTGCGCGTCCCACAGGGATTCCTGATGGGCGACGCCGAGCAGCACCGGGAGGGGGACGTGGAACTCGGCCGCCGCGGCCTCGAAGTCGGACTGCCGTGCCGTGGCGCTCCCGTACGACAGGACGGCGGGCGTGAGTGCGCGCGCGGCGGCGGGCGTGAGTGCGCGCGCGGGCTGGGGCAGGAGCGTGAGGCACCCTGCCGCGAGGGCGAAGCCGGTGACGATCGCCGGCCACTGTCTCCGTGACGTCCGCTGGGTCAAGGGGGCCTCTTCTCGTACGGGACTGCCGCGGGCAGCGGCCTGCCGGACCCTGGCCACCTTCCCGTATACGCCCCTCCGCGCTCGGCAGCCACACGGTTACGGCGCTGGTCATTTTCCGTTCACAGATCGGACCCCACGGTCACCTATGGTCCGGGCGAAGGCTTGGCAAAGACTCACTAGGAGCAGTCTGTGAACCGACGCATGGGCACAACTCGCAAGTGGGCGGCGCCCGTTGCGGCCGCCGCTGCCGCCGCCGTGGCGACGATGGTGATCAACCCGACGCTCGGCGCCTCCGCGAGTGCCCCGGAGGCCGCCGCCAAGGCGAAGGCCCCCACCGCGAAGAACGTCATCTTCATCAACGGTGACGGCATGGGCGCGGCCGCTCGCGAGGCCGCCCGGCTGAACCTGGCGGGCCCCGACGGCCAGCTGGCCATGGACAAGCTCGACGCTTCCGGCCAGCTCACCACGAGCCCGCACGACCCGAAGTCCATCATCACGGACTCCGCCGCCGCGGCCACCGCGTGGGCCACGGGTGAGAGGACGTACAACGGCGCGGTCAGCGTCGACGTCGACGGCAACCCGCTGGCGACCCTGGGCCAGCAGGCCAAGGCCGCGGGCAAGGCCACCGGTCTGGTGACGACCGCTCAGGTCACCGACGCGTCCCCGGCGGCGTTCTTCGCCAACTCCGCCGAGCGGACCAAGCAGGACGACATCGCCCGTCAGTACCTCGAGGTCAGCAAGCCCGACGTGATCCTGGGCGGCGGCGAGGACTGGTGGCTGCCCAAGGGCAAGCCGGGCGCCTTCCCCGACCAGCCCGCCGAGGACCCGTCCGAGGGCAGCGTCGGCACCAAGGGCAACCTGATCAACAAGGCCAAGCAGGCCGGTTACACGTACGTCTCCAACGCGAAGCAGCTCGACAAGGCCAAGGACGGCAAGCTCCTCGGTCTCTTCGCCAACGAGGAGATGTTCCAGCAGCGCGGTGAGGGCGAGGGCGACATCTACGACCCGGTCGTCGACCTGGCCACCATGACCACGAAGGCGCTCAGCACCCTGGAGCAGAACAAGAAGGGCTTCTTCCTCATGGTCGAGGAAGAAGGCGTCGACGAGTTCGCCCACGCGAACAACGGCACCCGGGTCCTTCAGTCCATGCAGCAGCTGGAGAAGACCGTCGCGGTCGCGCGCGCGTTCGTCGCGTCGCACCCCGACACCCTGCTGGTCGTCACCGGTGACCACGAGACCGGTGGTCTCGCGGTCGAGGAGGAGGACGCGACGGACGAGTCCGGCGACGGTGTCTCCGCCGAGGACGGCCCCTTCACCGTGCGCGGCAGCGACAAGAAGTTCTACATCGACTGGACGACGGGCGGCCACACCAGCGTGAACGTGCCGGTGACGGCGAGCGGCCCGCTGGCGGAGAGCTTCTCGGGAGAGCACCCCAACACGTACGTGCACGAGGTGCTGAAGCAGGTTCTGGCACCGCGCGGCTGAGCATGAGCGTTTGAGGCCGCTGTGCGCCGGAGGCCCCGGCGGGGTTCGTGACCTGACCTCGCCGGGGCCTTCGTCGTACGCGCGGTCCGGCGATGTACACCCGCTAGGCGACGGGGATGACCATCTCCGGGCGGTCCCACATCACGGCCGGCGGGTTCGCGGCCCTGGTGCCGGTGCGGTGGGCGCCGACGCTGCGGTAGAAGCCCTCCGCGGGCGGATGCGCGATCACCGGGACGCTGTCGAGCCCGGCCGCGCGCGCCCGGTCCGCCATGTGCGCGACGAGCAGGCGGCCGATGCCGCGGCCCTGGAGGTCGTCGGCGACGAACATGAGGTCGAGTTCCGGCGGGGCGAGCACCAGGGCGTAGAAGCCGAGGACCCGCTGGTCGGCGCCTTCGGCGAGGTGGACCTCGTGGGCCTCGATGTAGTCGGGCCCCATCCGGTAGCCGTCGACCATCGGCGCGTACGGGCCCTCGTAGGCACCGGAGCGCCGCACGATCCTGGTGAGCCGCCTGGCGTCGCGGGCGGTGGCCCGCCTGATGGCGACCGCGGGCAGCGCCGTAACGCGCGAAGTCATACGGAGAGTATTACGCACCTTTCTCCGGGCTCGGAGGGAAGGATGCCCCGGGCTCCGGATGAAACAGGCGCGGACCAGGCTCGTTCTCGGCTCCGAGGAGGAGAATGGGGGTATGGACACCGAACACGTCACGTTCCTCGACCGGGTCCGCCACGGCTTCACCTCCGCCTCGGAATCGGCCTTCGAGAACCCCGCCCTGCTCGGGGCGTACCTGCTGGCCGGGCTCACGATCTTCTGGATCGGGCAGGGCAACACGTACGGCATCGTCAGCTCACTCGTCTCTCTCGCCATCACACTCGCCGTGGCGAAGCACTACGCGCGGCCCAGGCGCTGAAGCGCGGCCACGGCGCTGAAGCGCGGGTCCGACACAGGTCGATTAGGGTACGAAAGGAAGGTTTTCGGACGATCCTCGTGACAGGGGGTGGGACCGGTGTCGGTGCTGTGGAGTGGCAGCGGTCTGCCGCCCGCCGCGGAGCAGCGCATCGCGGACGCGCAGCGGCACGGCACGTGGTCGTCGGCGCTGTCGACCGGCGAGTTCGCGGCGATCCGCTCGGTGGGCTTCGAGCCGGTCGGCCAGGCGATGGGCTCCGCCGTCTATCACGTGGGGCGCGTGGGCAGGTACTGGGGCTATTACGACTGCCTCTACCTGGGCGCGGGTTTCACCTTCTCCAGCGCGCCGGGCCCGGTCGCACTCTCCGGCGAGGACGCACCCTCGGCCGGTCTCGTACAGGTATTCGATGACGCACGCCGTACCGCGCTCTCCCGGCTGGCCGCCGAGTGCTCGGCGCTGGGCGGCGACGGGGTAGTGGCGGCGCAGCTGACCATGGCGCCCTTTCCCTCGCAGCCGAACTGCCTGGAGTTCCGGGTGATCGGCACGGCGGTGCGGGCCCGTGGAGACGTACGGGCGCCGCAGCCGTTCACCTGCCATCTGGACGGCCAGGGGTTCGCCAAGCTCGTCTCGGCCGGGTGGGTGCCGGTGGAACTGCTGGTCGGCATGTCGATCGGCGTACGGCACGACGACTTCGGCACCCGTTCGCAGGCGCTGTCCTGGGGCAATACGGAGGTCGAGGCGTGGAGCGAGCTGGTCGGGGACGTCCGGGCGGACGCCCGCCACCAGCTGGAGCTCCAGGGGCAGCGCAGGGGCGGCGACGGGGTGATCCTGGCCAGCGGCGATCTGCGGATCTGGCGGGAGCCGTGCATGCGGGCGTCCCGGCTGGCCGCGGAGGGCGAGGACCACGTGTCCGAGGCGACGATGGTGGGCACGACGATCGCCCGCTTCGCGACCCGCTCCCGGCGCCCGCCCACGCTCGCCGTCCTGCCGCTGGGCAAACGCGGCGAGCGGCTTCGTACCCGGCTCGCGGCGATGGATTCCAGTCCGTACGGAGACCCGGCGGAGCGCCGCAAGGTCGCCGAGGAGCTGGCCGAACTGGGCGACCAGGGGTGAGCCCGGGTTCAGATCTCCCCGATGCGTCCGGGCGCGGGCACGGCGGATACGGCGGGCACCCGGGGCAGACACCGCAGGCATTCCAGGCAGCGCAAGCGGAGGTGGCGACGTGAACGGTGACGCGGAAGTGCCGAACGACGACGGAGTGCCCGCCGACGAGGGAGTTCCCGCCGACGCCATGCAGCGGCTGACGGAGCTTCAACCGGGCAGGACCGGTTCGATCTTCACCAGCGATCTGTCGGTGAACGAGTTCCTGCTGGTCAAGGAGGCCGGCTTCCGGCCCATCGGGCTGGTGCTCGGCACCTCGATCTATCACGTCGGCATCCAGATCGGCCGCTGGAACAAGAACCAGGAGCTCGACACGCTCAGCCAGGCGATGTACCACGCCCGCGAGCTGGCGATGACCCGGATGGAGGCCGAGGCGGCGCAGCTGGGCGGGGACGGCATCGTCGGCGTACGACTGAGCGTGGAGGCGCGGGAGTTCGGCAACGACATCGCCGAGTTCATCGCCATCGGCACGGCGGTGAAGGCCGACCATCCGGCGCCCGGCGGCACGGGCTGGCGCAACAACAAGGGCCAGCCGTTCACGTCGGACCTGTCGGGGCAGGACTTCTGGACGCTGATCCGGGCGGGGTACGCGCCGCTCGGCATGGTCATGGGCAACTGCGTCTACCACATCGCGCATCAGCGGATGGGCGCCTCGCTCTCGAACTTCGGCAAGAACGTGGAGATCGAGCAGTTCACGCAGGCGCTCTACGACGCACGTGAACTGGCCATGGCCCGGATGCAGTCGGAGGCCGAGGAACTGGACGCGGAGGGCGTCGTCGGTGTGCAGCTGAACGCGCACAACCACCGCTGGGGCGCGCACACCACGGAGTTCTTCTCGATCGGTACAGCGGTACGTCCGCTGCGCGCCGACCACGAGATCCAGCGTCCGACGATGGTGCTCAGCCTGGACGGGTGAGCACCGATGAGCGACGGCGAGCTGGAGCCGGCGGACGAGGAGGCCGGTTCGGTCGCGTCGGTCGACGCGCTGGCGGCGGCGCTGCGCCGGGACGCGGCCGATCTGGAGGTCTACGCGCAGGTGTTGGGCGGATCACTCGCCGAGGCGCTGCCGCCCGGGTCCGTCGCGCTGGAACGCAGGCGGAGCATGAGCGACCGGCTCGCGGGGCGCGAGGGCCGGGTCGAGCGGGTCGAAGTCTCGCTCGGTGACGAGCAGTTGATCCTGAGCCTGGCGCACGGATCGCCGCGCGCCGAGGTCACGAAGGTGGTACGCGGCGTCGTGCTGTCCCGTACGCCGGTGCCGGTGGACGAGTGGACGCGGAAGCTGGCGGCGGCCGTCGCGCTGCGCGCCCGCTCGGACGCGCGGGCGCGCAGCGCTCTGGAACGGCTCGTCCTGGGTGACTGAGCCGCACCGTGGAGACGCCGGCGCGGGGTTCGGGGAAGAGCCGGGTGGGCGGCTGCGTCAGCTCGTACGCGCCGTACGCCTGCGGTGTGTTGAGCCCGATCGCCATGCCGGGACGAGTGCCCGGGCGTGCCGTGGGTGGGTGATGTCGAGGAGATGTGCGCGGCAGGTGACGGGTGACCTTGTGACGTGCCGTGAGTGTTAGCGTGCCTGCGGTCATAATCGAACACATACGGGGGAGACGCGGTGGGCTTCGACGGCTACCAGATCACGGCAGGTATGACCGGCCAGGCCCAGCAACTCGACGCCGCCGGAACGGATATGGACCGTGTCGGTTCGGCCGTCAACTCCCGCACGAAATACTCGTACCACGAGGTCGGCGGCGATGACGCCGCGTCGGCGCTGAACGCGTTCGCCGAGGCGTGGGAGGCGGAGGCCAGGACACTGGCGTCGGCGTTGCACGAGCTGGGCGGCAAGGTGCAGTTGGCCGAGAAGATCTACCACGGCACCGACGGCCTGGTGGAGACGCAAGTGGACGGCGTCTCCGTCGGCCGCATGAGCGGCATCACCGGCACATCGGCGCAGGGCGGTCGCAGCTCCGCCCTGTCGAGCTACTGAGGCCGGGCCGTTGTCGTTCTTCTCGTCTCCTCTCGATTCCCCCTCCTTCCGCCTCTCGTGGCTCGCCGGTCTGTCCAAGAAGATGCTCGGCGCCGGGAGCAAGAACGAGCTCATCGACCTGATGGACAACGCCCTCTCGGTGCCCGAACCAGGCGGCGACCAGGGCGTGCTGGAGGGCCTGGCACGGCTCTACCGCGGCCAGGTCGGCCCCGTCGACAGCGTCTTCGGCCAGGTCGACCGGGTGGGCCGCAAAAGCCTTCCGGAGGTATGGGCCGGCGACACGAGCGTCCTCGCCTCCGACGCGGTGAACGCCGCCGGGCGGGCCGCGACCCGGATGACCGAGGCGTTCCATGGCGGCGCGACGGTGCTGCTGACGCTGGCCGACGCGATCGGCGCCGCACGGCGCAAGGACGAGCAGGGTCGCGGACAGCTGCTGGAGCAGAAAAAGATACTCGGCGGCAAGGACGGGTTCTTCGACAACCTGCACGAGAACGACGAGGAGGAGTGGGACCGCAAGAACGCCGCCCATTTCGGCTCCTACGCGGTCGACTTGATGCACGCCGCCGTCTCCGACGCGCAGGAGGCCACCCGCGTCGCGGCCCGGGACCTGAACAAGTGGGCCGCCGAGGCACGGGCCGGGAAGATGGAGACCAGCGAACTCACCGCCGTCGACAAGCTGATGCTCGCCGACACCGGCGTCGCGGGCGCCGACCCCGAGCTGAACGAGATCCTCAAGGCCGGTGACCTGGAGCGGGCGTCGGCGCGTATGGACCTGCTGGGCCTCGACGACGAGACGGCCATGGAGCGGATGCTGGCGAAGTCGGACAACCCGCAGGAGCGGGCCTATCTGATGAAGGCCCTGGCCGCCGGTCACAGCGTCGCCGAGATCGGAGAGTTCCAGGACAAGATCCATGGCAAGGACCCCGATTGGCTGCGCAGGCACCTCACTCCGGTGGTCACCGCCGCGGACAGCATGAAGGACGAGGGCCTGGCGCCGGACGGCTCGAACAACAACAAGGACTACGCCATGTTCGACGGCCAGGCGTGGATCCAGGGCGGCGACGGCTCCGAGGGCACCTGCGTGGCCTCGTCCACCGTCACGTCCCGCGCCATGGTCGACCCCCTGTACGCGCTCGGTCTCACCGGTGGCCCCGACGGTCAGCAGGACGACCCGGACGCCTTCGAGCAGCGGCTGGTGGCCGAACAGCACCGGCTGCACACCGAAGGGGACGGCGGCGAGAACTGGGGCGGCATGGGGCCGGAGGGGCAGGAACGGATCAACGACGACGCCGTCGGCAGTGCCACCGGCAGTGACTACGAGCGCCGGGATCTGGACAGCGCCGCCGACCGCAGGGCGGTCCTCACCGAAGTCGAGAAGTCGGTGGCGCAGGGACGGCCGGTGCCGGTCGACGTCTCCAGCGAGAAGGGCGCCCACGCGATGACCATCATCGCTCAGGAGGGCGACATGCTTCAGGTGTACAACCCTTGGGGCTCGACCACTTGGGTCAGCGAGGACGACTTCATCAACAACCACATGGGCAAGGCTTCCAAGAGTGATCTCTCCCACGCGTACAGCGTCTATCTTCCGCGGTGACAGAAGCGGTGCCGCGATCGCGGCGGCCGCGCTGCTCGCTCTCGCCACGGGGTGCGGCTCGGGCACCGGCGAACCGGCCGGCGGCTCCGCGAGCACCACGAGCCACTCGGTGAAGGACACCAGCATCACTGCCGAACCGGGCGAGCGTTTCACGCTCACCGTCGACCAGAACGCCTCCACCGGCGAGTACTGGTACCTGGTCGGCCCCGAGCCCGACAGCTCGGTGCTGGTCAGCCGCGGCCAGGACTACGCGTCGGACTCCGGAGACGAACCGGTGCCCGGTGCCGGCGGCCGGCTCACCTTCACCTTCGAGGCCAAGGGCAAGGGGACCACCCGGTTCACGCTGCTGCACTGCACCTCCAGCACGTGCCAGGGCAACACCTCCACCCTGCCGCCCGGGACGACCGGGCCCTCCGCCGCCCCGACCGCGGGGGCGGCCTCCCCGGCTCCCGAGCGCACCACCTACACCGTCACCGTCACCTGAACCGCGGCGGACCAGTCAGCCGAGACGAGATAGCCGAGGCCCCGCCATGAACGACGCCCCGTACCCGCAGGACCGCACGGACGACGAGCTGGCCCGGCTCGACATCACCGTCCTGCTGCGTTACGGCCTCACCGCCGGGCCCGGTACCCGGCGCACCGCACTGATCGGCGACGGTGCCGCGGCCGCGGCCGTCATCCTCGACCGCCTCGGCACCGAGCCGCGCTCGGTCGCCTTCCTCGCCGACACCGTGCGCACCGGCGGACTCGCCCGCGCCACGGAGCTGCCCGAGCCCGTGCCCGGCCGGGAGGCGGCCGTCCTCGTACGGGAGTGGCTGCGCGCCGGCGCCGAACTCGTGGGCGGGATCGCCGCCGACGACACCGCGGCGACCTGGCTGCGCGCCGTCGCGACCATCATCGAACTGAAGCAGCTGACACGGGCGCGGGACCGGAGTACGTGACCTGAGCAGCTGATCCGAGCGCGCGGACGCCTGGCCGGTCGCCCGCCGTGGGCTGCGCGGACCCCACGCGGGGTGCTACCGGCTGCCCGGCCGCCGGGCCCTGTCCGCCGGATCCCGGCAGCACCGGGGACGCGGGCCGAAGAGCGGAAGCGTGCGGAGCGCGGAGCAGCCGAGGAGCCGTACAGGGTTTCCCTTCAGGTCTTTCAGCATTGCTACAGTGACGCCCCGACCTTGGGTTTCGGACGTCAAGACGGCTTCCTGGGGCAGGCGTTGGCCACGAGCGGTTCGCCTGCTCAGCGTATCGGCCCCTGTCGGAGAGCGTGAGGAGAGAGGCGCGATGCGTTCGCGTAGCGGACTGTGTCGCGCACTGTCACTGACAGGCCGGCGTCATGCGGGGCCGGGGCACGACATCCGGTCGCATTTCCGGGGTACGCGCGGCAGGTGAGGTGTGTGCACCACCCCATTCCGAAGCTCACGGGGAAGGGACTTGCCACATGTTGGTCGACAGGGAAGAGGAGACCGTCCGCCTCCTCCGGCTCGTCACCGACGTCTCCGGCGGGCCGGAGCGCCTCGGCGTCATCAGCGGCGCGGCGTCCTCGGGCAAGACGGAGCTGCTGGCGCACGTCTGCCGGAAGGCGGCGGCCGACGGCCTCCGGTTGCTGAGCGCGGCCGCTTCCCCTGCCGAACAGGGCTTTCCCTACGCCGTATTGGAGCAGCTGCTCCAGGGCGTACCCGAGCACCACACGAACGTCGCCCCGTCGTTCCCGGCAGCCGGCGCCGAGGACGGGACCGAGGCGGACGCCGACGCCGCCGAGGTCCCTGCCGCTGTCCTGCGGGACGTCCACCGCGTCCTCACCACGCTGACCGATGACGCTCCCCTGCTGATCGCCGTCGACGACATCCAGTTCGCCGACCCGCAGTCCGTGCGCTGCCTCGCCCACGTCCTGCGCCGCATTCCCCCGGACGCGCTCCGGGTGATCGTGACGCGCGGCCTGCGGCCCGGCACGGCGGGCGGCGCGGCCACCGCGGCGCTCGACGAGCTGCTGCACGGGCCGCAGGTCTGCCACATACGGATCGGCCCGCTTACCGAGGAGGGCGTCCGCCGGCTGGTCGCCGACCGCCTCGGCGCCGCGCGGGCCGCCGGACCGGCCCCGGCCTTCCACGCGTCGACCGGCGGAAATCCCCTGCTGGTCCACGGACTTCTGGACGACCACGCTTCCGCCGACGACCACGTCTCCGCCACCGACGACGGCACAGCTCACGAGGGCGGTTCCGCCCGCGACGACACCTCCGCCCCCGATCACGGCGCCCCGCGCACCTGCGAGATGTTCCAGCAGGCCGCCTTGGTCTGCGTCCACCGCAGCGGCGCCGACGCCCTGCGCGTCGCCCATGGCGTCGCGCTGCTCGGCCGCGTCCGTTCCGTACCGCTGCTGGGCAGACTCGTCGGCCTCGACGAGAGTGCCGTCCGGCGGGCGGTCACGGATCTGACGGAAGCGGGGATCCTGCACGACGGCGGTTTCCGGCACGAGGCGGTCCGGACCGCTCTGGTCGAGGATCTGCCGTGTGCCGAGATCAGCGGGCTGCGCCGGCTGGCCGCGCGTCTGCTCCACGAGAACGGAGCCGCCCCGACGGCGGTCGCACGGCAACTGCTCAACTGCCCGCCCGACACGGACGAGGCGCCCGTCACCGAGGAGTGGGTGGCCCGGGTGCTCCGCGACGCGGCCCGCGAGGCGATCGCCGGGGACCGCATCACCTTCGCGATGAGCTGCCTCCAACTCGCCGAACGCCACTGCGCGGACGGGCCGGAGCGCCTCGTCATCCGTTCGACGCTGGCCCAGATCATCTGGCGCGTCAAACCGCTGGCCTGGGCCCAGCAGGTCATGTCACTGGCCGGGGCCGCCCGCGAGGGGCTGCTGCCGCCGGCCCACGCGCTCGGCGTGGCGGCCGGGCTGCTGTGGAGCGGGTGCGCCGAGGACGCCGCGGCGATCATGTCGCGGGTGGCCGGCACGGTCGCCGAGACCTCCGACCCCGGGCTCCGCGGCGAACTGCTGCTCGCCCGGCTCACCATGGCGTGCACCTTCCCCGGCGCCGCGGAACTCCTGGAGACGCCTGCGGAACAACACCGGAACCGCGAAGAGCCGACGGCCGACCCGTCCCCCCGGCACACCGCCCTCCGGGCGCTCCAGGCCGTGCTCGTCCGTGGCGCGGACGCCGGCGCCATCGCGGCGGCCGAACAGGTCCTGGAGACCGTGCCGTTGTCGGACAAGACCGTCAACCCGCTGCGGGCCGCGCTGATGACGCTCGTCTACGCGGACGCCCTCAACGCGGCGTCGACCTGGTGCGACCGGCTCCTCGCCGAGTCCGTGACGCGCCAGGCGCCGGGCTGGCGGGCCAACTTCAGCGCCATCCGGGGACTCGTCGCGCTGCGCCGGGGCCAGCTGTCCGACGCGGTGGAGTACGCCGAGAAGTCCCTGGAGTACCTTCCGGCGCGCGGCTGGGGTGTCGCGGTGGGCCTGCCCCTGTCCGTTCTCGTCGAGGCCAGGACCGCCATGGGGCACCACGAGACGGCCGCGGAACTGCTCAGCAGGCCCGTGCCGGAGCCGATGTTCCGGAGCCGGTACGGACTGCACTACCTCTATGCCCGCGGCCGCCACCAGCTGGCCACCGGACGCCACTACGCGGCCCTCACCGACTTCCGGCTGTGCGAGGAGCAGATGGGCTCCTGGGGTCTGGACTCACCGACCCTGGCCCCGTGGCGCGTCGGCGCGGCCGAGACCTGGCTGCTGCTGGAGAACCCGGAGCAGGCGGGCCGGCTCGCCGAGGAGCAGCTGTCCAGGTCGGGCGCGGCACGCACCCGCACCCGGGGCATGGCGCTGCGCGTCCTCGCGGCCTCCCGGCCGCTCGCCGAGCGGCCCGCGATCCTCGACCGGGCCGTGGACCTCCTCCAACAGGGCGGTGACTGGTACGAGTCGGCGCGCGCCCTGGCCGATCTGGGACGGACCCACGAAGCGCTCGGCGACCCCTCCCGCGGCCGGCTGCTGGTACGCAGGGCGTGGCGGATCGCGGACGGGTGCAACGCGGAGGAACTGTCGCGCTCGCTGCTGCCGCCACCGGTGCGCGGCGCTCCGGCCGAGAGCGCGGGAGCCTCGGCGCGTGCCGACAGCACGGCGGTCTCCTCGCTCACCGACGCGGAACGCCGGGTGGCCTCGCTGGCCGCGTACGGCTACACCAACCGCGAGATAGCCGCCAAGCTCTTCATCACCGTCAGCACGGTCGAGCAGCATCTGACCCGCGTCTATCGCAAGATCAACATCAGCCAGCGCCAAGATCTGCCCATCAGTTTGGACACCGATGTCGCTTATACCGCCTGACCGTTCCGTACCCGACCGAAGCGCCTCCGAGCGGCCACGGCCCGCACCGGGCGGCGGGAGGCTGCTCGCGGCGAGCGATCTCCATGTCGGCATGCCCGACAACCGGCCGGTCACCGACTCGCTGCACCCGGAGCACGAGGACGACTGGCTCATCGTGGCGGGCGATGTCGCCGAGATGACCGAGGACATCGAGTGGGCGCTGCGGCTGCTCGCGGAACGGTTCGCGAAAGTGGTGTGGGCGCCGGGCAACCACGAGCTGTGGACGCCCCGCGAGGACACCAACGAGCTGCGCGGCGAGCGGCGTTACCTCCATCTGGTGGAGCTGTGCCGGTCGTTGGGGATCAGCACGCCGGAGGATCCTTATCCGGTGTGGGAGGGCGAGGGCGGCCCGGTCGCCGTCGCGCCGCTGTTCGTCGGCTACGACTACACGTTCCGCGCGCCCGGCACGTCGACGAAGGAGCAGTCGCTGGCCCGCGCGCACGAGGCCGGTGTCGTGTGCAGCGACGAGTTCCTGCTGCACGCCGACCCGTATCCGGGCATGGACGCCTGGTGCCGGGCCAGGGTCGCGCTGACCGAGCGGCGGCTCGCCGCGCACGACCCGTCCGTACCGCTGGTGCTCGTCAATCACTATCCGCTGGTCAGGCAGCCCACGGACATCCTGTGGCGCCCGGAGTTCGCGCAGTGGTGCGGCACGGAGCTGACCGCCGACTGGCATGTGCGGTTCAACACCGCGGCGGTCGTGTACGGGCACCTGCACATCCCGCGCACCACTCATTACGCCGGGGTCCGGTTCGAGGAGGTCTCGATCGGCTACCCGCGCGAGTGGCGCAAACGCGGCCATCCGCGTGGCCTGCTGCGGCAGATCCTGCCGTACGCGCCCGACCCCCGGGCGACCGACTGGCCGCCCGTCAGGAAACAGGAGAGCACGTGATCGAGGAACTGCTGCCCGCGCCCTTCGCCTGCGCGGACTCGTTCGAGGACTTCGGCGAGGACACCCTGTTCGCGGAGGAACGGGCCCTGCTGGGGCAATCGGTGGACAAGCGGCGGCGGGAGTTCGCCACGGTCCGGGCGTGCGCGCGCCAGGCGCTGTCGGCGCTCGGCCTGCCTCCGTCACCGGTGCTGCCCGGCGTACGCAACGCGCCCGCGTGGCCGGCGGGGATCGTCGGCAGCATGACGCACTGCGACGGCTACCGCGCCGCCGCGCTGGCCAGGTCCTCCGGCGTACTGGCGGTCGGGATCGACGCCGAGCCCGATCTGCCGCTGCCCGCGGGGCTGGCGGAGAGCATCGCGCTGCCGGCCGAACAGGCGTGGCTGCGGCGGGAGTCAGCGGGCGCTCCGGGCGGCGGTGTGCGGGGCGCGGCAGCGGGCGCCGGCCGTCCGGGCGGCCGTGCCATCTGCTGGGACCGGCTGCTGTTCAGCGCCAAGGAGGCCGTCTACAAGACGTGGTACCCGATGATGCGCACCGAGCTGGACTTCGACGACGCCGAGATCACGTTCGCGACGGACACCCCGGGGCGCGGAACCTTCGAGGCGCGCATACTGCGCCCGGCCCGGGGGCCGCACGGCCGTGTGGTCGACCGGTTCTCCGGCGGCTGGCTGGCCGAGCGCGGCCTCCTCGTCACCGCCATCGCCTTCTCCGCGCCGGCCCCGGCGGGCACCGGAACTTCCGGTGAGTCCCTGGCGTCCCCGGCAACCCCGTAATCACCGAAGCACGGCGGGACGGAGCCCGGCGGGACGGGATCGGACCGGGCGCGGCGGGGTCAGCCGCGCCTTGGTCCGCACGCGGGGTCGGCCGCGCCCGGGTCCGCACGCGGGGTCAGCCGCGACCGGGTCCGCGTTCGATGAACGGGGCGAGCAGCTCGGGAACCGCCTCTTCCGCGAAGGCCAGGCCCTCGGAGACGGCCACGTCCCGCACCTTGTAGACGCCGTTGCCCGCACCCGTGGTGGCGCCCAGGGTCAACAGCCCGGCCCGGCGCTGGAAGAGCGAGCGTGAGACGGACCAGCCGATGATCCCGTCCCGCCGGAGCGCGACCGTACGGTGTGCGAACGCTCCGGCCCTGGCGACCAGGTAGTTCCCGCGCAGCCCGTGGCCGAGGGTGCGGTACGCGTCGTACGCCAGCGCCACCACGGCGGGCAGCAGGACGAGCGCCAGGACCCAGCCGGTGTGCACGAGGACCGGTGTGAGCCACAGGCCGAACCCGGTGAACAGGGCGGCGGTCGCCACGACCACGCTCACGCCCCTGTTGATCCGCCGGCGCAGCGCCACCCGGGGATGGGCGACGAGTGTGTCCGGGGCGGTCGGAGACTCGTCCTCCTTCAGGATGTCGGCGGCCACCGCCAGCGCGGTCCGCCTCGGCACCGGCGGTGTCAGCCGGCTCCGGCTGCGGTTCTCGTCCCTGGACCCCAGGCCGCCGGCGACGGCACTGAGCCGCGCGCCGCCCGCCCAGCGCAGCAGCATCGGCTCCGACACCTCGACGCCGCGCAGCCTGCGCTCCTCGATCGTGGTGGAGCGGGTGATCAACAGTCCGCGCCGGATACGGAAGTTGCCGCCTTCCTCGCGCTCCAGGCCGTATCGGGACCAGCCCTCGACGAAGGTGGCGGTCGAGCCGATGACACCGATGGCCACGATGACGACCACCGCGAGCAGGACTCCGAACCAGAGCGGTACGGAGCCGAGGCGGTGCTGAAAGTCCTTGACGATGGCGAGTTCGAGCGGGTCGACCCGCATCTCGTCCAGCGTGCGGTAGACACTGCCGGCGGCGAGGAAGACACCGCCGATCCCCCAGACGGTCAGCGGCGCGTAGCGCAGCCAGGCCCAGTCCATGGTCAGGATCGGTGCGACGCCGTCCCGCGTCCGGTGCGCCGACCCGCGTGCGGCCTCGCGCCGTTCGATGATCTCTCGGCGCAGCCGTACGGCGTCGTCTTCGCTGATGCCGTCCAGCGAGAGCTTCCTGTCGGACGAGGAGGACTGCTCGCCGGTGCCGATCCGTACGGAGGTGAGGCCGAACAGGCGGTGCAGCGGGTTCGCCGTCAGGTCGACACCGCGTACGCGGTCCACCGGAATCGAGCGGTGGCTGCGGAAGAGCAGCCCCGAGCGCAGCTCCACCCGGTCGGCCGTGACCCAGTACCGGGTGGTGATCAGCCGCATCACACTGATGCCCGCGATCACCAGGAAGGTGAGGGAGAACGAGGCGAGTGTGATCAGCCCCTGGAGGCCGATGTCCCCGCCGGTGACCACGGTGGTGACGGCGAACGTGGCCACGGGCGCGGCCAGCATGCTCAGATTGACCAGGATCAGCCGGGAGTTGAGCCTGCCCGCGGTGGTCTCGTCCGCGGGCGCGGGCCGCTGCCGCGCCTCGGTGCCGGAGGGGGAAGGGGGAGGGGAGGCGGAGGCGGTGCCGGAGGGCATCATGTCGCGTCTCCGGGTGTGGCCTCGGTGTTCCTGGTCAGGTGCTCCACCACTTCGGCCGCGACCTTGTGGTCAAGTCCGCTGATGTGCACGGCGCCCGACGAGGAGGCCGTGGTCACGGTGATCCCGGAGAGCCGGAACAGCCGCTGCACCGGTCCGCGCAGTGTGTCCACCGTCTGGATCCGGGACAGCGGCACCACACGCCACTGCTGCCAGAGCCAGCCGGACGACGCGTACACGGCCGTGTCGGTGGTTTCCCAACGATGCACCCGGTAGCGCCATACCGGCATGACGGCCATGTAGAGGGCTCCGGGAACGAGCGTCGCGAGCAGGAGCCATCCGAACACTTCCCTGGCCGGCGGAATGAACAGGCAGAGCACCGCGAACGTGATCGGAAGCGGCAGGGCGAAAAGCGAGGACTGCACGGTCCACCAGCCGATCGCGCGGCTCTCGACACGGTGACGAGGCGGTCGGAGCCTCAGTTCTTCTGTGTGTTCCACTGTCCCGTCCCGTTCTTGTTCGGCGGTCGGTTCACAGCGCGCCGGTGCCGGACGCCTGCTCGGACCCGGTTCGCGGAGCGCCTGCGACGGCGGCCTCCGCGGCGCGCAGGCGGCGCACCTTGACCAGCAGGGCGCCCGTACGCGCCAGCACCATGGCCAGCGACATGAAGACGAACGAGTTCGCGTAGACGTCCTGCCCGCTCAACCCGTAGTCGACGCTGAAGCGGATGAGCCCCTCGCCGAACCAGTGCTCGGAGCCGTAGGCGAAGACGACCCGGGCGCCGGACAGGACGATCCAGACGGCCGCGTAACCGGCACCGCCGATCGTACGCAGCTCACCGGCCTCGTCGCGGCAGACGGGAAGCAGAGCGCCGGCGATCAGCCCGCAGATCACGCCTGCCCCGATCCCGGCCAGTTGAAGCGACAGATCGTTGCCCGCAGTCGGGACGGAGCGGACGAGGATCGCGACGACGATGACGACCGCGAGCACGGAGCGCGGCGCGCGCCACCTGGTGATGCGCCGGTGACCGAGATCGGTCGCCAGGACGAGGGTCAGAATCGTCGCGCCGGCGACAAGCGCGGTCAAAAACTGGCTCATGGGACGGCTCCCGACCTTCGGCGGCACTGGTTCTCGCGACGTTCGCTGCCGCTGTCATCACGCTAGGGCGGCGCCGGCGCCGGCGGGACGACCGGACGTCGGGACGGCTGTCAACCGATCGGTGGACACCGGTGGGCCCGTGGTACGACTTGACTGATGGAGCTCACCCACGGGGGGACTCACCCGCGGGGAGTCACCCATGGGGGGATCCACGGTGACTCTCCGCGGGTCCCGTACGGGGCCGCCGTCCTCGGGGGAACGGCGGCCCCGTACACGTACACACCGCACTCACACCGGCACGCACACCGGGACGCACACGCAGGGAGCTGAAGAGGTGGCACCGACCGGCGCGAGCTACGGTCCTGCGACGGGAAGCCGCTGGTTCGGCCTGTGGGACGGCTACTTCGCGATCTCCTACGCCGTCACGACGGTCCTGCTGTTCACCTCCCCCGGGGAGCAGGTCCACCGCGCGGTCTCCATCGGCGCGCTGACCCTGATCGTCGTCTGGTACGGGGTCCTCGGCCGTGACGTGATGCTCCACGACGGACGCGGGCGCCGGAACACCGTCTTCTCGGCCGGGCTGCTGGCGCTGTTCGCCACGGCCGCCGCGTTCGACCTGACCGCCTCGTTCGCACTGTTCGCGGTGGTCCCGATGCTGATGATGAGCCTGTCGGCACCGGCGTCCATCGTGCTCGCCATGGGGGCCAACCTCCTTCCGGTGGCAGTCGTCCGGATACGCGGCGGCGCGTTCGACCCCGACATCCTGGCCGTGCTGCCCACGTCACTGCTCGGCATGACGCTGTCGGTCCTCCTCGGGCTGTGGATCACGCGCGTGGTGGGACAGAGCAAGGAACGCGGCGCGCTCATCGCCGAACTGCGGCGCAGCCGCGAGAGCGTGGCCAGGCTGTCGCGCGAGGCGGGCGTCGCCGCCGAGCGCGAGCGGCTGGCCCGGGAGATCCACGACACCCTGGCGCAGGGGCTGACCAGCATCATCAGCCTGGTGCAGGCTGCCGAGGCCGAGGTGGACGACACCCCTGACCTCGCGCGCAAGCACCTGGGGCTGGCCGGCCGGGTGGCGAGGGAAAGCCTGGCGGAGGCACGGGACTTCGTCTCGGCGCTCACGCCTCCGGGACTGCGCGGGAGTTCCCTGGTGCAGGCCGTTCGCCGGCTGGCGGACGGCCTGGCCGAGGAGACGGGCCTCGCGGTGCGGTGCTCCGTCGAGGGCGAGGAGAGGCCGCTGCCGGTCGCGGCCGGTGTCGTACTGCTGCGGTCCGCGCAGGAGGCGATCGCCAACGTACGCAAACACGCCGCGCACGCCCGCGCGGTGGACGTGACCGTGGCGTACGACGACACCACCGTCCGCCTCGTGATCCGGGACGACGGTGAGGGATTCGTCCCGGACGGTGAGCAGGACGGGTTCGGGCTGCGCGGAATGCGGGCGCGCGCGGCGGAGACCGGCGGCGCCGCCGTGGTGAGCAGCAGCCCCGGGAACGGCACCACCGTCGAGGTGTCGGTGCCCCTGGACACAGACAGTGGGGAGCCAGCCGATGAGTGACGCGAAGACGATCGAGGTCCTGCTCGCCGATGATCATCCGGTGGTACGGGAAGGGCTCTGCGCCATCCTGGAGTCGGCCCCCGGCATCCGTGTCGTCGGACAGGCGGGCTCCGGCGAGGAGGCGGTGACCCGGGCCGCCGCGCTCAGGCCGGACCTCGTCCTGCTCGATCTGCGGATGGGCGAGATGGACGGGGTCACGGCGACCGGGCACATCCTGCGCGAGTCGCCGCGGACCAGGGTCGTGATCGTCACCACGTACGAGGACGACGCCGACATCCTGCGCGCGGTCGAGGCCGGCGCCGCCGGGTACCTGCTGAAGGGCACGTCACGGGTGGAGCTGATCGAGGCGGTGCACGCGGCCGTTCGCGGCGAGACGGTACTGACACCGTCGCTGGCGGGCAAGCTGTTCCGGGCGCGGGGAACGACGCCGTCACCGCTGTCCGGGCGCGAGTGCGACGTACTGCGGCTGGTGAGCCGGGGGCTGACCAACGCGGACATCGGCAGGGAACTGTTCATCAGCGAGGCGACGGTGAAGACGCATCTGCTGCGCACCTTCAAGAAGCTCGACGTGTCGGACCGTACGGCTGCCGTGATCACGGCCATGGAGCGGGGGCTGCTGGCCTGACGGCGCCGTCGCGCCTGTCGGTAGGGAGTCGGGGGACTCCGTACCGGCAGGCGCGGTGACGCCCTTGCTTCAGGCGATGCCGACGAGAGCGCTGTCGGACAGCTTCGTCGGCAGGTCCCGGCGCCGCTTCACGTTCAACTTCCGGTACACACGGGTGAGATGCTGCTCCACCGTGCTCACCGTCACGAACAGCTTGGTGGCGATCTCCCGGTTCGTGTTCCCGTGCGCGGCCAGCAGGGCGACGCGTGCCTCCGCCTCGGACAGCGTCTCCGCGTCCCTCGGCGCGTCGCTCTCGCCCGTGGATACGTACGCCGCGGGGTCGGACGCGCCTTCCGTATGGTTGGGGATCAACTGACGGCACAGCGGCTCGGCACCGCAGGACTTGGCCACGTGCCAGGCCTTGCGTACCAGCATCCGGGCCCGGTTCGACTCCCCCAGGGCCCGATATGCCCGCGCCAACTCGCCAAGGCCGAGAGCAAGTTGCAGACGGTCGCCGCCGTTCTCCAGGATCTCGACGGCTTCCTTGAGCATCGCGAGCCGCCGCCTGGAGTCACTGCTGGTACGCGCCAGGAGCAGCAACAGCGCACCGCGCGGCGCCTTTTCACCGGCCGCGCGGCCCCGGCGCGCCTGGCTCTCGGCGAGGCTCCTGGCCCGTTCCGGCTCACCGAGGGCGAGCCAGGCGTCCGCGGCGTCGAGCCGCCACGGCACCAGATCGGGGGTGTCGATGGCCCACCCCTCCATGAGTTCTCCGCAGGCCAGGAAGTCCCGCAGGGCCGCGTGGAAGCGTCCGGTGGCCAGGTGGCAGCGACCACGGGCACGCAGGTAGTGCAGCCCGGGAAGGGTCTGGAACAGCGTGTCGGGGAGCGGCCGTTCGAGCAGGGCCATCGCCTCGCTGTGCGCGCCCATGCCCGTCTCAGCCTGGATCAGGGTGGCGAGCGGCAGGGCGATCCCGACGCCCCAGCTCTGCACGGAGGTCTGCGCCATCGCGCTGCGCGCGTGGTGCGCGGCGACCGGCAAGTCGCCCTGCCGCAGGGCGATCTCGGCCCGCACCCCGGACAGCAGGGCCTGCCAGGCCGGGGCCCGGCGCGCGGAACACTCACCGAGCAGCCGCTCACACCACGACAGGGCGAGGTCGAGCCGGTCGGAGTAGACGAGTGCCAGCAGCGCGAAGACCAGCGGCTGAACGGTGCTGTCGCTCAAGTGGTAGCGCTGGAGGACTCGTTCGGCCTCCGCGACCGCCGGGACCGCGGGCCGGTCGGAGAGCGCGGCGCAGACCGTGGCGGCGGCCTGGGCGTACGCGTCGGACGCACGGCCGCGCGGCGTGCTCGGCAGTGCCGTACCGCCGCCGGCCGACGCCTTGACACGGGCGCGCAGGGGCGGACTCAGCATCGTCAGCCACTGGCCGGCGGCCGCGATCGCCGCCTCGTCGGCCTCGGCCACGTCGGCCAGTTCGGCGCAGCGGCCCAGTTCCTCGACGGCGACGGCCGCCGTGTCCAGCCGGCCCGCCCAGGCCAGATAGGACACGGACATGACGAAGTCCCGCGGTGTGAGCTGTCCCGTCTCCAGCTCCGAGGTCAGCTGGGGTATGTGCCCCTCGGCGGCGGCCGGACTGATCCGCCAGACGAGACTGACGAGCCTCGCCTTGATCGCGGCCCTCAGCACCGCGTCCCCGCACGCGTCACGCGCGAGTTCCAGGCAGCGGAGAGCGAACTCGATGTCGTCGTCGACCAGCGCGTACTCGGCCGCCTCCCGCAGCACGGGCACGCCCCAGCTGTCGGGTTCACGGCGCGCGGCGACCAGGTGCCGGCTCACTTCGAGCGCGGCCGCGCCGTCGCCCTGGAGCAGCAGCGCCGCGCGGCTGTGCAGGTCGGAGAGTTCCCGCGCGGGAGTCGCGTCCAGTACGGCGGCCCGGACAGCGCCGTGCCGGAATGTGCGGCCCTCCAGCAGCGCACACTGCCGCAGTTCGTGCACGGCGCGCTCCACCCGGCTGAGGCTGAGGCCCAGCAACCGGCTGAGCAGCCCGCTGGACTCCGCGCCCCCGAGAACGGCCACCCCGCGCGCGGCGGCCAGCGCGTCGGACTCGCCCCGGTGCAGGCAGCTGAGGACGGCCTGCGAGAACATCTCCCCGGGCACGGGCCCTTCGTGCTCGCCGCACTCACCTCCGCGCCAGTCCTCCAGCAACGCCCGCAGCAGCAGCGGGTTTCCGCCCGTGATGGCGTGGCACTCCGCTGCCGACCGCGCCGCCGCGTTCGGCGAGAGGTGGTGGGCGATCACCCGTGTGGTGCCCCGTTCCGAGAGCATCCGCAGGGCGATACGGCCGCAGTGGGGCTGGCTCAGGAGTTCCGAGTGGAACGTGAGGTTGTCCTGGTGCGGCCGCGTCGACTCGGTCAGCACGATGAGGACCCTGGCCTGCCTGATTCTGCGGGCCAGGTAGAGCAGGAAGTGAAGCGAGTGCTCGTCGCTCCAGTGGACGTCGTCCACGGCGATGACGACGGTCCGCTTCTCGGCCAGCCGCAGCAGGGCCGAAGAGACCCGCGGCATCGCCCGCATGCGCCCCGGGGCGGGCGGCTCCTCGGACCACTCGTCCAGGACCCCCATCACCTCGGAACGGACATCGGGAGAGAAAGCCGGGTTGTCGAATATGTTCCGGACCACACTGAAAGGCAGGTCGCGCTCGGCGCGTGAGCCCGTCGCATCGAGCAGCAGCGCGCCCGATTCAATGGCCCGCTCGGTGAAATGACTGAGAAATTCTGTCTTGCCACCGGCCACCGCGCCACTGACCAGAGCCACATGGCCCCTGCCCTGTTCCGCGCTGCCGAAGAATTCATTCAGCGCGGCCATGCCGCTGCCGCGCTCCACCAGATTGACCAACAAAGGAATCCGTCCCAGCACTGCGCCTTGTTCGCTTCACGGATGAATCAGGAGCCGGACGCGCCCGCGGTCGTCAGACCCCCGGACACGATCCTGTTGATCTGCTCCTGGTGGTTCGCCAGAAAGAAGTGCCCGCCGGCGAAGACATGGAGGTCGAAGGCGCCGGTGGTGTGCGCACGCCACGCCTCCGCCTCGTCCGGAGTGGTCCTGGGGTCGCTGTCACCCGTCAGCACGGTGATCGGAGCGCGCACCGCGGCCCCGGGCTCCGCGCGATAGGTCTCGACCGCCTTGTAGTCGTTGCGGATCGACGGCATCACCATGCGCAGCACTTCCCTGTCACCGAAGAGCTGTGTGTCCGTGCCGTTGAGCTGCTTCATCTCGCGCACCATGCCGTCGTCGTCACGGAGGTGCACCCGCTCGTCGCGCTGCCGGGAAGGCGCCCGGCGTCCCGAGGCGTAGATGGCGACCGGGGAGAACCCGGTGTCCCTCTCCAGCCTGCGCGTCACCTCGAACGCGAGGAGCGCGCCCATGCTGTGACCGAAGAAGGCGGTCGGGACGTCGAGCCACGGCCTCAGTTCGGCGGCGATCACGTCCGCGTACTCACCGACGCTCTCGATCATCGGATCGTCCATCCGGTCCTGCCGTCCGGGGTACTGCAGCGAGATGACGTCCACCGCGGGAGCGAGCGACCGGGACATCGGGAAGAAGAAGGACGCGGCCCCACCCGCGTGCGGCAGGCACACCAGGCGGACGCGACTCTCCTCGGACGGGTGGTAACGACGTATCCAAGTACTGGCTTCTCTGTGTCCGCCCACCGTACTTAAATCCCTTCACCTCAAATTATGCCCAAATCTCCAACGCCGGACGCTTCCGTTCACGCCCCCTACTGGCAGCGGTTCCATTTAGGCACCCGAACAGCCGCCGTGCCAGGCACAGGGGTTCATCCAGGGGATACCCCTAGACCTAAGTCACAACGTGACGGACGCACAGGGAAGTTGACGGTCACAATACCCGTTCTGGATATTTCGCCTTCAATCAATCCGCGTCCAGCGCGGCACATGCCCGCGAACCGGACGTTCATACATCACGCATGCCCGTAATCATCACCAGATCTTCATGCGCCGGCCCGTCGCACACCGAAGGCGGCCGCGGCCCTCCCCGGCTCCGCGGCCAGGCACCGGGCCTCCGGCTTTCCGCCATTCCGAGCGACCACCGGCCATACCGCCGTGCGGAACACACCGGTCGGGCGGAACACATCGCCACACGGCAGCCTCAACGACCTCACATAGGCATGCTAATTTGCGGGCCATGCCCTCGGAACTGAGCAACCCTCACCTCTCAGTTGACATTGTCGACACGATCGAACACCTCAAAGGCACCCACGCCGGCTACCGTCGCGCGCATGCCAGGGGTGTTTGTTATGACGCCGTCTTCACGCCTTCCGGAGAGGCGGGCGTACTGACCACCGCGGCCCACTTGCAGTCGGATCCGGTCTCCGCGACCGTCCGTTTCTCGCACACGGATACGAACCCGCACCTTTCCGACGGGGACCGTGCCGTACGCGGATTCGCCACCAAGTTCCATTTGGCGGACGGCACCAACACGGACCTCATCGCGGTGAACCTGGACCGCTTCGTCGCGTCGACTCCCGCGAATTTCCTTGGGCTTCTGCGGGCCGGAGAGCCGGACCCCACGACAGGCGCACCGGATCTCGACACGGTGAAGACCTACCTCGGCAGCCACCCCGAGGCCGGTCCCGGTCTCGCGGCCGCCCGGGTCATACCGACACCGGTCAGCTATGTGACCAACACGTACTGGGCCATCCACGCCTTCCTCTGGCGAGACGCCGACGGCAACGTCCGCCCGGTCAAGTACCGTTGGGTGCCCGATTCGGACGTCGAGAACGTCACCGCCGAAGAGGCGGCCACCTGGACCGCGGAACACCTCACCGCTGAACTGGCCGAACGCCTCAAGGGCGGCCCCGCCGGTTTCACACTGAAGGTGCAGCTCGGTGAGGAGGGCGACAACACCGACGACTCCACTCAGGTGTGGCCCTCCGACCGCACCGAGATCACCGCGGGCCGCCTGGAGATCACCGCGGAGGCCGCCGACCAGGAGCACTGGGCCGACCAGTCGTTCGACCCCAATCTGCTCACCCCCGGCATCGAGGCGTCGGACGACCCGATCCTCGCCGCCCGCAGCACCATCTACGCGGTCTCCTACGACCGCCGGATCCACAAGCGCTGAGCCGCGGGTGCTCAGCGGGTGCCGAGACAGACACTGACGCACCACACCGAGACACAACGCCGAGAACAGACACCGGCGGAACTGACGCCGACAGGGGGTCGCGCAGAGTGCCGGAGCCTTCCGCGCGACCTCCCGTACACAACACCGCAGTTGACACTCCGTCATTCCCGGCGGCCACCCGGCCGGTGTCCGGACACCGGGGCGTCAGCACCACCGCCGACAACTCCCAACGAAGCGATCTGCGCCACTTATGCGGCTGTGCACGTCAACAGGCCCTGTCACGCGAGGAGTTCTCCAGACGCTGACAGGCCGCGACAGGTACCGGATTCCCTCCGACCGATCCGCCCCTCTCCGCGATACGGCCCCATCACGTTCGCTCGCGCGCACCGTACCGACGCTTCCGTCGCTGCGAGCGCCAACGTGTCGAACGCGACGCCCAGTCCGGGCGTAACGCCGTATTCAGGGGGCAGGGACGCGAGACCAGACTTCTTGACCCTCTCCGGAGGCGCGGGCCCCCGTGCGGCCGGACGAAAGCGCGAAGGCGAAAATCTGTGATGGCACGTGTGAGGCACACCACCGTTCCGCTCGCGGCGGGGCTCACGATGGCCCTGCTGAGCGGCTGCGGTACGGACAGCGGGTTCGGCAGCGGTGGCACCGGCAAAACACTGGTCGTGGGCATGTCCGACGAAGTCCTGGCGACAGACCCGGCCTCGGGGTACGACCCGGGCTCCTGGCTGGTCTTCAACAACGTCTTCCAGTCGCTCATCAGCTTCCGCGCCGGAAGCTCGGAACCCCGGCCGGAGGCCGCGGAGTCGTGCGGCTTCCAGGACGGCGGGTCCAGCTACAAGTGCACCCTGCGGGACGGGCTGAAGTTCAGCAACGGCAACGGCCTCACCTCCGAGGACGTCAAGTTCTCCTTCGAGCGGGCGATCAGGATCGACGACCCGGCGGGCCCGGCGCCGCTGCTCGCCTCCATCGCCGACATCGCCACCCCCGACGACAAGACCGTCGTCTTCCACCTCAAGGTCCGCGACGCCACTTTCCCCAGCAAGATCGCCTCGGGGGCCGGCTCCATCGTGGACCACCGTGAGTATCCCGCCGACCGCCTGCGCGACGACAGCAAGGCCATCGGCTCGGGCCCGTACAAGCTGGACGTCATCGACAAGGGACGCGCCGCCTTCTCGGTCAACTCCGGTTACCACGGCACCGCGCGGGTCAAGAACTCCGGCGTCACCCTCAGCTTCTTCCGCGGCGACCAGAAGGCCCTGGCGTCCGCCCTGGAGAAGGGCAAGGTCGACATCGCCTACCGAGGGCTCACCGTCCAGGACATCGACAAGCTGCAGACCTCCACCTCCGCCGCGTCCAAGGGCATCGACGTCGTCGAGGGCAGCAGCGCCGAAGTCCAGCACCTGGTCTTCAACATGAAGGACCCGGTCGCCGGCAAGCTCGGTGTACGACAGGCCATCGCCTACCTCATCAACCGCGAGGCCCTGGTCAGCGAGGTCTACAAGTCGACGGCGACGCCGCTGTACTCCATCGTCCCCACGGGCATCACGGCCCACAACACCGCGTTCTTCGCCTCCTACGGCGGCAACCCGCAGCCCGACAAGGCCAAGCAGGCACTGCGTGACGAAGGCATCACCGGCAAGGTGAGGCTGACGCTCTGGTCCACACCGATCCGCTACGGCCCGGCCACCGACCAGGAGCTCCAGGCGATAGCCAAGCAGCTCAACGACAGCGGGCTGTTCGACGCGGACGTGAAGTCGGTCCCGTTCGGCCCGTACGAGAAGGCCGTCGAGGCCGGCGAGTACGGCGTGTACGTGAAGGGCTGGGTCCCCGACTACCCGGATCCGGACAACTTCACCCAGCCGTTCTTCGGCAAGGACAACGTCCTGATGAACGGCTACGAGAACAAGGACATCACGGACCGGATCATCCCGGACACCTCCTCGCTGGCCGACCGGGCCTCCACCGAGAAGGACTTCGGTGAACTCCAGAACCAAGTGGCCCGCGACATCCCGATCCTGCCGCTCTGGCAGGGCAAGCAGTACGCGGTCGCGTACGACAGCGTGAACGGTCTGGAACAGACGCTGGACTCGTCGACGGTCTTCCGTTTCTGGGAACTCAGCAAGCTCTGAGGCCGGTTGACAGCCGGCTGGTACCGGTAGGCAGCCGGTCGGCACCCACCGGTACCAGCCACAGCAGGGCCCAGGCCACGACACGTGGATCCTGGGCCTGACGGCTTTCCGGGCCCGGTCCTTCCCACCGGGACCCACCGGCTCACGGAGAAAACGCCGGCACGCCACTTGACGATCGGCAGAGATCACCTGGGAGAATCCGCTCACGGTGAGAGATTCTGTTTGCTATTGATCGTTTCTGTGCTGGCGAAGAAGCGGAGCATCGCGTGGCAGTGAATCGCAGATCATTTCTGGCAGCCGGAGCCGCCGGCCCCCTCGCGGGCTGGCTCAACCCCGCTCCCGCGCAGGCCGGTCCGCACGACTCCGCGGCCTCCTCCACCGCTCCCGGCGCCTCCTCGGGCCGTACGATCCCGCTCGCCGACGGCTGGCGGTTCGCCCTGGCCAATCCGGCCGGCATCACCGATCCGACCGGCGCCTTCACCGGCGCGGCGGAGCCCGGCCACGACGACTCGGCCTGGCGGGCCGTCGCGGTGCCGCACGACTGGAGCATCGAACTCACCCCCACCACGGAATCGGGTACGTCGGCGGGCACCGGCTTCCTGCCGGGCGGCCTCGGGTGGTACCGCAACTCCTTCACGCTGCCCCGCGAGTTGGCCGGGCGGCGGATCTCCGTCGAGTTCGACGGCGTCTACATGGATTCGTACGTCTACTGCAACGGCACGCTCGTCGGCAACCACCCGTACGGCTACACCGGCTTCGCCTTCGACCTCACCGCGCTCCTGCACACCGACGGCAGAACGCCCAACGTCATCGCCGTCGAGGTACGCAACCAACTCCCCAGCAGCCGCTGGTACTCCGGCAGCGGCATCCACCGGGAGGCCAGGCTGGTGGTCACGGACCCGGTGCACGTGGAGCGCTGGGGCACCACCGTCACCACACCCGGCCTCGCCAGGACCGTCGCGGCGGGCCACGCGACCGTCCACGCCACCACCCGCGTCGTCGACGAGTCCGGCGCAGGTGCGGACGTCACCGTGTTCTCCACGGTCCGCGACGCGGACAACCGTGAGGTGGGGCGGACCAGTTCACGGATCACGGCGGGCGGGGACGCGGCGGCCGCCGTCCAGGACATCACCGTCCTGCGGCCGAGGCTCTGGTCGTTCGACACCCCGTACCTGTACAGCCTGGACACCGAACTGCGCGTCGGCGCACGGACGGTGGACCGCTACCGCACGACCTTCGGCTTCCGGCATGTCACGGTCGACCCGGAGAACGGCCTCACGCTGAACGGCGAGTACGCCAAGATCCAGGGCGTCGACCTCCACCACGACCAGGGCGCGCTGGGCTCCGCCGTCAGCGCCGACGCGCTGCTGCGCCAGATGACCCTGATGAAGTCCATGGGCGTCAACGCGCTGCGCACCTCGCACAATCCGCCGCCTCCGCAGATGCTCGCGGTCTGCGAGCGACTGGGCATCCTCATGATCGTCGAGGCGTTCGACTGCTGGAGGACCGGCAAGAACCCGCACGACTACGGCCGTTTCTTCGACGCCTGGAGCGACGCCGACCTCGCGGAGATGGTCAAGGCGGCCCGTAACTCGCCCGCCGTGGTGATGTGGTCGATCGGCAACGAGATCCCGGACTCCACCAGCGAGGCGGGGCTCGGTATCGCCCAGCGGCTCATCGACGGCATCCGCGCCCTCGACACCACCCGGCCGGTCGTGATCGGCTCGGACAAGTACCGCACACTGCCGGCCGTGGGCTCTCCGGCCGACCGGATGCTCAGCAAGCTCGACGGCCTCGGTCTCAACTACAACACCGCGGCCTCGGTGGACGCCCTGCACGCGCGGTATCCGCACCTGTTCCTCTTCGAGTCCGAGTCCTCGTCGGCGACGTCGACCCGCGGCGCGTACCAGGAACCCGGCCACCTCAACACCGGCGAGAACCACACCCCGGGCCGGCGGGCGGCCTCGTCCTACGACAACAACCTCGCGTCCTGGACGATGAGCGGCGAGTACGGGCTGAAGAAGGACCGTGACCGCCGGTTCTTCATCGGGCAGTTCCTGTGGTCCGGCATGGACTACATCGGTGAACCGACCCCGTACGACGTCTTTCCCGTGAAGGCGTCCTTCTTCGGCGCGGTGGACACGGCGGGCTTCCCGAAGGACGCGTACCACCTCTTCCGCAGCCAGTGGACCAGCGAACCGATGGTCCACCTGCTGCCCATGGACTGGACCGGCCACGAGCCCGGCGGGACCGTCGAGGTCTGGGCGTACTCGAACGCCGACACCGTCGAACTGTTCCTGAACGGCAGGTCGCTCGGCACGAGGACGTTCGACACCAAGAGGACCACCGACGGCCGGACGTACCTGGAGACCACGGAGCCGACCGGCGACGACAAGACGGTCACCACCGGTCCCTACCCGGGGAGTTACACCAGCCCCAACGGCAGTGCCGGCAAACTGCACCTCGCCTGGCAGGTGCCCTTCGCGCCCGGCGAGCTGAAGGCGGTGGCCCGGCGCCGGGGACGCGTGGTCGCCACGGACACCCTGCGCACGGCGGGCAGGCCGCACGCGCTGCGGCTCACCCCGGACCGTGCGTCCTTCACTGCCGACGGCCGCTCGCTGTGTTTCGTCACGGCCGAGGTGGTCGACGAGAAGGGCGTCGTGGTGCCGGACGCCGACCACCTCATCGCCTTCCACGTCACCGGCGGCTCGCTGGCCGGCGTCGACAACGGCCGCCAGGAGAGCGCGGAACGCTACCAGGCCTCCACCCGGGCCGCGTTCCACGGCAAGGCCCTCGCCATCGTCCGCTCGGGCACGACGACCGGGAAGGTCTCCCTCACCGCGGAATCGGCGGGCCTCCGCCCGGCCACCACCACCCTCCACGCCGCCCCCGCGGCCGCGCTCACCCGCACCCCACCGCCACGCCTGTCCCCGGACCCGGGCCCAGCAGCCCCGGACTACCCTCTGGCGGACGCCAGTTACTCGGGCTCACCGACCACTCCGCCGTCCGCGATGCTCGACGGCGATCCGGCCACCGGCTGGTCCAACGCCTTCTCCAAGAGCGCGACCGCCCTGCTGCCCGCCTTCAACGGCGCTCGCCCGACGGACTGGGTATCCGTGACCTGGGACGCCCCACGCACCCTCGACACCGTCGAGATCTCCTTCACCGTGGACGCCACCCACACCCTGCCCGCGTCCGTGACGGCGTCGTACTGGAACGGCACGGCCTACACCCCGGTCCGCCACCAGCGGACCACCTGGGCCACCGCCTCGGACACCCCCACCACCCTGACCTTCACCCCCACGACCACCACCCGCCTCAGACTCACCCTGACCACCTCCCACCCCGGCACCCCGGCGGGCGCCCACCGCATCACTACGCTGAACGTCCCGGAAGTCTGACCGCTCCTGCGGCTCTTACCGTGCCGTGCGAAGCGAAGGAACCGAGACGCGTCGAGCCCACCGCCACAGGCGATGGGCTCGACGGGAACGGCACGCGGCGCGGGCAGGTGTCAGGCGAGACGCCGTTCAAACGCCTGCGCCGCACTCCGGCGCCGCGGGTCGAAGGCGTCGATCGAACCGGCGCCGTCGTCCCCCGGGCCCGCGTCCCACCCGCGGATCTTGCGAGCCACACCCTTCAGCCGGGGGTGGCCGTCCTTGAGCGCGATCTCGAAGTGGGATTCCTTCGGCGTCGCGAAGTCACCGCCCCACGCGACGACACCGTCGAGTTCGGTGAGGATGTCCCGGACGACGACCAGTTCGCCGGGGTACAGGTTGCCCTTCGAGCCGACCGGGTACCACGCGGGGCGGATCGCTATCGCGGTGCCGGACAGGTAGTTGGACTCGTAGGGGGCGGTCACCTTCCGGTCGCCGGTCCAGCCGAGGACGTCGCCGGCACGGAGTGAGTCCATCTCGTAGTGGAATCTTCGCGCCACGTGCAGGAGGACCGTGGCGGCGTCCCCGCCGGCGAGCGGAACCTTCTGGCCGCTGCCTTCGATCGTGAAGGCGGTCGGCGCGTCCAGGACGGGCCAGCCGTTCTCCGACGTCGCCCCGTTCCATGTGCCGGTGCCGGTGTCGGCGGAGGCGTAGTCCGCCCCGCCGAGGTTGACGAGCGCCGCGGCGGCCGCGACACCGGAACTGGCACCGATGAACCGCCGCCGTGACAGACCAGTCAGCTTCATGCCTGGTTCTCCCTTCTGAACAAGCTGTTGAGGTGGCCGACGCCGTACCCCAGGAGGACGCCAACGGCGAGCAGCGAGATGATGAGGCCGCTCACGATGGCCGGATTGACCCACGCGGGGACCATGTCGTACTGCGCGTTGCAGTTGCTGTGCAGCGGGAAGATCTGCCCGAATTCCTCGGCGTGTGCCCCCCGGTAGCCGTCGTCGTACGGCACGTGATGAACGAACCTGCATGTCTCGGCGGCATCGAGTCCTTGACTGAACAGACCCCGGATCCAGGCGATGAGGGCGGCGAACAGCGAGACGGAGCACAGCCGTGTCCACCACATCGGGCGTCGCCATGAACCGCTTCGCAGGCCGATCGCGACGCGGTACACGTTCCACAGGTTCCACACCGCCCACGCGACGACGAGCACCACGACGGCCATCGCTCCGAATTGCTTCATACCGCCGTTCTACCTGTCACTTCCGAACGGAGCGCGCCCGCGCCGCTTCGAGGTAGCTCTCGTGGTTGCCCCGGTACACGGAGGCGTTGCGCTTCTCCATCCCCATGCGGGCGAGCAGGGCGTCCACGAAGCCCTGCTCGAAATCGCCGAGCTTGTCTCCGCCTCCGGGGAGATTCTGGTAGGCCGCCGGGAGCACCGCACCGGATCCGGTGATCAGGTAGACCTGAGCGACGGAGAGGGTTCCGTCCACGGCGGTCAGAGCGTTGTGGGCGGACTGCTTGCAGTCCGTGGCATTGCCCCACCGCCGGGTGAAGTAGTCGTTGAAGCGTTTCAGCCCGCCGCTGCCGTTGTAGTGGTCCTTCACGGCATCGACGATGGTCTTGGCGGGCGACGAGGCACTGCCCCGCACGGCACGGGCGAGAAGGTACCCGTCGGCGTCCTCGATGAGGTCGCTGAAGCCGAACGACGAGGAGACCCCGGGGACGGCCAGCCTGTCGTGGGCGAACTGCAGAGGACTGGCGTACTGCGCCTCGGAGTTGCGCCAGTCGGCCCAGAACGTCATCAGGTCGCCGGCCCAGCCACCGACGTCTCCTCCGTTGGCGGCCTTCATGTTGTCCGGCTGGTCGGTGAGCAGATGGGCGTTGGCCGTGGCCATCATGTGCTCGGCGCCGAGCTGGTAGCCGGTGAAGGGATCGGTGAAGGACGTCTTGATGCTCATCCCGTTGGACTCGCAGTACTCGACGAACCCGGCGTCGTAGCCGCCGATGAGATACCACCAACCGAGCTTGTTCGCCGTGCCCTTGTCTCCGTACGCCTGATGACGGATGTACTCCATGACGAGCTGGCTGCGCTTCTGGCCGCCGGCGCCGTATGAGCCCGCGAGGTCGTACAGGCGCTGGATGTAGGCGATGAAGTCGTCCGCGGGACCGCCGGTGTCGTTCACCGAGGAGACGCCGCGGTCGAGTCCCGAGACGACGTCGTTGTCCAGGTCGAAGGTGTCGGACCCGTTGGCGACCTGGAACTCCTTGATCTGGTTGAAGGACCAGTTGCGCGGGATGGGGAAACCGAGGTTGCCGGAGAAGCCCCAGGACATGCCCGAGACGAACGAGTAACGGGCGAACGTCGCGTTGCTGACGGAGCTGCAGACGTTCCGGGAGCCGTACACACCGTGGGTGTACATCTTGCCCTGGCTCGCGAGGGCGGCCTGCACGCCCTGGAAGTACGGCACGACAGCGCTCTGGATCTCCTCCCCCGTCGCGTCGTAGTCGACGGCGAAGTAGATGGTGGTGCCGCGGTTGAAGCCGTAACCGGAAGCGCACTTGTGGGCGTTCAGACCGTGCTGGTAGCCGGTGGTGTAGGTGAAGTCCGCGACCTCGCGGGCGTTGTCCTGGTAGATCGGGAACACCTTCAGGCCACTGCCGAAGATGATGTCCAGCTCCCCGGGCTTGATCTCCTTGTCGAGTGTGGAGCCGGGAGGGTCGTAGATGTAGCGGCCGACGAACCGGTAGTTGTGCTCGTACAGCCATTTCGCGCGGGAGCTGGTGATCTCGAACCGCGTGTCCGATCCGGTCGCGGGCCGGTCGGGGTCGCCCATGGATACCAGGAGCTGGGCCCAGGTCCGGTAGTCGCCCTGCCCGTTCTCCGTCAGCTTGTTGAACCGCTGGAAGGCCGACACCCACTGGGTGAGCTTCGTGTCGAAGGTCGAACGCCAGGTCGTCTCCACGGCGTTGCCGGCGCCGTCGTCGGTCGGCGAGTTGAAGACACAGGCAGCCGAGAAGAGTTGGACGAAGACGCCGGAGTTGCCCTCGGTGAGCGAGTGGGCCTGTAGCCCCGCCTGAGTGGCCGTGCCGAAGTTGCCGGTCGGCTCGGCGATGCCCAACTCGTATTGCAGGGCGATCATCAGCGACTTCTGGACATCGCGTGAGTAGATGCCGTCGCAGGGACCGATGCTGTAGGCGTCCCGTTTCCAGTAAGCACCGTTGAGCCACCGCTGGATGCCGCGCACCCCGTCTGTCCCGCCGGCCACGACGACGTAGGCGTCCATGTTGAGAATGGCCTTGGCGACCTGGACGTTGATGACGCCCTCGCCGCCGACGCCCATGTTGTCGCGAAGCTCGGCCACCGCCTCACGCGTGACACCGGTGAACCATCCCTCGCTTCCGGGCTCGACCGCCCAGTAGCCCTTGCACCACAGGCCGAACTCAAGGATGGAGACGATGTTGCGGTTCGTGTCCCAGTCGAAGCCGATGTCTCCGAGGGCCGCGAACTTCGCGTACGTGGTGGGCCCGAACGAGGCCACGACCGGGCTGATGCCGAGTTCGTGCTGAAGGCCCATGACGAGGGAGTCCATGGTCCCCCAGCCGGTATGACCGTCCTCGGCACACCGTACGTAGCCGGCCACCCCGGCGTAGGTGGAGTTCACCCACTTCTGAGCTCTGAGAACCTGGTCGTCTGCCACAGCTGGACCCTCTCCTGCGGATACTCACGGGTATGCCCGCGACCCGGCCGGGTCGTGCGGCGGTACGCGGCGCTGTCACCGCGCGCGCCGGCCTCGACCGGCGGCTCGGGCCCGGCATAACCGCGAACGAATGAGTGGTGGGCGCGGCTCACCCATGGAGGTGGACCGCGACCGAGGCAGGCCCCACCCCGTTGGTTGAGGGATCAGCCGCCGACAACGGCACGCTGCCCCGGGGGAGCGGACGCCGAGAGCGCAGCCGCCCGGAACGCGTCGACGCCCCGGCAACCATAGGATGTGCAGGTGCTGTTGAGAAGCGCTGAAGGTTACGAGGAGATGTAACTGGCTGAAAAGCGCCCCCACTTGGATGACCGGCGCACAGACCCGCCACGCCCGGTCTTCCACCGGGCAGTAGGTCGTGGCTCGGGGGCGGCCCACTCGGGGGCTGCGGCGGCGCCGGCGAGGCACGAGCACCTCGGTGACTCGGCGTGATCGCGCCACCGACCGCCCCGTCGCCCTCGCGGCCGGGCCGGGGACAGCAGGTCCCGCCCGCGCTGGCCCTGCTGTCCAGGTCCTCTATGGCCTGTCCGGCACATCCCGCCTGGCTCGCGACGCCCGGCACGCACACTCGCCGCGTTGTCGGAGTAGCCCGGGTACGTCCGGGCCATCGACGACGCCGGCCCTCCGCCTTGCGATTGCACGCACCAGACGCCGCAAGCCCCGCCCTTCGGGCGGACGGCGCTGCGTGTCAGACAGGCCCTACAGCCGCTTCGCGCTGCGCAGGGTGCTCGCGTAGTAGCCGTTGCCGTCGAGCCGGGAGGTGCCGCCCTTGTCGCCGATCGTGGGGCCGTTGACCTCTTCGCGGCTGGAGATGAAGATCTTGTGGCCGTCGGTGTCGTTGCCCATGTACATGCCGACGTGGTCGAGCCGTTCCTTCGTCCGGTTGTCGAGCTTGAAGAAGACCAGGTCGCCCGGCTGGAGCACATCGATCGAGGTGGGCCGCGAGTACTTCGGCGCTGAGCCGGTGAGCGAGATGATGTCCGCGCCCAGGTCGGAGCGGGCCATTCCGTTCGCCGTGCGCGGCAGGCCGTCGCCCTGCTTGTCGGTGACCATCAGGGGGTAGCGGGCGCGGTACCCGAACAGCGTGCGGATGAAGCCGGAGCAGTCCATCGAGCGGGCGCGGAGCGGCTGGGGCTGCATCGTCGTACCGTCGCGGAAGGTGTACGGGATGCCGAGGTAGTCGTAGAAGTCGGACTCTTCGAGGCGGTAGTCGTTGCCCTCGGAGCCCTCGGGGTTGATCGGGCCGAAGTTGGCGTCGCCCGCGTACTTGACGCCGACGTCGTCCTGCTTCACCGGGGCCTGGTCGGTGTACTGGAAGGCCATCGCGAAGAGGTCGTCCTCCTCGTTGCCGAAGGCGTCCTTGAACCAGTCCTTGAACCACTTCTCCTTCTCGGCGCCCTTCTTCCACGGCTCGGGCATCAGCCGGACCCAGTTCTCCGTCACCACGCGGCTCTTGGTGTTGGCGGCCTCGGTGAAGGTGCGGCTGGGGCCGGTGAGCGTGGCCGTGCGCGCCAGGTCGGTGAAGGTGGCGAGCACGTCACCGTTGTCGGCGCGCAGGACGGACCGGTCGGGGTGCTGAAGCCGTTCCCAGGTCTGCTCGCCGGCGAGTGCGGTGGACTTTCCCGGCCTGTCGGTGACGGCCTGGATGGCGGGCAGCTTGGCCTGCTCCTCCTTGCGGAGCTCCACGGTGAAGTACGCGCTGCCGGCGAGCAGGGCGAGAACGGTCGCGGCGTGCAGGACGGGGCGGGAGCCCCGCTTGGCCTTGGCACTCATGAGTTCAACTCCGATCGGTCGGTCAGGCGGACGGCATGAAGCCGAGCAGGATCCCGGCGGTGAGGACGACGTACGCCATCAGCGTCACGGAGCCGGTGGCCAGGATGGTGGGGCCCTTCGGCTGACGGACCAGCTGATAGGCGATCAGGCCGGGCACGATGAAGCCGAGGGTCTGGTTCGTGTACATCAGCGGGAATTCCAGCTGGAGCACGATCATCAGCGTGCCGTTCAGCACCACGCCGATCATCACGACCGTCGCGAAGAGCCGCTTGCCGTAGAGGATCACGAAGCGCTGCACGAGCAGGGTCACGACGTACGTGAGCACCGTGACGCCCACCACCATGGCGGCGCGCTGAAGGTCCTCGGCGAGGGTCAGCGCGAGCCAGCCGGGCGTGATCATGCCGCCCGGGGAGAGGTTGGTGGTCAGGTAGCAGACCAGGGAGAAGAGCAGCCCGAGGGCGATGCCGATGGCGGCGATCTCCGGGGTGAGGACGGCGGGGATCAACGGTTCTCTCCAGAGTTCTGCGACGGGTCGGGCTGCGGTCTGTGCTGCCGCCGTACGGGGGAATGCTGCTGGTGGCGGGATTCGTAGGCCGGCGAGTAGTCCAGGAACGGGTCGAGCCGGGGCACGTACAGCTCCACCGTGTGCACGGGGCCCTCGTCCTGGTCCCGTTGATCCCGTGGTGCCTCGTCCTGCGCGGTGGCCGATCCGTCGCGCGGACCTCGCGACTCGTCGCCGGGCGCGTCGTCAGGCCCGTGCCCCGGCTGGTCGTACGGCGCTCCGTCGTACGGCGCTCCGTTGTGGGGCGCGTCGTCGTACGGCGCTTCGTCCGGCTCCTCGTCGGCGGGGAGTTCCGCCAGGTGCTCCAGCAGGTGCTCGCCCTGGCCGTGGATGTTGCCGATCGCCACCAGCGAGGAATCCGCGCCGAGGTGGCCGAGGAGCTTGTCCATGAACTCCTCGGGATCGCGCCGGTCGCCGCCGAGGTCGACCGCGCGCGAGCGCCACTCGGCGGGAATCGCGTCGATCGCGCTCTTGGCCGGGTGCCCGATCACGAACACCTTGTCCGGCATCAGATCGGGGATGATCTGGCCCATCTGACCGTTCCGCTCGACGCGGTCGGGGCGGCAGTTGATGACGACGTTCAGCGGCCGGTGGATGGCGTTCACATCGAGCAGCTGGTTGATGTTCATCAGGGTCGATTCGGGGTCGTTCGCCGCGAACACGTTCGCGAACCGCAGCCGCTTGCCGTCCGGGGTGCGGTACCGCTCGACGGAGAGGACACCCGGGTCCGGCGGGGCGTCGTACATGCCCTGGAGCGCGGTCTCGCGCTCCACTCCGAGCAGTTCGGCGACCTTCAGGGCGATGGCCACGTTCTCCTTGAACGTGAACCAGCTGAAGCCGCGCAGCTCCTCGTCGGAGACCGTGTCCGGGTCCGCGTAGATGAGTTGGCAGTTCCGGGCGTCGGCCTCCTCCTGAAGGATGGAGAACCGTTCCTTCTCGGCCGTGATGCAGATGCCGTCCTCCGGCATGGAGCGGGACAGCGAGCGCGCCACGTCGTCCAGCGTCGGGCCCATCTCGGCGAGATGGTCCTCACGGACGTTGCACAGCACACCGATCGTGGACCGGATGAGCTTCGACTGGTTGATCTCCTGGAGCGCCGGCATGACGGCCATGCACTCGATCACCAGCGCGTCCGGGCGGTACGAGGCGGCACGGCGGACGATGCCGATCTGCTCCACGACGTTGGCGATGCCGAACTTGCGGTAGACCGGCTCCTCGGTGGCGTCCGGGTGGATGAACCGGGCCGCGGTGCCGGTCGTCTTGGCGACGGTGACGAGGTCCCCGCCGCGCAGCGCGCCGGCGCACAGCCGGGTGATGGAACTCTTGCCCCGGATGCCGTTGACGAGCACCCGGGTGGGGATCAGCTCCAGGTTGGCGAAGTGGCGTCGCTGCTCGATGATGCCGGCCAGCAGCAGGATCGCGCAGCAAACCACCAGGACGGTGTAGAGAAACAGCACGGCGTATCAGTTCCTTCCGGCCGGCGCCTGGGCGCCGTCCCGTTTGCGCTGCTCCTGGAGCTGCTGCCGGATCACTTCCAGACTGCGGACGACGGCGCCGACCTCGTCGTGGTGGCGCGGGTAGAGGACGGTGCGGCGGTCTCCGTCCGCGAGCGCCTCGGCCTGTCCGGCCAGCGCGCGCATCGGGCGGGCCACCACGATGTGGAGCCAGCCGAGGCAGGCCGCGGCCGCGGTGAGACCGAGGAGACCGGCCAGCACGGTGCGGTTCTGCAGCGTGTACTCGGGTATCACGAGACCGGCCGCCGGCCGCCAGCTGACCACGGTCCAGGAGAGCGGCTTCGCGGCGCCACCGCCCACGAACGGGGCCGCGGCGGCGATCTGGACGCTCTGGCCGTCCCGGTAGAGGACGGCGCCGGCCCGCGCGTTCTTGCCCGCCTTCACGTTGGCTCCCGTCACGAGCGCGTCGAGACGGTCGGAGGGCAGTTTCTGGAACGCCCGGTAGCCGGTGTTGCCGGCCAGCACCCTGCCCTCGGCGTCGACCACCCGGACGTCGCCGAGGCCCGGCCGCTTCAGCAGCGAGTTGACGAAGTCGATGCGGAACTCGCCCACCACGGTGGCCCCCGGGCTGCCGGACACCACGGCACGGGCGACGATGACCGGTTCCTTGCCGCTGTGATTGGTCACGGCGATCGGTTCGGCGCTGTCGCCGGAGGCGGTTCCGTCGTGCGGCTGTCCGCCCGTCCTGGCCAGGATCTCGCCGCCGTCGCCGCGCACGTAGAGGGACTGGTACCTCAGGTGCTGCTGCGCGGTGCGCTCCAGGACGTCGGTCATCTGGTCCGCGGTGGTCTCCCGGCTGATCTGGGAGGCCACCGACGCGAGGTCGGCGTGGCCCTCGTTGAGCGCGCGCCGGACCCGGTCGGTCAGGGTGTCGGTGCGCTCGCGCTGGTCGTTGACGAGCTGCTGGGGGATCACGGCCCCGGAGTCGGCGCGGTTGAGCAGGAGCGCCAGCGGGCCGGACCAGGCGAGGATGAGAACCGCGCAGCCGGCCATGAGAGCGCGGGCGCCCAGCCGGCGCTTGCGCCGGGGAGCGGTGGGCCCGCTCGTGTCCCGCGTTCCGTGGAGCAGCTGCGACCGCAGTCGCTCCAGCGCGGCGCCGATCCGCGCGCCCTCGCCGTACCTCGGTACGGACACCGGCCGCTGGAGGTCGCCTCTGGCGAGCCGCCGGCCTTCGAGGAAGAGCCGGATCAGCGGACGCTGTACGAGGCTCAGCAGCAGGGCCACCACAACGATGCCGATGACGAGGAGCGCTCCGGCGGCGAGGATGCCGAAGACCGTATCGGTGGCGCGGGTCGGGTCCTCGGCGACTCTGATCATCGCCACGACCGTGAGGCCCAGCGCGGTCGCGGAGGTGCCCTCACCGGGCTGGGGGGCGGCGAGTGTGGCGTATCCGGCGGTCGCCCGGTCCCCGTTGTACACCCCGCCGACCAGGCTGCCGCTGACGCCGAGGAAACCGCCGGCGCCAGGGGCCTTGGACTTGAGCGGATGCTGCTGCGCCTTCTTGGCGGCGGTCTTGGCGAAGGCTTCGAGCTGCTTGTTGTCCCGCTTGACGTCCTCGCGCTGATCGTCGGTCAGTACCTGCTCGGGCTCGGGGATGCCGTCGCTGCTGAGGATCGCGCCCGAGGTGTCGAGGACGGCGATGGACCGGAACTGCCCGAGGCTGATGCCGGGGAAGCGGAGGCTGTTCGAGGCGACCAGGAGCTGCTGCGGCCGGCCTTCCCAGGACAGCAGGGCGAAGGACAGCAGCCGGGTCTCGCCGTTCGCCAGGCGCATCATGCGCGGGTGCAGTCCCCCTTCCTCGGACAGCGACGCCCGGTCGATCGCCGTCAGCGGGACGTTCTCGCCGCGCGCGGCGAGCAGCTTGCCCGACGTGATCTCGACGACCGCCGTGCCGCGCCACTTCTGGTAGACGCTGCTGATCTTGTCGAGGACCGCGTCGGCCGAGACCGGTTCGCCCGCGTTGAAGAGCGCGGCGGCCCGGTTGAGGTCGGTGACGCCCTCGTCGAGCGAGGCGCGCATCGCGATGGCGCCGTCCTCGGCGAACTGCTGCTGGGAGGTGAGCACCGCCTCGGGGACCTCGTCGTGCGGGACCCGGCCCAGGCTGAACGCGGTCAGCGCCGCCAGCGCCAGCAGCAGGACGGACAGGACGGCGATGGGCGGGCGGATTCCACCGAGCAGCGACATGTCGGCTCTTCGCCGGGCCCTATGTCGTCTGCCCATCCGTGCTGCGGCCACCGAGGGCGCCTCTCTCTTGGATCGTCATTGCGGTGGTGACGCGGCATCGGCGCGTTACCGGAAGTCGTACGGGTTCCACCGCGGCGGTACGTCACGCGGCGGACGGGGTGTCCGGGCGGGGCGGTTCAGTCGGTCAGATCGCGCAACGGCCTGAGACCGTCCTTCGCGGCACCCCGGTTGAGCATGGTCCCGCGGGTCCGCTCGAAAGCGACGCGGTAGCGGGCGCGCTGCTTGTCGGTGAGGTTCTTGTCGTCGCGCAACGCCGCGACGACATCGACCAGGCGGTAGTCGGAGGTGTCGCCGTCATCGACGCCGCCGTCGTCATCGTCGGCCTCGACCTCCGCGACGCTTTCGGCGGTCGGCGGAATGTCGACGAGTGTCGGCACGTAGCGCGCCTGGACGTCCCACGCACCGCCGCGCTCGGCGAACTCGAACCAGCCGATGATGCCTTCCTCCGACAAGCCGGTGGGCACGTCGTGGCGGGCGAGTTCATTTCCCAGGCTGTACGCGAACCAGGTACCGCCGACCTTCTCCATCGGCTGCACGACGTGCGCGTGATGGCCGATCACCAGGTTGATCCCGGTCTCGCGGGCGATGTCCCGGGCCAGCTTGAGCTGGGAGGTGCTGGGGTTGGGCCAGTGCTCGCGGCCCCAGTGGATGCTGAGGATCACGACCTCGGCTCCGGCGGCCCGCGCGGCCTTCTCGGCGGCGGCGATGTCCTTGAGCTTGATCTCGTTGGCCAGCCAGAGCTTGTCCTTGGGGACTTCCCGGCCGTTGAAGCCCGTCGCGAAGGCGATGTGCGCCACCTTCACGCCCTTGACGTCCATGATGAGCGGCTTGGCGGCCTCTTCCGCACTCCGCGCCGAACCGGTGTGCTTCAGCCCCGCCTTGTCCAGCGTGTTCAGGGTGCGCCGCACACCGGCCTCGCCGTGATCGAGCGTGTGGTTCGACGCGGTCGAGCACGTGTCGTACCCGACGTTCTTGATCGACGTGGCGATCTGCGGCGGAACCACGAAGTCCGGGAAGTTCTGGAAGGGCCCCTTCGGCTCCCCCGCGACCGCCTCGAAATGGCAGATCGCCAGGTCGGCCTTGCTGATCACGGGCTTGACCCCGGCCATCATCGGGTCGAAGTCGAGTCCTTCGGAGCCGTGGCCCGTCGCCTCCGCGTCCTTCTTCGCCTGATCCGTGAGCTGCGGGTGGATCAGGATGTCACCGGCCGCGGCCACGGTGAAAGAACGACCGGTCGGCTTGGGGTCGTCGCCCTTGCCGACCGTGGCGCAACCTGCGGCGGGCACGACGAGCAGCAGGAAAGCGACGGCGCGAGCCATGGGTCTGAGGCGAGAGGGTACGAGCACTCAGGTATTTTCATACACCTATTGCCGACACTTCCCCCACAAGAGTGAATATTTTGAAACTTTCGCAGGTCAGCGCCATGATCGCAATTCTTGTGGCAAGCGTCACGTCTTGTGCCGCGCAACCATCCACGCCTCCCGCGCAGTCCACCGCGAGGGCGTCGAAAGGTGTCGATTTGCGGGAGCGTGTCGCCGGATTCACGTCCTCGCTCGGCCCGGACGGGGGCTACCGGGACCCGACCTCACAGGAGCGGAAGACCGTCGCGGAGGGCGTCGGTCTGCTCCTTGACGGCCACCGGGCCGAGGCGGCCAAGCGTCTGGCCGACATCGACTTCCGGCTCCGCACCCTGACCGACCGGGTCGGCGGTCGCCGGTACGCGGAGATCGCCGACAACGCGGAGACCAGCCGGGCGGCCCGCGGCTGGGGCCGGATCTACGTCGACCTCGACACCGCCCCGCAGTGGTCGGTGCAGGTCCCGCACCCGTTCTCGGACCGGGCCAGCGACATGGTCGGAGTCGGCGTGCTCCGGGCCACTCCCGGCGGGGTACTGATCCTGGCGGGCGCCCACCGCGAGGCGGGAGAGGGCAACGAGAGCGACATGGCGCACCGCCGCGACTCGGTCTTCCACGCCGTCTGCGCGGAGCTGCTGAAGCGGAGGCTGCCGGGCATCCAGGTCCACGGATTCGCGAACGCCTCCGCTCCCGGATACGACGTGATCGCGTCCACGGGCGCCGGCGGCAAGGGCCGCACGGCCGGCCGCGCGCTGGCGGACGGCCTGCGCGAGAAGGGGTTCACCGTATGCCGCGCCTGGGCCAGGGACTGCCCGCTGGCCGGCCGCGAGAACGTCCAGGGGGTGGCGGCGAAGGCGGCCGGCGTCCCCTTCCTGCACGTCGAGTTCAACCGCGACGTACGGACGGACGAGAAGCTCATCGGCCGGGTCGCGGCGGCGTCGAAGGCGGCGACATCCGCCTGGGGCATCACCCCGGCGCCCGCCGCCCCGGCCTCCTCACCGGCCGCCCGTCCGGCCGGGTAGCCGGGTAGCCGGGGAGGAGGGGACAGCGTTCCGTGCACGCGTTGAGGACGCGTCCGCCGGACGCGCCGGCCAGCGCGTCGGGTTCGGCGGTCCGGCACGGGCGGCCCGGTCATTACCTCAGCGGTAATCGACCGCGCGGGACGGCTGCGGCACGCTGTGGAAGCAGGCAGGACGAGGCAGCGCAGACATCGCCGGTCAAGGCACCGGTACGCCGTCGTCCGGCCGCGCTTCCCGCCGGTGAGGCGGGCGGCGCATGCCGCAACCGCGCCCTCCGGGCGCACCCGTACAGAGGAGAGGACACCGTTGTGACCACGCACGAGGACGCCGTCGAGCGCTACTTCACCGCCTGGAACGCCGCCACCCCCGAGGAGTTGGCCAAGGCGGTCGCCTCGGCGTTCACCGAGGACGGCACCTACACCGACCCGCTGGCCGACGCCAAGGGCCACGACGGAATCGCGGCGGCGATCACCGGTGCCCACGAGCAGTTCCCCGGCTTCGAGTTCAAGCTGACCGGCACGCCGGACGCGCACCACAACCTGGTGCGTTTCACGTGGGACCTGGTCTCCACCGCCGACGGATCCGCCCCCGCGGCCGGCTTCGACGTGATCACGCTCGCCGACGACGGCCGCATCACCAGCGTCGCCGGCTTCCTGGACCGCCTGCCGGGCGCGTGACCCACGCCCCTCAGCGTGCCGCCTGAAGGACCGCGGCCGTCTCCGCGTCGGCGGGCAGGAACGTCTCGACCGCCAGCTCGGAAACGGTCACGTCCATCGGCGTGTTGAAGGTGGTGGCGGTCGAGATGAACGACAGCTCCCGGCCGCCCGCCTCGATCCTGAGCGGCAGCGCGTACGGGTGCGGCGCCAGGCCGTGCCCGTCGTCGCGCATGTCGGCGGCGGGGGCGCCGCCGGCCGGCGCGGGATAGGCGGCGACCTCCTCGTACAGGCTGTACAGCGCCTGCGACGAGCGCAGCGCGGCCTGCCGTTCCATCCGTTCCAGCAGGTGGGCGCGCCATTCGCCCAGGTTGCGGATCCGCGGGGCAAGGCCCTGCGGATGCAGTGTCAGGCGCATGGCGTTCATGGGCGGTTCGAGCAGGTGACCGGCCACCCCGTCGAGCAGCATTCCCACGCCGCCGTTCGCGGCCACCACGTCGTACATCCCGTCCATCACCAGGGCGGGATTGGGTTCGTAGGCGGTCAGCACCTGTTCCAGGGCCGCCCGCAGCGGTGTCATCGCCGGGGCGGTCAGCGGCGTCTCCGGATACGAGGGGGCGTAACCCGCCGCCACCAGCAGCGAGTTGCGCTCCCGTACGGGTACGTCGAGCTGCTCGGCCAGGTGCAGCACCATGGACTGGCTGGGTGTGGACCGGCCGGTCTCGATGAAGCTGATGTGTCGTGCGGAGCTCTCGGCCTTCAGAGCCAGTTCGAGCTGGGTGATGTGCCGCAGCTTGCGCCAACCCCGCAGCAGGCTCCCGACCTTCACGTCATCGACCGTCCTGGTCATGGCAGTCGTCATGACCAGGACGGTATCCGATCCGGCCGCCCGGATATCCGCCGCGAGCCATCTTCGGCCATCACATGCCCGGAATCCTCCGGGCGCCGACGGCGCGCGCCGTGGGAGATCCGACGGGGCGTCCCACTCGGCAGGTCCGGGCAGCGTGGTCCGCCGCATCGCCCGACCTGCGCGGACAGCCGGTTCACGGCCTTTCGGCGGGTGATGACCCCGTGCGCGTCACCAGGGCACTGGGCCGGCGTCCTCGAAGAACTGGCCGGTCGGGCCGTCGTCGGGCAGGGTCGCGAGTTCGATGGCGATCGCCGCGCCCTGTTCGGGGGTGCGCCCGCCCCGGAAGCCGTTGAGATCGGTCGCGACGTAGCCGGGGCAGGCGGCGTTGATCAGGATGTTCGTGCCACTCAGCTCCCGGACGTACTGGAGGGTCACGGCGTTCAGGAACGTCTTCGACGGCGCGTACGCGACGGACACCGGACCCGCCGTCTGCTCGGCGTTGCTTCCTGACTGCCGGGTGAGGGAGCCGACGCTGCTGGACATGTTCACGATTCGCGGCGAAGCCGAGCGCCGCAGCAGCGGCAACATCGCGTTGGTGACGCGGATGACGCCGATCACGTTGGTCTCCACGACCGTTCGGATGGTGGCGGGATCGACCCGGGAGGGCTCCTGCGGCATGTCACCGGTGATACCGGCGTTGTTGACGAGCGCGTCGAGGCGCCCGGCCCGGTCCTCGATCAGCCGTGCGGCGGCGGTCACGCTCGCGTCGTCGGTCACGTCCAGCGGAACGCCGAACGCGTCGGCGCCGGCCGCGCGCAGTCTCTCCACCGCGTCCGTACGGCGCTGATCGTCGCGGGCGCCGACGCCGACACTCCAGCCGAGGGCGCCCAGGCCCGCGGCGATCTCGTAGCCGATTCCCTTGTTCGCGCCGGTGACCAGCGCAATCGTTCGTTCGCTCATGGGCACCATGCTGCCCCCGGCCCCCGGCGGAGGTCCAAGACCGATCAGGTGGACACCGATACCGTTCCGGTATTGATCAGCGTAGCGTGGCCGCGTGGAGACCCGGGAACTGCGGTATTTCGTCGCTGTCGCCGAAGAGCTGCATTTCGGGCGCGCGGCGCGGCGCCTCGGGATCGCGCAGCCGCCGCTGTCACGGGCGATCCGTCAGCTCGAACGGCGGCTCGGGGCAGCACTGCTGCACCGGACCAGCCGCACCGTCACGCTGACCGAGGCCGGCTCGGTGCTGCTGGTGGAGGGCCGGGCGGCCCTGGAGGCGGTCGACGCCGCCGAGCGCCGGACCCGCCGCGCCGCGCTTTCCCCGGCCGGCGGCCCCGGCCTGGTCCTGGTCACGAAAGCCGGCGCGTCCGGCGAACTGCTGGCGGAACTGCTCGACGCGTACGCCGCCCAGCCCGGCGCGGTCCCTGTGGAGGTCATCCTGTGCGGCCCGGCCGAGCAGGGGCGGCTGCTGCGCGAGGGCCGGGCCGACGTGGCGCTGCTGCACTCGCCGTTCGACTCGACGGCCGGATTCCACACCGAGGAGCTGCACACGGAGAGCCAGGTCGCGGTCCTGCCGGCCGGGCATCCGCTCACCGCCCGGTCCCATCTGCGCATGGCGGACGTCACCGGGCTGCCGGGCCTGCCCCTGCCGCGCTGGCCCGGACCGGACGGCACCTACCCACCAGGCACCGGCCCGAAGGTCCGCGACCAAGCCCAGTTGTTGCAGCTCGTCGCGCTCGGCCGTGCCTGCGCGGTCTCACCCGAGTCCTGCCGAGCCCAACTGCACGGTGACCTCGCCGCCGTGCCCGTGCTGGACGCGCCGGCGGTCACCACCATGATCGCCTGGCCACCGCAGAGCCGGTCCAGGGCCGTCGCCGACCTCGTCCGGACCGCGACACACCTCTCGTAGTCCCGCCGCGCCCGCCGGATCGCGCCTGACACAGCACCGCTCCCCCAGCCGGCCGTCCACGGGGCGCGCCCGGGCCAACCGCGACGCTCAGGGGCCGTCCAGAACGCTCAGCGGCAGGAGAACGCGGTCCGACGACGTCCACCGAGGCTCACGCGGGGCCAGTCGGCCCGCATTTCGCCGTCCGGCGGTGGCCGGGCCCACGCAGGCGGGGTGTCCCGGCAGTGCGCTGGAGCGCCTTTGCGCAGCGCTGCCGACCGGGGCCCGCACAGCACCGCACGGCGCGAGATCAGTGCCGTGTCAGGCACTGCTGGTTCCATCGGCTCCCGTCAGACCCCCTCGTGCCACCGACGGACGCACGACAGAGAGGCGGCCCCTTGTGGATGCCGGAGCTGAGATGCGCGGATCGCCGCCCCTTGAGCTGCGCGGAGAGCTGGAGGAACCGGTCGTGGCCCTCTTCCGGCAGCTCGGCGTCCCCATCGACGCGACGGCGCTGTTCAGCCGGCCCGGAGTCGAGCGGCGTCCCGGTCACCTGACGGGGACCGTCCTGCCAGGGAGCGTCCTGACAGACACCGTGCCGGCAGAGACCGTCCTGACGGCGGATGCCCCCGCCGCCGCGTCCGCCGCCGGCTGACCGGGACCCCGCCTCCCACGACCGTCCCCGTACGACATCGAACACCGTGATCGTCGGCCCCCGTCCCGACCGGCCCCGAGCAGACAGGAAACGCAGCATGCCGCGTACGACCGCAAACCCGCCGGGCCCCGCCGAGGAAGCGGGTACGGGCCAGGAGACCGTCGAGCAGTTGCTGTTGGAGAAGTACGAACCGATCGCCGTCGTCGGCATGGGCCTGCGCTTCCCCGGGGACTGCGACACCCCCGGTGAATTCGAGGAGTTCCTGCGCGAGGGGCGTTCCGGTATCCGGCCGCTGCCCGAGGACCGCTGGGACGCGTCGCGGTTCGTCCCCGGGGAGCCCGGCGAGAAGGGGAAGATCCAGACCACCGGCGGTGGATTCCTCGACCGGATCGACCTGTTCGACGCGCCGTTCTTCAACATCTCGCCCAAGGAGGCGCAGTACATCGATCCCCAGCAGCGGATGCTGCTGGAGACCTCGTGGCACGCCCTGGAAGACGCCAACATCGACCCGACGGCGCTGCGCCGCGGCAACGGCGGCGTCTACATCGGCGCGAGCTCCATCGACTACGCGCTCGAACTCGACACCCTGCCGTACGAGGAGCTGGACGGTCATCTCGCCTCCGGCATCACGCTCTTCCCGCTCGCCGGACGGCTCTCGTACTTCCTGGGGTGGCGCGGCCCGAGCGTCAGCGTCGACACCGCCTGCTCCTCCTCCCTGTGCGCCCTGCACATGGCGGTGCAGGGGCTGCGACGCGGAGAGTGCGACATCGCGCTCGCCGGCGGGGTCAACGCGTTGCACAGCCCGCGCATCATGGTGATGTTCTCGCACGGCCAGATGCTCGCCCCGGACGGCCAGTGCAAGACCTTCGACGACTCGGCCGACGGCTACGTGCGGGCCGAGGGCTGTGGTGTGGTGGTCCTCAAGCGGCTGTCCGACGCCGAACGCGACGGCGACACCGTGCTGGCCCTGGTCCGCGGCACGGCGATCGGCCAGGACGGCGACAGCGCCGGCCTGACCGTGCCGCACGGCCCCGCTCAGGAACTGACCATCCGCAACGCGCTGGCGGCGAGCCGGCTCGAACCCTCCGACATCCAGTACGTCGAGGCGCACGGGACCGGCACGCCGCTCGGCGATCCGATCGAACTCGGCGCCATCAACGACGTATTCGCCGACTCGCACACCAAGGAGCGTCCCCTTCTGGTCGGCTCCGCCAAGACCAACCTCGGACACATGGAGCCGGCCTCCGGGATCGTCGGAGTGATCAAGTCGGTCCTCCAGCTGCGCTCCGGGACCATCTTTCCCCATCTCAACTTCAACGTGCCTTCCACCCGCATTCCTTGGGATACCTTCCCGATCACTGTGCCTACCCACAACACGAGTTGGCCGGAGGGGACGCGCCGCGCCGTGGTGAACAGCTTCGGTTTCGCCGGCACGATCTCGGCCGCCGTGCTGGAACAGGCCCCGGAGCGGGAGGCGGTTGTCCCGGAGACGGACGAACAGCTGCCGGAACTCAATGTGTTCACGCTCTCCGGCAAGAGCGAGCAGGCACTCCGGGCCCAGACCGAGTCGTTCCAGCGGTATCTGGAGGAGCATCCGGACGCCGACATCAGCCGGCTCTGCTACACCACCAACGTCGGCCGGTCCCACTTCGCGCACCGGCTGGCCGGCCCGGTGGCCGACCGCAAGGCGCTGCTGCGCCTGCTCGACGCCGGGCCCGTACGGGACAAGCCGGCCGGCTCCCGCGTCCGCAAGGTGAGCTTCCTGTTCAGCGGTCAGGGCAGCCAGTACGCGGGGATGGGCGCGGACCTCTACCGGGCGTTCCCGGTGTTCCGTGAGCACGTGGACGTGTGCGACCGGCTGTTCGCCGCCCATCTGCCGGTCTCGGTGAAGAGCCTGCTGCTCGGCACGGAGCAGCAGACCGCCGACACGCCCGGCGGCGCGCTCATCGACCGGACCCAGTACACACAGCCGGCCCTCTTCACGCTGGAATACGCTCTCGCACAGCTGTGGATGTCCTGGGGCGTACGTCCCAACGTGCTCATCGGCCACAGCATCGGAGAGGTGACGGCCGCCGCGGTCGCCGGGCTGTTCAGCGTCGAGGACGCCGTCACGCTGGTGGCCGTACGCGGCCGGCTCATGCAGTCGGTGACGCAACCCGGCGGCATGATCGCGGTGAACTCGCCCGCGGAGAACGTGGTCCCGCTGCTGGCGGACTACCCCGGTCTCGCCCTGGCAGCCGTCAACGCCCCTGCCCAGTGCGTGATCTCGGGCGCCAGTGAACCGCTGGAGAAGCTCGCCGCCCGGCTCCGCGAGGACGGCCGGCGGGCGGACGTACTGGCGGTGTCCCACGCGTTCCACTCGCCGCTGATGACCGAGGTGTTCGACGAGTTCCGCGACGCCGTCGCGGGCATCACCTTCCGCCGGCCGACCATCGCGCTGGTGTCCAACACCAGTGGCCGGGTGGCCCGTTACGAGGAGATCGCCACCCCCGACTACTGGGTGCGGCACATCGGCGAACCGGTGCGGTTCCTCGACGGTATCCGGGCGGTCGGCAAGCGCGGCCGGCACGTCATGGTCGAGGTCGGACCGTCCGGCGCGCTGACGGCCCTGGCCCGCCAGTGCCTGGACGTGGACGACCACGTCTGGATCACCAGCCTCCGCCGCCGCGACGCGGGCAAGGGTGTGAACACCCTGCTGCACGGCCTCGCGGAGCTGTACACCACCGGCCTCGCGGTGCACTGGCCCGGAGTGCACCTGCGGCGCGAGCTTCCCAAACTGGTGCTGCCCGGCTACGCGTTCCAGCGCCGCCGCTACTGGCTCCCGTCGGCCGGGCCCTCCGACACCGGCGGCTCCGGTCCCGCCGTCCACCCGCTGCTCGGGCGCGCGGCCGCGTCCCAGGAAAGCACGGACGGCCCGGACAGTCGCGAACGCGTACCAGCGGTGAGCGAGTTCGTCACCGAGCTGACCCCCGGGTCGCCCGCCTGGCCGGCCGGCCACCCCGGCCCGGACGGGGCGCCGGCGCTGCCCGCCGCCTCCTACGTGGAACTGCTCCTCGCCCTGGCGGACGCGCTCGACGGTCACACCCGGGGCGAACTCCGGGACATCGTCCTGTCGACGCCCTCGGCCGTCTCCGCGGACACCGGAACCGTCCTGCGCACCCGGGCCGTCGAAGGCGCCGACGGGGCCGTGTCGGTGGAGATCACCGGCCGGGACGGCGGGGAGCGCGAGGAGGAGCGGCTGCTCTGCACCGCCGTACTGGACCGTCAGGCCCCGGGCCGGGAGCGGGAGTTCGGGGACGCCGCCGCGGACCTGACCGCGCTCGCCGCCGGCGAACCGGCGGCCGGGGACCGGGCCGACGCCTTCGACGTCTACACCGACCTCGCCTCGGTGGACCGGGACATGGGCGCGCGGATGCGCAACGTGTCGTGGACGGCGCGGCACGCCGGCGACGTCGTGACGGCCGAGCTGACCTGCCGTCCCGCCACCGCCGTCGAGCAGGTGCCGCCCGAGGTGCTGGAGAGTGCGCTGCACGCTGTCGCGGCGCTGGAGCCCGGTGGCCCGTCGCTGACCGCCACGCGCATCGGACGGGTGCGCCTGTTCAAGAAGCCGCGCGGCTCCGCGCTGCGGGTCGTGGCCCGCGTCCGGCCCGCGGACGGCGGTGGCAGACACGCCGACCTGCTGCTGCTCGACGCCGGGGCCCCGGTGATCGAGCTGACCGGCGTCGAACTGATGCCGCCGGCCGCCGGGCGGGGCTCCGCGTTCCTGCACCGCCACAGCTGGCTGCGTCAGAGCCTGCCGGCGGAGCAGGACGGCCCGGAGCGCGTCCTGCTGGCGGTGTCCGACGGCGGTCGCCTCACCGGACCGGCCGCCGAACGGCTGGCGGCCGGAGGCGTCCGGGTCGTGCCGGTGGCCGGGGCTGACGAGCTGGCCGCCGCGCTCGCCGAACCCGAGGCCACCGACGTGTGCTGGTTCTGGACATCGTCGGACGAGCCGATGACCGCGGCCCTGCTCCGCGCCGAGTCCGAGCGCAACTACCGTGAACTGCTCTCCGTCATCAAGGCGTTGGCCACCGGGGAGAGCGCCGGCCCACGCCGGTTGTGGGTGGTCTCCGAAGCGTCCCAGTGGCTGCCCGGCGACAAGCCGGGCACCGGCGGGCGGATCGCCGCGGCGTCCCTGTCCGGCTTCGTCCACGCCCTTCTCAACGAGCAGCCCCAGCACCGGGCCACGCTGGTGGACCTGGACGCGGACACCGACGTGGCCGTACTCGCCGCCGAACTGCGGGCGCCCGACACCGGGGAGTACCAGATCGCCTTCCGGGCCGGCCGGCGTCACGTCCGCCGGATTCTGGACGGCTCCGCCACCCCGCCGTCCGGCGGGTTCCTGGTGCCGGCGGGTTCGGGCGAGGCCGTCCCGGCCGACGACGTACCGCCCGGGGCCGGCGAAGTACGGGTACGGATCGAGACCGTGCGGCTCACCAGCAGTGAGCCGGGGCCGGTGCGCGGCGCGGACGCCGTCGGCACGGTCGAGGCCGTCGGCCCCGGCGCCGCCTGGCAGGCCGGCCGGACCGTACGGGTGCCCGGTCCCGGCACCCTGCGCTCCACCGTCACCGTGCCCTCGTCGGAGGTGACCCCCGCGGCGCCCGGCGAGACCCTGGCGCCGGCGGGCGACACGTACGGACTGGACGAGCTGGACGAGGCGCTGCGGCACATCGACGGGCAGCGCGCGGTGGCGGTGCGGCTCCCGGCCACCGGCCCCGGGCCCTCGCCCGAGCCGGCCAACCCCGTGCGCCCCGACCGCGCCTACCTGATCAGCGGCGGGCTCGGCGGACTGGGGCTCGTCACCGCGCAGAAGCTGGCCGACCTCGGCGCCCGGCATCTGTTCCTGCTCAGCCGCAGCGGCCGCCCCGCCGCCGGAGCGGCCGAGGACGCCCTGGCCGCTCTTTCGGGACAGGCCGAGGTGACCGTGCTCCGGGCGGACGTCTCGTCGGCCGACGACATGGCGGAGGTCATGCGACGGCTCCGCGAGGCGCCGGTGCCGGTCGGCGGCATCGTGCACGCGGCGGGAACCGACGGTACATCGTTGATCTCCGACCTGACCTGGGAGGACATCGACGCCCAGCTCAGCGCCCAGGCGTACGGCGGCTGGCTGCTCCACGAGGCGAGCCTGGACCTTCCGGATCTCGACTTCTTCGTGGTCCACTCCTCCCTGTCCGCCGTCATCGGCGGTGCCACGCAGGCGCACTACGCGGCCGCGTTCGCCTTCCTCGACACCCTGATGGCCCGGCGCCGCGGCCTGGGGCTGCCGGGCCTGTCGGTCAACTGGGGTGCCTGGGGGAAGGTCGGCATGTCAGCCCGGCTGGACGAGAACCTCGGCCGGGAGCTGCGGCGCAGCGGCATCCGTCTCTTCTCGCCGGCGCGGGCGCTGCGCGAACTCACCGCCCTGCTCAGCACACCGACCGCCGAGCAGTGGATCGGCGGCGAGCTGGACTGGTCCGCGCTGGCGCCGGGGCTGCTCGACAACGCCCTGTACTCGCGCGTCGTGCGGCACGACGAGGAGGACACCGCGTCCCGGTACGACCTGGCGGCGCTGCTGGCGAAACCGGGCCCGGAGCGGCTCGCCGAGATCAGCGCACTGGTGCTGGCCGGCGTCGCGTCGGTGCTGCACGCCGAGGACCCCGAGCAGCTGGACCTCACCACGCCCTTCCTCGGCCTCGGCCTCGATTCGCTGATGGCCATGGAGCTGAGGTCCGGCCTGGAGGCGGCGCTCCGGGTGCCGTTGCCCGCCACTCTCACCTTCGACCACCCCTCGCCGCAGCACGTGGCGGAATTCCTCGACGCGCGGCTCGTCGCGGCGCAGAGCGCCTGAGCCCCACCGCACCCCGGGGCGATCGCTTTCGCGCCGCGCCAACTGTCCTGAACCCGATGGAGGTACACCCCATGAGCGACACCGTCACCGGCCGAATGGCCACGGCGGGCCAGTGGTTCCAGCCCGCCGATGTGGAACCGGACGCGCAGGTACGGCTGTTCCTGTTCCCGCATGCCGGGAGCGGGGCCATCATCTACCGCGACTGGGCAGATCTGCTGCCCAGCGGGATCGGCATGCAGGCCCTCACCCTTCCCGGCCGGCAGGAACGCTCGGCCGAGGAGGCCTTCACCGAGTGGGAGCCACTGCTCGACGCGCTGTACGAAGCGGTGACGGCCGAACTGGACGACCGGCCCTTCGCCTTCTTCGGCCACTGCCTCGGCGCACAGCTCGCGTATCACCTGACCGTCCGGCTGAAGCAGGACGGAGCGACCGGGCCGGTCCTGCTCGGCGTCTCCGGCTGGGCGCCCGAGGGGTTCTTCAACCCCACGGAGAAGGATGTGGACATGCCGGAGGGCGAGCTGATCGACTGGATGAAGCGGCTCGGCTCGTTCCCCTCGGAGATCTACGACAACCCCGAGGTACTGGAGATGGTCATCCCGGCGCTCCGTTCCGATCTGGCGGTCTGTTCCCGGCGCGTCGACCGGGCGGTCGGCGTCGACTGCCCGCTGGTCACCTACGGCGGCCGGGACGACGCCCTGATGGAATCGGAGGGGGCCTTCTCGTCCTGGGTCCCGCTCAGCCCCCGTCACCTGGGCCACAGCGAATTCTCCGGCGGTCACTTCTTCATCGACCAGCACGCCCAGGCGGTGACCTCGGACTTCAGCCGCCACCTGGAGCGTGAGGCGTCGGCCGCGCACTGAGACGCGGATGCTTACCTCAGCGGTAATCGACGCCGGACCCGGCGGTGGGGATGCTACTGGAATGACAGACATGCGTACCGAAGAAATCCGTACCCGCGTCACCGAGCAGGCCGTTCGCCGTCTGGTGGGACGGCGTGCGGTCGACCTCGACCTCACCGCCCTCGCCGCGGCGGCCGGCACCGATCCCGAGCTGGCCGCGAAAAGCTTCCCGGGCGAGTGGGACCTGCTGACCACGCTGGTTCTCGACGCGTACAACGCGATGAGCGACAGCGCCGAGAAGGCGGCCGCCTCGGCCCTCGCCGAGGGCGCCACCCCGATCGAACGCTGGACGGCCATCTGTCTGGGCGTCCGCGGCTGGGCGCTTGACCACCCGGACGAGTACGCCCTGATCTGGGGGCAGCCCGTGCCCGGTTACAGCGCGCCGCCCGAGACGATGGCGGCGGGCGCCCGTACCGTGCTGGCCCTGCTCGACGTGCTGCACGGAGCGCGCGAAAGCGGAGAGCTGAGGGGTCAGGACGACGGCCCCGCGCTGTCCGACGGTATGCGCGCCAACGTCTCGGCACTGGCCGAGGGCCTGCTCAGCGGGCTGCCGGAACCGGTCATCGCCCGGATGCTGGTCGCCTGGACCCAGCTGCACGGCATGGTGGCCTTCGACGTGTACGGCCACATCGCGGGCGTCGCCGCCGATCCCGCCGCGTTCTTCACGTACGCGGCGGCCGGAATGGGGGCGTACGTGGGCCTGCCGCGCTGACCCGCCCGGCCGGGACCACCCGGTGAATTCCCTTCCTGTGTAGGCAGTTGATTCACCCGTGCCGAGTGGCGGACGTCCGCCACTCGGCGGATCCCCCGCCGGCTCCTCGTCCTGTCCGGCTCGTCATCCTGTCCGGACCGGCATCGCACGCCGCACACGATCCTCACCCCGCTCCGCCCCCTGTCGCCGCGATCAAAGGAGAGGTTCCCCCATGCCCCTCGAAATGACCACGGAAGTCCTTGACTGGCCGTTCCCTCGCACCGAGGACGGAGCTCCCCCGCAGATTCTCGAAACGCTGCGCCGGCAACCCCCCTGTGTCGTCCGGATTCCCGAGGGCGCCGCGCAGTCCCGGCTCGCCTGGCTGGTGACCCGTCACCCCGACGTCAAGCAGGCGCTCTCCGATCCCCGGCTGAGCGCCGACGAACGGCGCCCGGGTGCCCCGGTCCGCATCCAGTTGCCGCCGGGGAGCAACCCCAGCTCCTTCCTCCGCCTCGACGATCCCGAACACGCCCGGCTCCGGGGCATGATCCAGAACGAGTTCACCCGGCACCGCATACGGAAACTGACGGACCCGATCCAGCGGCTCACCGACGAACTGCTCGACGAGCTGGCCGATCTGCCGCAACCGGCCGACCTGCACGATGCGTTCTCCCGTAAGTTACCCACGCTGGTCATCGCCCGGCTGCTGGGTGTCCCGACCGAGGACTCCGGCTTCTTCGTGGAGAAGACCAGCACCACGATCAGCCAGGAAGATCCCGTGAAGTCGTACGAGGCCTTCACGGAGATGAGCGACTACCTCGCCCGGCTGGCGGAGTACAAGCTCGGAGACCCCGGCGACGACCTCATCAGCAGGCTCGCGAAGCAGTACCTCGCTCCCGGCACCATCACCCTCGACGAACTGGTGGGTGTCGCCCGTCTGGTACTCGTCGCGGGCCACGAGACCACCACCAACCAGATCGCGCTGAACATCCTCAGCCTGCTGCTCGACGACGATCTGCGAGCCAGGGTCGTCGCCGGCGACGGCGCCCGCATCCCGCAGTTCGTCGAGGAATCGATGCGGTACTGGTCGATATCGCAGGACGCCATCCTGCGGCAGGCGACCGAGGACATGGAGCTGGGCGGGGTGCGGATCGCCGCGGGAGACGCGGTCGTGATCTCGATCCCCGCCGCCAACCACGACGAGAAGGTCTTCGGCTGCCCGCACCGGATCGATGTCGACCGCGACACGGGAGCCCACCTGCAGTGGGGCTACGGCCCGCACTACTGCCAGGGGGCTCCGCTCGCCCGGCTGGAGATGGAGATCTCGCTGCGGTCGCTGCTGAACCGTTTTCCCGGGCTGGCGCTCGCGGAGGACTCGCGGAAGGTCTTCCGTCAGGGGACGGTCTTCCACGGGGTGACGCGGCTGCCGGTGACCTGGTGACCGACCGCCCCTGATCGCTTCTGCGGCACCCGGGCGGGCCGGTTGCTCCGGCGGGTCCGCCCGGGAGCCCCGGCGACCCGGGCGCCCGGACATCCGCCGGACGACCACCGGGAACGCCACGGAGCGGCGCCCTCATGAACTTCCTTACCACAAAGGCTCGTTGAACGTGCCGCGTTACCTCACACGTAATTGCCACCGGTCAAGGGCGTCGCCACGCTTGACGGCATGACCTCCCGCGCCGGGTGGCCGGGAAACTATGACAGGAGCGCACACCGTATGACCTCCGAAGCAAGTCCGCAGCTGGTCGTCGAGGACGACGCCCGGAAGCCTGCGGCCACCGCCCTGATCGTGGTACTCGTCGGCACGTTCATCACCGTTCTCGACTACTTCATCGGCAACGTCGCCGTCCCGTCCATCCAGGCCGACCTGGCGGCCAGCACGGCGCAGGCCCAGATGGTGGTCGTCGGCTACGGTGTCGCCTTCACCTCCGGTCTCATCACCGGTGGACGCATCGGCGACCTCTACGGCCGCCGCCGGATGTTCGTACTCGGCATGGCGTTCTTCGCGCTCAGCTCCGCCGCCTGCGGCTTCGCGCCCGACGCCGGGCTGCTGATCGTCGCTCGGGTCGTCCAGGGCTTCGCCGCCGCACTGATGGTCCCGCAGGTGCTGGGCATCATCGGGGTCGTCTACCAAGGCGCCCACCGGGCCAAGGCGTTCACCATGTACGGCCTGGTCGTCGGCATGGCCGGTGTCTTCGGGCAGCTGCTCGGCGGCGCGCTGATCACGCTGGACATCGCGGGGCTGAGCTGGCGCACCATCTTCCTCATCAACATCCCCGTGTGCGCGGTGACCCTGGCCTTCGTCCGGCGCGCCATCCCCGAGTCCAAGGCCCCGGCTGGCAGCCGGCTGGACCTGGTCGGCGCGCTGCTCATCACCGCGGCCCTGGCCCTCCTGGTGTTCGGGCTCGTCGAAGGCGGCGAACGGGACTGGCCGGTGTGGAGCTGGGAGTGCCTGGCCGCGTCGGTGGTCCTCATCGCGGTGGCCGTGTGGCACCTGCGCCGGCTCGCCGCGGCAGAGCGGGGCCCGCTGATCGAGCCCGCTCTGTTCCGGTCCCGTGTCTTCTCCCTCGGCCTGGCCGGCACCGGCAGCTACTTCCTCGCCATGGGGTCCTTCTTCTTCATCCTCGCCCTCTACCTCCAGTTCGGCCGCGGCATGTCCGCCCTCGGCTCCGGCACCGTCTTCCTCGCCGTGGGCGGCGGCTACTTCGCGGCCTCGCTCTACTCGTCCCGGTTCACCGAGGCGGTCGCCCGACGGGTCGCCCTGGGTCCGGCGACGCTCGCCGTCGGTTTCGCCCTGCTCGGTCTGGCGATTTCCCACGCCGGGGTGCACGGATCCGTGCTGTGGCTGGTGCCCCCGCTCCTCGTGGCGGGCGTGGGCATGGGCCTGACCACCGGCCCGCTCACCAACCTGGTGCTCGCCTCGGCGATGCCCGAACACGCCGCCTCCGCGTCCGGTCTGCTCAACACCGCGCAGGAGGGCGGCGCCGCGATCGGCGTGGCACTGAGTGGCGTCCTGTTCTTCCCCGCGCTCGGACAGCACGGCGACTACACCCACGCGTTCGACATCACCCTGACCCTGCTCGTGGCCTTCTGCGCCGTCGCCACCACCTTCGTCCTGCTGACGTCCTCCCGCGCCGCAGCACGCCAGTGAGTGTCCGCGGAGTCCCGCCGTACGCCACAGGCCGGGGCGGGACTCCGCGAACGCTCGCGCCGGGAAAGGTCCATCCCCCGTCTCCCACACCCGTCGCTCCAGGAGTTACAGGAGGTCCAGCACCATGCCCTACACCACGACCAGGGACGGCACGCGGCTCCACTACAACGACTGGGGCGACGGCCGCCCCGTCGTCCTGCTCGGCACGGCCATGATGGACACCCGGATGTGGGAGTTCCAGGCCCCCTTCCTCGCCGAGCACGGTCTGCGCTGCGTCAGCTACGACCGGCGCGGCTGCGGAAGCTCTGACGCCCCCTGGAACGGCTACGACTACGACTCCCTCGCCGACGACCTGGCGGACCTCCTCGACCACCTCGACCTGCGGGACGCGGTCCTCGTCGGCTACGCCGTCGGCGGCGGCGAAGCGGTGCGCTATCTGACCCGCCACGGCGACGGCCGGGTGGGCAAGCTCGCGCTGGTCGCTTCGACCACCCCCTTCCTGCTGCGCGCCGAGGACAATCCGGACGGTCTCGACATGGCCCTGTTCGAGGAGATGGCGCAGGCCATCAGGACCGACCGGCCGCAGTGGCTCAGCCAACTCAGCGGCCCGTTCTTCGGCGGGCCCGAGGCCGGCCCGTCCGATCCGCCGATCTCACCCGAACTCGCCGACTGGCTGGTACGGACCTCGCTCGACTCGTCTCCCAGAGCCGGAGTCGAGATCTACCGCACCCTCTTCACCACCGACCAGCGCGCCGAGACCGCGAAGGTCACCGTTCCGACGCTGATCATCCACGGCACCGCCGACCTGGGCGCGCCCTACGCCCTGTGCGCCCCCAGGACCCACGACCTGATCAAGGGCAGCGAACTGGTCACCTACGAGGGCGCCGCACACGGTCTGTTCGCCACCCACGCGGACCGGCTGAACCAGGACCTGCTGGCCTTCGCGAAGAGCTGACGGCAGCGGGAGCCATCGTGTCCACGGCCGCTCCGGCCGGGCGGGTCTCCCCACGAGGAGACCCGCCCGGAAGCGGCCCCGCCCGCGCCGCCCGACGCGCCCCGGCGCTCCGCCGCACGCGCGCCCGCCCGAAGCCCCAAAGCGGTGAACTCGCCAGTCGGAAAACAGAGCCGGGATCCCTCGGAGCCACCGGCCGGCCGGAACATCGCGGTTCTCCGACTCGTAAGCCCAGTTGTGAATTCCGGAGTCGGTCAATTCCGCGAGGTGGCTTCCCATGGGTGAGACAACCGGAACGGGGCTGCCTGCCGACCGCAGAAGCGCTGTGGTGCCCCGGAGAAGATCACCTCGGGCGAAGGGCCGAGTGGCGTCGTTGGCGTGCGCCGCTGTAGTGATCACCTTGAGCGGGCCGCCAAGTCAGTCGTCGCAGATCAAGTGGTGTTTCCTGCCCGTCTGTCTGCCTCCCGTGTGTCCGGTCGCATCCGTCAGCGCAGGCGCGATCGCTCCTATGCGGGTCCGCGCTCCTCCGGCCGTACACCGCGCTCCTCCAGTGCCGATCTCAGACACCGCAGGGCGTAGTAGACACGGGACTTGACCGTGCCCTGCGGGACGCCCAGTGTGTCGGCCGCCTCCTGGGTGCTGCGGTCGGCGAAGAAGGTCTCCCTGAGTACTTCTCGGTGTGCGGGTGTCAGTGCCCGCAAGGCGTCGTGCACCACTATCGACGACAGGATCTGTTCGTTGTCGTCCGCCTTCGTGCCCAGCTCGCTCAGCCAGGTGGCGCCGCTGACCTCCAACGGCCTTGCCATCCGCGTGCGGTGCGCGTCGATGACGAGATTGCGGGCGACCCGGAACATCCAGGGGCGTACCGCCATGCCCTCGGTGTCGACCAGGTTTCGCTTGTTCCAGCAGCGCATCAGCGTCTCCTGGATGACGTCCTCCGTACGGTGCGTGTCCCCGCCCAGCATCCGCAGTACGTACGCGTAGAGCGCCGGGCCGTGTTCCAAGTAGAGGTCGCGCAGGGCCCGTTCCTCGGGGGAGACCGCGCTGGCCGATCCGATGACCGTCACGTTCATGGTGTGCTCCTGCTCCTTGGGACGACCGGTCCCAGTCCTGGGGAGACTGGGAGCCTTCGCCTCCTGGGGGAACGGAGTGTTCCGAGGTGCGTTCCACGTTCGTTTGACGTTGGTTGTACGAGGTGATGGACCGGTCGGCACGAGACCGGTCCGGGCGGCGGCGGGCTGCGCCGGTGGGTCAGGCGTACGCCACGAGCGCGTCGACGTGTCTGCGGACCTGTTCGGCGAGTTCCAGGTCGCCGGGCGACAGCAGGCCGCGGGCCTCCAACGCGCCCCACATGTGCAGGAGTTCGTGTCCGTGGGCGATGGCGGTCCGGTCGTCGTCAAGCTGCTGCCAAGCAGCCGCCGCCCGCGCCACCTCCACCGGCGCCCGCAGGTCCCGCGCGCCGCACCGGATGCGGGCCACGGCCAGGGCCAGCACGATGGCCTCGCGGTGGTCGCCGCACAGGTGCGCGAGGTACGCCTCGACGGACCGCGCTTCCAAGGCGTGCGGATGCTCGGCGCCGACCGAGGCGGTCAGGCGCTCGCGCAGTGCGGTCGCTTCGGCGAGCGCCTCGTCGAGTCGGCCGGTGACCGCCAACGCGTTGATGTGGCCGATCTGTTCGGCGTGCTCGGCGGGAAGATCGACGGGTACGGGGGCGAGAGCGACCGCGACGACGGGTACGGGAGCGACGGCGGGTACGGGGACGGGGGTGACGGCGGCGGGCGCTGTGGCGGCGCGGGCGACCGCTGTGGCACGGGCGCGGGCCACGGCGGTGGCGAGGGCGCCGGCCCCGGCCCCCGCCCCGGCTCTGCCAACGGCCCCCGCCCCGAGGCCGATTCCCGCCCCGGCAGCAGCGTCCGCCCTGGCACGGGACCGCTCCGGTTCTGGCTCCGGTTCGGGCTCCGAGGCCGGTTCGGGCTCTGGTACCGGCTCCGGTTCGGGTTCCGGGGCCGGTGCGTTCTCGGGCCCGGGTACGTGACTGGAACCGTCCGGCAGGACCCGAAGGACGAAGTCGGCGCCGCCGGGGCTGTCGTGCACCGTCGCCTCCACGGCGCCGCCGCGCTCCTCCGCGTACCGGTGCAGCTGGTCCAGCACGGCCTCGTGCACGGACTGGTCCGGCACCGGCACGACGGGGTCTCCGTCGATCTCGGCGAGCCCGTTGTCCGAGATGTACACGTTGAAGGGGGCCATGGCTGCCGTCCTCATGCGGTGGGAGTGGTGGCGGGGGATGCGGTGGGGAGCCGGTCGGGGGTCAGGGTGCGTCGCCGGTGTCGGGGGTGACGCCGGGAGTGGCGCCGGGCGGTGGGGCCGCGATGCCCTGGTACTTGGCGAACTGGGCGCGGACGGCGAGGACATAGCCCTGTGCCTCGTTGGTCTGCGGCACCCCTTTCGCCGCGCGTACGGCGTCCATCCCGATGTCGTAACCGGCCAGCGCGAGGTCCAGTGAGGTGTTGAGGGACCCTTCGCCGTCGCCGGTGTCCCGGAGTTCCCCGTTGTCGATCATCTGCTGGCCCTGCTTGGCCAGATCGCACAGGTAGCGGCCCTGGGCCATGATCGAGTCCTCCGCGTCCAGGGCGGAGGTCTTGCCGTTCTCGTCGTCGTCCTTGCCGTACCGCCTGAAGAGGTCGGGCGGGAGCTGTGAGAGGCCCAGCTCGCCGTCCGGCCCGGTCAGAGCCGCGTCGAAGCCGGACTCCTTCTCGATCTGGGAGGCGATGACGATCGGGCCGATGGCCGGGCACTGCTGGCCCGCCCGCTTGATGGGGTCCACCAGGTCGGCGGGGACCGTGGTCTCGTCGAGCCGGCCCTTGCCGGCGCCCTGAAGGACGTCGATCATCTGGTTCGCCGTCTCCTGGTTGGAACCGGCGCTCCCGCCGCCTCCCCCGAAGAGCAGGATCAGCGCGATGAGCGGGGCCAGCAACACCCCGAAACCGCCGATGATCAATACGACGACGAGTGTGCCGACCAGAGCGATCGGCGACAGCAGGCAGCCGCAGCCGGTGCCGGCGATGATGCCGTTCCTGACGGCGTTCGAGCTGCCGCCCTCATCGCCCTCTCCCATTCCTGCACTCATGCGCGCGTCTTCTTCTCTCCGCCTTGAACCGCTTGGGCCACACGGCCCGTTGTGCTGTCCGACGGGCCCGTCAGATCCAAACGGGCCTGGGGGCACATAAGTTCAAATCAGTGGAAACCAGATGAGCCAGAGCAGCGGAATCACAAGCGAAGAGGGGGGCGGGAGACATATGGGCGCTTCTTCGGCACCGCCGCCGGGCCCGCAGTCGTGGGTACGGGGACCGAAAACCCCACAGCCGGCGCCCCCCGGCAGGGGCACGCCGCCGCCGGTACCGCCGCCGACCGCGCCCGTACCGCCCCCGCCGGCCGCGCCCGTACGGTCGGCGCCCGCGGCTCCCGCCCCGCCGCCGGCCCAGACGGCCCGGCCTGTTCCAGCACCGGCGCGGACCGCGCCACGACCGGCGGCCCCCGTCGCCCCGCGCCCCGCCCCGCAGCAGGCCGCCCCCGTCGCCCCGCGCCGCGGCGCTCCCGCCACGCGCCCCGCACCGCAGCCCGCGCCCGCGCGCCGTGCCGCCCCCGCCCCCGCCGCCGAAGCGGGCTGGGGGCAGCCGCGGCGGCCGAAGCCGGCGCGCGGGAGGTCCCGCGACGAGGTCGGGTGGGTGAAGGCGCACGGCGGGGCCGGTGCCACGTCGCTGGTCGAGGCCCTCGGCGGCGTGGACGTCGGAGCCCGCTGGCCGGAGCCCGCGCGAGGCGAGCCGCGACGGATCGTACTGGTCGGCCGGACCAGCGCGGGCGGACTGCGTTCGGTGTCACAGGCGTTGGGCGCGCTCAAGGACGGAAAGGCCCCACAGGGCCTCGAACTGCTGGGCGTTGTCCTCGTCGCCGACGCCCCCGGCCGGCTGCCGCTCGTTCTGCTGCGCCGCATCCGGGTGCTGCGCTCCGTCGCCCGTGTGCACCGGGTGCCGTGGATACCGGCATGGCGCACGGGCGGCCGGCCGAAGCACGAACCCAGGCAACTCGTCGCCCTCGCCAAGCTGGTGGGAAGCGAGCTCTACGGCGAGGGAGCCGTCTCGTGACCCATCCGCCGGCGAATCCACTGACGAATCCGCTGCCCCATCTGCTCAGCGGTCCGCGCTCTCTCACCGGTCCGCGATTCCTCGCCGCCTACACGCCACCCGCGGACGCCGACACGATCCTCGGCATCCTCGCCTGGTGCGCCTCGGCGGCCGGTGTCGGCGGACTGATCATCGTCGGCATGCAGATGGCGCTCCAGTTGCGCCGCGGTGAGCCGGGCGAGGGCGGCGAGCACTTCCGCGGGGTCTTCTTCGTCACCCTCAGCTGTCTGATCGCCACCACGGCGGGGCCGCTCGTCGAGGCGCTCGGCGCCCTGTCGCTCCTCGGCCCCTAGCCCCGCCCGCAGTTCCGCCTCTGGCCCCGCCCGCAGCTCCACGCGCCGCCCCGACCGACCTCTCTGTACTGCCAGTCACTCCCCCGCCCACCGCTCACGCCGGGCGCCGACTCCTCGGAGAATCCCCATGTCACTGCTCCTCGCGGTCTCCAACATCCTGGCCGACGGCACCGTGCCCAAGCCGGTGAGCAACGCCCCTGACGAACTCACCAGCAAGGTCAACACCGTTCTCGGCATAGCCGCGTGGGCCGGCACGGCCGCCGGTGTCGCCGGTGTGCTGATCACCGGCGCGATGATGGCCGTCTCCGTCAAGCGCGGTGAGAGCTCGGAGCACATGAGCCGGCTCGGCATGGTGCTCGGCGGCTGTGTCCTCGTGGCCACCGCGGGCCCGCTGATCAGCTTCGTCTTCGCGTAGGCCGGGCGGGCGGACGAGATGTTCAGACGCAGGGAGCGGCGGGTCGAGGAATCCGGGCCGTACTACAAGCAGCGCAGCTGGCAGCTGTCGGCGGGGTTCATCGGCATCGTGGTCGTGGTGGGCGTGATCGTCACACTGACGTCGAACCACCGCGGCACCACCGACCGTGCGAACGCGGCGGCATCCGTCGGCCCGCTGTCCGGCACCTCCGTCCCGGAGGGCAGCCGGCCGCAGGGCTGCCGTACCGACGACAGCGCGGGCGGCGCGCTCCCCAAGGCGGCTCCGAAGGACGTCAGTTGGCACACGCTCGGAGTCTCGCGCGTGCCCGTCTCCGCCTCGGCGGGGCCCACCCGGATCGAGGGCACCCTGTGGTGGTGCTTCGCGCACACGCCCACGGGGGCCGCGCTGGCCGCCCACATCATCCCCTCCCAGATGAGCGGCTCCGGCTGGCGCACGGTCACCAGACAGCAGGTCGTGGACGGCACCGGACGCGACATGTTCGAGTTCCAGCGTGCCACGGTCCAGGACACCGACAGCGAGAGCGGCACGCCCGTCGCGTCGTACGCCGGTTTCTCCGTGACCTCGTACCGGAGCACGGGCGCGACGGTGAAGCTGCTCCTCAAGAGCGACCAGGGCTATGCGGCGACCACCATCGTCCTGCGCTGGAGCGGCGGTGACTGGAAGGTCGTGCCCGACGACAACGGTGCCCTGCACTCGCCGGTTTCGGTCGTTCAGAGCACCAACGGCTATACGCTCTGGGGGGTTTGACGTGAACTGTACGTCCGGCAATCCGGTCATCGACCTGGTGAAGGGGTTCTTCAGCTTCCTCGGCGACCCCATCGGAACCATCATCGACCTGGTCGCGAAGACCATCCTCGCCGGCGCTGTCGCGGTGTTCGGGGCGCTGACCACCAGTGTGCCGACCCTGGAGCAGACGCAGACGTCGAAGGACATCAGCGGCGACACCCAGTGGATCGTGGTCTACCTCGCGGTCGGCTCACTGCTCTTCGCCGCCGCCCGTATGGCCATCGAGCGCAGGGGCGACGCGGGCAAGACCGCGCTGAAGGGCATCATGCGGGTGGTGCTCGTCTCGGGGGCCGCCACCACGGTCGTCGTGGCCGGCGCGGCCGTCGCCGACGACTACTCCAACTACCTTTTCAACAACGCCGTGCAGGAGTCGCTGCAGAACGTCGGCGCCTGCTCGGACGGCGGCGGGATCCAGTCCTTCCTGCTGCTGGTCCTCGCCTTCCTGCTGTTGATCTCCGGGATCATCCACACGGTCCTGATGTACATCCGGCTCGGCGTCATGATGCTGCTGCTCGGCACCCTCCCGATGGCGGCCGCCGCCTCCATGACGGACTGGGGCGCGGGCTGGTGGCGCAAGCACATCGGCTGGATGATCGCCTGGCTGCTCTACAAACCGGCGGTCGCACTCGTACTCAACGCGGGGATGGCGATGATCAATGCGGGCAAGGGCAGCGGCTCGGGCAACACCAGCACCATCAACACACGTATCGCCGGTATCGGCGTGATGCTGCTGTCCGCCATCGCCCTCCCCGCGCTGCTGAAGCTCATCGTGCCCGCGACGGCCGCCATGGGCACGGGAAACCCCATGTCCAGCATGGGACAGGCGGGCGGCAATCTGGCGAGCGGCGCTGTCATGGTCGGTGGCCGGGGCGGCGGTTCGGGCGGCGGTACGTCGCCGGCGGCGGGTCCGAGCGGTGCGTCGGGCGCGACCGGATCGGGTGGTTCATCCGGCTCCGGCGGCTCGTCCGGTGCGGGCGGGGAGTCCGGTTCGGCCGGAGCGGCCGGAGCAGGCGGCGCGAACGGCGCCGGTGGGGCCGCGGGTGCGGGCCGGGCCGGTGCGGCGGGCGCGGGCGCGGGAGGCGCCGGTGCGGGAGCAGCGGGCGCCGGTGCGGGAGCGGCCGCGGCCGGACCGGCGGGTGTCGCCGTCCTCGCCGCGATGGCCGCGGCGCAGGCTGCCGGTTCGACCGTGTCGGGCGCCGTCGAGGGCGCCGACGGCGAGCTGGGCAACAACAAGTGATCCCCGGGGGAGCGACGACGGCCGGCCGGTCCACGCGTACGTCCGGCCGTCGCCTCCCCTGACGCACGGCCGCCGGACTCCCCTCTCCCGGCAGGCACTCGGCGACTTCCCCGCAGCGCCGCAGCCACCGCCGTATCCCGGCGGGGAGTACACCGGCCGCCGCTGCAACCGCCGTACGGACCGCCATACACAGCGCCGGCCGGCCCGGCCACTTCACGAAGGGAAACCGGAACCTGATGTCCACGGAAGCTGTCACCCATCCGACCTACGGAAACTGGCGCAGGCCGAGGCGGCCGGGGCTCGGACCACTGGGTCTCGTCGGCACCTTCGGGGCGTTCGGCGGGCTCATCGCCACCTTGCTGGCCTCGCTGATCTCGCTGTACGCCGCGCTCGTCGTGTTCGTACCCGTCCTGCTGTTCCTGATCCCGCTCACCCTGCGCACCCAGGACGGACGCAACGTCTACCAGCTGATCACGCTGCGCATCGGCTGGTCGCGCCGGAAGGCGAAGGGCGCGCACCTGTACGTGTCAGGGCCGCTGTCCGCCCGGCCCGGCGGCCGGTTCCGGCCGCCGGGTCTGCTCAACAAGGTCACGGCGACCGAGGGCCGGGACGCCTACGACCGTCCCTTCGGGGTCCTGCACCACCCGGTCCGCAACCTGTACACGATCGTCCTCGGCTGCGACCCCGACGGCGGTTCGCTCATCGACCCGGACCAGGTCGACGTCTGGGTGGCGCTGTGGGGCGAGTGGCTGGCCCGGCTGTCCCACGAACCCGGTCTGCGCGGTGCCTCCGTGATCGTGGAGACCGCCCCCGACCCGGGCACCCGGCTCGCCCATGAGGTACTGCCCCGGATCCGCCACGACGCCCCGCCGGCCGCCCGCGCCGTGATGGAGGAGGTCGTCGAACGCTATCCGAGCGCCTCCTCCGAGATGCACACCTACATCACCCTCACCTACGGCGTCCCGGGCGGCCAGAGCCGGAAGAAGGACGACGTGATCACGGATCTCGCGATCCGGATCCCCGGCCTGCTCAGCGGACTCGTCGCGGCGGGCGGCGGAGCCGCGTACCCGCTGTCGGCCGAGCGCATCGCCGAGGTGGTCCGGGTCGCCTACGATCCGGCCGTCGCCGCCGACGTACTCAACGCCCGGGCCATGCACGGTGGTACGGGACTGGAGTGGGAGGACGCCGGACCGGCCGCCGCCGTGGAGACCGTGAACAGCTACCAGCACGACTCCGGAGTCTCCCGTACCTGGATGCTGACCCTGGCGCCGCGCGGCACCGTCCGGTCCTCGGTGATGCGGGGCATGCTGGAAGCGGCCCCCGGCACCCGCCGCAAGCGGGTCGCCCTGGTCTACCGGCCCATCGACCCGGCCACCTCGGCGCGGATCGTCGAGGCCGACCGGCGCAGCGCCCAGTTCATGGCGACCTCCGGCAAGGGCATGGTGCAGGCTCGCGCGGCCTCCGAGGTGCGGGCCGCGGAACAGACCGCGAACGAGGAGGCGTCGGGCGCCGGGCTCGTGGAGTTCTCGCTGATGCTGACGGTCACCGTCGACAACGCGGACGAGCTGGCCGACGCGAGCGTCACCATAAGGAACCTGACGGCGGCCTCCCGGGTACAGATGCGGCCCGCCGACCGGATGCAGGCGGCGGCGTTCACCTGCACCCTGCCCGCCGGAATCCTGCCGTGGGAGCAGACCCTCGTCCCGCACGAACTCCAGGAGGCGTTGTGAGCCGGCGCGAACAGAAGCTGGCCGAGCGGGCGGACCGGCTGGCCGAGGAGCGCGCGAGCGCCCTGCCGCCCGGGGAGCTGCCCGCGCCGGAGTCGCCCTGGGCACAGAAGCCGGGGCGGAAGAAGCCGACCGCGTCGAAGTCCGTCACGCGGCAGGGCGACGGGCAGAGCGGCACGAAGAACGGCAAGCAGGGCAGGAAGCAGGGTAGCGGGCAGAGCGGCAAGCAGGGCGGGAAGCAGAAGACACCGCCCCGCCCCAAGGAGCTCTACGTCCCGCCCCGTGGCTGGTACGGCGCCGGCGGCGGGCGCGTCGGCTACATGGACCCGCCCACCATGTGGCGCGCCACGACCGTGCAGGCCTGCGGCATGTGGCCGTTCGCCGCCGGTTCCGGTTCGCCCATGACCGGAGTGCCGCTCGGACAGCACCTGTTCACCGGCGCCACGGTCTGCGGCGACCCGCTGAGCTGGTTCACCCGGGCCCGCTACATCTCCAACCCTTCGCTGTTCATGCTCGGCATGCCGGGCCTGGGCAAGTCCACCCTCGTCAACCGGATGCTGATCGGGCTCGCGGCGACCGGCGTCGTACCGCTGGTACTCGGCGACCTCAAGCCGGACTACGCCGACACGGTGCGCGCGCTCGGCGGTCAGGTGATCTCCATCGGCCGCGGCCGCGGCGGCATCAACGTCCTCGACCCGGGCGCCATGGGCGCCGCGGCGGCGAAGATCGGCGGCGAGGCCGGTGAAGTCCTCAAGGCCGAGGCCCACGGCCGGGTCCTGAACATGGTCGCCGCGCTCATCACCATCGTGCGCGGCCGGCCCATGGACGACCACGAGCAGTCCGTACTCTCCGCCGTCCTGCACCACTTGCGCGAACGCACGCCCTCCGGGCACACCGTGCTGCTGCCCGATGTCCTGCGGATCCTCACCGAGGGCCCGCCCCGGGTGCGCGCCGTCACGCTCGACCGGGGTGACGACTCCCGCTACCGGGACGCCGTCGACCCGCTGCACCGCTCGCTGCTCGGCATCCTCGACGGCCCGCTCGGCGACACCTTCGCCTCCGAGACGTCGACCCATATCGACCCCGACGCGCCCGCCGTGTGCATCGACATCTCCGGCATCGGCGAGGCCGACACCCAGTTGACGGCGGCGGCGATGCTCGCCGCCTGGTCCGACGGGCTCGGCACCGTGGCCGCCTGTCACGCCCTCGCGGACGCCGGACTCGCCCCGCGGCGCTGGTTCTTCACCGTGCTGGACGAGCTGTGGCGCCCGCTGCGCGCGGCGTCCGGCATCGTCGACCGCATCGACGCGCTCACCCGCCTCAACCGCTCACTCGGCCTCGGCGACGCCAAGATCACGCACACCCTCAAGGACGCCGAGGCGCTCGGCACCGACGCCGACCGCGCCAAAGCACGCGGATTCGTCGAGCGGGCGGGGATGGTGGTGTGCGCCGGGCTGCCGAGGACCGAGATGGAGGATCTCGGCAAGGTCGTCGGGCTGTCGCGCCGCGAGATCGAACTCGTCTCGTCCTGGTCCTCACCCCCCGGCTGGGGTGTCAACGGCGAGGACGAGGAACCGCCGGGCCGCGGCCGCTTCCTCATCAAGGTCGGCGGCCGCCCCGGCATCCCGATCAAGGTCGCCATCACCGACGCGGAACGCCGGCTGCACAACACCAACACCCGCTGGACGCCCAACGAGCAGACGGTCGAAGAGGCCGTGGCCAAGGCCACCGGGCAGGTTCAGCGGGCCGCCCTGGAAGGGACGTACCGCCTTCCCGGCGCCCCCGGAACCGGCACCGGCACCGGCACCGAATCGGCCGGGGGGTGGACCGCGTGAGCGGACAGCGTGGCGGTGATCTGCACGATCTGCTTCCGTGGGCCATCGTGGCGGTCGCGGGGACCGGCCTCGTCATGTTCACCGTCGCCTGGTCGGGCGGCACCATCGGCGCCGGCGTCTCGGGACACGGCTGGGATGCTCCGCCCTTCGCCATGTCGACCGTCTCCAGCCTCGTGTCGGACGGTCCGGTCGCGCTGTGGCCCACAACACCGCCCACAGCCGTCTACGCGGGCATAGCAGGACTGTTGGCAGTCGTCGCCGTCCCGTTCGTCCTCGCCGTGATCCTGCTCACCGGCCGTACGCGCCGCCCCAAGGGCCTGGCCGGCAGCCGCGATCTCGCCGCGCTGGGCCCCAAGGGCATCGAGGCACGCGCCCGCGAACTGCGCCCGACCCTCAAGGGCCGGCAGCGGCTGCACCCGGACGAGACGGGCAACCTCCTCGGCGAACTCGCTCCCAGGGGGCCGGAACTGCGCAGCAGTTACGAGGATGTGGAACTCGACCTCATGGCGCCGCGGGCCGGCAAGTCCACCGGTATCGCCGTTCCCCGGGTACTGCGCGCCCAAGGCGCCGTGCTGCTCACCTCCAACAAGTCCGACGTGTACGCCGTGACGCGCGCCGCGCGTGAACAGGCAGGCACGGTCTGGACGTTCGACCCGCAGGGCATCGCGCACAGTCCGCGCGCCATGTGGTGGAACATGCTCGCCGAATGCCACACCACCGAAGGCGCCCGCAGGCTCGCGGGACACTTCGTGGCCTCCGTCAACGACGACACGGCGAAGAAGGACTTCTGGATCTCGGCCGCCCAGAACACCCTCACCGCTCTCTTCCTCGCGGCGGCCCGCAGCAACACCCCGGTACGCGACCTGCTCGGCTGGCTCGCCGACCCCGCCGACCGGACCCCGGTCGACCTGCTCCGTGACAACGGGCTCGTCGCGATGGCAGAGCAGTTGCAGGGCACGGTCCGTGGCGCCGTGGAGACGAGGGACGGCATTTTCGAGACCGCGCGCCAGACCGTGTCCTGCCTCCTCGATCCCGCGATCCTCGCCTGGGTCACGCCCGACCGCTCACTGCCCGAATTCCGGCCCGACCGCCATGTGTTGGGCAAGGACACCCTGTACCTGCTGTCCAAGGACGGTGGCGGCTCGGCGGCCGGCGTCATCGCCGGCATCGCCGACGCGACGATGCGGGCGGGCGTGGTGACGGCCGAACGCATGGGCGGCCGGCTCGACCCGCCACTGACGGCGGTCCTCGACGAGGCGGCCAACGTGTGCCGCATCTCCGACCTGCCCGACCTCTACTCGCACTTCGGCTCGCGCGGCATCAACGTCGTCACGCTGCTGCAGAGTTACCGTCAGGGTGCCCGGGTGTGGGGTGACGCGGGCATGGACGCGCTGTGGAGCGCCGCGACCATCAAGCTGCTCGGCGCGGGCCTGGACGACGCCGACTTCGTACAGAAGATCTCCACGCTCGTCGGCCAGTACGACGTGCGCACACCGAGCGTCTCCCGCAGCAAGGACGGCACGTCGCGCTCGTACTCGTACCGCCAGGAGTCCGTCCTGCCGCCCGACAGGATCCGGGCCCTGCCCAAGGGCACCGCGCTGCTCCTCGCGACCGGGGTCAAGCCCGCCCTGATCCGGCTGCGCCCCTGGTACAAGGAGCCGGGCGCCGGCGCCATCTCGGCGGCGGCGAAGGCGGAGACCGCGGCCATCACCGCGCGGGCCGCGGCCGGGCTGAAGGGAGTGAGCCTCGGCAAGCCGTTCGCCGGCTGACCACCAAGTGCCCACGGGCATAGATCGGTTGTGGGAATGAGGCATCACGGGCGTGCGGGGTCACGGCGTCACGAGGACCCCGGCGCCGAACGCCAGGGCCGAGGACAGGAACCACCCGAACGCCGGCGCCAGCAGATACCGCACCGTCCACAGCCCGGCCGACGTGGGCCGGTTCCGCGCGTAGACCACGGGCACGCTGCGGCCCGGGCGCGGCAGCCCGCACCACGGGCCGCGCCTGCCCGGGTCGAGGACGAGGCTGCGCCCGAGGTGGTCGGCGAACATCACGAGCCCGCCGCGGCGCCGGTCGGCCTTGCCGCGCGCCGTCACCACACCCATCACGCGCAGTCCGCGCAACCGCAGCCGCAGGGCCGCCAGAACCGACCGCACGGCGAGCAGCAGAAAGCCGAGACCGGACCCCGTGCACAGCGCCAGCAGCAGCAACTCCACTTCCACAACGACCCTTTCATCCGACGTACGGCCCTCTCACGCACAAGGGACGCCGGGCCGAGTCCGGTTCACGTCTCCTCCGGTTCACGTCTCCTTGAACCACCGGACGGCACGGCCCGTTGTGGGGTCGGGCCCTGGGTCGCGTCTCGGGCCCGACCCCGATCGACGCGGACGAAGGGAGCTTCGGCCCAGATGAGACGGCCCCTGCGCGCACACAGCTACCGGACGGCGGCAGCCGTCGTCCTGGCCTGCGGCCTGACGGTGACGAGCCAGCAGGCCGCCCGCGCCGACCCCCCGACCCTCACCCGGGTACGTGCCCAACTGGCGGGCCTGTACCACGACGCGGAAGTCGCCACCGACAAGTACAACGCCGCCGACGAGAAGGTGGCCGCGCAGCAGAAGCGGGTCGACGTACTCAACGCCCGGGTCAAGACCGCAGAGGCGAAGCTGTCCGTCCTCAACTCGCAGGCGGGGGCGATGGCCAGGGCCCAGTACCGGGGCGGATGGCTGCCCGCCGAGATGCAGTTGGTACTCGACGACGACCCGGCGACCGCCCTGGACAACGCGTCCTTGAACCGCGAGGCTCAGCAGGCCAGGCACAGTGTGCTGACCGCTCTGAGCACCACACGCGAGGACCTGCGCCGCCGCACCGACGACGCCTCCGACGAACTGAAGCATCTGAAGGCGACCCGCCACACCCGGAAGAACGAGCAGCACACGATCGAGCAGCACATCACAGCGGCGAAGAAGCTGGAGTCGCAGCTGGCAGCGGCGGAACTCCAGCAGATCGCGGCCCTCGACGAGAAGGACGCGGACGACGCCCAGACGAAGTGGGTGAGCACGGGCGTCCTCAAGAAGGTCGGCACCGAGGCGACTCCGGCGGGCCGCAAGGCCGTCGCCTACGCCACCCGGCAGATCGGCAAGCCGTACGTCTGGGGCGCCGAAGGCCCCAACTCCTTCGACTGTTCCGGCCTCACCTCTCAGGCCTGGCTGGCGGCGGGCCACCCCATCCCCCGCACATCGCAGGAACAGTGGCGGCAGTTGAAGCACATCCCTGTCGAGGACATGCGCCCCGGCGACCTCATCATCTACTTCTCCGACGCCAGCCACGTCGCCCTCTACATCGGCGACGGCAAAATCATCCAGGCCCCGCGCCCCGGGCGGTGGGTGTACGTGGCGCCGGCGGCTTCGATGCAGATCCTCGGAGCGGTACGCCCGGACGCCTGAGCCTGAACCCCGTAAGCCTGAGCCCCGTACGTCCGAACCCACTGACGCCCCGAAGCGGCGCCTGAACCCACCGACTGACGAACCGAGTCGGTGCCTGAACCAACCGACAGGAGGGCCCATGTCCACCACCCAGCCGGAGGAGCCCCCCGAACCGGCGAAGTTCATCCTCTACCTGGAGGGGCCCGCTTACGCGTGGACGCTGCGGCAGCTGACCCTGTGGACACACCACGTGCTGCTCCCGGTATACGGCAGGGAAGTCACGTCCGCCTCGCCCTGGTGCCCCCGCTGGTGGGAGCATCCCGAAGCGGTGGCGCAGCTCCACGGCCTGTGGCTGGCCTGGGGCCATCTGACGGGGCCCGGCTCCGAGATGACCGGGCCGGCCAGTTGGCACCGCGACTACCTGTCGACCGTCATGGACACCCTGCGCGACCCACAAGGCCCCTTCGCGGGCTGCAAGTCCGGCACGCACCGCCCGAAGGAGACTCCTCCCATCGACACGATCGACCCGTTCGCGCCGCCACCACCGCCGCCCCCGCCCCCGCGGGGCTGGGAAAGGCCACCGCCACAACAGCCGAGCTGAACCCGCCGGACAGGGCCTGGGGCAGGAGGAGGTGAACCGAGGCCGCGGCGGCCCCGTTGTGCTTGGCGAGCGGAGTACGTGTCCGGTCGGCTGCGCCGGGACACGGCGCCGCCACAGGCTCCGTACGGAGCAACCATCCACCCAGAAGGAAGGGTGAAATGCCAGGCTCACAAGGTTCACACGACAGCGGCGATTCCAATGCCAGTTCTTTCCACTCCGTCAGGATCGACGACGGCAGGCGGTCGACGTCGGTCCGAAGCTCAAGTTCGCCCGTCCCGGACAGTGCCCCTCAGCTCTTCGAGGGAGCCGGGACCGGTGTCTACGACGCGAACGCCCGGGAGTTCTACGCGGTCAACGGCAATGCTGTCGCGCGTTGGGACCAGCGCGCGGTGCAGTGGGTCTCGGAGAACAGGACACGCATCGCGCGGGCCCTGGTGGACGCGACACCCAGCCTCATCCAGGGTGCTTCCAATTTCATGACCGGCCGGGCCGCCACGATCACGAGGAGCGTGGGAATCGCCGCTCAGGGCATCGTGGGCGGGCAGGAGCTCTACGACCAGTACCAGCAGTACCAGGCAGGTGGCCACGTCGACCCGTACCAGGTGGCCACAAGCGCGGCCCGTCTGGCGTCCGCGGGAATGAACACGTACGGTGCCGCCGCCAACCAGAGTGCCCCGGGCACCACGATGGTCGACGGCGCGGGCACCTGGGTGGCCGGAGGCGCGACGGCGGCTGACGCGGTGCACCACGCCCACACGGATCCGGGCCGGGCGGCGGAGGACCCCGGGTACGAGATGTACGGGATGCACAACAATCCGCAGCTCGGATACCAGCCGGGTCAGTACCCGCCCGGCTACGAGCCGGCTTCGGAGCCGCAGTCGTCCACCTCGTCCCTCCAGCCGCAGTCGCCCCTCGGCACGCCGGCCGGAGCGTACAGCCCGCCGGCGGGCAACACGGCCCCTCAGAGGGAATCCGCCGCCGGACCGTCGTCGGGCCACGTCTCGCAGAGGCGGCACACCAGTAACAAGGAAGGCAAGAAGAAGGCCAAGCGCTGATCGCACCCACCGGACCGGCACGACGGCCGCGTCCCCGGGGCGCGGCCGTTATGCCGGGACCACTGCCGACAGGTCGGGGAGGTACGCACATGTCCACTGCCCGTGTGTGGCGATCCGCGCCGAGCGGTCTGCCGGCGCGGCGCCGGTTCGCGTCGGACGCCGGCGGATTCCGGTTCTGCCTGAAAGAGAGGCGCCATGGCGGGCGCTGACTCGGTCGCGCTGGCGCGCAACCTCATCAACACCGAGTACGGGTTGAGAGGCGGGCGGTTCGGCCGCCGGGCGGCTTCGAGGGGCACGGACAGCGCCTGGACCGGGCTGGCGGCCGAGTTGAGCCGCCTCCTGGACCGTCTCAGGGGCCGCTCGCCGTCGCCGTCGCAGTCGGCGTCGACGGCGGCGCCGGGCACCGAGGACGGGCCGCAGCAGCCGGTGCCTGTCGGGAGAGCCGACTTCGAGGGCGCGGTCAGCCGGTTGCCGGAGCACGAACGCGAGGCTTTCGAGGACGCGGTTCTCGCGCAGCTCAGATCCGGGACCAAGTGGCGGAAGGCGTACGACAAGTCACCGGCGAGCATGCCGACGGTCGCGGAGTACGCCAACAACGCGTTCATGAGGGAGCTGCGGCGCGGCGCTCCCGAGGAGCGGCGGACCGATCGGACCCGGGAGCGCTGGGAGCGTACGGCGACGACGCGGGCCGTCTCCTCCCAGGACACCCCGGCGCACGGTTCTCAGGGCCCGGGCGAGGGCGACTTCACCGACGGCCAGAACTTCGAAGCGGCCGAACGGAGAAACCTGGCGGCAAGAACCGCCGCCACTGCCTCGACACCGCGCAGGGACGATCTCACCGACGGTCACACCTTCCTTGCCGCCGAACGACGGGAAGTGTTCGGGAGCAGCGCATCCGCGTCCGCGTCCGTATCTCCTCCACCGAGCCCGGTCTCGCCGCCGGGCTCCCCCGAATCGCCCACCGGATCGTTCGACTTTCCGCACCCCCTGCTCAGCAGCGAGGGGCGGGCGATCGTCCGCGAGTCGTACGACAGTCCCTCCGGCCCCTCGACGCCACGATTTTCTGACGCATCGTCATCACTGGTCGGCAGGAAGCCCGTCAGGCCGAATTCGCACGGTCAGGCACGGCGATGAGCATGACATCCGTCGCCGGGTGAACCATCCACCGTGCCCATCCGTCGTGCCTGCGCAAGGAAATCCGGTCAATCAACCAGCGCAAGCCCGATGGAGAGGCACGCTCTATGCGCAGACGCACATCATTTCTGCTGGCTCTGCTCCTGGTCATCGTCGGTGTGACAGGCACCGCCGTAGCGGTTCAGGCACACCGCTCCGACAGCGGGAGCATCGGAGCGCCGGCCGCCGCCGTCGCCGAGCACACCATCACCCTGCAGAACAGGACGGACAGCCGCATCTGGGTCGGCAGCAGGGTCAACGCCGACGGCTCGGCAGCGCTCACCGGGCTGCCGGTGCTGGATCCCGGCCAGGCGGCGTCCATCACCATCCCCGAGCAGGAGGGCGCCGGGCACTGGCGCGGCACGTTCTTCGCCCGCCAGGGTTGCGACGGTGAGGACGGCAGTACGTTCCACTGCGCCGTCGGTGACTGCGGGCCCTACGTCGATCACTGCTCCCTCGGCGAACAGCCCACGGGGCTGGCTGAGTTCAACTTCGACCCGGCCGATTCGCTGGCGCCCTGGTACGACGTCAGTTACGTCAACGCCGTCTCGGCACCCGTCACCATCACACCCGACGACGTGGAACCACCCGCGGCCGGCGAGTGCGCCGTGGCGGGTTGCGCCGAGGATCTGCTGTCCGGCTGCCCGGCCGACAATCTGCAGAAGGACCAGGCCACGGGCAGTCCGCTGGTGTGCGTCAACCCGAACCGGGACGCCAAGACGCCGTACAGCGACATGATCAACCAGAAGTGCCCCACCGCGTACGCCTGGTCCAAGCAGGACGCCGAGCCGGGCAACAAGGTCATGTACCAGTGCACCAAGTGCACTGGCCTGACCGTCTCGTTCGGGACCGGCAGCGCCCCGCCGCCCGCTCCCGAGGCCGTCAACCCGCCCCCGCCCGGCACCGCCGCCCCGGCGTCGAACCGCAAGGGGGTCAGCCTCAACCCCGTCGACGGAGCCTCCCAGGCACTCGCCGGGTCCGGCGCTTCCTGGTACTTCAACTGGGCCTCGTCCAGCGGCGAGGTCGCCAAACCGGACGGTGTCGAGTACGTCCCGATGATCTGGGGTCCCGGGTCGGTCACCGACGACGAGCTGGGGCATGCCGCCCAGGAGGGCACGGAGCTGCTCGGCTTCAACGAACCCGACTCGGGCACCCAGGCCAACATGAGCCCCGAGCAGGCCCTGGACCTCTGGCCCCGGCTGGAGTCCACCGGCCTGCGCCTGGGCGCTCCCGCGGTCTCGTACGGCGCCGATGTCGCCGGCGGCTGGCTGGACCGCTTCATGCAGGGAGCCGCGGAGCGCGGCCTGCGCGTCGATTTCATCCCTTTGCACTGGTACGGAGGCGACTTCGGCCCCGACGCGGCCAACCAGTTGCGCGGCTACCTCCAGGCGGTGTACGACCGCTACCACAAGCCGATCTGGCTGACCGAGTTCGGCCTGATCGACTTCTCCCAGGGCTCCCCCCGCTATCCCAGCGAGCAGGAGCAGACCGACTTCATCAAGTCATCGACGGCGATGATGAACGGCCTTGACTTCATGGAGCGTTACGCGTGGTTCACGCTCTCCACCGTGACCAGCCCGACGGGTCTGTACAACGGCACGACCCCCAACGCCAGCGGCCAGACCTACCACGACGTGGGCTGACCTACCGCGACGTGGGCCGACCTGGCCGTTGAACCGTTCGCACCTGCGATCCGTTGTTCGGGTGCAAGCTCGCCGTGGCCTGCTACGGGGCCACGGCGAGCCATGATCGGGGGAGATCCATGTCAGGCGGTCGGTTGAGGCGAGGCGCCCGGGGCGTGCGCGTCGGCCGACCCCTCAGTGGGTGCGGCCGGACTGTCGGTGTGGTCGGCAGGACCGTCAGTGGGTTCGGCCGACCAGCCAGTGGGTTCGGATGCCGGGCCGCCCGCCCGGTCCTCCGTCGCGCCGCCCGCCCGGCCCTCCGCCCGGTCCTCCGTCGGGCCGCCCGCCAACCGGCCGAGCCGCTCCCGGACCTGCTCGGCGTCCGGATGGTTGAAGTCCACGAAGATCGCGAGCGCCTGGCGCCAGCTGACGCGAGCGGCCTCCGGCTCGTCGGCCTCCAGATGGACATCACCGAGATGTCCCAGGGTGTGGCCCTCGCCCCACCGGTTGCCGACGTCCCGATGCGTGGTGAGCGCCTGCTGGTAGTACTCGACCGACTCGTCGTAGCGGTGGAGCCTGCGGTGGATCGTGCCGAGGATGTCGAGGGCCACGCCCTCGACCCAGCGGTTGCCGCTGTCGCGCAGGATGGCCAGCGACTCCTCCAGGCATGCGACGGCTTCGTCGAACCTGCCGAGCCGCTGATAGGCGTCGCCCAGGTTGCTCAGCAGGATTCCCTCACCCCACACGGTGCCGATGGCCCGTTCGACGACCAGTCCTCTGCGGGTGTACTCGACGGCCTTGGCGAGCCGGCCGGTCTGCAGGTAGAGGTCGCCCAGGTTGGCCACGGCCGATCCGCGGCCGTCCGCGTCCCCGAGTTCCCGGTAGGCGACCATCGCCTGATGCAGGTGGTCGATGGCCTCTTCGAGCCGGCTGGCGCTGCGCAGCGCCGCTGCCATGTCGGCGAGGGCCTGGGCCTCGCCCCGGCTGTGCCGGGCCGCGCGTGCGGCGGCCAGTCCGGCGGCCGCGGTGTCGACCCAGTCGTGCACATGGCTGCGGAGGTAGAAGAACCCCCACAGGACGGCGGGCAGCCGCCACGCGATGCCGGGGTGCCCGGAAGCGGCGGCCTGGTTCACCGCGGTGACCAGATTGGCCCGTTCGGTCTCGCACCAGTCCAGAGCCTGTTCGTACGTCGTGAACACCAGCGGCCGGCACGCGTCGGGCAGCGGGTCGAGGCGGATCCGGAGGCGGCGCGGTGTGATGTGCGTGTACGCGGCGTCCGCGGTGTGCAGATACCAGGCGAGCAGCCGCTCGACGGCCCGCTCCCGCTCCCGCGCCGACTCCTCGGCGCCGACCCGCTCGGCGGCGTAGACACGCAGCAGGTCGTGGAGCGTGTAGCGGCCGGGGAAGCGTTCCGTGAGCAAATGAGCGCGGGTCAACTCGGCGAGCAGGAAACGGGTTTCACGCAGGGGGAGCCCGGCGAGACCGGCTGCGGCAGGCGCGGAGACATCGGGTCCGGAGTGCAGGCCCAGCAGCCGGAAGAGCCGTGCGGCCGGGGCGGACAGTGCTTTGTACGACCAGGAGAAGACGGTCCGTACGTCGGTGGTGATGTCGTCGCCGCCCGCGAAGGCGTCGAGACTGCCATTGCTGTCGCGCAGTTCCCCGGCGATGGCACTGAGCGGGAAGTCGGGACACCCGGCGGCATGGGCGGCCACGATGGCCAGCGCCAGCGGCAGCCGGGCGCAGCGCGCGATGATCTCGTCGGCCGCCTTCGGGTCGGCCGCCAGCCGTTCGGCGCCGAGGCGGCGCGCCAGGAGATCGTGCGCCTCGCCGGGCGTCAGCTGGTCCAGCGTCAGCGGATGGGCCCCTTCACCCGCGATCAGGCCGGTGAGCTTGTTGCGGCTGGTGACGATGACGACACAGCCGGGCGAGCCGGGCAGCAGCGGGCGGACCTGTTCGGTGTCGCGGGCGTTGTCGAGGAGGACGAGTACCCGCCGCTGAGCGAGCATGCTGCGGTACAGCGCCGCTTGGGCGGCGAGACCGGTGGGGATGCGCATCGGGGGAACACCGAGCGCGTCGAGGAAGGTACGGATGGCCTCTTCCGGTGTCACGACCGAACCGGTCGGGTCGAAGCCGCGCAGGTTGATGTAGAGCTGTCCGTCGGGGAAGCGGTCCGCGATCTCATGGGCCCAGTGCACGGCCAGTGTGGTCTTGCCTATGCCCGCCATGCCACCGATCGCACTGATCACCACCGTCGCGGGGGCGTGGCCGCCGGCCGGCAACAGCGCACGGGTCCTGTCGAGTGCGGTGTGCCGTCCGGCGAAGGTCGCGAGATCGGCGGGCAGTTGAGCGGGGCAGGCCTGCTGGGGCACCGGCGGCGAATCCGGCTCGCCGGACGGGTCGGAACGGCGGCGCCGACCGGGTACGAGGGAGGCGTCGGCGGCGAGTATGCGGTCGTGCATCTCCCGCAGTGCCGAGCCGGGTTCGATGCCCAGCTCCGCCACCAGGGTGCGCCGGGTCGTGCGGTACACCGCCAGCGCCTCGGCCTGTCTTCCCGACCGGTACAGCGCCAGCATGAGCAGTTGACACTGCTGCTCACGCAGTGGGTACTGACCGGTCAGTGAGACGAGTTCGGCGATCACCTCCTCGTGGCGGCCGAGTTCGACGTCGACATCGAGCCGTGCCTCCAGCGCTGTCAGCCGCTCCTCGCTCAGCCAGGAGCGCTCCGACTCGGCCAGTGGGCCCGGGACTCCGGCGAGTGCCGGCCCCTGCCACCCGGCGAGCGCGGTGTGCAGCAGCTTGGCCGCCTCGGACAGCTCACCCGCGGCGCGCAGCTTCTTCGCCTCGGTGACCTGTCGCTCGAACACCGCGAGGTCCAGGGCGTCTTCCGGGAACCTGGCGAGGTATCCGTCGCCGACCGAGACGATGATCCGTGGGGATCCGGCCGCTTCGCGCCCGGCCTCCAACAGCTTGCGCAGACGCGACACATAGGTCCGCAGGACGGATACGGCGGCCGCCGGCCGGTCCTCGCCCCATACGGCGTGCAGAAGTTCGTCGAGCGTGGCGGGGCGCCCCCTGCGTAACAGCAGCGCCACCAGAACCGCTCTTTGCTGGGGCGAGCCGAGGCCCAGTTCTCGTTCACCGCGCCACGCCCGGACCGGCCCCAGCACGGCAAAGCGTACGGAATTCGTATAGGCGTTCACATCGCGGACTCTACTGAGCGGCGGCTGTCCTTCACACCACCTTGACGGAATATCTGGTTCCGTCCCCGATCAGTGTTACCTGGGCACCTTCTCCGCGAGATCTTCAGGTCCGGCGGCCCGGAAATTGAACCGTTCCGGCGCGGTGTGCGTTGCGGTACGCAGGGTTCGCCGTGTGCGTACCCGCCCGGGCCGAGCGGCCCTTGTCCCAAGGAAAGGGGTGCGTATGAGCGAGGGTGAAGAGACGGACGAGCCGAGCACAGGAGGCGACCGCTCCGTACCCGCGGAACCGCGGCCGTCGCCCCACTTCGCCGTGGTCATCACCGGCGACGGCTCAGCCGCCATCGACGGCGTACCTGTGGAGGCCGGGGAGGGTGAGCCGGTCGACGCCGCGATCCTCGACACACTGCACCGCAGCGCACGCGACCGGAACGCCCCTGTGACGGCGGCCATCTCGGATCCCTCCGCAGGGTACGTGGCGTACGTCGAGGTCACGCCCGACGGTTCGAGCAGGCTGCTGGAACAGCAGGAGGAGGAGCGGCAGGAGGAGCAGCCGCTGCCGCCCGCCGATGACGACGACGCCGATCTCGATCGCAACGAGGATCTCGACGGCGACGATGACGGCGGTGGCAACGATTTCGATCACGAACATGAAGAAGACGAGACGAACGCGCTGCCGCCGTCCGCAGAGGCCGGACCCGCGCCCACGCCCGCGCCCGCGCCCGCTCCCGCGCCGAAGATCGTCCGCAGAAACGAATCACGCCAGTCGGACGACGAGTACAAGGGTCCCGGCCTGCTCAGCAGGCCCTTCTTCGTCGGCCCAGTGGCACTCGTCGTGGCCGCCCTCGTCATCGTTCCGCTGGTGATGCTGGGCAGCGGCGGCGAGGACGAGAAGCAGAGCGCCCGTTCCAGCAGCGCGACGAGCAGCATTCCGAGCAGGAAGCCGGAGCCGACGCATTCCGTCTCCCCCGTCACACTGCCGCCGCTGCCCAGCGTCTCACCGTCACCGACGCCGAAGCCCAAGCCCGAACCCAAGCACAAGGCGGACGCGAAGGAGCCCGGAGGCGGCGTTGTCACCGTGACCGCGAGACCCCCGCAGGCCACGGCGACGGTGACGGCGAAGCCGCAGCAGGACACCGCCGCCACCGCCGTGAACCGCCTTGCCAAGAACGACCCTTCGGGCCGGCACATCTGCTACCGCGCCTACGTCTCAGGACAGGGCTGGCAGAAGCCGGTGTGCGACGGGACGATGGCCGGCACCTCGGGCCGGAACCGGGCGCTCAAGGCCATCAACATCGCGGTGCGGGGTGTCGGGGGCTCGGCTGCCAACGCCTTCGTCCACTATCCCGAGTCGACCGACGGAAACGGTCAGTGGAAGACGCCGTGGTCCCCCGTGACCGAGGGCAAGGATTTCTACATCGGCAGCTCGAAGCAGGGCGCCCCGAACATGCTCGGGTACGCCATCAACGTCGGCAACGGCACGATCTGCCAGGCCGCGCTCCTCCACAACGGCAGCTTCGGAGAGCCCGGTTGCACCGACCCACGCCCCAACTACACCTTCGGCGGCACTCTCCGCAACGACGTGTATCTGGAGGCCGTGAAGTTCACGGTGTGAATGACAGCGACAGCACGAAGGCCCTGTCCGGCACCCGAACCGGACAGGGCCCGGGCCGACGACCAGGCCGGACAGCTCAACCGGCGTCGCACCACGCCACCACCCTCACCGGCCGGGCGATGCCCGCCGGCCAGTCGCCGGTGCCGGACCGTCCTCATAGATCCGGCGCGAAACCCCGGCCCGGCAGGCCGCGCGCCATCGGGCGGCCGGCGGCCCACCGCTCCACACGCTCGCCGCACGCCTGCCCACCCGGTTCTCCACCGGTGGCGATCATGGCACCCCAGCAGAGGCGTCCAGCTGCCGCGACCCGATCCCGGAAAACACAAAACCCCAGGTCACGGCGAGTGAGTCCCGGAGTTTCGCTGAGCCGCCTTCGGGATTCGAACCCGAGACCTGCGTATTACGAGACCGTGAGTGGTTGTGTTGCGCCGTGCCCCATAATGCTGCCCAATGACGTTCTACCTGATGAGAAAATGCGTCACAGGGCGACCTGTACCACCCCGTGATGCACCGTCCAAAGGCTTCCGGCCACAGGTGGTCAAGCCCATCTCGGGCTGCGAGGCGGACTACACCCAGGCCGGGCGGACCTACTGCCAGACCTGACCTGCAAGTTCGAGCTCGAGATGGCCTGAAAGAGCGCGACGGTACGCAACCCGCCTGCCGCATGACCCACCCGTGCCGCCCTCCTACACGGAGCCAAGAAGAAACTCGAACACGAGCTGGAGATCGTCGGCGCGACCATCGTCGCGGGCACCGCCCTGGCCATCTTCACCGCGGGTATCTCGGAAGGCGCCGCCCTCGCCGCCGCGGCGACGATCACCGAACTCGCCGGCACCCTCGGCGTCGCCGTCACCACCGAGATCGCCACCATCGCCGGCACCACCCTCGCCACCGCCGCCTTCGCCGGCATCGAGTCCGTCACCGTCGACCTCGCCGTCACCCAGCCCATCGCCATGGCAACCGGCGAGCAGAAGGGCGGGCTCAACCTCGACGAGGCCCAGGACGCAGGGGTGTACGGCGCACTGACCGGTGGTCTCCTCGGCGGAGCCGGCGCCACCTACCGGGCAGCCAGGGCTGGAGGGTTCTCCAGTTTCTTCGACAGCATCGACGTCGGCCTCGGGGGACCGCGCATGGCTCTCGCCGGAGTCCCGGGCGACCTCTCGGGAGTCTCTGGCGACCTCGCAACCGGTGATGCGTACGCGATGCGAGTCAGCGGTTCCGGCGGCGGTGCGGGTACAGGCTCTGGAAAGGGCCCTTGGCCCTCGGTGAGCAGTGTCAAGGGACCCGCAGCCGGCAAGGACCTCAAGCCCCCAAATCCCCGGCATACAGTCCCGGGGGCAGGCGGTGGCGAGGTCAAGAAGGTGAGCAGCATCATCCTTCGCGGCTACGAAAAGGACGTCACCCAAGACATCGCCGACATAGCCGCTGGCAAGGCCACCTACAAGAAGGCCATCAACCGCTACGAGATCAATGGACGCACGTACGGCGTCGAGAACACCGGAAGGACCTATCCAGACAGCGGCACGGGCATCGCCAAGCTCGACGCGAACGAGTACGCCGCCCTGCAGCAGATCGTCAAGGCCAAAGGTGACCTGAGCGCTGCGCCGCAGTTGACCAGGAACCCCCGCTTCACAAATAACCCGGGCATCGTTCAGAAGGCCCTGGACATCTACAACGGGACCTATCCATCATGACGTACAACCTCCTCACCGTGGAATCGCTCCACCTTGACACCGTCGCCGCGGCACTCGCGCAGTGCCTGCGCGTGAGTGTCCAGGACGTGGACGTCGCCGACGAGGACACCGATCAGGACCTGCGCAACTGGGATGCCCTGGTGCTGTGCGAGAAGACGATGGTGTCGGGCGATGTCTCCACGTCCCTGGACATCTACGTCCAGGATTCCGTGCAACCACAGCCCACCGAGCGTGAACTGGCGTCCGCTTTTGCGCAGGTGGTACCTGCTCTGGTCCTCTTCCCAGCGGAGGAAGCCCCGCCGAGTGCCTATTGGCTGGCGGCAGAGGACGGGCTTGTCACACGGGTACGGCTGAATGCCTCCGATGACGAAGAGTCGCGCTACACGATCGACACCGTCGAGTCCTCCGTGGCGCGGCTACCGCAGGTACCGGTCGCCCGTATCCCCGAAGTGGTCCGCGAGCAGCTGATCGCCACACCTCTCGCTGCCGCCTTCAACGCACACATTCAGCGCTTCTACCCTGAGGAGAGCAGGACTCCAGGGACTCCGCAGTGGCTTGCGAATGATCGCCTGTGTGCCTGGGAGAAACTGGTCCGACAACTGGAATCGGGCTGGGCGCCGTCCGGTTGGTGCCCGCCCGATCTCTACCGCGAACGCCTGGAAGCACGAGACGAGCTGGACCAGGTGCGGGATCAACTCCCCGAGAACGTAGTCGCGTTGCTTCAGAGTGCGCTTGAGCCCCTGGACACGTTGTTCGCCGAGTTGACGGTGGGGGACACCGGTCTGCTCCGCAAGGAGTTGCTTCGTCCGGACGACAGGGACTCGGCACTCGGCTGGTGGTGGAACCGCCGCCCCGACCCGCTGCCCTGGTGACACGGCAAGGTCCCTCTGCTGACCTCGGCGAACACACAGGCGGCTCTCCTCGTACAGCCCGAGGAGAGCCGTTGCCTGCTGTGGCGGCTCATCACCTTCCGAGCCGCCCGCGAAAGGAAGCCTGCGGTGTCAATCCCCTAGAACTGTGGAGTCCTTCCTATACAGAACCGTTCCGGGTTTGGTCGAGACTCTAGGTTGTGACTGTACGAGAACGCCGACGTCACCGCGTCCTTGTGTACCGCTGCGCTCGTCTGGTCCTCGACGGCGAAGCGAATCCAGGCCCAGCGTTCGTCCTGCGTGCGCTGCAATCTGTCTTTACCGCCGGGCCACATCCAGCCGCTGTGATCCTTGATCCATTCCAGCGCGCGACGGGCCTCCAGGATCGCGCCGTCGACGTCACAGTCCAGAAGTCGGCGCTGGGCAGCACGCAGGTGCCGGGCGGGCTCCGCGCGGGGGTAGTCCTCCAGCGGGAACGGGACCTGCAATCTCGAACGCGACCGCGGGACCGAGGGCGGTGATCTGATCGATCCAGCGGCTCTTGGCCACGCGGAAGCGCAGAACCTCCTTCGTGCTGCCGGGGAAGCCGGGGGCTTGCGGGAGCGTTCCGGTGACCTCCAGTTCCATTCGAAGGTCACCGTCGCGGGCCTCGTTGATGGCGTGGAGCTGGGCCGAGGTGAGGAGGAACTTGAGGACCGGGCGCTCGACTCCCCTCTCGGGCGTAAACGAGAGCCACTCAGTGCCTCGTCCGACGAGCATCCGCTCGTAGGAGTTTCCGATCCCGTACAGGCCGGTCTGCAGCGCCAGGACCCTGCCTGGCCTTCGCCGCGGTAGGCGCCTTCACCTCAAGCCCCATCTGGAGACAGATCGTGCCCTTGCCCCGCAGGAGCTGCACGCTCTCCTCCCGGACACCAAGGGACGAACTCTCCGGCCTCCGTGTCGAAGCGCATCACGTTCACTACCGGATCCTCCACCGTGATCTTCTGACCGACCGATGTTCCAACAAGCGGCGCCGTAACACCGCCTGTTTATAGGAACCCCCAATACCGCTCGCAACGGAGCGTTGCCCGGCGACTGCGGATGTGCTCCCGGAGTCGCCCTTCCTTCCCTCGTCGGCCTTTAACGCCAAGGTTCGGGGCGGGTTTTCCTCCGGCGGTACGGAGGGATTCCGGTCTTCCCGGAGCGCCCCGGGCGGCCGACACCGGGGAACATGACGCCGCTGACCACACCCGTCCGGGAGCCGGGCACCTCCGGAACCGCAGCCGCGGGCACCGCCGCGGCCGACTGCCACATCTGGTCGCTGCCACTGCTGTCGCGGCCCGCCGACTGGTTCCGCCTGCTGGACTCGGCCGAGCTGGCGCGTTGCTCCGCCTTCTGCACGAGCTGGATTTTGCCCGTTACGTCACCGGCCGGGTCCTCGCCAGGTCGGCGCTCGCGCTGCTCTGCGGTACGGAACCGGAAGCCGTACGGCGTACCCGCTGCCCCGGGTGCGGCGGTGCGCACGGCAAGCCGCAGGCGCTGGGCGGCGCCGCCCGGTGGGAGTTGTCCCTCATGCACTCCGGCGATGTGGTCGCGGTCGCGGTCACCCAAGGTTTCCCGGTCGGGCTCGACGTCGAACGGCTGGACGACCCGCCGGAGCCCCCACCGGAGGCCGGTCTGCCCCCCGAGTACGAGCTGGTTCTCACCGCGGAGGAACGCGCGGCGGTGATACCGCTGCCCCGGGCGGAGCGGGCGGCGGCCTTCATGACGTACTGGACGTGCAAGGAAGCCGCCCTCAAGGCGACCGGCGAGGGGCTGACGGCAAACAGCTGACCGCACGGCACCGACGCGGCGCAGTACTAGCGGCGCAGCGCCGACCGCATAGGGCCGACCACGCGGGCGCTTCCTCCTCGGCGCTGACTCGCCGCTTGGCCGGCCGCGCGGTCGCGGGCCTGGTCCGCGCGGCGCCCCTCGCTCGGCGCTGCCCCCTCAACAGGCCCCGTCCGCGCCCCTTATCTTTCGATAACGGAAAGAAAACCCGCCCGGGTAGCCTCATCATCGTGCTCGGCCCCTCAAGCGTGCCGAGACAGCCGACCATCGGAGGCACGGCGTGACGAGAGCTCCAGGGAACAGCCGACCCCCTGCCGGCCGGCGCCCCGTCATGTCCGCGTGGCCGGCGGTCCCCCTGTTCAGCGCCGCAGTTCCGTACTTGTGTGTGCCGTACCGCCCAAGCTGCTGAAGGGGGGCGAGCGGCCCCGTCCGGGCCTGCGAGCCCGGCGGCCACCCACCCTGCGAACGTCCTCTGGAGGTCAGAGATGTCCCCGGTCACCACCGGCCCCATCACCGAACTGGACAGCCGGCTCACCGAACTGGACCGGTCCCTCATCAGCCTGGCCCGGGAGCGGGCGGAGACCGCCGCCCAGCTCAGAGCCATGCGCCGGATGGCGGGCCAGCGGGATTTCCAGCTGACGCGTGAGAACGACGTGCTGAGCCAATACCACGAGGCCCTCGGCCAGCCCGGTACCGCCATCGCCCTGCAACTGCGGGCGCTGAGTCAGGCCGAGCGCACCTCCGCGGCCCACGGTCGGGCCGCCGTGGCGGGTGCCTGACTCCGCCCTGCGGCCCGGGAGCGGGCCGGCGCCCTGCTGGCTCGCTCCCGGGCCCACGGCGCTCATCCCCCACGAGAGGAAGTTTCACCATGTCCACCTCTGTTTCGGGCTCCGGACGCCTCCGGCTGCTGACCGGGCCGTTCCGGCCACGGACGTGGCGGCATGTGCTGTACGCGCTGGTGGCGCTCGGTCCGCTGCTGCTGGTCGTGCTCCCGTACGCCATGAAGTCCACCCAGGCCCACGGACGCCAGCAGATGGGCGTGCTGGTCCTGCTCATCATGCTGGTGGTGGTCGCGTTCACCGGGCCCATGGTCGAGCGGCTGCGCGCGCAGTTGCTGCTCGGGGAGGACATCGGGCACCGTTCGGGTGTCGGACGGATCGGCCGCGGCCTCTTATTCATGCTGGTCAACCTGCTGATCAGCTCCGTCTCGTTCGCCCTCGTCGTGGGCTGGTTCATCGTGTCCGCGCGCAATCTGACGTACCCGATCTGGGGCTGGGCGCCCTACCCCGACCCGGCGTGGGGCGGCCCCAGCCCGGCCGGTGCGGTGGCGCTGCACTTCGCGGCCGGTGTGGTGGCCTTCTTCTTCGGCCCTTGGCTCATCATCGCGTTCACCAACTGGCAGGTACGGGTGGCCCGTAGCATCATCGGCACCGGCTGACCGGCCACGCCGGACACAGCGCTCTGCCCCCGGCGGTCGGCCGACCGCCGGGGGCAGAGCGCTGTCCTGGACCGAAGACTCCGAGGGCTGTCCCGTACGCCCCGGCGTCATGCCACCGCCGGGGCGTACGGGACAGCCCTCAGGCCACGTCGGTCAGTGCCATCCGGGACTCGCGGCCGGTAAGCGCGCCGGGGCAGGCCCCGAGGTAGCGCAGGACGGCGAGCACCCGCGGTTGTCGTCCCTGGTGCAGGGGATGCCGAGCTTGCCGAAGACCGCGGCGGCCCGCTTCTCCACGGTGCCGGGCGACACGTTCAGCCGCTGGGCGATCGCGCTGTTGGTGCGGCCCTGGACCATCAGTTCGAGCACCTCCAGCTCACTGCACCTCAGCACGCCCAGCTCGTCGTCCGCTGGGCCGCCGGCCGCCAGGGAGCCGACGACCGTGCCGCCCGCCGCGACGGCGGCCACCGCCTCCAGCAGGGAGGTGGCATCGTACATGCGTTCCTGGAGGAGGTACCCCACCCCGGTCCGGCGGCCGGAGCCCGCGAAGAGGCGTGCCGCACAGCGCGGGTCGGGCACCGCCGAGTAGACGAGGAGCCCGCCGCGCGGCCACCGCAGGCCAACCGCGAGCACCGCCTGGATGCCGTCGTCCGTACGGGCGACGGCAGGGCGGCGTTCGCGACCAGCACATCGGGCCGGTGGGCGCCGGCCTGCACACCCAGCGCACCGGCATCGCCGACGGCCTTCACCTGGTGACCGCGCTCGGCGAGCACCTGGGCCAGTCCGGCCCGCAGCACGGCGGAGCCCTCGGCGATGACGATGCGCATGGGCGGTCGACCTTCTCTCAGCTCGGTGACGGAGGGGCGGGCGGCTCGGGTCAGTCGACGACATAGCCGTCGGACGGCCGCACCGCCCGTGAACGCCGCAGGTCGGTCAGGACGAAGCCTCGCCGCAGCCAGCGGTCCTGGCCGTCGTAGCGCGGCCGGAACGCTGTGCGGCCGTGCACGGTGACCCGGTTGTCGACGATGGCGAGGTCACCGGGGGCGAGGTAGGCGGTCTGCGCAGTCAGGTCGAAGATCTCATGGAGCTCGGCGAGCGCCTCCCTGGCCCGCTCGGTGAGCGGCTCGGTGGCCGCGAAGTCGACCCGTACGTCCGGGTCTTCGGCCGATCCGGTCAGCACGGCGTGCGACGCGGTGCCGCCCGCCGCAGCCCCGAAGGACGGCGGGGCCGCCGTGATGAACTCCTGGCTGGACAGGGCCGCCCGTCCGTCCGGGGACAGCAGCGGGAGCGCCTGCCGCACACAGGCGGTGCGCAGCCCGGCGTTCCCTTCATGGTCCGCCCGCAGGCAGAGCAGCATGACGAAGTCGGGCAGGTGCGGGTGGAAGGCGTTCTCGGTGTGGAAGGTGAGCAGTACGGAGCCCGCGTTGCCCTGGAAGTCCACATCCTGGAACAGGGCGCCGCCCTTCTCCGGGCGGAAGGCCGCCGGGTCGCCGAGCCCGGCGGCGATCATCACCAGGACAGCCGCTGAGACGTCGGCCGAGTGCTGGGCCGAGCCGTCGGCGGCCGGAGTGGCGGGCAGCGCCGCCTCGCCACCGGCAGTCCGCGCAGCAGCAGCGAACCGGTGGGCCCGGAGTCCCGCCGGAAGGCCGCCAGCGGTCTGCGCAGCTCGGACGGGAGGTCCGCCCAGCTGTCGCGGGCAGCGGCCACCCACTCGGGGCTGTCGACCCGGCCCCCGGCGACCGGCATGAACCGCCGCGCCGCCTTCTCGATGTCGCGGGCGCGGTCCGCGCCGACGGTGACCGCCGGGGTGGTCGCGCTGATGTCCAGAATCAGAGTCATGCGTACATTCGCTTTCTGATCAGGTGGCTTGAACTGCGGAAGCCGGTTCGGTGATGGACGCCACCAAGGGTGCGGCGAGCCGGCGGTAGGCGGCCACCGGCAGCGCGACCGAGAGGTCGAGCCGGGCGACGTTGAAGTAGATCTCGTCCTCGTCGAGCAGGTCAGGGTCGGCGATGACAGCCAGGTCGGCGTCGAAGGAGAACGGCACGATCGCCCCGCTGACGCAGCCGGTGAGCCGTTCGGCGGTGGCCCGGTCGGCGAAACCAGCCCGGACCCCGCCCGCCACCGCGGCCACGGCCCCAGGTCGGCCCTTCTGTCGCCGGGGATCACGGCCAGGATGTATCGGGACTTCTTGCGCCCCAGTGCGACCCGCACCACGAGCCCGGCCGACCGTCAGCTTGTCGGCGGCGAGCACGGCGGACGCGGCGGTCCGTGCGGCGCTGATGATGGAGCTCTCCAGACAGGCCAGCGGATAGCCGGTGTCCGGGTCGTTGAGGATGAGGACGGCCGAGGCCCTGGGCAGGCCGGCGGCGACGTTCTCCGGGAAGCTGGAGATCCACTTGATCCCGTCGGCCCGGATGACGCCGCCCACCGAGGCGGGCAGCGCGATGATCCGGGAGGTGGGCCGGTCGGGGAAGCGCAGGAAGTACGACGGCGGGTTGACCGTGTCGCCCTGGCCGTGGATGCGGTAGGCGGACTCGATGATGCCGACGGCCTCGCGGTGCCGTCTGTCCAGGACGCGGCTTACGTCGGCGCCGGGGATCACCGCGAACGAGGGGGTCTGTGACATGGGTGGGTCTCCGTGACTGGTGGGCAGTGCGAGTACGGCCGGGCCCGCGCGGGGTGCGAACGGGCCCTGGTTCACGGCAGGACGTGGCCGGCGGGCCGCACCGGGCGCCCCAGGATCAACAGCGGAAACAGGCGGTGCGGGCAGTCCTTTCGGGGCCGTACTCGCTGCCGCGGTCCGTATGGAAAATGACACCGCACACGTCCCCCCGCGGGTCGTCGCGGCCATGTGCAGGGCGGCGACGACCAGTTCGGCATCGTGACGGGCACCCATCGCATAGCCGAGCAGGCACCGGGAGAACAGATCGATGACCGTGGCCAGGTACAGCTTGCCCTCGCCGGTCTCGATCTCCGTCATGTCCCCGCACCAGACCAGGTCGGGTGCCTCGGCGGTGAAGTCGCGGCGCACGAAGTCCGGGGCGGCCGGCCGTTTGCCCGGCCGGGTCAGCCCCCGCCGTCTGCGCACCTTCCGCGCGACCAGGCCCAGCTCGGCCATGATCCTCGCGATGGTGTTCACCGAGACCCGCCAGCCCTGCCTCACCAGCCTGATCCAGATCTTCGGCGAGCCGTAGGTGCCGCCGGACGTGTCGAACTCTCCCTTCACGTGCTGTCTGCGCAGCTCACGCCTGGTGGGCTGACGGGTGCGGTGTTTGTAGAACCACGACTCGCTCACGCCCAAGGCGCGACACGAGACGCGGTGCGAAATGCCGTGCTCGGTCCTGAAGTCGCTGATCACCCCGACGACGGACGCCGGGTCCGCCACGGCTACTTCACCCACAGGAGCATGCAGCGTTTGAGGACATCACGCTCCATGACCAGTTCCTTGTTGTCCCGCTTGAGCTGGGCGTTCTCCCGCCGCAACCGCTCCAGCTCGTCACTCCCGCCGGCCGGTGCGGTGTACCTGCCCGACGGGCACGGGAGACCCAGCTCGCCAGAGTCGTCTCGTTGATCCCCAGGTCCTCGGCGACCTCTGCGATCGTCTTGCCGGTCTCCGTGACGATCCGCACAGCCCCTCACGGAACTCTAAGACCTTGTAGGGATGGAACAACAGCCGAGCGGCCATCTGCCGACTTCCAGCAACACCTTTGGCCACGGCTGCTGCACGGCCGTTGCACGTTTGGCCACGGAATGGCCACGGGTGGGCATCCGACCGCGCTTCTGGGCTGACGCACCGACGGAAGAAAGATCCCGGAAAGCACAAAACCCCAGGTCACGGCGAGTGAGTCCTGGGGTTTCGCTGAGCCGCCTTCGGGATTCGAACCCGAGACCTACGCATTACGAGTGCGTTGCTCTGGCCAACTGAGCTAAGGCGGCTTGCCGTCTGCACCATGGTGGGTCAGCAGCGACGCCAAGTCTACACAGTTTCGAGGGGTGCTCCGTACACGGCGGAGGATGGGGGATTTGCGCAGGTCAGGTGCACTTTTTGGCCTTCGGTGGCGGTGTGCCGTCCAGGAGGTACGTGTTGATCGCCGTGTCGACGCAGCCGCTGCCGCGGCCGTATGCCGTGTGGCCGTCGCCCTCGTAGGTGAGGAGCGTGCCGGAGGAGAGCTGGGCCGCCAGGGACCGGGCCCATTTGTACGGGGTGGCCGGGTCGCGGGTGGTGCCGACCACGACGATCGGGGGCGCGCCCTTCGCCTCGATGCGGTGGGGCGTGCCGGTGGCCTTCGTGGGCCAGTAGGTGCAGTTCAGGGACGCCCAGGCGAGGCCCCTGCCGAAGACCGGTGATGCCTTCTCGAAGGAGGGCAGGGCCTTGGTGACCTCGTCGGGGCCCGTGAAGGCCGGGGGGAGGTCGAGGCAGTTGACGGCGGAGTTGGCGTACATGAGGTTCGCGTACGTGCCGTCGCTCTCGCGCTCGTAGTACGAGTCGGCCAGGGTCAGCAGCGCGGCTCCGTCGCCGCCCATGGCGGCCGCGAGGGCCTGGCGGAGCTGGGGCCAGGCTGATTCGTCGTACATGGCGGCGATCACACCGATCGTGGCCAGCGACTCGCTCAGCTCCCTGCTCTCCCCTGTCGGGACCGGCTTGGCGTCCAGGGTCGTGAAGAACGCGTTCATGCGGGAGGAGACGTCCGCGACGGACTTCGAGCCGAGCGGGCAGTCGGTCTGCTTGACGCAGTCCGCGGCGAAGGAGCGGAAGGCCGTCTCGAAGCCCGCCGTCTGATCGCGGTTGAGTTCGCGGGCCGGGAGGGAGGGGTCCATCGCGCCGTCGAGGACGAGCCGCCCCGTGCGCTCGGGAAACAGGCCCGCGTACGTCGCGCCGAGGAACGTGCCGTACGAGGCGCCCACGTACGCGAGCTTCTTGTCGCCCAGCGTGCCGCGGAAGATGTCCATGTCACGGGCCGCGTCGACCGTGGAGACATGCGGGAGGATCTTGGCCGAGCGCTTCTCACAGCCCTGCGCGAACTCCTTGAAGGCGGTCGTCAGGGCTGTGGTCTCGGCCTGGTCGTCCGGGGTCTGGTCGACCTCCGTGTACGCGTCCATCTCCTTGCCGCTGAGGCATTCGACGGGCTCGCTGCGGGCGACACCGCGGGGGTCCATGGCGACCATGTCGTACCGGGCCCGGACCGGCGCGGGGTAGCCGATGCCCGCGTAGCCCTGCAGGTAGTCGATGGCCGAGCCGCCGGGGCCGCCGGGGTTGACGAGGAGCGAGCCCAGGCGCTTGCCCGGGCCGGTCGCCTTCTTGCGGGCGACGGCCAGATCGATCTTCGTCCCGCCCGGTTTCGCGTAGTCGAGCGGAGCCTTCACCGTGGCGCACTGGAAACCCGCGACTTCGCAGTCACGCCACTTCAGCTTCTGTTCGTAGAAGCTCTTCAGCGCCGCCGGATCCGCGGAGCCCGATCCCGGACCCGATCCTGATTCCGCGCCCGCCGACGACCCCGAGGCCATGCCGGAGCTGCAACCGGAGGTGAGCAGGCCGGCCGCCACGAACGCGGTGGCGGCGATACGGAACAGGCGCCTGGTGTCCATCCCGGGAGCCTAGCCGCAACAACCGGCACGAGTCCGTGTCAACCGCTCGTACGGGTGATTCCCGTTTCCCATACGAGTGAGAGTGCGCGTGAAAGCGCTTGACGCGCCGGCAGACGCATGGCTGAGCGGCCCCAAGTCCCAAGCGGCCCGGGCACGCGGGCAGCCGCGCGCGTCACGTCAGCCCGCGCGCAGCGCCACCGCCATCGACTCGACCGCGAGCAGCGGCGCCACATTGCGGTCGAGCGCCTGGCGGCAGGCGACGACCGCCTCTATCCGGCGCAGGGTGCGCTCGGGCGTGGAATCGCGGGCGACACGCTCCAGCGCGTCCCGCACGTCGGCGTTGGCGATCCCGACGCGCGAACCCATCTGGAGGACGAGTACATCGCGGTAGAAGCCGGTGAGGTCGGTGAGCGCGAGATCGAGGCTGTCGCGCTGCGTACGCGTGGAACGGCGCTTCTGACGGTCGGCCAGCTCCTTCATCGCGCCTGCCGTGCCGCGCGGCATGCGGCCGCCGGCCGAGGCACCGAGCGCCGCCTTCATGTCCTCGGTCTCCTTGACGTCGACATCCTCCGAGACCTGCTTGGCGTCCTCCGTCGCGGCATCGATCAGCTCCTGCGCCGCCTTGAGACAGCCGCCGATGTCCGCCACGCGCAGCGGCATCTTGAGCACCGTCGTACGACGGGCGCGGGCCCGCTCGTCGGTGGCGAGGCGGCGGGCGCGGCCGATGTGTCCCTGGGTGGCGCGGGCCGCCGCGTGCGCGGCTTCGGGGTCGATGCCGTCGCGTCGGATCAGGATGTCGGCGACGGCCTGCACGGGCGGGGTGCGCAGTACGAGATGGCGGCAGCGGGAACGGATCGTGGGCAGGACGTCCTCCAAGGAGGGCGCGCAGAGCAGCCAGACCGTACGGGGGGCCGGCTCCTCGACCCCCTTCAGCAGAACGTTGCCCGCGCCCTCGGTGAGGCGGTCGGCGTCCTCCAGTACGTTGACCTGCCAGCGTCCCCCGGCCGGGGAGAGCCCGGCGCGGCGGACCAGCTCGCGTGTCTCCTTGACCCCGATGGAGAGCAGGTCGGTGCGGATCACGTCGACATCCGCGTGCGTGCCGATCAGGCTCGTATGACAGCCGTCGCAGAACCCGCAGCCCGGTTCACCGCCGAGCGCGCGGTCGGGGCTGGTGCACTGGAGCGCCGCGGCGAAGGCACGGGCCGCGGTGGAACGGCCCGACCCCGGCGGTCCCGTGAACAGCCAGGCGTGCGTCATCCTCGATGCCTCGGGGGGCGTGTGGCCCAAGGACTCGGCGGTGACGCGCGCGTCGGCGTCGCGCGCGGCGTCGGAAAGCGTCTCGCGGACGCGGTCCTGCCCGACCAGGTCGTCCCATACGGTCATGCGCCGTCACCGCCTTCGTGCCATGTGTGGTCCGTCGCGATCCATTGTGGGGCCAGGGTCTGACAATCCGGATCCACCGGCGGCGGAACACCTCCGCACAGGCAGCGACGGCCCCCTCACACACGCATGCCACCAGCGGAAATACCGCCGGTGGCATGCGTTCTCCGAAGAACGTCCGGACAACCGGGCCTACGCCCGGTTGCCGCCGTCGCCCTCGTCGTGCGGTCCCAGCAGCTCGTCCGCCAGGGTCGGAAGGTCGTCGAGCGGCGTCTCCTCCGCCCAGTCCGAGCGACGGCGCGGCTGCTCCACGCGCGCCGTACGCTGCGTCTCGCCGTCCGAATCGACCTGCGGCATCTCCCGCGTACGGTCGTTCCCGCCCTCGGCGGGCGAGGCGGCGGCCGAGTCCTGCTTGCGGAAGTAGTCCGCCGGGAAACGGTTGGCAGGACGGGCGTCCCATACGCGCGAGAGCACCGCGGTCTCGTCCGGCGACTGGTCCGTGATCCTCGGGAACACCGCGGTCTCCGCCGGGTCGGACCCGCGGTCCTGGGGCCGCTGGTCCTCGGGGCGTACGACGGGGACCTCTTGCGTCACGTCGTCAGGGGTCACCCTCGGACGGCGTCCGGGCCCCTGCCCGTACCCCTGTTCCTGCCTGCGGTCGCGCGGCTCGTCGTCCGGCCGCTCGGGCCGCTGGCGCTCCGTGCGATCCTGCCGCTCCGTGCGATCCTGCCGCTCGGTCTCCGGCTCCTGGACGACCGGAGTGGGGACCGTCAGCTCGTTCGGAGAGACCGTCGGCTTCTCGGCGGCGGCAGCCGCAGCCGCCTCTTCCTCCTCGCGCCGTCGCGCTTCCTCGGCCCGCAGCAGCGCGGCCTCGGCCTTGCGCTCCTTCTCGCGGCGCCGCTCCTCGGCCTCCGCACGCTGCCTGGCCTCGTCCTCGGCCTGCTTCCTGAGGCGCGCCTGCTCCGCCTCGTGCGCACGGTCCTCGGCCTCACGGCGCTTGCGGTCCTCCTCGGCGCGCACGCGTGCTTCCTCGGCACGGGCCTCGGCCTCCTCCGCCTGCCGGTCGGCCTCGCGCTGCCGCGCCTCCTCCAGCTCGCGGCGCTTGCGTTCCTCCTCCTCGGCACGGAGCTTGGCCAGCTGCTCCTCGCGCTGACGCTCCAGGCGCTCCTCCTCCGCCTTGCGCGCGGCCTCTGCCTCGGCCCTGCGGCGCGCCTCCTCGATGGCGGCCCTGCGCGCTTCCTCCTGGGCCTTCACCTCGGCTTCGGAGAGCGGCAGCAGCTGGTCGAGGCGGTGCCGTACGACGGTGGTGACCGCCTCGGGGTCCTGTCCGGCGTCCACCACGAGGTAGCGGCCCGGGTCGGCCGCCGCGAGGGTGAGGAAGCCGGAACGCACTCGCTGGTGGAACTCCGCCGGCTCCGACTCCAGCCGGTCGGGTGCCTCCGTGAAGCGCTCGCGCGCCGTCTCCGGGGAGACGTCGAGCAGCACGGTCAGATTCGGCACGAGACCGTCCGTCGCCCAGCGCGAGATACGGGCGATCTCCGTCGGGGAGAGATCGCGGCCCGCTCCCTGGTACGCCACGGACGAGTCGATGTAGCGGTCGGAGATGACGATCGCGCCGCGCTCCAGGGCGGGCCGTACGACCGAGTCGACGTGCTCGGCGCGGTCGGCCGCGTACAGCAGGGCCTCCGCGCGGTTCGAGAGACCCGCGCTCGACACGTCCAGCAGGATCGTGCGCAGCCGCTTGCCGACCGGGGTGGCGCCGGGCTCGCGGGTGACGACAACCTCGTGGCCCTTGGCGCGGATCCACTCGGCCAGCGCCTCGACCTGCGTCGACTTGCCCGCTCCGTCGCCTCCCTCGACCGCGAGGAAGAAACCGGTGGCGGCGGGCGCCTGCGCCGGGTCCGCGCCGCCGAGCAGCGCGTCACGCAGATCGCGGCGCAGCGGAACGCCCGAGCGGTCGTCGGTCCTGGCGAGGACGACGGCCGCGACGGGCAGCAGCAGTGCGCCGACCAGCATGAGGGTGAACGCGGCACCGTCATGGGCGAAGACGAAGTCTCCGTTGGCGAGGCGGTGCGGGCCGATGGCGGCCGCGACCAGCGGTGCGACGACCACGCCGAGACCGATGAAGATCCGTACGACGGCGTGCAGGTGATCGGCGATCCGGCCCCTGCGGAACTCCTCGGACTCCAGATCGATGAGCGTGTGGCCGGTACTCACCGCGACCCCGGCGGACAGGCCCGCGAGCAGCGCCAGGAACAGCACCGTCGCCGTGTCCGGTACGAGCCCCATGGCGAGCAGCGCGATGCCGGTGATCGCGATCGCGAAGGCGATCAGCCGGCGCCGGGACAGGGCGGGCAGCACCTTCGCCGCGCCGCGGATACCCAGCACCGTACCGCCCGTGAGGGCGAGGACGAGCAGAGCGAACGCGACGGGGCCGCCGCCCAGATCCTTGGCGTGGAGTACGGAAACGGCCACGGCCGACGCGATGGCCGCGGCGACGGCGGCACAGGCGAGGACGAGCAGCGGGATGGCGCCCGTACGGCCCTTGTCCAGGCCGCCGCCACCGCCGGAGCCGCCCGCGGTCGGCCTGCGCAGGCCGTCGAGCAGGGAACGCGGCCTGGACGTGCGGCCGCCCGGCAGTTCGAGGAAGTACAGAGTCGACACGGAGGCGGCGAACAGCCCGGCCGCGACGTACGAACCGAGCGCCGCCTGGTGCAGCGAGAACCAGTCGATGCCCGTACCGAGCAGCTCGCCGATCAGTGTGGCGACCAGCAGGACCGCGGCCGCCGCCGGAACGGCGAGGAAGGTCGTACGCAGGGAGAGCCTGCGCAGCGCGTCGAGGTGGTCGGGCATCGGGCGTACGGACGCGCCCTCGGGCGGCGGGGGCGGCAGCAGCGCGGGGGCCGCGCTCTCCTTGGCGACCGTCCAGAACCGCTCGGCGACACCGGCGACGAAGACCGTGCTCAGCAGGATCGGGAGCGCGCGCTCCGGAGTCCAGTCGAGCCAGAGCGGCGCCACGATCAGGAGCGCGAGGCGCAGACCGTCCGCGACGATCATCGTCCAGCGGCGGTCCAGCGGGCCACCGTCCCTGGGAGGCTTCCGCGCCTTGGCCCGCTTGGCGTCGAGGGTGGGCCTGCCCACGCCCGTGGCCCCGGCCGATGTGGCGGAGGTGTCCGGGGACGTGTCCGGGGCGGTGGGCCTCTTCGTCCGGTCCGTACGGCTCCCGGGCGCCATCAGCGTCGAGAGCGGACCGAGAAGCACCGTTCCGAACAACGCCGTGGCAAGGATCCGGGCCCCGAACACCGCGGCGACGGCGAATGCCGCCCCCCGGTACCCCGTACCGAATGAGCCCTCACCGATCGCCGCCTGCAACGAAAACAGCAGAAGCACGAGTACGGCGAGTACATCGCCGACGCTGCCGACGAACTGGGCGCCCCACAACCGCCTGAGCGGAGGGAGGCGCAGCAGTGAGCGTACGGCGCGCTCTCGTGAGTCTGCGGCAAGTGCGTCGGAGTCGGAGGTGGGGCTCACGACCGTTGGCTGCTCGGCTCGCGTCATCTGCTCAGCCTATCCGGAGCCGATGACAGTTCGGAGACCACGTCCGAACTGAGGGCCGAACAGGGGGGTCACTCCTCCTGTTCGGCCCTCATTCAAACCACTCGTCCGGTGCGAGACCGTGACCGGCGCGGGCCGTCCGTACTCCGGCTCACGCCCTGCCCGCCCTGCCCGGACCGACCTGCTACTCGTCCGTCTTCGCCGAGGCGGTCGTCTTCTTCGCCACCGTCTTCTTTGCCGTGGTCTTCTTCGCGGCCGTAGTGGCGGCGGTCTTCTTCGCGACGGCCTTCTTCGCCGTCGTCGTCTTCTTCGCCGGGGCCTTCTTCGCGGTGCTCTTCTTGGCCGGTGCCTTCTTCGCCGTCTTCTTGGCGGGGCCCTTGGCGCGCTTCTCGGCGAGCAGTTCGTAGCCCCGCTCGGGCGTGATCTCCTCGACGCTGTCGCCGGTCCGCAGCGTGGCGTTCGTCTCGCCGTCCGTGACGTACGCGCCGAAGCGGCCGTCCTTCACCACGACCGGGCTGCCGCTCACCGGGTCCGTGCCCAGCTCCTTCAGCGGCGGCTTGGCCGCGGCGCGGCCCCGCTGCTTGGGCTGGGCGTAGATCGCGAGCGCCTCGTCCAGCGTGATGTCGAAGAGCTGGTTCTCGGTCTGGAGCGACCGCGAGTCCGTGCCCTTCTTCAGGTACGGGCCGTAGCGGCCGTTCTGCGCGGTGATCTCGACGCCTTCCGCGTCCTCGCCGACCACCCGGGGGAGCGACATCAGCTTGAGGGCGTCGTCGATGGTGACCGTGTCCAGGGACATGGACTTGAAGAGGGACGCCGTGCGCGGCTTGACCGCGTTCTTGCCGGTCTTCGGGGTGCCGTCGGGAAGGACCTCGGTGACGTACGGGCCGTACCGGCCGTCCTTCGCGATGATCGGGTGTCCGCTGACCGGGTCGGTGCCCAGCTCGAAGTCGCCGCTCGGCTTGGCCAGCAGCTCCTCCGCGTAACCGATCGTCAGCTCGTCGGGCGCCATGTCCTCCGGCACGTCCGCGCGCTGGTGGCCTTCCTCTTCCTTCTCGCCGCGTTCCACGTACGGGCCGTAGCGGCCGACGCGCAGCATGATCCCGTCGCCGATCGGGAACGACGAGATTTCACGCGCGTCGATCGCGCCGAGGTCCGTGACCAGCTCTTTCAGCCCGCCGAGGTGGTCGCCGTCGCCGTTGCCCGCGCCGGAGGCGGCTCCCGCGTCGTCGCCGCCCTCGCCGAAGTAGAAACGCTTCAGCCAGCCCACGGAATGGGCCTCGCCCCGCGCGATGCGGTCGAGGTCGTCCTCCATCCGCGCGGTGAAGTCGTAGTCGACGAGCCTGCCGAAGTGCTTCTCCAGCAGATTGACCACGGCGAAGGAGAGGAAGGACGGGACGAGCGCCGTGCCCTTCTTGAAGACGTAGCCGCGGTCGAGGATGGTGCCGATGATCGAGGCGTAGGTCGACGGGCGGCCGATCTCGCGCTCTTCCAGCTCCTTGACCAGCGAGGCTTCGGTGTAACGCGCCGGCGGCTTGGTGGAGTGGCCGTCGACCGACAGTTCCTCGGCGGACAGCGCGTCGCCCTCGGCGACCTGCGGCAGCCTGCGCTCACGGTCGTCCAGCTCGGCGTTCGGGTCGTCCGCGCCTTCGACGTACGCCTTCATGAAGCCGTGGAAGGTGATCGTCTTACCGGACGCGGAGAACTCCGCGTCACGTCCGTCGCTCGACCGTCCGCCGATCTTCACGGTGACGCTGTTACCGACCGCGTCCTTCATCTGGGAGGCGACGGTCCGCTTCCAGATCAGCTCGTAGAGCCTGAACTGATCCCCGCTCAAACCCGTCTCGGCAGGCGTACGGAAGCGATCGCCCGAGGGGCGGATCGCCTCGTGCGCCTCCTGCGCGTTCTTGACCTTCCCGGCGTACGTGCGCGGCTTGTCCGGCAGGTAGTTCGCCCCGTACAACTGCGTGACCTGCGCCCTTGCCGCCGAGATCGCCGTCTCGGAGAGGGTCGTGGAGTCCGTACGCATGTAGGTGATGAAGCCGTTCTCGTACAGCTTCTGCGCGACCTGCATCGTGGACTTGGCGCCGAAGCCCAGCTTGCGCGAGGCCTCCTGCTGGAGCGTCGTCGTACGGAAGGGCGCGTACGGCGAGCGGCGGTACGGCTTGGACTCGACGGAGCGGACGGCGAACGAGGTGTTCTCCAGCGCGGCGGCCAGCGCTCGCGCGTTCTGCTCGTCCAGATGCAGCACCTGGTCGGACTTGAGCCTGCCGTCGGAACCGAAGTCGCGGCCCTGGGCGACACGGCGGCCGTCGACCGCGTTCAGCCGGGCGATCAGCGAGGACGGGTCGGAGGCGTCACCGGACCGGCCGGTGGAGAAGGTGCCGGTCAGATCCCAGTACTCGGCGGTGTGGAACGCGATGCGCTCGCGCTCGCGCTCCACGACGAGACGGGTCGCCACGGACTGCACGCGTCCGGCGGACAGGCCACGCATGACCTTCTTCCACAGGACGGGCGAAACCTCGTAGCCGTAGAGACGGTCGAGGATTCGGCGGGTCTCCTGGGCGTCGACCATGCGCGTGTTGAGCTCGCGCGGGTTGGCGACGGCGGCGCGGATCGCGTCCTTGGTGATCTCGTGGAAGACCATCCGGTGGACGGGGACCTTGGGCTTGAGGACTTCCTGGAGATGCCACGCGATGGCTTCGCCCTCGCGGTCCTCATCTGTGGCGAGGTACAGCTCGTCGGATTCGGCCAGCAGCTCCTTGAGCTTCCTGACCTGGGCCTTCTTGTCGGAGTTGACGACGTAGATCGGCTCGAAGTCGTTCTCCACGTCCACACCGAGGCGGCGTACCTCACCCGTGTACTTCTCGGGCACCTCGGCGGCGCCGTTCGGGAGGTCGCGGATGTGCCCGACGCTCGCCTCGACGACGTAGCCGGGGCCGAGGTAGCCCTTGATCGTCTTCGCCTTGGCAGGCGACTCGACGATGACGAGTCGGCGGCCGCCGTGTGCGGCTTCGCTTGTCGGGGACAACTTCGCTCTTCTCTCCGGTCGACGCTCGGTGGGCCCGTACAGCAGTGCGCGAGTACGGCAGTGCGTCGTGGCGAGACATGGCGCGGCCTCGCCTGACGCTGCTCCGCTGCGGAGTGTGACGGTACAACCCGCCCCCGTGTCAAACGGCAAAAGCCCGCAACAGCCACTCGAACCGTAACCCGACTCCGGGCATTCGTGCCGCCCGGACCTCTTTGTCTGCCGCGTCGGGGCCTGGCCGACGGGGTTCCGCGGGGGCCTCGGGAAGATCTTCCCGAGGGGCCCGGCGGACGACGCGGTGCAGGTCCGGCGGCCTGACGGCGCGGCGCGGCGGCTCCCGGAAGGTCCGTCGGGAGATTCCGCTCAGGGCCGGGAACTCGGAGTCACATACGACCGAGGCACCAGACGCCGAGCGCGAGAAATACCACGCCCGAGAGTGTCGCGGTGGTGAGGGAGACCGCGGGCTTCACCCGGTGGGCCACCGGCGCCCGGTGCAGGACGCGCGTCCCCGTCCACAGCAGCAGGAAGGCGCCGAACAGCGCGAACGCCGTCCCCGCGAAGACCGCCGGCCCGCTCTCCATGCCCGTACCTCGCCCGTCCCGCGTCGTGTCCGACGTCGCGTCTCACGCGTCGTCCGTCCCGCGCCGTGTTCGCGCGTCGCGTTTCCGCGTCCTGCCGTCCCGACGTCTCGTGGCGTCGTGAGGCCCAGGGGGCAGAGACTGGCACGCCAGGACGTCAGGGTCGCGAATTCCGCGTGAACGCTCACGCTCGCGTGAGCCTGCCTGCCCGCGAAGATCGCCACGGGCAGGCACCCGCCGGGATCACAGCGGAGCAGCGGCGGGTTCCAGGAAACCCTCCTCCACCAGCAGCCGGATCGCCTGCGGGGTGCGGTCACGCAACAGCACCGGATCCTCCCCCATGAGCTGCGCGATCGCGTCCAGGATCCGCCCCGCGCTCAGCGTCCCGTCGCAGACGCCCGCGAATCCCGCGCCGACGGCGTCGACCTTGGTGGCCCGCCGCATGCCGCGGTTCTGACGCAGCACCACATGCTCCGGGTCCTCGGCCCCCGGCAGACCGACCTGCTCCTGCATGACTTCGGGCGCCAGTACGAAATGGTCGGCGAGCAGCGCCGCGTCGTCGTGCGTCCGCAGGTAGTCCTGGCGCTCGAAATGTGCTCGTACGGTCTCGCCGAGCGGTTGTTCGACAGGGTGCGGCCACTCCTCCACGACGATCGACTGCTGCGCCGCGCCCGACTTCCTGAGCGTGATCCAGCCAAACCCGACCGCTCTGGTCTTGCGCGCCTCGAACTCGTCGAGCCACGCCTCGTACAGGGCCGCGTACTGCTCGGGCCCTTCAGGACCGTCCTGCCGCTCCGGGTCCGTACGGTGGTCGCCGCTGTCGCGAAGCCACAACTCGGCGTACTGCGTCACGTCCTGGACCTCGCGCTGCACGATCCACGCGTCGCAATCGCGCGGCACCCACGAACGCAGCCGCTCCTGCCACTCCTCCCCGTCCACGTGCTGCCAGTTGGCGAGGAAGTGCGCGAACCCGCCCTCGTTCAGGCGCTCCCCCGCCTGCTGAACGAGCGTCCGGCACAGATCGTCCCCGCCCATCCCGCCGTCCCGGTAGGTGAGCCGCGCACCCGGCGAGATGACGAACGGCGGGTTCGAGACGATCAGGTCGTACGTCTCTTCGGCGACCGGCTCGTAGAGCGAGCCCTCACGCAGCTCGGCGGCGGGCGCGCCGGAGAGGGCCAGGGTCAGCCGGGTGAAGCCGAGGGCGCGCGGGTTCAGGTCCGTGGCGGTGACGCGCGTGGCGTGCTGGGCGGCGTGCAGCGCCTGGATCCCGGAGCCGGTACCGAGGTCGAGCGCGCTCGCGACCGGCGTACGTACCGTGAGCCCCGCCAGGGTGGTGGAGGCGCCTCCGACGCCGAGCACCACCCCCGCGTCATGCCCCCTCGCACCCGCGGCTCCGCCGACGGCGCAGCCCAGGTCCGAGACGATGAACCAGTCCTGCCCCTCCGGCCCGCTGTAAGGCCGTACGTCAACGGCCGCGCGGATCCCGGCCGTGTCCTCGGCCGTCTCCGACGGGGTGCCCAACGGCGTGTGCGCCTCCCCCGGGCCGTTCCGCACGGCCTCGGCGTCCCGTACGACCCAGCCGTCGGCCAGCGCCTCGTCCAGGGGCAGCGCGGCTCGCGCCCGCTCCTCCGGGACAGTCCGCTGAAGCAGGAACAGCCGTACGAGCGTCTCAAGCGGGGAATCGCCGCGGGTGGCGCGCAGGGCCGGCACGGTCTCGCTCCGGGCCAGCGCGGTGTACGCGGGGGCGCCGAGCAGCTCGAGCAGGCCGTCGGCGGTGAAATCGGCCGCGAGCAGCGCGTCGCGGAGTCGGGGCGAGTGGTCGGGCGCGGGGAGGTCGGTCGTACTCACCCCACCATTGTGGCTGCTTCCACTGACAACGGCCCGGACAACGGCCGACGGCCCGGCGCCCCGTTCGGGGAACAGGCCGCCAATCGCCGTACCGGGCCGCTCTCCCGGGGTGTGCCGCGGACGACTCGGCGGTTACGTCACCGGGGACGCAGACGCCGCGCCGGCCGAGGGGGAGGGGAGCTGGCAGCCGGGCTGCTGCGCCATCGCCTTGCCGACCTCGCCGGACTGAAGCGCCTTCAGGGCCTTGTCACCGCTCTTGCTGAGCGTGGCCAGCTCGTTGGCCACATCTGAGAGGCCGTCGGCGAACTTCGACTGGTTCTTGGTGTCGAGCGCGTCGACCTTCTTCACGAGGCGGCCGTACGCCACTGACGTGTCGTCGAGTTCCCTGACGGCGGCCTGCTGGGTCTTCGCCCCTCCGTCGACGGGCGGGGGGCCCGCGCTGTCCACAGCGGATCCCAGCGCCTTGTAGGCGTCGGACATGGACTGGAAGGCCGCCGAGTCGATCTTCTGGACGTCGGTCGGCGTGTCGTGGTCCGAGGTCGCGTTCTGGATGGAGGCGCCGGCGTCCGTGATCTTCTTGCGCTGCGGCTGGACCTTGTCGCAGACCTGCTTGGCCCAGTCGTTCACCTTGCTGTCGCTGTCATCGCTGCAGCCAGACAGCGCGATGACCATTACCGCGCCGCCTGACAGCGCGGCTGCGAGCTTCTTGTTCACCGGTTTGGTCCCTTCCAAGGCTCTCGGCCCCGGAACTTACACGCCATCTGGGCTACAACCGCACGCCGGACATCCGGTACGTGGGCGATTGCGGCCATTTGCACCAGGAGAGAGACACCTCACCCCATTGCGGCCTTGCGAAGGCGGGAAACAGGCGGAAAGCGACCGGGGCGAAGACGAAGAGGGGCCCTGTCCGCCAGGGCCCCTCTTCGCGATGTTCAAGAATTCACAGCTGGGCGCGCGTGAGCACGACGGCGATCAAGGAATCGCCACCGTCTGTGTCGTCGGCCAGGTCATCCGGATCACGCCGCCGTCGCCGTCCGAGGTGACTTTGACGTCGTCGACGAGCCCGCTGATGACTGCGAGGCCCATCTCGTCCTCACCGTCTCCCTCGGCGTCGGGAACGGCGCCCAGGGGCTCCCCGTCGCCCGACCCCGCGGCCGAGCCGTCTCCGCTCGGCACCTCGTCCCCGACCTCGATGGAGAAGGTCTTCTCCTCCTCGGTCAGCACGACTCTCACCGGGGCGGTGATGCCATGGCTCCTGTGCAGCCCGACCGCACGGCTGCACGCCTCACCGACCGCCAGTCTGACCTCGTCCAACACAGCTTCATCGACCCCTGCCCTGCGTGCCACGGCGGCCGCCACCAGACGGGCCGTCCTGACATGCTCCGGCTGGGCGCTGAAGCGGAGCTCAACGGTGGCCATGCGATTCCCCTCGAACGTACGAGCGCGGAAACTCAAGGGGCGCGGGCAGCCGGGCATGACGCCCGGTGCCTCCGCCCATTCCTCCGGAAACCTGCGACCGACGTCAGTCGGTGGCCGCTACGGCCTCGTCGACCGTGGTGTGGATCGGGAACACCTTGGTCAGACCGGTGATCCGGAAGATCTTGAGAATGCGCTCCTGGTTGCAGACGAGGCGAAGCGAGCCCTCGTGGGCGCGCACCCGCTTCAGGCCGCCCACCAGCACGCCGAGGCCGGTCGAGTCCAGGAAGTCCACGCCTTCCATGTCGACGACCAGGTGATAGCTGCCGTCGTTCACCAACTCGACCAACTGCTCGCGCAGCTTGGGCGCGGTATACACATCAATCTCGCCACCGACCTCGACGACCGTACGGTCGCCACCAGGGCCGGACACATTGCGAGTCGACAGGGACAGGTCCACGGATCCTCCAGCACCTTGCTATCGAGCGGTCGCCCCTCGGGGTCTCCCCGACGGAGCCAGGGGACGTATCGCCAGCCGCCATGGCATTCAATCACTTACAAGCAGTCATGCACGACGCCTTGGGGCCATTGTCCGTCATGCCAGTGACACACTCGATGCCGATGGCCAAGAATCACCGCCCCAGCGAACCCCCCGAGAGCGGGGACAATCGCCCCTCCCCCGGTACGGTCCTCGACCGGCTCGCCGCAGGGGCGGGCCGTGCTGCGCGCATCACCCATACGGAGCACCTGCCCCCGAGGGCGGGGCGTCATGCAGTCTGGCCCCATCGCATCCGCCCCGAAGTGATCAACGCCATTCAACAGGCCGGGATCGACCATCCGTGGGCCCACCAGGCCGCCGCCGCCGAGCACGCCCTGGACGGCGAGTCCGTCGTCATCGCGACCGGCACCGCGTCCGGCAAGTCCCTCGCCTACCTCGCCCCCGTCCTGTCGTCGCTCCTCGACGGCTCCGAGGCCCCCAACGGACGGGGCACGACCGCCCTCTACCTCGCCCCCACCAAGGCGCTCGCGGCCGACCAGCGGCGCTCCGTCAAGTCGCTCGCCGCCCCGCTCGGCAACAAGGTGCGTCCCGCCGTCTACGACGGCGACACACCTGTCGAGGAGCGCGAGTGGGTCCGCCAGTACGCGAACTACGTGCTGACCAATCCGGACATGCTGCACCGCGGAATTCTCCCGTCCCACCCCCGCTGGTCCTCCTTCCTGCGCGCCCTGCGCTATGTCGTCATCGACGAGTGCCACACCTACCGGGGTGTCTTCGGCTCGCACGTGGCCCAGGTGCTGCGCCGTCTGCGCCGGATATGCGCCCGCTACGGCGCGAACCCGGTCTTCCTCCTGGCCTCCGCGACCTCCGCCCAGCCGGCCCTGGCCGCGGGACGGCTCACCGGCCTGCCCGTCCGCGAGATCGCCGACGACGCCTCACCCCGCGGCGAACTGGTCTTCGCCCTATGGGAGCCCCCGCTCACCGACCTCCACGGCGAGAACAACGCTCCTGTACGCCGTACGGCCACGTCCGAGACCGCCGACCTGCTGACCGACCTGACCGTCCAGGGCGTCCGCACGGTGGCGTTCGTACGGTCCCGGCGCGGCGCCGAACTCATTTCCGTGATCGCCAAGGAACGTCTGGCCGAGGTGGACCGCTCCCTGCCGGACCGGGTGGCCGCCTACCGGGGCGGTTACCTCCCCGAGGAGCGCCGCGCCCTGGAACGGGCACTGCACTCCGGCGAACTGCTCGGCCTCGCCGCCACCAACGCCCTCGAACTGGGCATCGACGTCTCCGGCCTGGACGCCGTCCTCATCGCCGGCTATCCCGGTACCCGCGCCTCCCTATGGCAGCAGGCCGGCCGTGCGGGACGCTCGGGTCACGGCGCGCTGGCCGTCCTGATCGCCCGCGACGACCCGCTGGACACCTTCCTCGTCCACCACCCCGAGGCGCTGTTCCGGCAGCCTGTCGAATCCACCGTGCTCGACCAGGACAACCCGTACGTCCTCGCCCCCCATCTGTGCGCTGCCGCCGCCGAGCTTCCGCTCACCGAGGCAGACCTGACACTCTTCGGCCCGGCCGCGCCCGCGCTGCTCCCGCAGCTGGAGACGGCGGGGCTGCTGCGGCGGCGCGCGGCCGGCTGGTACTGGACACGCCGTGAGCGGGCCGCCGATCTCGCCGACATCCGGGGCGAGGGCGGACGTCCCGTACAGATCGTCGAGGCGGCGACGGGACGGCTGCTCGGCACGGTCGACGAGCAGGCCTCCCACACCGCCGTCCACGACGGAGCCGTACACCTCCACCAGGGCCGGACCTATCTGGTCAAGCAACTGGATCTGGCGGACTCCGTCGCTCTGGTCGAGGAGGCAAGTCCGCCGTACTCCACCACCGCCCGCGACACCACCGCCATCTCCGTGCTCGAAACCGACACCGAGATCCCCTGGGGCGAAGGACGCCTCTGTTACGGCTCGGTCGAGGTCACCAACCAGGTCGTCTCCTATCTGCGACGCCGGCTCATCACGGGCGAGGTGCTCGGCGAGAGCAAGCTCGATCTGCCGCCGCGGACGCTGCGCACCCGCGCCGTGTGGTGGACGGTCACCGAGGACCAGCTGGACGCGGCCCGGGTGAACCCGGAGCAGCTGGGCGGCGCGCTGCACGCCGCCGAGCACGCCTCCATCGGCATGCTCCCGCTCTTCGCGACCTGCGACCGCTGGGACATCGGCGGCGTGTCCGTACCGCTCCATCCGGACACCCTGCTGCCGACGGTCTTCGTGTACGACGGTCACCCCGGCGGCGCCGGATTCGCCGAGCGCGCCTTCCGGACGGCCCGCGAATGGCTGACCGCCACCCGTGAGGCCATCGCCTCCTGCGAATGCGACGCCGGCTGTCCCTCGTGCATCCAGTCCCCCAAATGCGGCAACGGCAACGATCCGCTGCACAAGCGAGGCGCCGTACGGCTGCTGAGCGAACTGCTCAGGGGCGCGCCGCTGGAAGCGGTGGCGGTATCGGAGGAGGCACCGGAGAGGCCGGAGGATCCGGAAGCGACTCCGGCGGCGGGAGTGGCGGCCCCGCCCGGGCCCTGATCGCCGGCGTGTAGGGACCGAAGCGCGCCCGGGCCGTGACATCCGCGATGTCGCCGCGCAGCGCGCAGCGCGCCACCTCCGCCCCTTGCGCCTCGGCCACTGCGACCGCTCTGCCGCAGGCGTCCGCCTCCCCCAGAAGCGTGTGGTCGGCCGCCGCGAGGGCCGCCAGGTCGGCTGCCGCCGCCGCTCTGTGGCGGGCGGCCATCGCCTGTCCGAGGGCGAGCACCGCTGCGAAGACGACGCACATCGTGGTCGCCGCCAAGGCAGCCCACACGGTCGCCGAGCCCCGGTCCCTGGTCACGGCGCCACTCCCTCGGCAGAGGCATCCTCTGCCGAGGCCACCGCCTCGGCAGACAGCGTCAGGGCGAGTACACCGGGTCCGGGTGCCGGGGCCGCCACCCGGACCCGCCACAGGCCGTTCGCGTGCCCCAGCACGACCTTCGCCCCTTCGGGGGCGGCGGAACGTGCCGCTTCCAGAACCACGGTCCTCGGCTCCGACCGCGCGGCGGCCCGCGCCCCCGCTCTCGCCGCGTCCTGGCACTGAAGCTGTGCCCCGGCCGCCGTCAGGGCCCAGAGCAGGGCCATCGCGAACACCAGCAGCGCCGGTACGGCCACCGCCGCCTCCGCTGTCACGGCGCCGCGGTCTCCTGGGGCTCGCGTCTCAGAACTGCACATCGAGTGCCTTGCCGATCACCGACTCCAAGCCCCTGGAGACGATCCCGCTCGAAACCACCTTGTAGAGAGCCGCGGCGAAGGCGCAGGCCGCGAGCGTCCCCACCGCGTATTCCGATGTCGCCATTCCCGTATCCGTACGCATCCGACGCAACCGCGTCCGCGCCGTCCGCGCCACGCGCCTCAGTCCCGCTCGTACCCGCATGTCGACCTCCGTCAATTGAGTGATCCGAAATCGCCGGCCGAAAAGCTCAGCCGTGCAGCAACCCGCTCGCCAGGCCGATGAGCACCGGTGCGACCCCCACCGCCAGAAAGGCGGGCAGGAAGCACAGTCCGACCGGACCTGTGATCAACACCTGGACCCGCTGAGCCCTGGCCGTGGCAGCCCGGGCACGCTCCGCTCTGAAGCCCTCGGCCAGCCGGGAGACCGGTTCGGCCGCCGGCGCTCCCGTGGACCCGGCCCGCTCCAGACAGCGGGCCAGCCCCGAGGCACCCGGTATGCCGCCGAACCGGCCCCACGCCCCGGCCGGTTCGCCTCCCAGCCGCAGTTCCGCCGCGGTCCTGGCCAGTTGATCCCCCACCGGCCCGCCCAGCGACTGTCCGACCGCCTCCGCCGCTTGCCCCGGCCCCGCCCCCGCAGTGATGCAGGCAGCCAGCAGGTCTGCCGCCAGAGGCAGTTGACGTGCCACCTCCTCCCGCAGCCGGCGGTCGTCGGGCATCCTCGTACGCAGCCGGCGCCGCACCGCGTACGCAGCCGCGATCCCCACGGCCGGACCCACCGCTCCGCCGATGAGCGCGCAGCTGGCGATCACCACGCAGAGCGGCGGACCCCAGCGCCGGAGCCACGCCGGTATGGCGGGCCGCGCTCGTCGCCGCTCGTGAGCTGCGGCCACCCCGAGCAGGGCGGCGATCCGGCCGCGCGCCTTCCGGTCGCGCCGCCTGCCCGCCGCCGCGAAGGCCAGGGACCCGGCGGCGGCGAGCGCCGAGACCGCCACCCACAGGCTGTGGATGTCCTTCCCGGTCATGGTGCCTCCCCGGACCGCACGATCCGCTCCGCCCACCACAGCCCCGTGCCCTCCAGCAGAAGACCCACGGCCAGGCAGACCAGCCCCGCCGGCGTGTGCAGCAGAACGCGCAACGGCTCGGCGCCCATCGCCCAGCCCATCAGCAGACCGAGCAGCGGCAGCAGCGCGAGCACCACGACCGTCGACCAGGCACCCGCCAACTGCGCGCGCAGCCCTTCCCGCCGGTCTCGCTCTGCCCGCAGCGCCCGGTCCAGCCGGTCGAGCCCGGCGGCGAGACCCGCCCCTCCGTCCACCGCCACCCGCCAGCAGGCAGCGACCCCGACGAGGCCCTCGGCTCCCGGCTCCCGGGCCGCCCGTCGCAGCGCGTCCGGTACGTCACCGCCGAAGCGCGCGGCGGCCAGTACAGCGCTCTCCGAGCCGCCGAGCCCACCACCGGCACGCACAGCGGCCAACAGCGCCTGAAGAGGCTGGCTGCCTGCTCTCAGCTCGCCCACGGCAGCGCCACAGAGCGCGACGACTTCCTCAGCCCGCTCCTCCCGCGCCCGCCTCCGCTCCCGGGCTCGCAGCCACCGACCCGCCAGCGGCACCGCCACCACAGCACCGGCGAGCGGCAGCACCGACTGGCCCAGCACGGCGAGCACGAGCGCCGCCGGCACGCACAGCCATTCCCGGCGCGGCGCCCGCGCCCAGACCGGCAGCCTCGCCCGCCACCGCTCCCATGGCGTCGTGTCCGCCCCGGGCCCTTCGGCGCCAGAGCCCGTGAACAACTGTCTGGCCCGCCGCACTCCCCGGTCGCGGTCGGTCATCAGCCACGCGGCGGCACCCGCGCACAGCGCCGCCGCATAGGCGGAGGCAGGCACGGACACGGTCATGGCCTGCGCCGTCACAGCGCACCCCCGATGAGCGTCAGCAGCCGCGGCCAGCCCCGGTCGTACGCGAAGCCCTCCGTGCCCCAGCGCAGCGCGGGCACCGGCACCACCAGCCCCGCCGCGTCCCGCTCCAGCACATGCATCTCGGCGATCCGCCGCTGCCCTCCCCGGTCCCTCACGAGATGGATCACCACCGACAGCGCGGCCGCCAACTGGCTGTGCAGCGCCGCACGGTCGAGACCCGCCGCTGTCCCGAGGGCCTCCAGCCGTGCGGGCACATCCGCCGCCGTATTGGCGTGGACCGTGCCGCACCCGCCTTCATGGCCGGTATTCAAAGCCGCCAGGAGGTCAGTCACCTCGGCGCCTCTCACCTCTCCCACGACCAGCCGGTCGGGACGCATGCGCAGCGCCTGTCTGACCAGGTCCTCCAGCGTGACCAGGCCCGCACCCTCCTGGTTGGCCGGACGGGACTCCAGCCGCACCACATGCGGATGGTCCGGCCTCAACTCCGCGGAGTCCTCGGCCAGCACGATCCGTTCGCGCTCGCCCACCAGTCCGAGCAGAGTGGACAGCAGCGTGGTCTTTCCCGAGCCGGTACCCCCGCTGATCAGGAACGACAGCCTGGCCTCGATCAGCGCCCGCAACAGTCGTTCGCCGCCCGGCGGTACGGTGCCGGCCGCCGTCAACTCAGCCAGGGAGAACGCCTTCGGCCGCACCACCCGCAGCGACAGATACGCCGAGCCGACCGCGACCGGCGGCAGGACCGCGTGCATGCGCGTCCCGTCGGGCAGCCTCGCGTCCACGTACGGCCTGGCGTCGTCCAGCCTGCGACCGGCCACCGCGGCCAGCCGTTGGGCCAGCCTCCGCACGGAAGCGGCGTCGGGGAACGAGACAGGCGTCAGCTCAAGCCCGCCGCCCCGGTCCACCCACACCCGGTCGGGCGCGGACACCAGGACGTCCGTCACGGAAGCGTCGGCGAGCAGCGGCTCCAGTGGCCCCGACCCCACCAGCTCGCATCGCAACTCCTCTGCCGCGCCCAGCACTTCCGCGTCTCCGAGCAGCTGTCCCTGGGCCCTGAGGGCCGCCGCGACCCGTGCCGGAGTCGGCTCGGCCCCGCTCTCCGCGAGCCGCTGCCTCACCGCGTCGAGCAGCCCGGCACTCATGCCCTCACGCTCCCGTCCCCGGCGACGAATGCCCGCTCCCAGAAGGCCGTACAGAACGCGGCCAGTGGTCCGCGCGCCCGTGATCCCGGAGGTGAGCCGCCGTCCTGCGCGTCACCGAGGCCGGGCTCCGTGGGCAGTTCGCCCGCCAGCGGGAGCCGGAGCGCGTCAGCGATCCACTGTTCGTCGAGCCCGGCCGCGTACGGTCCGCGCACCACCGCGCGCAGGTCTTTGAGCACCATGCCGACCCGGGAGGCCACTCGCCCCGCCGCGGCGACGGCCCGCAGCTCTCCGGGCACCACGATCAGCCCGAGATCCAGCTGTGCCAAGGCCTCCGCCACAGCCTCGTCCACCCGGCGCGGGAGGTCCACGACCACGACACCGCCACGCCTGCGGGCAGCCGCGAGTACGGACCGCATGGCCTCGGGCTGGATCACCACGGCATCGCTGCGGTCCCAGCTCAGTACGCGCAACTCATGGAGCTTGGGGAGGGATTCCTCCAGCGCGGCGCTCGCCACCCGTCCTTTGGAAGCCGCGAAATCCGGCCAGCGCCTTCCTTCCACCTGCTCGCCGCCGAGCAGCACATCGAGCCCGCCGCCGAGGGGATCGCCGTCGACCAGCATGCTGCGGCGACCGGCCCGCGCGGCCGTAACAGCCAGGGCACAGGCCAGGGTAGACGCGCCGGCGCCACCCCTCCCGCCGATCACGCCGACCGTGAGCGCGGCCCGTCCCACCCCCTCGGCCGCATCCGCGATCCGGTCGACGAGCCAACTCTCCGCGTCCGGCAGCCGCAGCACGCAGTCGGCACCGATCTCCACCGCCCGCCGCCACACGTCCGGGTCGTCCTGATCACGCCCGACGAGCATCACGCCCCGCCTACGCACGGCGCCGCGGCAGCGCGCGGCGGCGTCGTCGCCCACCAGGACCAGGGGCGCGTCCTCCCAACTCCCCTTCCGCTCGGGCACCATGTGGTGCACTTCCGGCTCCGCCCCCGCCGCGGCGCACAGCCGCAGCAGATCATCGAGCAGTTCCACATCCTCGGTGACGATCAGCGGTCCCGCCCGGCGCCCTTCGGCGACCTGCGATCGATCGGATGTCATGGATCCCGCCACGATCTCCGCCCCCTATCTCTGCTCGATCCCGGTCTGCGCGTGCTTGAGTAAGCGATCTCGCGCTCTTCCGGTAACTGTCATTCCGGCTAACCGCGAACTTTGCGGCCGGAATCACCGTGCAGCACTTACGGAAAATCGTGTGGATCTTGCTTGAAAACTGTGGACAACTCAGCGCTTGTGAATAACTCGGTAGCTCAAACCGGTGACTTCCGGAGAGCGCAGGATTCACTACACACCGTGATGCGCATGACTGGGGAGACGGCGGTGCGCACAGGCCCGCCGAAGAGACTCAAAGGAGAGAAGATGCCCGGATTCGAGAGCCGAAAAGGTGCCCGGACATGCGACGACCCCCGCCGGGGGGGAGAGCGGGGGTCGTCTTCACGGCCGACTCGGGGGGGGAGGAGCCGGACCGCGTGGTGCACGGTCGCGAACGATCCGTGACTTCCATGGTGTACCCGACGGCCTTCTCAGGCAAACCCACGCGCCTTACTTTACGCCGAATGGTGGGCGCATATGCTCGGGTTCGTGGAAAACCACTCCTTGCCGCGCACAGCAGCCTTCTTTGACCTGGACAAGACGGTCATTGCGAAGTCATCGACGCTCACCTTCAGCAGGTCCTTCTACCAAGGCGGTCTGATCAACCGCCGCGCTGTGCTGCGCACCGCATACGCGCAGTTCGTCTTCCTCGCGGGAGGCGCCGATCACGACCAGATGGAACGCATGCGGGAGTATCTCTCCGCGCTCTCCAAGGGCTGGAACGTCCAGCAGGTCAAGGACATCGTCGCCGAGACCCTGCACGATCTGATCGACCCGATCATTTACGACGAGGCCGCCTCTCTCATCGAGGAGCACCACACGGCGGGACGTGACGTCGTGATCGTCTCCACCTCGGGCGCGGAAGTCGTCGAGCCGATCGGGGAACTGCTGGGGGCCGACCGGGTCGTGGCCACCCGGCTCGCCGTCGGCGCCGACGGCTGTTTCACGGGTGAGGTGGAGTACTACGCCTACGGCCCGACCAAAGCGGAAGCGGTCAGGACTCTCGCCGGGTCCGAGGGATACGACCTGCCGCGCTGTTACGCGTACAGCGATTCCATCACCGACGTGCCGATGCTCGAGTCGGTCGGCCACCCCTACGCGGTCAATCCGGACCGGGCACTGCGGCGAGAGGCAACGGCGCGCGGCTGGCCGGTTCTCGTCTTCGACCGGCCTGTCCGGCTCAAGAAACGGCTGCCCGGCTTCACCATGCCCGCCCGGCCCGCACTGGTCACGGCGGCTGCGGTGGGCGCCGCGGCGGCCACCGCCGGCCTTGTCTGGTATGCGAGCAGGCGCCGTCAGTCCACACTCTCCTGACTCACACCCCTATGCCCACGTTTGCCCCCAAAAGTAAAGAAGTGCGGCCAGGGGTTTCCCCTCCGCGCCGACAGGAGTACAAAGGATTCAACGGCCCGCGAGACCAAGGGCATCCGAGAGGATCACCTTTTCACGCAAGAGGCCCCACGGACCGAGCATGAAAGCTGAGCACCCACGCGACGTCGACCCGTCGATTACGGGCCAGCCGCACCAGGAGACGGGCCAAGATCCCGACCTGATGGGCACAGCTACGAGGACGCCTGGTAACTCGGTGGACATGTCGGCGGCGGCGCCAACTACGGCGCCGCCGTCCCTTGCTCAGCCGCGTTCCTCGTTCATGCGTTCCCCGTTCAGGCGTCCTCCTCGTTCGGCCGCCTTTCTCGCTCAGGCGGCTCCGCGCTGGAGCGCCTCACAGACGGCCGTCGACTCCCTGACACCCAGCTCGACAGCGCGCCCACAGTGCGCGATCCACATGGCCATCCCCTCCGGAGTCGCCGACAGATAGCTCTCGAACGCCGCCGCGTACGCCGCCCGCCCCAGTTCGGCATGGCCGACCTCGGCGGGACAGATGGCCTTCGGGTCGAGGCCGCTGCCGACCAGCGCGATCCGCTCGGCCGCCCGCGCCACCAGCCCGTTGTAAGAACCGAACGGGCGCAGCGCCAGCAGTTCTCCGTGCACCACAGCCGCGGTCACCAGCGCCGGAGCCGCCGTACCGCCGATCACCAGACGCGACAGCCCTTCCAGCCGTCCCGCCACCTCGTCCGCACCGGGCAGCCGGGCCTCGGTCAGCGGTCCGCGGAGGTCGGCCCCCGGCGTCTCGACGACCGGTTCGCCGGCCAGCCGAGGCCGCCCCACCGCCTCGTCGGAGGCGTCCACCCTCCCCGCGGCCACCAGATGGAGCCTGGCCAGCACCCGTACCGGCGACTGCCGCCAGATGGAGAGAAGTTGACCGGCTTCCGCGGTCAGCCGCAGCGCCGCTCCGACCGTGCGGGCCTGCGCCTCCGCGCCGAAGTCGCTTCGCCTGCGCACCTCTTCGAGCGCCCAGTCGGCGCCCGACAGGGCTGCGGATCCACGCGCGGCGCGCAGCGCGGCCTCCGAGGTGACCTCGTTACTGCGGCGCCGCATGACGCGGTGCCCGTAGACACGGTCGACGGCCCGGCGTACGGAGTCCACCGCCTCCGGGACCCCCGGCAAAGAGGCGAGCGCAGCCAGCGGATCCTCCGGCCGTGGGGCGGAGGCGGCATCAGGAGCAGTCGTACTCATAGGCAGCGAGGCTACGCGCCCCGCACCACGCGCCACGATGGAGTGGTCTTCTTCACGCAACGAAACCACAGCGCGCGACAATTCCACTACCCTGCGTGAACATGAAGATCGCTTTCGTGGGCAAGGGCGGCAGCGGCAAAACAACGCTGTCCTCGCTCTTCATCCGCCATCTGACCGCCAACGAGGCCCCCGTGGTCGCGGTGGACGCCGATATCAATCAGCACCTGGGGGCCGCGCTCGGACTCGGCGACGCCGAGATCGCCACGCTGCCCGCCATGGGCGCCCACCTCCCTCTGATCAAGGACTATCTGCGCGGTACCAACCCGCGGATCACGTCCGCCGAGACGATGATCAAGACGACACCGCCGGGCGAGGGCTCCCGGCTGCTCCGAGTCAGTGAGGACAACCCGGTCTACGAAGCCTGTGCCCGCCCCGTGATGCTGGACGACGGCGAGATCCGGCTGATGGCCACGGGGTCGTTCACCGAGTCCGATCTCGGGGTGGCCTGCTACCACTCCAAGGTCGGCGCGGTCGAACTCTGCCTCAACCACCTGGTCGACGGCCCCGAGGAGTTCGTCGTGGTCGACATGACGGCCGGCTCCGACTCGTTCGCCTCCGGGATGTTCACGCGCTTCGACATGACGTTCCTGGTGGCGGAGCCCACCCGCAAGGGCGTATCCGTCTATCGCCAGTACAAGGAGTACGCCCGGGACTTCGGCGTCGCGCTGAAGGTCGTGGGCAACAAGGTGCAGAGCCGGGACGACGTGGACTTCCTCCGCGAGGAGGTGGGCGAGGACCTGCTCGTGACCGTGGGCCACTCGGACTGGGTGCGCGCGATGGAGAAGGGCCGCCCCGCCCGCTTCGAGCTGCTGGAGGCAGAGAACCGCTGCGCGCTGCAGACTCTTCAGGACGCTGCGGAGGACTCGTACGAGAACCGCGACTGGGAGCGGTACACACGCCAGATGGTCCACTTCCACCTCAGGAACGCGGAGAGCTGGGGCAACGCGAAGACGGGGGCCGACCTGGCGGCTCAGATCGACCCCGGCTTCGTCCTCAACGAATCACTCGCCGTGCCTCAGCCGTACTGAGCACGCGGCGGTGAACCGGACGCGATTCAGCGCCGCTCGGGGGTCGCGCCTGCCTGAGCCGGGGCGGCTGCGGGCGGAAACGCCCCCCAGCCGCCCTTCGGCGCTTCTCCGACCTCGAGTCCGCGCAACTGCTCGAGGACATCCGGGTCCTGCGCGTCCAGCCAGTCGGCGAGCTGCCGGAAGGACACGCACCGCACGTCCTGCTGCACGCACACCGTCTTGATCGTGTCCTCGACGGCGCGCATGTACGTGCCGCCGTTCCAGGACTCGAAGTGGTTGCCGATGATGAGTGGAGCGCGATTGCCCCGGTAGGCGCGGTCGAACGCCTCGACCAGTCCGTCGCGCATCTGCTTGCCCCAGTACTCGTGCTGGGACGGATCGCCGTCGACCGTCTTCGACTGGTTGTACATGAAGTTGTAGTCCATCGAGAGCGTCTCGAAGGCGCGGCCCGGCACCGGGACCGCCTGCAGCGGCATGTTCCACAGCCCGTCGATCTTGCCCGGCCAGACCTGGGTGCCGGTACCGCTGGAGTCGTAGCGGAAGCCCATCTCGCTTCCCGCCCGCATCAGGTTCGCCTGACCCTCCAGACAGGGCGCGCGGCCGCCGACGAGTTCCTTGTCGTAGTCGAAGGGCAGCGGCGCCTCGCCTCTCAGACCCGAGTTGCCCTTCCAGGTCTTCACAAAGGACTTGGCCTGGTCGATCTCGCTCTTCCACTCGTCGACGGACCAGGTGCCCACGCCACCGTTCGCGCCGCAGAAGTGGCCGTTGAAGTGGGTACCGATCTCGTTGCCGTCCTCCCAGGCCCCTCGCAACTCCCGCAGGGTGTCCTTGATTCCCTTGGTGTCGTTGAAGCCGATGTCGGACGAACCGATCGCGTGGTGAGGCGGGTCGTACTCCTTCGCCTTGTCCTTGGGCAGCAGATAGACGCCGCTCAGGAAGTACGTCATTTTCGCGTTGTACTTCTTGCCCACCTCGCGGAAGTGCGAGAAGAGCTGCTGGCTGTCCTCCCCCGCGCCGTCCCAGGAGAACACCACGAACTGCGGCGGCGCTTGGCCGGGCTTCAGCTTCTCCGGCTTCCGCTGACCGGGCTGGACGCCGGTGTACGCGGTCGAACCGTCGCCGATGAGCTGCACGGCGGCCTTCGGGGCCGCGGGAGCCTTCTTGGCGCCCGGAGCACCCTTCTCCATCTCCTGCTTGTCCGCGGACGCGCCGGAGCATCCGGCAACTCCCACCGCCAGCGCCACGACGGCGGCGCTGAAGGCGGTCCTTTTTGCGGCGGTCATCATCTGCCCACCTCTTCCCTCAAGTCCTTCGCCGGCACGACGCCGAGCACCGCCAACATCGCAGTTCGTATGAAAATAGGAAGAAACGACAAGCCAGACAAAATTACTATTCACCAGTGCGAGTGAATGATTGCGCCATTTGCCCCGAAATTCATGCCAGAGTCTTTACTCTGGATTACGATCCATTTACCAAGAGTTGATCCACGCGTCCTGCAACCGCGTGCCGCGCCTCACCGGCTCCGACCCCTCATTCCGCGCTATTCACCGACCGCGCCGCCAGGAGGAGACGAGACTTATGTCCGCCTGCGTACCCACTCGCACCGATCTCGCCGCTCACACCGACCGCGCCGAGCCCGTCGAACAGACCGACACCACACCCGCCGTACGCCACTCACGCGTACCGCGCTTCGGGCGCCCGCACGGCCCGCCGAGGGGCGGACGGAAATTCCGGATCACGGGCGCCGATCTGTCCGCCTCCGTCACCGTCTTCCTCATCGCCGTCCCCATGTCTCTCGGTCTCGCCGTGGCCATGGACGCCCCGCTGGGAGCCGGCCTGATCGCCGCCGCCGTCGGCGGCATCGTCGCCGGCCTGATCGGCGGCTCCCCCCTCCAGGTGAGCGGCCCGTCCGCCGGACTGACCGTCGTCACCGCCGAGTTGATCCAGCAGTACGGCTGGCGCACCACCTGCGCCATCACGGTCGGCGCCGGCCTCGTTCAGATCGCCCTGGGCTCGCTCAGGACCGCCCGCTCCGCGCTCGCGGTCAGCCCCGCCATCGTGCACGGCACGCTGGCCGGCATCGGCGTCGCCATCGCTCTCGCCCAGCTGCACATCGTTCTCGGCGGCTCCCCGCAGAGCTCCGCGGTCGACAACGCCCTCGCGCTGCCCGACCAGTTGGGCCGGGTCGGCCCGGCGGCGCCTCTCATCGGCGCGCTCACGATCGCGGTGCTCATCCTGTGGCCGCGGCTGCCCGGGCGTACCGGACGAGCGCTCCGCAAGATCCCCGCGGCGCTCGCGTGCGTGCTGGCCGCCACCGCTGTGGCCGCCGTGGCCGCGCCGGGCATCGCCCGCGTGGACCTGCCGTCGTGGAGTTCGCACGCGCTGCCGGAGCCACCGCACGGCCCCGTCCTGTCGCTGGTCACCGCGGTGCTCACGGTGACGCTCGTGGCGAGCCTGGAGTCACTGCTCTCCGCCGTCGCCGTGGACAAGCTCGCCGCCCACCGGCCCGGCGCCCCCGGCCGGTCCCGGTCCGACCTCGACCGCGAGCTGCGCGGGCAAGGCGTCTCCAACGCGCTGTCCGGGCTGCTCGGAGGCCTGCCCGTGTCCGGTGGCGCGGTGCGCACGTCGGCGAACGTACGGGCCGGGGCGACCGGCCGGGCCTCCACCGTGCTGCACGGAGTGTGGGTGCTGCTCGCCGCGGCGCTGCTCGTCTCCGCGCTGGAGTGGATCCCCCTCGCCGCGCTCGCCGCCCTGGTGATGGTGGTCGGCGTCCAGATGGTGTCCTTCGCCCATATCCGCAACGTCCACAAGCACCGCGAGTTCCTGGTGTACGTGGCGACCGTGGCCGGGGTGATCCTCTTCGGCGTGCTGCACGGCGTGATCCTCGGCATCGCGGCGGCGGTGGCGGTCGCGATGCACCGGCTGGCCAGGACCCGGATCACCGTGGAAAAGCTGGATGGGGTCCACCGCGTGCACGCCAGGGGCCAGTTGACGTTCCTGGCGGTGCCGCGGCTGATCCGCGTGCTGCACCAAGTGCCCCATGACACCCACTGCGTGGTCGAGCTGGACGGGTCCTTCATGGACCACGCGGCGTACGAGGCCCTGCACGACTGGCAGCGGGCACACACCGCGCACGGCGGCACGGCGGTCTTCACCGGCCGGTCGGGCGGGCGGATCGCCGAGCCCGCCACCGGGGCGCATGCCTGCTGCCGGCCCTGGACACCCTGGCGCAATCACCACTGCGGCGAGCGCCCCGGCGCGGAAGAGACGGGCGCCGTCCGGATCCTCGCCGGCGACGCCGAACTGCGATGCGACGAAACGGATCCCGCCATCAGGCGGGCCGATACGACACCGCCGGGTACCGCTCACGCCGGTACCGCTCGCCCCGGCACCACTCACCCTGAGGGCGCGAGCCCGGACTTCGGCCAGGTAGAGGGCCGGACGACGGTCCGCAAGGGCAGCGGTCGCCAACTGGCCAGCGGGATCAGCTCCTTCCAGCGCAATACTGCGCCGCATGTGCGGGACGAGCTGGCGCGGCTGGCGCGCGAAGGACAGCGCCCCTCGCAGCTCTTCCTCACCTGCGCCGACTCCCGCCTGGTCACCAGCATGATCACGTCAAGCGGTCCGGGCGATCTCTTCACCGTGCGGAATGTCGGCAATCTGGTACCCCTGCCAGGGACGGACGGTGCCGACGACTCGGTGGCAGCGGCGATCGAGTACGCCGTCGAGGTTCTGCGGGTGGATTCCATCACCGTATGCGGGCACTCCGGGTGCGGTGCCATGCAGGCTCTGCTCAACGCGCCCGCGGACACCGGAACGCCCCGGACGCCGCTGCGTCGCTGGCTGCGGCACGGTCAGCCGAGCCTGGAGCGTATGCGGAGCCCCCGGCATTCCTGGGCCAGGATCGCCGGCCGGCTGCCCGCCGACGCGATCGAGCAGCTCTGTCTCACCAATGTCGTCCAGCAGTTGGAGCACCTGCGCGCCCATGAGGCCGTGGCGCGCCGTATCGCCGAAGGCAGTCTGGAGCTGCACGGGATGTACTTCCACGTCGGCGAGGCACAGGCGTATCTCCTGGCGGACGCCACGCATGCCGGTACGGGTTCCGGCGGCGGGGAGGAGGTGTTCGACCGCGTCGCCCCGACCGCCTCCCCGGTCACCTGGGGCCGTTCCTGAAAGCGGGTCTGAACCGCGCCCGTACCGCGCCCGTGAGTGTGAGTGAGCGCTGATCCTCGGCGGGGGAAAAGCGGGCCGTTCTCCGTTCCCCGCCCTCGCGTGATAGGGCGGGGACATCACCACAGGCGTACGCACCACAGAGACGCATAGGTCTAAACCAATTTCCGGACGCCCCTTGTCACCCGGGCATCTGGCTGATGAGCTAGGCCGGGGACACATAAGACGCCCTGGGAAAGGGAGATGCCGTGAGCAATGAAAGCCTGGCCAATCTGCTCAAAGAGGACCGGCGGTTCCCACCGCCGGCCGAGCTGGCCGCGCACGCCAATGTGACGGCGGAGGCGTACGAGCAGGCCGCGGCGGACAGGCTTGGCTTCTGGGCCGAGCAGGCGAGGCGGCTCACCTGGGTCACCGAGCCGACCGAAACACTGGACTGGTCGAATCCGCCGTTCGCCAAGTGGTTCGCCGACGGCGAGTTGAACATCGCGTACAACTGCGTGGACCGCCATGTGGAGGCCGGCCACGGCGACCGGGTCGCGATCCACTTCGAGGGAGAGCCCGGCGACAGCCGTACCCTCACGTACGCCCAGCTCAAGGACGAGGTGTCACGGGCGGCCAACGCGCTGACCGAGCTCGGCGTCCGCAAGGGCGACCGCGTCGCCGTCTATCTGCCGATGATTCCCGAGGCCGCGATCTCCATGCTGGCCTGCGCCCGGATCGGGGCCGCACACTCCGTGGTCTTCGGCGGCTTCTCGGCCGACGCCGTCGCCTCCCGTATCCAGGACGCGGACGCCAAGCTCGTCATCACCGCGGACGGCGGCTACCGCCGCGGCAAGCCGAACGCGCTCAAGCCCGCGATCGACGACGCCGTGGCGAAGTGCCCGCAGGTCGAGCACGTACTGGTGGTCCGGCGCACCGGCCAGGACACCGCCTTCGACGACACCCGTGACGTGTGGTGGCACGACATCGTCGGCCGCCAGTCCGCCGAGCACACCCCGGAGGCGTTCGGGGCCGAGCAGCCGCTCTTCATCCTGTACACGTCCGGCACGACGGGGAAGCCCAAAGGCATCCTGCACACCTCCGGCGGCTATCTCACCCAGGTGGCCTACACCCACCACGCGGTCTTCGACCTCAAGCCCGAGACCGACGTGTACTGGTGCACCGCGGACGTCGGCTGGGTGACGGGCCACTCGTACATCGTGTACGGGCCGCTGGCCAACGGCGCGACGCAGGTGATGTACGAGGGCACACCCGACACCCCGCACCAGGGCCGCTTCTGGGAGATCGTCCAGAAGTACGGCGTCACGATCCTCTACGCGGCGCCGACCGCGATCCGTACGTTCATGAAGTGGGGCGACGACATCCCCGCGCGGTTCGACCTGTCGTCCCTGCGCGTGCTCGGCTCCGTCGGTGAGCCGATCAACCCCGAGGCGTGGATCTGGTACCGCGAGCACATCGGCGCCGGCAAGGCGCCGATCGTCGACACCTGGTGGCAGACCGAGACCGGCGCGATGATGATCTCCCCGCTGCCGGGTGTCACGGCCACGAAGCCTGGCTCTGCCCAGCGCGCGCTGCCGGGCATCTCCGCCACGGTCGTGGACGACGAGGCGCACGAGGTGCCGAACGGAGGCGGCGGCTATCTCGTGCTGACCGAGCCGTGGCCGTCCATGCTCCGGACGATCTGGGGCGACGACCAGCGGTTCATCGACACCTACTGGTCGCGCTTCGAGGGCAAGTACTTCGCGGGCGACGGTGCCAAGAAGGACGACGACGGCGACATCTGGCTGCTCGGCCGGGTGGACGACGTCATGCTGGTCTCCGGGCACAACATCTCCACCACGGAGGTGGAGTCCGCGCTCGTCTCGCACCCGAAGGTCGCCGAGGCGGCTGTGGTCGGCGCCGCGGACGAGACGACCGGCCAGTCCATCGTCGCGTTCGTCATTCTGCGCGGCACGGCGTCCGTGGACGACGGGCTCGTCGCGGAGCTGCGCAACCATGTGGGAGCGACACTGGGCCCGATCGCCAAGCCCAAGCGTGTTCTGCCGGTCCAGGAGCTGCCCAAGACCCGGTCCGGAAAGATCATGCGCAGGCTGCTGCGGGACATCGCGGAGAACCGCGAGCTGGGCGACGTCACGACGCTCACCGACTCCTCCGTGATGACGCTGATCCAGAGTCAGCTGCCCGGTGCCGCCGGCGCGGGCAGCGAGGACTGAGCATCCGCGGCACCGCTGTCCGCCGTACTCGTCCGGCCCGTCAGCACCTGTCACACCCGTAACACCTGGTAGAGGGCGTCCGGCACAGCGGGCCGGATGCCCTCGCCGTCTCACGGCCGCTCCCGCGGGTACGTGCCTCACCGCCGGTGTGCGGACTCGCGGGGCAACGCGCGGGGAAGGCGCCAGTCCGGCATGATCTGACAACGGATCCATCGAACGGGTCCTTGGACAAGAAGTAATTCCTTGGGCAAGAAGCAATGAAGAGGGAGTCACCGATGAGCGACCCCGGCAAGCAAGTTGCCGATGATGTGCGGACCGGCACTGTCGTCGAAGCCGTCAGTGCCGACCGCAGCATCGGTCAGCTGGTCGCCAGCGCGACCGCGGAGATGTCCGGTCTTGTGCACGACGAGATCGCGCTCGCCAAGGCTGAGGTACGACAGGACGTGAAGCGCGGCGTGATGGGCGGCGCCGCCATCGGGATCGCGGGGGTGTTCGCCCTCTTCTCGCTGCCGGTGCTGAGCTTCGCGGCCGCGTACGGGATCCACAATCTGGGCCTGGGCCTCGCCTGGTCGTTCCTGATCGTGGGCGGAGCGTATCTGGTCCTCGCCGGGCTGCTCGCGCTGATCGCCATGTCGAAGTTCAAGAAGGTCAAGCCACCGGAGAAGTCCATCGCGTCGGCCAAGGAGACGGCGTCCGTGCTGCAGAACGTGAAACCTCACCCCAGGGACGTCGCCCCGAGCCTTCCCCGAGAGGTCGGGGGGAGCACCAAGTCTGTGGCACGCTCGTCTGCATGACCGCCCCTGATAACGGCCCCGGTGACGCCGGATCCATTCCTGGCGCGACCGCCGGTGCTTCCGTCGGCGCGACTCCCGGCGCGACGGTTGCCTCAGCCGTACGCCTTGACGGTCCGTGGACCCATCGCGACGTGGCGGCCAACGGAGCGCGCTTCCACATCGCCGAGATGGGCGACGGGCCGCTGGTGCTGCTGCTGCACGGCTTCCCGCAGTTCTGGTGGACCTGGCGCCACCAGCTGACGGCGCTCGCGGACGCCGGTTACCGGGCCGTGGCGATGGACCTCCGAGGCGTCGGCGGCAGCGACCGTACGCCCAGGGGGTACGACCCGGCCAACCTCGCCCTCGACATCACGGGAGTGGTGCGCTCGCTCGGCGAGCCCGACGCGGCCCTCGTCGGCCACGACCTCGGCGGGTACCTCGCCTGGACCGCGGCGGTGATGCGCCCCAAGCTGGTGCGCAGGCTCGCGGTGTCGTCGATGCCGCACCCGCGCCGCTGGCGCTCCTCGATGCTCTCCGACTTCTCGCAGACCAGGGCGGGCTCGTACATCTGGGGCTTCCAGCGGCCGTGGGTTCCGGAGCGCCGGCTCGTCGCGGACAACGCCGCACTGGTGGGGCAGCTGATAAACGAGTGGTCAGGCCCGACACTGCCCGACGACAAGGCGATCGAGACCTACCGGCGCGCGATGACCATTCCGTCGACGGCGCACTGCTCGATCGAGCCGTACCGCTGGATGGTGCGGTCGCTGGCACGCCCCGACGGTATCCAGTTCAACCGGCGGATGAAACGTCCGGTGCAGGTGCCGACCCTTCAGCTGCACGGATCGCTCGATCCGGCCATGCGGACGCGCAGCACGGCCGGTTCCGCGAGGTACGTGGAGGCGCCGTACCGGTGGCGGCTCTTCGACGGTCTCGGTCATTTCCCGCACGAGGAGGACCCCGCGGCGTTCTCCACAGAGCTGATCAACTGGCTCAAGGACCCGGAACCGGACCGCTGACCCGTCCGGCCCGAGGGCCACGGCGCCCTCACTGCGAACGTCTGTCCTACGAACATTCAATTGCCGCGCGCATAGGCCAATTGACCGGCTCTGGCGCGATTACCGACCATGAGCCACGGGCACACGTCGGTACATGGGCTGGACGCACGACTACGGTGACGCAGCACGCAACCGCCGCTCGGCCACGGTGCCGATCACGCACGAGAGGAGTGGCCCCGAAGATCATCAGGGCCACGACCCCCGGCTTGGCATTCCCCTCATTCTCCGCCGCAGGGCGCGCTGGGTCTCGGCCCGGCTGCGCCACCAGCGCGGCTGAGGGCCTGCCCGGTCATGACCTGCGCCATGACGCGGACATCAGCCGCGAGACCTGCCCCTACAGCGCGCACCCCTGGCTGTCGACCTGCTGATTGGCCGTGCGGCCGAGCTTGATGTCGTCGCGGATCTCATCGGCCGTCAGGGCGTAACCGGTGTCAGGGTCGTCGAGGGACCTGGCGAAGATGACGCCGTACACCTTGCCCTCGGGCGTGAGGAGCGGGCCTCCCGAGTTGCCCTGGCGGACGGTCGCGAAGAGCGAGTAGACGTCACGGGTGACCTCGCCCCGGTGGTAGATGTCGGGTCCGTTGGCGTTGATACGGCCCCGGACGCGCGCGGAGCGCACGTCGTACGCGCCGTTCTCCGGGAAGCCGGCGACGATCGCGCTGTCCCCGCTGCTCGCGTCGTTGTCGGCGAACTTCAGCGGGGTCGCGGACAGACCGGGCACGTCCAGTACGGCGATGTCGCGCCGCCAGTCGTAGAGGACGACCTTCGCGTCGTACAGCTTTCCCTGGCCGCCGATCTGGACCGTGGGCTCGTCCACGCCGCCGACCACATGGGCGTTGGTCATGACGCGGCGCTCGGCGAAGACGAAGCCGGAGCCTTCGAGGATCTTGCCGCAGCCGGTGGCCGTACCGACGACCTTGACGATGGATTTGCGCGCGCGTGCGGCGACCGAGCTGCCCGCGAGCGCCGGGTCGGGCGGATCCACGGCCGTGATGGGCTCGTTCGCGAACGGGCTGAAGACCTGCGGGAAGCCGTTCTGGGCGAGCACACCGGAGAAGTCCGTGAACCACGTCGACGCCTGAGTCGGTATCACCCGGGAGATCCCGAGGAGGACCTTCGAGCCGCGGACCTCCTTGCCGAGGGTCGGCAGCGAGGTCCCGGCGAGCGCGGAACCGATCAGCCAGGCGACCAGCAGCATCGCCACGACGTTGACGAGCGCGCCGCCGGTCGCGTCCACGGCCCTGGCGGGCGACCAGGTGATGAAACGGCGCAGCTTGTTTCCGAGGTGCGTCGTGAACGCCTGTCCCACGGAGGCGCAGACGATCACGATGACGACGGCCACGACGGCTGCCGTGGCGGAGACGTTCGCGTCCTGGGTGAGCTGGTTCCAGACCACCGGGAGCAGGTACACGGCCACGAGACCGCCGCCGAGGAAGCCGATCACCGACAGGATGCCGACGACGAATCCCTGGCGGTACCCGACGACCGCGAACCACACGGCGGCGAGCAGCAGCAAGATGTCCAGCACGTTCACCGTCAATTGCCTCGCAGATTCGTCTCCGGTCGTCCCGCGCTGCCGGGGACGTGAGTCAGCGGGATCAGCCTGTCATGCGCGCCAGTCGAGCGGGACGTGCCTGGAGCGGTCCCACGGCCGTTCCCACCCCGCGAAATGCAGGATCCGGTCGATCACGCCCGCCGTGAACCCCCAGACCAGGGCCGACGCGACAAGGAAAGCCGGACCCTGATGACCACTCGGGTGGAGGGCCGTCGCCCGGTTGGCCGGGTCCGTGAGATCGGCCACGGAGGCGGTGAAGACCCGGGCCGTCTCGCCGGGGTCGACGGCGCCCACCGGCGTGGGAGTGTGCCACCAGCCGAGAACCGGCGTCACGACGAAGTGGCTGACCGGAATGTAGAGCTTGGGCAGCACACCGAAGACCTGGACTCCCGACGGATCGAGCCCGGTCTCCTCCTCGGCCTCGCGCAGCGCCGCGCGCAGCGGTCCCGTGGTGGCCGGGTCGCCGTCGGCGGGGTCGAGGGAGCCGCCGGGGAACGAGGACTGTCCCGGATGCGAGCGGAGACTGCTCGCGCGCTCCATGAGCAGCAGCTCGGGGCCGCGCTCGCCCTCACCGAAGAGGACGAGGACGGCGGACTGCCGGCCGCCGCTCTTGGGCGGCAGGAATCTGCTGAGCTGTTCGGGCGCCACCGTCCGCGCGGCGTCCACGACAGGTGTCAGCCACTCGGGCAGCCCGTCGGTGGTGACGGTGACGGCTCTCTCGGCCGTCGTGTCGTCACAGGTCTCTTCAGCGCGCGTCATAGGCACCCCTGTCGTACAACGCCGGCCGTCTTCGGGATCGTTCCGCCCTCTCCCGGAATCAGCCACACGTGTACTGATGAGAGGGGCGCGGCGATGAAGGCACTGCCCGCCGTCCGGTCATTCCGGTCATGTCGTCCGGTCATTCCGTATCGCGCGTCATCCGGCGTCCGGCGCGGCGCCCAGCGGCGGGGCCGGTTTGCCCGGGTAGTCGGCGGGCGGACTGAGGCGCTGGCCCGGGTAGCCGCCCATCTCGTACTTCAGCAGCTTCTTGGCCTTCTCCGGGTCCGTCTCGCCCTCTCCGTAGGAGGGGCACAGATGCGCGATCGGACAGGCTCCGCAGGCGGGCTTCCGGGAGTGGCAGATACGGCGGCCGTGGAAGATCACCCGGTGCGAGAACATCGTCCACTCGCTCTTGGGGAAGATGGCGGCGATCTCCGCCTCGACCTTCTCCGCGTCCTGCTGCTCGGTCAGCTTCCACCGGCGGACCAGCCGGCCGAAGTGCGTGTCGACCGTGAGCCCGGGGACTCCGAAGGCGTTGCCCAACACCACGTTCGCCGTCTTGCGGCCCACGCCGGGCAGCTTCACCAGATCGGCCAGCCGGCCGGGGACCTCGCCGCCGAAGTCGTCGCGCAGGACGGTGGACAGGCCGATGAGGGACTTCGCCTTGGCCCGGAAGAAGCCGGTCGGCCGGATGACCTGCTCCAGTTCCTCGGGGACCGCCGCGGCCATGTCCTCGGGCGTGGGATACGCCGCGAACAGCGCGGGCGTGGTCTGGTTGACCCGCAGATCCGTCGTCTGGGCGGAGAGGACCGTCGCCACCAGCAGCTCGAAGGGGTTACGGAAGTCCAGCTCCGGGTGGGCGTACGGATAAACCTCGGCCAGCTCCCGATTGATCCGGCGCGCCCGGCGGACCATCGTCAGCCTCGACTCCGGTGTGGCGCCCGCCGACGGTTTGGCGCCGGCCGGCCGTTTCGCCGATTCGGTGGGCTGTTTCCCCGATGCGGCGAGCCGGGAATCCGAGGCCTCGCCCGTTGGACCTTTTGCGGCTTTTTTCGGTTTCGCCGGGGGCTGTTCGCCTACAGCGGAATCACGCTCTCCGGACACCCGTTCCGCCCCCTTGGCCTGCGCTCTCACCCGCGAATTGGACACCCGGCCAGCGTAGAGCCCAGCAGTGACATACGGCCGGGCCCCGGCCGACGACCACTCGATTCGGCCCCCAGGGCACTCTCCAGCACAGTTGTACGTCAAACTTGTGACTGATCGCATGTTTCATCAGGCGGTCAATGAGCCAGGCAACCGGAGGCCCCGCAGACGGTGAAGCAGCCGTGTGATCACGGGCCACCCGGAAAGACGCAGCACGTACGGCATCATGGGGATCACGGTCCCCTGAGCAGGTCGACAAGGAGAGAACACGTGGACGACGTTCTGCGGCGTGCCCCGCTCTTCGCGGCGCTCGACGACGAGCAGGCCTCGGAGCTGCGCGCATCGATGAGTGAAGCGACGCTCGCCCGCGGTGACGCTCTCTTCCACGAGGGCGACCCCGGCGACCGCCTCTATGTGGTCACTGAAGGCAAGGTCAAGCTGCACCGCACCTCCCCCGACGGCCGCGAGAACATGCTGGCGGTCCTGGGCCCCGGTGAGCTGATCGGCGAGCTGTCGCTGTTCGACCCCGGCCCGCGCACCGCCACGGCGAGCGCGCTCACCGAGGTCAAGCTTCTCGGCCTCGGCCACCCCGACCTCCAGCCCTGGCTGAACGCACGCCCGGAGGTGGCCACGGCCCTTCTGCGCGCCGTCGCCCGCAGGCTGCGCAAGACGAACGACCAGATGTCCGACCTGGTCTTCTCCGACGTTCCGGGCCGCGTGGCCCGCGCGCTCCTCGACCTGTCGCGCCGCTTCGGTGTGCAGTCGGAGGAGGGCATCCACGTCGTCCATGACCTGACCCAGGAAGAGCTGGCCCAGCTGGTCGGCGCGTCCCGGGAGACGGTCAACAAGGCCCTGGCCGACTTCGCGCAGCGCGGCTGGCTGCGGCTGGAAGCACGCGCCGTGATCCTGCTGGACGTGGAGCGCCTCGCGAAGCGTTCGCGCTGACCCTCGGTCCGCGCATTCGCGCTGCCCCTCGGTCCGGCCCTGTTCCCCTTCTCCGAACGCGGAAGGGGAACAGGGCCGGACGCCGTTCCGGGGCCGACGGGACCTCTGAAGCGGCTAGATGAGCCCGTGCTCGCTCAGGTACGCCAACTGCGCCCGTACGGACATCTCCGCCGCCGGCCAGAGCGACCTGTCCACCGCCGCGTAGACATGCGCCACCACCTCGGACGCGGTCCGGTGGCCGTCCTCGACCGCCGTTTCCACCTGGGCGAGACGGTTCGCGCGGTGGGCCAGGTAGAACTCGACCGCGCCCTGGGCGTCCTCCAGCACCGGGCCGTGGCCCGGGAGCACCGTATCGACACCGTCGTCGACCGTGAGCGAACGCAGGCGGCGGAGCGAGTCGAGGTAGTCGCCGAGGCGCCCGTCGGGGTGGGCCACGAGCGTCGTGCCCCGGCCGAGGACCGTGTCGCCGGTCAGGATCGCCCGGTCGGCGGGCAGGTGGAAGGAGAGCGAGTCGGCCGTGTGCCCCGGGGTGGGCACGACGCGCAGTTCGAGGCCGCCTGTCGTGATGACATCCCCGCCCGCCAGGCCCTCGTCGCCGAGCCGCAGCGCCGGGTCCAGGGCGCGGACGCCGGTACGCGTCAGGGCGGCGAAGCGCGCGGCGCCTTCCGCATGGTCCGCGTGGCCATGGGTGAGCAGGGTCAGCGCGATCCGCTTCCCGGCCCTCTCGGCGGTGGCGATGACCGCCTTGAGGTGTACGTCGTCCAGCGGGCCGGGGTCGATGACGACCGCGAGGCCGGAGTCCGGCTCGGAGACGATCCACGTGTTCGTGCCGTCCAGGGTCATCGGGGAGGCATTGGGCGCGAGGACGTTGACGGCACGCACGCTCGCGGCACCTGACAGCGCCCCGCCGCGCGGCTGGCCGGGCAGAGCGGCTGCGTCGGTCATCGCGGGCCTCCCTCGGAGCGTTGCCCAGAAGTCGAGTGGTGCACGGAAGCCGAGCGGTGCGCGGAAGCGGAAGCAGCCGGCTGAGCGGAACCAGCCGCTTCATCGGAACCAGCCGGTTCTGCCGGGGCGACCGCCCCGGCAGGATCGATTCGCTTGGTGAATTCGTCATGGCCAGGCCAGCTCAGAACCAGCTCCCCGCCCTCCAGCCGGGCCTCTGCCAGGACCGGCGCCAGATCGCGGCCTCCCGCTGCCGCGAGCGCCTCGGCGGCCGAGCCGTACGGTTCGAGGCCGCGCAGCGTCGAGACGGTCGGCGGCATCATCAGCAGCTCACCCCTGTCGTACGCCTCCCTCGCCTCCGCCGGCCTGATCCACACCGTCCGGTCCGCCTCCGTCGAGGCGTTCCGCGTCCGCTGGCCCGTGGGCAGCGCGGCTACGAAGAACCAGGTGTCGTAGCGGCGGGGCTCGAACTCCGGTGTGATCCAGCGGGCCCAGGCACCCAGCAGATCGCTGCGCAGTACGAGCCGCCGCCGGTCGAGGAAGTCCGCGAAGGACAGTTCGTGGCCGACCAGTGCGAGCCGGTCGGCCTCCCAGTCGTCGCCCGTGGTGTCGTCGACGACGGTTTCGGCGCTCTCCCCCGCGAGCAGGACGCCCGACTCCTCGTAGGTCTCCCGGACGGCCGCGCACACGATGGCCTGCGCCGAAGCGGCGTCGACACCGAGGCGGTGTGCCCATGCGTCACGGTCCGGGCCCGCCCAGCGGACGAGCCGGTCGTGGTCCCGCGGGTCGACGCCACCGCCGGGATAGACGTAGGCGCCCGCGGCGAAGGCCATGGACGCCTGCCGCCGCAGCATGTGGACAGCGGGACCTGAAGCGCCGCCGGGAGATCCGCCGGAAGCGGCGGCCGTCTCGTCCCTGAGGAGCATGACCGTCGCCGACCGGCGCGGAACCACCGCCGCGATCTCCCCCGCGGCAAGGGCGCGAATCCGCTCGGGCCATTCGGGCGGGTACCACTGACCATTGGGCATGGCCGGATGCTATGCGCTGACGCGCGGATGTTCGAGAGGCAGGTGGTGCGCGCCCCCCTGTCACGAATGGCGGTAACACGCCACAATCCGGCCCCATAAAAGAGAGATCCCGCGTGGTGCGTACGCACCACGCGGGATCTCCGTCACGCCTTCGGCGCTCAGTCCTCGGTCAGCTCCACCTGGATCTCGACTTCGACCGGCGCGTCCAGCGGCAGCACCGCGACGCCCACCGCGCTGCGCGCGTGCACGCCCTTGTCGCCGAGGGCCTGGCCGAGCAGCTCACTCGCACCGTTGATGACCCCGGGCTGGCCGGTGAAGTCCGCGGCGGAGGCGACGAAGCCCACGACCTTCACGACACGCGCGATGCGGTCCAGGTCGCCGACGACGGATTTCACGGCGGCCAGGGCGTTCAGCGCGCAGGTGCGCGCCAGCTCCTTGGCCTCCTCGGGGGTGACCTCGGCGCCGACCTTGCCGGTCACCGGGAGCTTGCCGTTCACCATCGGGAGCTGGCCCGAGGTGTAGACGTACAGGCCGGTCCGCACGGCGGGCTGGTACGACGCCAGCGGCGGTACGACCTCCGGCAGGCTCAGTCCCAGCTCGGCGAGGGCGCTCTCGACGGCCCCGGCAGCCTCACTCATGCGGACTTCTCCCGCTTCAGGTAGGCCACCAACTGCTCAGGGTTGTTCGGCCCGGGAACGACCTGGACGAGCTCCCAGCCGTCCTCGCCCCAGGTGTCCAGGATCTGCTTCGTCGCGTGCACGAGAAGCGGCACGGTCGCGTATTCCCACTTGGTCATGGACCCGACTGTATCCGTACCGCGTGGCAGCCTCGTGCGTAGCCCGTGGCCTTACTGGTTAGGCTCGAATGTGTGAGCAGGCTCCAGGTCGTCAGCGGCAAGGGCGGGACCGGTAAGACAACGGTCGCCGCCGCCCTCGCGCTCGCCCTCGCGACGGAGGGCAAGCGCACCCTCCTCGTCGAGGTCGAGGGCAGGCAAGGCATCGCGCAGCTCTTCGAGACGGAGGCACTTCCTTATGAGGAGCGCAAGATCGCTGTCGCCTCGGGCGGCGGTGAGGTGTACGCGCTGGCCATCGACGCCGAGCGCGCGCTCCTCGACTACCTCCAGATGTTCTACAAGCTGGGCAGCGCCGGCCGGGCGCTCAAGAAGATAGGCGCGATCGACTTCGCCACGACGATCGCGCCGGGCGTCAGGGACGTGCTGCTGACCGGCAAGGCGTGCGAGGCCGTGCGGCGCCGCGACAAGCAGGGGCGTTTCACGTACGACTACGTCGTGATGGACGCCCCGCCCACCGGCCGCATCACCCGCTTCCTGAACGTCAACGACGAGGTGGCCGGGCTCGCGAAGATCGGCCCGATACACAACCAGGCACAGGCCGTGATGCGCGTCCTGAAATCGCGGCAGACGGCGGTCCATCTGGTGACGCAGCTGGAGGAGATGCCGGTCCAGGAGACCGCGGACGGTGTGGCCGAGCTGCGGGCGGCCGAGCTGCCCGTCGGCAAGGTGATCGTGAACATGGTGCGCCCGCATCTCCTCGATGAGGCGGCCGTGAGCGCCGCGGCCGGCGGCCACCGCAAGGAGGTGGCCAAAGCGCTCGCGGCGGCCGGTCTGCCCGCGCCCACGAAGCTGGTGGGGCCGCTCCTCGAACAGGCCGCGGAGCACGCCCAGCGCGTGGAGCTGGAGCGCGAGCAGCGCGCCGTCCTCAGGAAGCTGGAGCTGCCCACGTACGAACTCCCCCTGCTCGGCGAGGGAATGGACCTTGCCGGTCTCTACAAGCTCGCGGGAGTGCTGCGCGACCTCGGGAAGGCCTCATGAAGCTGGACTCGGCGGCTGCCCCGCTGGAGATCGATCCGCTGCTCGACGACCCCGCCACGCGCATCATCGTGTGCTGCGGTTCCGGCGGGGTCGGCAAGACGACGACCGCGGCGGCTCTCGGGGTACGGGCGGCCGAGCGCGGCCGCAAGGTGGTCGTCCTCACCATCGACCCCGCGCGCAGGCTGGCCCAGTCGATGGGGATCGACTCCCTCGACAACACGCCCCGGCGGGTGCGGGGCGTCGAGGGCCCCGGTGAGCTGTACGCGATGATGCTCGACATGAAACGGACCTTCGACGAGATCGTCGAAGGTCACGCGGACAAGGACCGCGCACGCGCCATTCTGGAGAACCCCTTCTACCAGTCCCTGTCAGCCGGTTTCGCGGGCACGCAGGAGTACATGGCGATGGAGAAGCTGGGGCAGCTGCGGGCGCGTGACGAGTGGGATCTGATCGTGGTCGACACCCCTCCCTCGCGTTCGGCGCTGGACTTCCTGGACGCGCCGAAACGGCTCGGCTCCTTCCTCGACGGGAAGTTCATCAGGCTGCTGATGGCCCCTGCGAAGGTGGGCGGTCGCGCGGGGATGAAATTTCTGAACGTCGGTATGTCGATGATGACCGGCACGCTCGGGAAGCTGCTGGGCGGCCAATTCCTGCGTGATGTGCAGACGTTCGTGGCCGCGATGGACACGATGTTCGGCGGTTTCCGTACGCGCGCTGACGCGACGTACCGCTTGCTCCAGGCGCCGGGCACGGCCTTTCTCGTGGTGGCGGCCCCGGAGCGGGACGCGCTGCGTGAGGCGGCGTACTTCGTGGAACGGCTCGCGGCCGAGGGGATGCCTCTCGCGGGTCTCGTTCTCAACCGGGTGCACAGCAGCGGCGCCGCCCGGCTGTCGGCCGAGCGGGCGCAGGCCGCCGCGGAAAATCTTGAAGAGGGCCGCATTGTGGATCAGGAGCCCGGGAAAGCTCCTGTCGGTGACACCGCCGCGGCTGGTGACCCCGCCACCCCGGTGTACTCCTCTCCCGAAGCCACCGAGGTGCGGGCGGCCGGGGAGTCCGCGGACACCGGAGAAGCGGAAGAAATCACAGAAGCAGAAGCCGGATCCCCCGAGAGTCGGTCCTCCCAGCCGATGTCCCCCCCATCCGCATCTGTCGCAGATGCACCTTCAGTCACGCCCGCGCCGGAGACCTCTTCTGTCACAACCGTGGAACAACTGACGGCGGGGCTGCTGCACCTTCACGCCGAGCGCATGCAGGTGCTCGCGCATGAGCGGCGCACGCGCGACCGCTTCACCTCACTGCACCCCGAGGTCGCGGTGACCGACGTGCCCGCCCTGCCGGGAGACGTGCACGACCTGGCGGGACTCAGGGCGATCGGCGAGCGCCTGGCGACCGGCCGTTCCACGGGCTGACCAGCGCGGATTGGCCGCTCCCGCCAGCAGAACCGATTCAGCAGAAGGGCGTCGAAAAGGCGTGCGGGAGCCTGGCGGCGCGACCGGCCAGGCCGCAACAGCGCTGGCGGGAGGCGCACTTCGACGCTGGACAAGCATGATCACCGGCAGGTCCTCACCGGACCACCAACCGAAGCGTCACCGCCGCCACCGCCGCGCCTCGCGGGCGCGGAGTGCTACCCGACGGCCGCGTACGTCTCGTACGTCTCGTCGTCCTCCAAGCCCACGGGAAGAATGCCCACGCTCCGCTCGTACTCCGTACGAGCCGTCTCAAGCAGCCGCCGCCACGATGTGACGGTGGGCCGCCTGCGCAGAAGCGCGCGGCGTTCCCGCTCGGTCATCCCACCCCACACGCCGAATTCGACGTGGTTGTCCAGCGCGTCGGCCAGGCATTCGGTCCGCACCGGACATCCGGTGCACACCGCCTTGGCCCTGTTCTGCGCTGCACCTTGAACGAACAGATCATCCGGATCGGTAGTGCGGCAGGCTGCCTGCGCACTCCAGTCGGTAACCCAGCCCATGCCGGCGCCGTCCTCTCCCGAATCGAGGCTCCCCCACGGCGGAAGCGGCATATTCACCGCTGCCAGTTGAGGACGTTACGGAAGGTGCGCACAGCGCAACACCCCCCTCGGGCCCAATCTTGAATGGCCCGAACGGACTATGCGTACGCGGCAGATCACCCAGAGGAGTGAGCCGAGGACATAGAGGAGCAACCCGACAGAGTGGGGCAGTTCAACCACTTCGGAACGGACAATGACGGTCGTACAGCATCAATTCGGACACGACTTTCCGGTGGTTCGGGTTCACCGGGTGTTCATGTCGGAGAGAGGGCAGTGCGTGAGGCCGGGAGGAAATGCGAAAGGGGGGTGCGGAAAAGGTGCGGAAGAGGACCGGGACAGCGACTCGGACCTTGATGCACGCGTGATGCACGACCGCGCTCTTGTGACAGCTGAGTGCAGCTTAGGCCAGAGCATTGACGTGTGTCCCGCAAATGAGAACGTAGGCTGCCCCTATGCCAAAGAAGCGCTCGGGCGGGGGTCTGACCGGGACCCAGCAGGCCGCCAAGTTCCTCGGTGTCAGTGTGCTCGCGGGAGCGGTGCTGGCAGGAATCGCCCTTCCCGCCGCCGGAGCCCTGGGGCTCGCGGCCAAGGGCACGGTCCAGGGCTTCGACGAAATCCCGGCCAACCTCAAGACCCCTCCGCTGAGTCAGCGCACGTCGATCCTGGACTCGCAGGGCGGCCGGATCGCCACGGTCTACTCGCGCGACCGCACCGTCGTGCCGCTCAAGGACATCTCTCCGTACATGCAGAAGGCGATCGTCGCGATCGAGGACTCCCGCTTCTACGAGCACGGAGCGATCGACCTCAAGGGCGTGTTGCGCGCGATCAACCGCAACGCCCAGGAGGGCGGCGTCGCACAGGGCGCCTCGACGCTGACACAGCAGTACGTGAAGAACGTCTTCGTGGAAGAGGCCGGCGACGACCCGGACAAGGTCGCCCAGGCCGTCGCGCAGACGCCGGGCCGCAAGATCCAGGAACTCAAATACGCGATCCAGGTCGAGGAGGAGCTCGGTAAGAAGAAAATCCTTGAGAACTACCTGAACATCACCTTCTTCGGGCAGCAGGCCTACGGTGTCGAGGCGGCGTCCCAGCGCTACTTCTCCAAGCCGGCCAAGGACCTGAAGCTGGAGGAGGCGGCGATGCTGGCGGGCACCGTCCAGTCGCCGAGCCGCTACGACCCCGTCAACAACGTGGAAGAGGCGACCAAGCGGCGCAACACCGTGCTGCAGCGGATGGCCGCCGTCAAGGACATCTCCCAGGCGGAAGCCGACCGCGCCATCGCCACCCCGATCAAGCTCGATGTGAGCAAGCCGAAGAACGGCTGCATCACGGCGGTCAGCGGGGCGGGCTTCTTCTGCGACTACGTACGCCAGGCCTTCCTGAACAGCCCGGTCTACGGCAAGACCCGCGAAGAGCGCGCCAAGGTCTGGAATCAGGGCGGTCTGACCATCCGCACGACGCTGGACCCGAAGGCGCAGGCCTCGACGCAGGAGTCGATCAAGGCCCACGTCAACCAGAGCGACACGGTCGCCACGGCCGTCACCCTCGTCGAGCCGGGCACCGGCAAGATCCTCGGCATGGGTCAGTCGAAGCCGTACGGCTTCGGCAAGGACGAGACGCAGATCAACTTCTCGGTCAACCACGACATGGGCGGCTCCAACTACGGCTTCCCGACGGGGTCGACCTTCAAGCCCTTCCTCGCGACGGCCGCCATCGAGCGCGGCGTACCGGCGACTCAGGTCTACCCGTCGCCGTACAAGATGCCGTACCCGCAGTCGATCGCGACCTGCGGCGGCAAGCCGTGGGTCAACGTGGAGGGGGCCGAGGCCGAGAACGAGAACGAGTCCGAGAAGGGGCCGTACTCGCTCAAGGAGGCCATGGCCAAGTCGATCAACACCTACTTCGTACAGATGATCGGACAGGTCGGCCTCTGCCCGGTGACGGAGACGATCGACAAGCTCGGCGTCGTCCAGGGCGACGGCAAGAAGCTCCCGGAGTCACCGTCCGCGCTCACCCTGGGCTCGCAGGGCATCGCGCCGCTGACGATGGCCACGGCGTACGCGGCTTTCGCGGACCGCGGTATGTACTGCACCCCGATCGCCATCGAGGCGATCACGGGCCCGGACAAGAAGCCGATGCCGGTACCGAAGTCGAAGTGCAGCCGCGCGATGCCCGAGACCACCGCCGACACGATCAACACCCTGCTGAAGGGCGTGGTCGACTCGGGTACCGGTGACAAGGCGGGTCTGACGAGCCGCGACAACGCGGGCAAGACGGGTACGACGGACGAGCGGAAGAACGCGTGGTTCGTCGGCTACACCCCGAACATGTCCGGCGCGGTCTGGGTCGGCAGCGCCTCCCAGCAGGTCGAGATGCAGAACATCACGATCGGCGGCGTTTACCACGACCTGGTCTTCGGTGGTGACACTCCGGGACCGATCTGGCGGGACGCCATGAACGGCGCGCTGGACGGCAAGGAGGCTCCCGGCTTCACGACCGTGAACATCCCGGACGCGCCGAAGGGCGGCAAGGACCACGGAAAGCCGGGCGACGGCGGCGACAACCAGGCCGGGCAGGGCGACCCGGGCGACGGAAAGCCCGGTGGCGACGGCGGCCGGAACGGCGGGGGCAGGCCGGGCCCCGGCGGCATCTCGCTCCCGCCCGGCTGGGGCGGCGACGGCGGAGGCGACGGCGGCGGGATCTTCCCGTAACGACCGCCTGCGTTCCGGTAACGACCGTCGACAACTGAAAACGCGAAGGCGCCCGGCTGGTCATATGACCGGCCGGGCGCCTCCGCGTCACCCTCAGGGCATCATCCGGCGAGGAGCCGCTTCACGGCGGCGGCGACGCGGCCGCCCTCGGCGAGACCCGCCACCTTCGGCTTCACGATCTTCATGACGGCGCCCATCGCGCGCGGTCCCTCGGCGCCGCCCGCCTTCGCCTCCTCGACGGCCTGCGCGACGATCGCGTCCAGCTCCTCGTCACTCAGCTGCTGCGGCAGGTAGGCGTCGAGCAGGACGCCCTCCGCCCTCTCACGCTCGGCCTGCTCGGTCCGCCCGCCCTGCGCGAACGCCTCGGCGGCCTCACGGCGCTTCTTCGCCTCCCTGGCGATCACCTTCTGCACCTCGTCGTCGGAGAGCTCGCGCGCCGTCTCGCCCGAGACCTCCTCCTTGGAGATCGCGGAGAGGGTCAGCCGGAGCGTGGCGGAGCGCAGCTCGTCGCGTGCCCTGATGGAGTCGGTGAGGTCGTTGTGCAGCTTGGTCTTGAGGCTGGTCATGGGGCAAGTGTGGCAGGTACACCGCCGTACCCGCCCACGGATTTCCCACCCGGCTTCTCTGCGGCTTCCCACCCGCATTCCCCTCTGGTTTCCCATCCGGGCGGAGCCGTACGCCCCCGGTACGGCGCCCCGCCGGACGCCCGCACACCCTCACGTACCGCGTACGACGTCCGGCAGGACGTCTGCGACGATGGGCAGATGCGCGCACGCTACGGAGTACCCCTGTCCATCGCGGCGGTCGGCGCCGCGGGTATCGCCTACGCAGCCGGGTTCGAAGCCCGCTCATTCCGGCTCCGGCGGGTCACCGTGCCCGTGCTGCCGCCCGGCATGCGCGATCTGCGCGTCCTCCAGGTGTCCGACATCCACATGGTGAGCGGACAGCTCAAGAAGCAGCGCTGGCTCCAGTCGCTGGCCGGCCTGCGCCCCGATTTCGTGGTCAACACCGGCGACAACCTCTCCGACCCGGAGGGCGTCCCCGAGGTGCTGGACGCGCTGGGCCCGCTGATGGAGTTCCCGGGCGTCTACGTCTTCGGCTCGAACGACTACTACGGCCCCAAGCTGCGCAACCCGGCCCGCTACCTCCTTGAGAAGGCCCAGGGCCGCCACGGCCTCAACGGCAACGCCCCGGCCGTCGCCGCCATCCACAACCCGTGGGAGCCGATGCGCGACGCCTTCGACTCGGCGGGCTGGATCGGCCTCACGAACACCCGCGGCCGGCTCAAGCTCGACGGCCTGGAACTCGCCTTCACCGGCGTCGACGACCCCCACATCAAGCGGGACAGGTACGAGAGGGTCGCGGGCGGGCCCGAATCGGACGCGGACTTCTCCATCGGCGTGGTCCACGCCCCGTACCTGCGCGCCCTGGACTCCTTCACGGCCGACGGCTACCCCCTGATCCTGGCGGGCCACACCCACGGCGGGCAGTTGTGCATCCCCTTCTACGGCGCCCTGGTCACCAACTGCGACCTGGACACAGACCGCGTCAAGGGCCTCTCGACCCACCGCGCCGACGGCCACACGTCCTACCTGCACGTCTCAGCTGGCTGCGGCACGAACCGCTACACCCCCGTCCGCTTCGCCTGCCCCCCGGAAGCCACGCTGCTCACCCTGACCGCCCGCCCCTGACCACCCCCACGCCTCACCGCCCCGGCCGCCCCCGGCACCCCCGAAACCGGATTTCGTCTCCGGCGAGCGGTGGGCTAAAGTAATCGATGTCGCCGGGACAATGGGCGGCATCGGGGTGTAGCGCAGCTTGGTAGCGCGCTTCGTTCGGGACGAAGAGGTCGTGGGTTCAAATCCCGCCACCCCGACACAGGCCAGAGGCCCATTCGCTTGATTGCGAATGGGCCTCCGTCGTGCCCAGGGGCCAAACAGGGGGCCAGAGGCTCCTGATCAGCCCTCTCCGTCACCGGGGCCGGACTCGAATCCAAACATCCCGTCCATGACCTCCGTCCGCCCCCTGCGTGATCACGGGACGGAGCTGCTTGCGGTAGACGGCCTCCGTCGTCGCCTGGCTGCTGTGTCCCACAAGCATCGCGCTCCGCTCCAGCGGGATGCCGTGGTCCGAGAGCAGTGACACGAAGCTGTGCCGGAGTTCCCGAGGGGTCCACTCGGGGTCAGGTCTTGGTCGACTCCTCCCCGGCGCGCAATCTCCGATGGGCGGTGTCGGGCCCCACCCGTCCAGCCAGGAAGACGCCCGGATCCGGGCAGCGAGATCAGGCGGTGCCGGGGCGATCGCGAAGTCAGATCAGTCCGTCTCGCATCCGAGTCTTGATCGTGCCCAGGGCCGTACCCAGCCGTTCGGTGCTCTCCGGGTAGATACAGCCGTCGTACCAGGTGCCATGGGGCCCACCGAGACATCGCGCCCAGTGTTGCCGAGAATCCGCGAGGCTGCGGTTACGTGCGCGACCCGCTTCGTCCGTGAGCGAGAAGGCGCCCAAGATCTCCGTGCAAGCGGAAGACCACCCGGCAGCCGCGTTCATGGCCGACCAGGGCAGGACAGCGAGTTTGGCTGTCCTGTGGGCCGGAAGGCCGCCATCAGACGGAACCGCGGACGGTTGAGACGGTCTTCGCCAGTGGCGAGGGAGGAGCTGAGAGGGCTGCCGGCGCACGGGACGGGGTCAGCACAGGGCAGTCCGGGACATTTCCGTACCGGCAGGACTGCACCCTGCACCTCTGCGAACAACTGGGCTGTCAAGGACGCGTAGAGAGCCTGTACGGTTCACCACGGTGTGCCGGGAAGTCTGGTCGGCGAGCAAGGGGATCCGCTCCAAGGATCTCCGGCTCAGAGCTCTGCCGATCGGGGGCCTGATCTCGTGGTACTCATCGCCGTATTCGGTGTCGCCCTGCTGGTGGCGGTCCTGTTGTCCGGACTCGCCGCCCGTACTGTGCTCTCCACCTCGTTCCTCTTCCTCGCCGGCGGCGCTCTTGTCAGCGACGGCGCCCTCGGGCTGATCCACATCACGCCGGACAGCGGCATCGTGTCCGTAACCGCCGATCTCGCACTCTTCGCCGTGCTGTTCACCGATGGCATGCACGTGTCCTTCCCCGCGCTGCGTCGCGCCTGGAGGAACCCGGCACGCGCACTGGGCCTGGGCATGCCACTCGCGTTTGTCTTCATGGCACTGGTGACCCACTACCTCGTGGGACTGGACTGGACGACGTCGTTCCTGGTCGGTGCCGTACTGGCACCGACCGACCCGGTGTTCGCCTCGGCGATCGTGGGGCGCAAGGAGGTGCCGGCCCGGCTGCGCCAGCTGCTGAACGTGGAAAGCGGCGTGAACGACGGGCTCGCCCTGCCTGTCGTGCTGCTGTTGATCGCCGCCGCAGGCCCGGTGGCAGGTGCCCACGCGGAGGCGTCACCTTCGAAGATCGGTGTCGAGCTGGCTCTCGGTCTGGTCCTGGGCGTCGTGATCCCGCTCGTCATCAACGCCGTCACCCGGCTCCCGCTGCTCGGGGCGGAGCCCAAACTACAGCCGCTGCTGCCGCTGGCCACCGGCATCACGCTCTACGCCCTGTGCCATCTGACCGACGCCAACCCCTACCTCGCCGCGTTCTCCGCCGGCGCGGTCCTCGCCTCCGTATCCCCCGAGGCCAAACGCGCCTTCGAACCCCTCGGCGAATCGCTCGCCGAACTGGCCAAGTTCGCCGCGCTGTTGGTTTTCGGCGCGCTGCTCACCCCGCGTCTCTTCGGGGATCTCCCGCTCGGCGGGTATGTGGCCGTGGTGCTGGCGATCGTGGTCATCCGCCCGGCGTCCCTGCTGCTCTCCCTGATCGGGACAGGGATCGACCGACGGGAAAAGCTGGCCGCGGCCTGGTTCGGGCCGAAGGGCTTCGCTTCTGTGGTCTACGGGCTGCTGGTGCTCCAGTCAGGTATTCCGCACGCCGAGCAGGCGTACACGCTCGTCGCCGTGTGCATCGCCTTCTCGATCGTTGCGCACAGCAGCACCGATGTGCCGGTTGCCCGTATGTTCCACGTCAATGACCTCGTGGGAATCCCGGATGCCGACGATGACCCCGAGGACAGCCAGCGCCGGCAAAAGGGAGACGACCTTGCGCGCACGTGATCTCGCAGCGGAGTACGAGACGGTCCTGATCGACAGCGACGCTCTGGACGCCGCCCGCCTGATGGCGGAACAGAAACTGCCTGCCCTGATGGTGGTGGACCGGGCGGGAGCCCCCGTGGCGGTCCTGCCCGCGTCACAGCTGGTCAAGGTACTCGTGCCTGCCTACGTGATCGAGGACCCCACCCTCGCCGCGGTCATCGACGAGAAGCACGCCGACCGGTTGGGCCACGCTCTGGCCGGCCGGAGCGTGGGCGACTGCCTCCCCGCCAAGGCCGGCCCACCGCCCGTCGCCGCCCCCGAAGACACCGCCCTGGAAGTCGCCGCCCTGATGGCTCAGGCCCACAGCCCCCTCGTGGCGGTGGCCGAAAAGGACGAGCGGGGCACCCGTCTGCTGGGGGTGATCACCGCCTCCCACCTGCTCCATCAGCTTATTGAAAACCCCTAGTTGGAGACCATGTGAGTGACTGGCACAGTTGGGCAGCGATCGCCGTCTTCGTCGGCACGTATGCCCTGATCATCAGTGAGAAGGTCCACCGCGTCGCCGCGGCACTGGGCGGCGCGGGCCTGATGCTCGCGATAGGCGCGACGGATGATGCCTCCGCGTTCTACTCCGAGGACTCCGGCATCGACTGGAACGTCATCTTCCTGCTCCTGGGCATGATGGTGATCGTCGGGGTACTGAAGAAGACCGGCCTCTTCGAGTACCTGGCCATCTGGTCCGTGAAGAAGGCGAAAGCCAAGCCCTTCCGGGTCATGGCCATGCTGATCATCATCACCGCGGTGGCCTCGGCCCTGCTGGACAACGTCACCACGGTGCTGCTGATCGCACCCGTCACTCTGCTGGTCTGCGACCGGCTCGCTCTGCCCGTCGCGCCGTTCCTGATCGCCGAGGTACTCGCGTCGAACATCGGCGGCACCGCCACCCTGGTCGGCGACCCGCCCAACATCATCATCGCCAGCCGCGCCGGCCTGAACTTCAACGACTTCATCGTCCATCTGGCGCCGCTGTCAGCCCTGCTGACACTCGTGCTCATTGCGATCTGCCGCTTCCTCTTCCGTAAATCCTTCCGCTACGACGAAGACCGTGCGGCGGAAATCATGGAACTGGAGGAGAAGGAAGCCATCCGCGACCCGCGCTTGCTCATCCAGGGTCTGAGCGTGCTGGCTCTGGTCATCATCGGGTTCGTCCTGCACCCCGTACTGCACTTCGAACCGAGCATCGTCGCACTCCTCGGAGCCGGTCTGCTCGTCGCCGTCTCCACCGTCGAGACCGGTGAGGTCCTGGCCGAGGTCGAGTGGCCCACCCTCGCGTTCTTCGCCGGACTGTTCATCATGATCGGCGGTCTCATCGACACCGGTGTCATCGGCGAAGTCTCCAAAGCCCTCGCCAACGCGGTCGGCGACAACGAGCAAGGCGGCTCCCTGCTGATCCTTGTCGCCTCCGGCGTTCTGTCCGGAATTGTCGACAACATCCCCTATGTTGCCACGATGGCGCCCATCACGGCCGACCTCGTACACAGCTTGGGCGGCGACAGCGACCACGTCATGTGGTGGGCCCTCGCCCTGGGCGCCGACCTCGGCGGCAACGCCACCGCGATCGGTGCCAGCGCGAACGTCGTCGTGCTCGGCATCGCCGAACGCAATGGCACCCGCATCTCCTTCTGGCAATTCACCAAGTACGGGCTCGTCGTCACGGCGGCCACCCTGGCGATCTCAGCTGTCTACATCTGGCTGCGCTACTTCACTCTCGGATGAAGCCCGCTCTGTCAGCCATGGGCGAGGGAGTCGCTCCGGCTGCCCGTCCTGGGACAGGTCCCATGCGGTCGTACCGGCTCGATACGATGTGGATCAGCTCACCGCATTGGCGCAGCCGTTTTACTGTGGAAAGGGATCCGTACATATGCCGGCCGAGACATTCGAGTTTCAGGTAGAAGCGCGTCAACTCCTGCAGATGATGATTCATTCCATCTATTCGAACAAAGACGTTTTCCTTCGCGAGCTCATTTCCAACTCCTCTGACGCGCTGGACAAGTTGCGGCTGGAGTCTCTCCGCAACAGCGAGCTGAAGGCCGACACATCCGATCTCCACATCGCCATCGAGGTGGACAGGGATCAGCGCACCCTTACCGTACGTGACAACGGCATTGGGATGTCGCACGACGAAGTGGTTCAGCTGATCGGAACGATCGCGAACTCCGGCACCGCTAAATTCCTGAAGGAATTGAAGGAAGCCAAGGACTCGACGGCTTCGCAGGAACTCATCGGACAGTTCGGTGTCGGTTTCTACTCCAGCTTCATGGTCGCCGATGAAGTCACGCTGCTGACCCGGCACGCGGGAGAGAGCCAGGGCACGCGCTGGGAGTCCAGCGGTGAGGGTACGTATACGGTCGAGACGGTCGACGAGGCGCCGCAAGGAACGTCTGTCACGTTGCGGCTCAAGCCGGAGGACACCGAGGATCAGCTCTTCGACTACACGTCCTCGTGGAAAATCCGGGAAATCGTCAAGCGTTATTCGGACTTCATCACGTGGCCCATCCGGATGAGCTCCGAATCCCCCGCCGAGGCCGCGGAAGAGAGCGAAGCCTCCGCCGAGGTCGAGACGATCAACTCGATGAAGGCGCTGTGGGCCCGGTCCAGGGACGAGGTGACCGATGACGAGTACAGCGAGCTGTACAAGCACATCAGCCACGACTGGTCCGATCCGCTGGAGACCGTCCGCATGCAGGCGGAAGGTACGTTCGAATACCAGGCGCTGCTTTTCATCCCGTCCCACGCGTCGCAGGACCTGTACACCCAGGGGCACAAGCGCGGAGTTCAGCTCTACGTCAAGCGCGTGTTCATCATGGACAACTGCGAAGCGCTCATGCCCGAGTATCTTCGCTTCATCAAGGGTGTCGTCGACGCGCAGGACCTCTCGCTCAATGTGTCGCGTGAAATCCTTCAGCAGGACCGTCAGATCCAGTTGATGCACCGCCGCCTGGTGAAGAAGGTGCTGTCGACGGTGAAGGACTTGATGTCCGGCAGCCCGGACCGCTACCTGACGTTCTGGAAGGAGTTCGGCCCGATCGTCAAGGAAGGGCTCCTCAGCGACTTCGAGAACCGGGACGCGATTCTCGGTATCACGTCATTCGCCTCGACGCAGGACGAGGAGCGGCTGACCACCCTCCAGGAGTACGTGGAGCGTATGAAGGAGGGGCAGCAGCACATCTTCTACATGACGGGCGAGTCCCGTTCGGCCATCGAGAGTTCTCCCCACATGGAGGCTTTCCAGGCCAAGGGCTTCGAAGTGCTGCTTCTCACCGATCCTGTTGACGAGGTATGGGTCCAGTCCGTTCCGGAATTCGATGGCAAGCAATTGCAGTCGATCGCCAAGGGCGAGGTCGACCTCGACACCGAGGAGGAGAAGAAGGAGGTCGAGGCCGAGCGTGAGAAGCAGCAGCAGGACTACGCCGGTCTGCTGAGCTGGATGACGACCGAACTGAGTGAGAGCGTGAAAGAAGTACGGCTCTCGTCGCGGCTCACCGTCTCGCCGGCCTGCATCGTCTCGGACACGAACGATGTCACCCCGACCCTGGCGAACATGTACCGCGCCATGGGCCAGGAGATGCCCGAGATCAAGCGCATCCTCGAACTCAACCCCACCCACCCGCTGGTCACCGGGCTGAAGAAGACGCACACCGAGCGGGAGGCTGACGCGAGTCTCGCGGAGGCAGCCGAACTCCTCTACGGAATGGCCCTTCTGGCGGACGGCGGCGAGTTGAGCGACCCGTCCCGCTTCATCAAGCTGATGGCGGACCGGCTGGAGCGCACGCTGTAGACAGACGCTGATGTCCTGGAGGCGCCTGACGTCGCAGAGGCGCCTGAGCAACCGATCACCCCTGCGGGGCGGGCCGTTCGACGGCCTGCCCCGCCCGGGGTTTCTGGGGCACCGCCGCACACGATCACGACGTACGCGGCCTTGTGGAGCACGTACGGGAGCGCTTTTATGTCATGCCCCCCCCACAAGGAGACGATCATGCGCTTGCGGAAACTGATCACCACACTGACCCTCGCGGCCGTCGGGCTCGCGGCGCCGCTCGCGGCGGCCGGGCCGGCGAGCGCCGCGGAGAACAGACGCGTCGTCGTCTACTACCAGACCCAGTACAACAACGGTACGTATGTGTCCCCCCGGGCCCTCACGGACAACAACACCGGCACGACGGACGTACTCGTCGGCGCCATTCACCTCAACGGCGACGGCGTCGTGACGCTCAACGACAACCCGCCCAGCGACGCCAAGTTCGATCAGATGTGGAGCGATCTGGGCGACATGCAGAGCAAGGGCGTGCACGTGCTGGGCATGCTCGGCGGTGCGGCTCAGGGCAGCTTTCAGCGGCTGGACACCGAATTCGACACGTACTACCCGATGTTGAAAGACGTCATCTCCACCCACCACCTCGACGGCATAGACCTCGACGTCGAGGAGCAGATGTCCCTCCCGGGCGTGGAACGCGTCATAGACCAGTTGCACGCGGACTTCGGCGCCGGCTTTCTGGTCACCCTGGCCCCCGTCGCCACGGCACTGAACGGCGGCGGCAACCTGTCCGGCTTCAGCTACGACGACCTCTACCGCGACCGCGCGTCGTCCATCAGCTGGTTCAACGCGCAGTTCTACTGCGGCTGGGGCTCGCTCTCGAACACCAGCGGCTACGAAGGCATCGTGGACCACGGAGTGGTCCCCGCCTCGAAGGTGGTGGCGGGCACGCTCACGAACGCGGCGAACTGCGGCAGCGGCTACGTCCCGATGGACACCCTCAGGTCGACCGTCTCCTCCCTCGCCTCCACGTACGCGGACTTCGGCGGCGTCGCGGGCTGGGAGTACTTCAACTCCGACCCGGGCGGCACGGCGGCGCCGTGGGAGTGGGCCGCGAACATCTCCTCGGCGATGAACACGACGGTCGCGCGCAAGCAGCCGGCAGCCGCGGTGAAGCAGCCGAGCCCGCGGAGTTGTCCACAGGCGTGAGGGGACCCTGTCGGGATGTCCGAGGGCGGGCGCAGAATGGGGGGCATGACTGAGAACAACGGTTCGTTGCCCGCCCCGGCGCCCGAGATGCCCGAGTGGGAGAAGCGCTTCCGGGCGCCGCGGGTTTCGCTGCCCGACTGGGCGGAGGACGCGCCTGACCGCGCGCTGTTCGTGTCGAACGCGACCGGGACGTACGAGCTGTACGCGTGGGACCGGGCGAGCGGCGCGCAGCGGCAGGCGACGGACCGGCAGAACGGGACGACGGACGGGGTCCTCTCGCCCGACGGTGAGTCGATCTGGTGGTTCTCGGACTCGGACGGGGACGAGTTCGGGGTCTGGATGCGGCAGCCGTTCGGCGGGAGGCCGGACGGAGTCGCCGACGAGCCCGCCGCGCCCGGGCTCGCTCCCTCCTATCCGGCCGGGCTCGCCCTCGGCCGGGACGGCACGGCGGTCGTCGGGCGGTCGACCGATGAGGACGGCTCGTCCCTCCATGTCGTACGGCCGGGCGAGGCACCGGTCGAGATCTACCGGCACCGGGAGTCGGCCGGGGTGGGGGACCTGTCGTACGACGGTTCACTGCTCGCGATCGAGCACACCGAGCACGGGGACGCGATGCACTCCGCGGTGCGGGTGCTGCGGCTGGACGGCTCTGTGGTGGCGGAGCTGGACGACACCGAGGGCGGCACGCGTGAGCTGGGGCTCGAGGTACTGGGCTTCGCTCCGGTGGCCGGGGACAGCAGGCTGCTCATCCGACATCAGCGGCGTGGCCGCTGGGAGCCGATCGTCTGGGATCCGCTGACCGGCGAGCAGACCGAGCTCGCGATCGAACTGCCCGGCGACGTCAACGCCGAGTGGTACGCGGACGGCTCCGGGCTGTTGGTGGCGCACAGTTTCGAGGCCCGCGGTGAGCTGTGGCGCTACGACTTCGCCGAGCAGGCGCTCACGAAGGTCGAGACCCCTGCGGGGACGGTGTCGGGCGCGACCGCCAGGCCGGACGGGACCGTGGAGTATCTGTGGTCGTCGGCCGCGCGGCCACCAGTGGTGCGCTCCACCGCGGGCGGTGTCGTGCTCGACCCACCGGGGATGAAGGCGCCCGCGTCGGTGCCGGTGGAGGACGCCTGGGTGGAGGGCCCCGGCGGCCGGGTCCACGCGCTGGTGCAGCGGCCGGCCGGCGAGGGTCCGTTCCCCACGGTCTTCGAAATCCACGGCGGCCCGACCTGGCACGACAGTGACGCCTTCGCGGCCGGCCCGGCCGCCTGGGTCGATCACGGATACGCGGTCGTACGGGTCAACTACCGCGGCTCCACCGGTTACGGGCGGGCCTGGACCGACGCGCTCAAGCACCGGATCGGGCTGATCGAGCTGGAGGACATCGCGGCGGTCCGGGAATGGGCCGTGACCTCCGGGCTCGCCGACCCGGCGAAGCTGGTGCTGGCGGGCGGGTCGTGGGGCGGCTATCTGACGCTGCTCGGGCTGGGCGTCCAGCCGGAAGCCTGGGCCGTGGGGCTGGCCGCGGTGCCGGTCGCCGACTACGTCACGGCGTACCACGACGAGATGGAGGCCCTGAAGGCGATGGACCGCACGCTGCTGGGCGGTACGCCGGAGGAGGTGCCCGAGAGGTTCGAGGCGTCGTCGCCGCTGACGTACGTCGACGCGGTGCGCGCGCCGGTGTACATCTCGGCAGGCGTCAACGACCCGCGCTGCCCGATCCGCCAGGTCGAGAATTACGTGGACCGCCTCGCGGCGCGCGGTGCCACGCATGAGGTGTACCGGTACGACGCGGGCCACGGCTCGCTCGTGGTGGAGGAGCGGATCAAGCAGGTCCAGCTGGAGCTGGACTTCGCGGCCAAGCATCTGGGGTAGCGGGTGACGGATGGCGGTTACCTGCTTCAGGCGCCCGCTCTCGGGCTCTGAAGCAGGTACGGGCCCCGCCCCGAGGCGGCGACAGGCCGGTGCCCGGGCGCAGGGACAGCCAAGGGGGTCGGCCGCGCACGGACGAGGGCCCGGAAGCGGTCGCCGCGCTTCCGGACCCCGGCCGCCGGGGCCCCGGGGCCGAGCCGTGGGCGAAGGTTCCGTACCGTGGAGGGGTGTACCGGTTTCTGGTGACTCCGCGCTGGTGGGGAATCAATGTCTTCGTCCTGCTGGCGATCCCGTTCTGCGTCTTCATGGGGACCTGGCAGCTCGGCCGTTTCGAGGACCGCGTCGATACGCACAAGGCCGCCGAGGCGCGCCCCGATCCCGCCGATCGGGAAGCGGAGCCGCTCGGAAAGCTGCTGCCCGTCGACCAGGAGACCTCAGGCCGGCACGCCACGGCGAGCGGACGGTACGAGGACCAGTTCCTGGTGCCCGACCGGCAGCTGGACGGCAAGAACGGCTCGTACGTCCTGACCATGCTGCGTACGGACGGCGGCAAGGCGCTGCCCGTCGTACGCGGATGGCTGGCCCCGGGCAGGAAAGCGCCCGCGCCGCCGCAGGGCGACGTCACCGTGGTCGGCGCGCTCCAGGCGTCGGAGACGTCGGGCAGCGACGGCGTGGTGCATACGGGCGTCGGCCTGCCGCACGGCCAGTTGGGCATGATCAGCGCCGCGTCGCTGGTCAACCTCGTCCCGTACGAGGTGTACAACGCGTGGATCACGGTCGCCCGGGCGCCGGACGGACTGCTCCCCGTACCCGCGGCGGCGCCGCAGAACACCGGGCTCGACCTCAAGGCGTTCCAGAACCTGGGCTACACCGGTGAGTGGTTCGTCTTCGCCGGGTTCGTGGTCTTCATGTGGTTCCGGCTGCTGCGCCGCGAGGTCGAGGCGGTCAAGGACGAGGCCCTCGGGCTGGAAACCGCTGCCTGACCGTCCTCGCAGCCGACGAGCGGCACTACGGAGTGCTGAGGACGCCCGTTCGGTAGATCGTGCCCGCGCAGGCGTTGGGAATCGTCGCGGACGCGCTCGACGCGCCCGGCTCAGGGGTGTGCGACACGGAGACGCTGCCGTCCTCCGCGGCGTCCTCGGTGAGGAGCTGGGGCTCCAGATTCGCCGTTTCCGCGCCGGATCCCGCTTCTGTCTTCGCGTCGGGGACCGAGCCGGAACCACCGCTCTCGTCCGAGGATTCCGAAGAGTCGTCCCCGGAAGGTGCGGGCGTCTGGGAAGGCGTGGGCTCGGAGGCCGGACACGTGTCGGAGGGCACCCACGCGAACCTCACCTCGTAGGAGGTGTTCGGCGCGAGCAGCAGCGCGGCGGCCTCCTGCGACGGGTCGGGCAGCCCGGACGCCGGGTCACCCGACACGTGCTCCACGACCTGGATCCTGCCGGGGTCGGCCGCGCCCATCGCCTCGAAGCCGATGGATCCGGCGCCGGTTACCGCGCAGTCGCTGCCCGAGACGTTGGCGACGCGGAAAGTCCCGTACACCCTGCCCGCCCCGTCCGGCTCGCCGGCCTCGGCGGCGGTGATCCCGAGCTGGCCGGGGTCGCACACGGGTGAGGAGGCACTGAACGGGTTCGTGGAGCTGGAGGCGCCACCCAGGACGCCGCCGGGAGTGCCGCCAAAGGCACCGCCGAGGGCGCCACCCAGGGCGCCGCCGGCACCGCCGCCTTCGGGGTCGGCCGACTCGGAGCCGCCGGACTCCTTCGTCTTGCCGGGGTCACCCTCGTCACCGGTCATCGTGCCCGAGGGCTTGCCGTTCTTCTGCCCTGCCGCGCCGCCCGTGCTCGTGTCACCGCCCGCGCCGCCCTGGGCCTGCTGGCCGTGACCGGCGTTGACGGCGTGGTCCTGAGCCGTACCGCCGGCCCCCGCGACGTGGACGAAAGCAGGAATCGCCGTACCGAACAGGAGCACGGCGGCGGCCGCGCCCACGAGCGCCTGCCGCTTCCTGGCCCGCCTGCGGGGCACTGCCTTGAGCAGATGATCGAGGGTGCCGTCGGACGGCTCCAGGTCCTCTACGGCGCCGTGCAGCAGCCGGCGCAGCGCCTGCTCCTCACCGCCGAGGCCGCTCGACTCGTTCTCCGGCCCGTTGTTCACAATTCCGTTCCCACTCAGGTCGCGCAACGGCCCGTCCGGCCCGTCCTGATCGATCCGTTTGTTCCGCTGCTGATGCCGCTGGTGCCGTTGAGGCCTCTGCGGCTGGTTCTCGCGGTCCCGCCGACCACCGGGGCCGCGCCCACTCGGTCTTTGCCCGCTCCGCCCGCGCTCATTCATGAATCGGCCCCCATGACGACGCGCAGCGCCGCGATGCCCCGGGAACCGTAGGCCTTCACCGAGCCCAGGGATATCCCCAGGGTCTCGGCGACCTGCGCCTCCGTCATGTCGGAGAAGTACCGCAGGACCAGTACCTCGCGCTGACGCCGTTGCAGCCCGCGCATCGCCTTGATCAGCGCGTCCCGCTCCAGCTGGTCGTACGCGCCCTCCTCGGCGCTCGCCATGTCCGGCATCGGCTTGGAGAGCAGCTTGAGACCGAGGATGCGACGGCGCAGGGCGGACCGGGAAAGGTTGACGACAGTCTGCCGCAGGTACGCGAGGGTCTTCTCCGGCTCCCGTACGCGTTTGCGCGCCGAGTGGACCCGGATGAACGCCTCTTGGACGACGTCCTCGCAGGAGGCGGTGTCGTCCAGGAGGAGCGCGGCGAGGCCGAGCAGCGAACGGTAATGGGCGCGGTAGGTCTCGGTCAGATGGTCGACGGTCGTGCCCGCGGTCATCGAGTCGTCAGCGCTCTCACGCTGGGACGGGATGCGGGCGGGCCGCGTCGTCGGCACGGGAGCGATCACCGGCATGCCCTCGGGCGTGCGGGGTCGCCGGGGAGGGCGTATCGCGCCGCGTATCGGGCCGATCGCTGTGATGTCGAGAACCTCTGCCACGTCTGTTGGACACGCTTCCCCCCGTCAGGGTTGTACGCGCACGCCACCACTTTTGACGCTGCACTCATTACCCTCATACGTAACCGATCTCCCCCAGTGCCCCGATATGCGCCGCGCCGCATGGGGCTACCACGTAGACGCATCCGTGTCGGCGAGCGGTTGCGAACCCGGACGGAAAGCCAACTGGGGCATCGTCGGACATCACGACGTCCCAGTTCAAGTGGTACAGACCACCGACTTGATCACAGGACGTTCACAAGACGCACAAAAAAAGAAGGAGAGTTTCACGGAACGGACAGCGGACCGCATCGGCGGGCCGGCCTGCGGCTATTCAGAAAGCCGCTGCGACAGTTCCGCAGCCACGGTCTCGGCGATCTGAGCCGTGTTCAGCGCAGCGCCCTTACGGAGGTTGTCGCCACAGACGAACAACTCCAGCGCCCTCGGGTCGTCCAGCGAGCGGCGCACGCGCCCCACCCACGTCGGGTCCGTCCCCACGACGTCGGCGGGCGTCGGGAAATCGCCCGCCCCCGGGTTGTCGAACAGCACCACACCCGGCGAGGTCGCCAGGATCTCGTGCGCCCGGTCGACCGTGATCTCGTGCTCGAAGCGCGCGTGCACGGCCAGCGAGTGCGTGGTGATGACCGGGACATGGACGCAGGTCGCCGCCACCCGCAGATCGGGCAGGTCGAGGATTTTCCTGCTCTCCTCGCGGATCGCCATCTCCTCGGAGGACCAGCCGCCTTCCTGGAGCGATCCCGACCACGGCACGACATTGAGCGCGAGCGGTCCGGGGAAAGGCCCGGTGGTGTCGCCCACGGCACGGCGCACATCCCCCGGATGCGCCCCCAGCTCCGTACCGGCGACCACGGAGAGCTGGTCGCGCAGGGCCGTGACACCGTCCTGTCCGGCGCCGCTGACCGCTTGGTACGAGGAGACCACCAGCTCCCGCACACCGAACTCGGCGTGCAGCGCGCCCACCGCGACGATCATGGACAGCGTGGCCGATCCCGGGCTCGCGATGATGGAGCGCGGACGGGACCGTACGGCGTGCGGATTCAGCTCGGGCACGACCAGGGGTACGTCGGGGTCCATCCGGAAAGCGGCCGAATTGTCCACGACGACCGCGCCCTTGGCGGCCGCGATCGGCGCCCAGTACGCGGACACCTCGTCCGGCACGAGGAACAGCGCCACGTCGATGCCGTCCAGCGCCTCCTCGGAGAGCCCGACGACCTCGGTTGCCTCGCCGCGTACGGACAGCTTGCGGCCGTCCGTACGCGGCGAGGCGATCAGTCTGATGTCGCCCCACACATCGGCGTGTTGCGACAGGATCTGGAGCATGACGGCGCCGACAGCACCGGTCGCACCGACGACCGCGAGTGCCGGTCTGCCGGTCATCGCCCAGAGCCTCCGTAGACAACGGCCTCGTCGGAGTCGCTGTCGAGCCCGAAGGCGGTGTGTACGGCGCGCACGGCCTCGTTGACCTCGTCGGCGCGGGTGACCACCGAGATGCGGATCTCGGATGTCGAGATCAACTCGATGTTCACGCCCGCGTTCGACAGAGCCTCGAAGAAGGTCGCCGTCACGCCCGGGTTGGTCTTCATGCCGGCGCCGACCAGCGAGATCTTGGCGATCTGGTCGTCGTAGCGCAGCGAGGCGAAGCCCACCGTCGACTTCGTCTTCTCCAGGGCGTCGACCGCCTTGCGGCCCTCGGTCTTGGGCAGCGTGAAGGAGATGTCCGTCAGGCCCGTCGACGCGGCGGATACGTTCTGCACGACCATGTCGATGTTGATGTCGTTGTCCGCGATGGCCCGGAAGATCGTGGCGGCCTCACCGGGCCTGTCGGGGACACCGACGACCGTGATCTTCGCCTCGGAGGTGTCATGGGCGACACCGGAGATGATGGCCTGCTCCACCTTGCGGTCCCCTTGTGGTTCGTTGCTGACCCATGTGCCTTGCAGCCCCGAGAACGAGGACCTCACATGGATCGGGATGTTGTAGCGACGTGCGTACTCCACGCACCGGTGCAGCAGCACCTTGGAGCCGGAACTCGCGAGTTCCAGCATGTCACCGAAGGAGATCCAGTCAATCTTCCGCGCCTTCGGCACGACCCTCGGGTCGGCCGTGAAGACGCCGTCCACGTCCGTGTAGATCTCACAGACCTCGGCTTCCAGCGCGGCCGCGAGCGCGACCGCGGTGGTGTCGGAACCACCGCGCCCCAGGGTGGTGATGTCCTTCTTGTCCTGGGACACGCCCTGGAATCCAGCGACGATGGCGATGTTGCCCTCGTCCAGCGCCGTACGGATCCGGCCCGGCGTGACATCGATGATGCGCGCTTTGTTGTGGACCGAGTCGGTGATGACGCCGGCCTGACTGCCCGTGAACGACTGGGCCTCATGGCCCAGGTTTTTGATCGCCATGGCCAGCAGCGCCATGGAGATCCGCTCTCCCGCGGTCAACAGCATGTCGAACTCTCGCCCGGCCGGAATCGGGGACACCTGCCCGGCGAGATCGATCAACTCGTCCGTCGTGTCGCCCATCGCGGATACCACGACGACCACTTGGTGGCCGCTCTTCTTGGCATCCACAATGCGCTTGGCGACTCGCTTGATGCCTTCGGCATCGGCTACGGAGGAGCCTCCGTACTTCTGCACGACAAGGCCCACGTGCGCTCCTCGATCCATTCATTACGTTGTCGGCTCAGTTTAACGAGCGACCGCATGGCGACCCGTTCATATCAAAGCGTGAGATGTCCCGCTCACTCCAAGAACCGGGTGCCGCACACAGCCGTTCCGTGGGGAACCATGCCCCGGACCGCGCGGACCACGCACAACGTGGGCCACGTCACGCCGGGCGCGCCGTCGCCGTCGGGCTGTACGGGCGCGTGCGTTTCAAGGGCGCGCACGTGAACGGTCGCGGCCAGCCGCGGTGGAGCGCTAGCCGAGTTCGAGACTGGTGACCGCGAACAGTCCCGGCAGGTCCACGTCCGGAGCCGGGCCCGTGTACATCCGCGCGGCCTCGAAGGAAGGTGTCAGGCCGAGTTCCTCCGCCAGCGCCACGGACGGTCCGTTGATGTCGGGAATGTCGAGGGCCACGGGCTCTCCGGGAACGGTCGAGGCGAGCCCGGCCACCAGCGCGGCCGCGACACCCCGCGAGGAGGCGTACAGCGGCCCGATGCGCGAAGCTCCGCTGCACGGGCGCATCGCCGCGAAGCCTTGCAGCGCTCCGTCCCGCACCGCGACGAGGCCGGTCCGGCCGGGCAGGCCGATCCATGAGGCGAGGAACGCGTCACGCGGCGCGGGAAAGAACCGGCGGTCGTAGGCGGCCAGTTGATCGAAGGCGACGGTGCGGGCGTCGACCAGCGCGATGCCGTCCGCGACGGCTTCCGCCGTGCCGTCCGCGATGCCGTCACCGGTGCCGTTCGTGAGGTCGAGGCCGGTGGGGACGCCTTCGTAGCGGATGTTGTTCCACACTCTGCGAAAGCCGGACTTGCGGTAGTTCTCCTGCTGGTCCACCACTCCGTCGAGGCCGATGTTGCGGCCGGCCAGCCGCGCCATGGCGGCCTGCCAGACCTGGATTCCGTATCCCCGCCCGCGCACCGACGGGCGGGCGATGTAGAAACCGATGAACCCGAAGCCGCTGCCGTAGCGCACGGCGGAGATGGACACGACCGCTTTACCGTCCAGCCGCCCGAACAGAAACCCCGCCGGGTCGGCCGGGAAGAAGGCGAGACCGTCGGACTTCCCCGGATTCCATCCCTCTTCGTGCGCCCACATGGCGAGTTGGCCGACTTCATCGGCGTTCGCCGTTCCGATCTCAAACGTCACTGTCGATCTCCAGCGAGGTAGTCACACCCTCCACGGCGCCGAGGGCCCGCGGTTGAGAGCACGATACGCCGGAAGGGCACGGCATCCGGCGAAAGCGTCAAAGTCGGACAACAGCTCCCCCGAACGGTGTACTTTACGAATGGTGTTCGTCTGGCTACCGTAGTCGCTATGTCCGAAAACGCACCGCGTGAGATCGTCAGCCGCCGCGCCCGGCCCGCCAAGGCGCCCCTGAGCCAGGGCGCCATCGTCACCACGGGCCTGGAGCTGCTGAGCCAGTACGGGCTGTCCGGGCTGAGCCTGCGCAAGGTGGCCACCGCCCTCGACACCGGCCCGGCGTCGCTGTATGTGTACGTGTCGAATCTGGACGAGCTGCACTCGCTGATACTGGAGCGCGCGCTCGGCGACGTTGTCGGGCCTCAGGAGGGTGTCGCGCGCGAGACCGGCGACTGGCGCGGGCGGCTCAAGTCCGTCCTCCGCTCCTATCTGAACGTACTGACGGAGCGGCCGGGCCTGGCGCAGCTCGCCATGAACACGGTCGCGGCGGGTCCCCACGCCCTCCGCCTGACCGAAAGCCTGCTGGAACCGCTGGTCGAGGGCGGTGTCGACCCACGGGTCGCGGCGTGGGCCGTCGACCTGCTCCTGCTCCAGGTCACCGGAACCGCCGCCGGACAGAGCGCGAGCCACACGTGGAACGGCCCGTTGAGTCCGCTGGCCCGCGCCTACGTGAACGCCCCCGCGCGGGACTTCCCGCTCATCCACACCCTGCACGTGGACCTGTCCTCCGGTGGCCTCGCCCGGTTCGACTGGGCGCTTGACGTCCTCATCGACGGCATAGCCCACAGCCGCCCAGCCGGACGAATCCCGGGCACCAGCTCCACGCCGGGCGTCGGGGAAACGAGCAGCACGAAGGCTGAGGCGAGGGCGGCCGGTGCCGTCAGCGGAGTGCGCGCAGGCCCAGGGGGGCGCCGATCTCCGCGGCCATGACCTGGCCGGCCTCTTCCGCCAGGATGTCTTCCGCGCCTTCGCTCAGGTCCTGGTCCGTGTCCAGGCCGTCCAGAGCCGGAAGGGGCTGGTCGAGGCGGACGTGGGCCACCAGGGACTGGAGGGCGCGAAGAGTGGCCGAGGCGGTGGAGCCCCAGCTGGAGAAGTACGAGAACTGCCACCACCACAGCGCCTCGGTGACCCGGCCCGCACGGTAGTGGGCCATGCCGTGGCGCAGGTCGGAGACCACGCCCGCGATGTCGTCGGAAATGCGCGAGGGCACAGGCGCCTTGCGGGGCTCGTACGGGTCGAAGACCTCGGAGTAGACATCGATCGGCTCCAGGATCACGGCGAAGCGCTCGCGCAGCTCGTCGGTGTCCGGCTCCGGACCGAGGTCGGGCTCGTACCGGTCGGCGGGGAGGATGTCCTCGTGCGCGCCGAGGCGACCGCCGGCCAGCATGAGCTGGGAGAACTCCAGCAGCAGGAACGGGACCGCGCTGTCGGGTTCGTCGCCCTTCGCCACCTCCGTGACGGCGACGATGAAGCTCTCGATCTGGTCGGCGATCTGGACCGCGAAGTCGTTCGGGTCCTGAGCGGAATCGTGCAGCGTTGCGTCAGACATCGAGAAGTCGTCTCCCCTCGAAGGCACGCCCGAGCGTGACCTCGTCGGCATATTCCAGGTCGCCCCCTACGGGAAGACCACTGGCCAGGCGTGTGACCTTCAAACCCATCGGTTTGATCATGCGGGCGAGATAGGTGGCGGTGGCCTCGCCCTCCAGGTTGGGGTCTGTCGCGAGGATCAGCTCGGTGACCGTTCCGTCGGCGAGGCGGGTCAGCAATTCGCGGATCCGCAGGTCGTCGGGGCCGACGCCCTCGATGGGGCTGATCGCGCCGCCGAGCACGTGGTACTTCCCCCGGAACTCGCGGGTGCGCTCGATGGCGACGACGTCCTTCGGCTCCTCCACGACACAGATCACCGTCAGATCGCGGCGGGCGTCACGGCAGATGCCGCACAGCTCCTCCTGGGCGACATTGCCGCACACGGCACAGAACCGGACCTTGTCCTTGACCTCAAGGAGGATCTGAGCGAGACGGCGTACGTCGGTGGGCTCGGCCTGGAGGATGTGGAAAGCGATCCGCTGCGCGCTCTTGGGCCCGACGCCGGGCAGCCTGCCCAGTTCGTCGATGAGGTCCTGGACCACGCCTTCGTACACGGATTGCCTTCCTGAGTGCCGATACCGCCGGCAGGTGCTGCTACGGGTGACCGGGTGTCGCTATGAGTGAGAGGTACTGCCGCGGGTACTGCTCCGTCGTACGGTAGTTGGTCCGCGCCGACCTTTGAAGAGCGGATTTCAGAAGGGCAGCCCCGGCATGCCGCCCAGGCCCTGGGCCAGCGGACCCAGCTTTTCCTGCTGGAGCTGCTGCGCGTTGTCGTTCGCCGCCTGCACTGCGGCCAGTACGAGATCCGCCAGCGTCTCGGTGTCTTCGGGGTCGACGGCCTTCGGGTCGATGACCAGGCCACGCAGCTCACCTGAGCCGTTGACGGTGGCCCTCACGAGGCCTCCGCCCGCCTGGCCTTCGACCTCGGTCGCCGCCAGCTCCTCCTGCGCACGCGCGAGGTCCTGCTGCATCTTCTGAGCCTGCTGAAGCAGCTCTTGCATATTGGGCTGCCCGCCACCGGGAATCACAGTCACTCCTGGCATTTCGTCGACAATTTTCCTGTACAGCGAGCCTACGTGGTCCCCACGCACCTCGCCCCACCCGGCGGGGACCAACTCTTTCGGGTGAGACCCGCCGACTCCCCTACCTGATCACGGCCCCCATGTGGGCGGAGTAAGCGTGATTCCGCACGCATGGCCCACCATTCGGCGGTAGGAAGTGCATGTGCGTGCGTATACGTACGGATCAGCGGCGTGGATCAGCAGTTCGGATCAGCAGCTCGCGGGCATACGCGCGCCCCGAGCGGGGCGGACATGCGTGCGGCCCGCCGGTCACACAAAGCCCCGCCCTACCGAGTCCCCGTCACACAGAGTTACAGCAGACCGCAGAGGAGTGGCCCCGGTGAGCCAGCCGGAGATGCAGCCCGGAGGCCCCTCCCGGGACGGAGGGCCTGCCCACGAGGGAGGTACCGCCCGGGAGGAGGGGGCCGGCCCCCTGTCCGGCGCGAACGCCGGTGCCGTGTACGGCGAGGGCGGCCCGCCGAGCGGCGATCTGACCGGAGGGCCGTTCCCCCTCGGAGACTGGGGCGAGCCCGCCGTACGGCTCGACGAGCTGTACCGGTGGGTGGAGACGGGTGCGCTGCGCACCGTCGGCTGGTACCTGGCGGAGCGCGCGCGCAAGCGCCGTTACGCCCGCGTCCTGCGGGCCGCCACGGCGCTCGGGATCGTCTCGGGCGCGGCGCTGCCCCTGCTGGATCTGATCGGGGCGCTCGGCGGGGCGTCGGGGTGGGGATACCTCTTGCTGCTGCTCGGCGCGGCGAGTCTGGCCTGCGACAAGTACTTCGGGCTCACGTCGGGCTGGATGCGGGCCGTCGCGGCGGCACAGGCGGTCCAGCGCAGGCTCCAGACGCTCCAGTTCGACTGGGCGTCGGAATGCGTACGCGAGGTCCTCGGCCCGACGGAGGGCACGGCGAGCGAGGCGGCGGAGCGGTGCCTCGGCGTGCTGCGGAAGTTCACGGAGGAGATGACGGAGCTGGTGCGGGCCGAGACGGCGGACTGGATGACGGAGTTCCACTCGGGCCACGCGCCGCTGGTGATGCAGTCCGTGCCGATGGGCGGCACGCGTACGGGAGGCACCGGCGCGATGCCCGGCCGCTTCCCTTTCCCGCCCGGCGCCCGGCCGAACATGCCACGTCAGAGGCCGCCGGAGCCTCGGTAGCCGACGGCCATGAGGGCCGGCGCACCCACCGTGCGCCGGCCCTCGTCGCCGTGAATCAGCCTGCTGTGGATCAGCCTGCCGTGGATATGCGTCCGCACATCAACTGACGTACGGCGCGCCCGCACAGCAGCGTCCGCGGCAGCACTCGTACAGCAGCGCCGCACGTCATCCGACGTGCGCCGGCGCCCGGACACCGCGTCCGTGCACCGGCCGTCAGCTGAAGATGATCATCGAGCCCTGCCCCAGGCTACGGGTGGCAGCCGCGTGCAGGCCCAGCCATACATGCCGTTCACGGGCGAACGGGCTGTCGTCGTAGGGGACATGGCCCGCCGGTTCCTCCAAGGACGTGGGGTGTTCCGGCGGGATCGGGGGTGCCGGGGGGTTGGCCGGGTCGATACCGATCGCCGGGCCGACGATTTCCAGTTCGCGCAGCAGCCCCTGGGTGGAGCCCAACGGGCCTCCGCCTTCGAGCAGTTCGTCGTTGGAGAGGGGCGCGGCGTAGTCCACGGGGACGTACGCGCCCGCGTGGTCGTAGTGCCAGACCAGGTGCGACTGCTGGGCCGTCGACTCGAACATCTCCAGCAACTGCTCGTAGTCACCGCCCAGTTCGCCGACGGGCGTCACAGCGAGGCCGCAGACCTGGAGCAGGTACGCGCGCCGCAGGAAGTGCAGCGCGTCGTAGTCGAAGCCGGCGACCGGGGCGACATCCCCCGAGAGGCCCGGCATATAGGCGAAGACGGGGACGGACGGCAGCCCGGCGTCGCCGAGCGCCTTGTCGTAGATGGCGATCTCTTCGGCGAAGGGATTGTCGGGGCTGTGGCACAGCACATCGACGAGGGGGACCAACCACAGGTCACAGGCCAAGGGAGGCTCGCTCTCCAACCGGTTCGTACGCGTCCGCGCGCTGGTCGCGATGGTCAAGACAGCGTAATGCGAGGGGCACGTTCAGCGAAGTAGTACGTCAGACGCGTTCCCCGAAGCACCCCCGCTCACTCCCTGCCCGCGTCCGCTCACTCTTTGCCCGCTCCTCCTCGCTCCGTACCGCGGCTCTCGCCCCGCTTGTCCCCCGTTTCCTTACCCGCTCGGCAGGTCCCAGATCCACACGCCGTCCACCCATGTCCCCGGGCGCTCGAACAGTTTCTCCAGCAGTTCGTAGAGCGCCGCGTCATTGGGCTGCGGGGCGAGCACCACGACCCCGGCCTTCCAGTAGTCGAGGTCGAAGCGCGCCTGCGCCCGCCAGTCGGCGGTGACGGCGGGGACCTGGCCGCTGTCGCGTACGTCCTTGAACAGGTTCGAGGTGTAGCGGGGCGCGGCGCCGTAGATGCCCATGCGGTCCGGCCCCCAGGGCCCGTTGAAGTAGCCACCGGGCACGGAGAAGTCGAGGCCGGTCCCCACCACGGCCGCCGACTGCCAGTGCAGTACCTCCGCGCTGCCGGGAGCCGGCAGCGGAACGGGCACGACGGACTGGCCCTTCGAGAGGTACGAGCGGTACGTGCCGTCCGCGATGAACGCCGGGATCTGCGGCCGCTCCCGTACCGGCATCGGCGTCGGAACGATCGGGAGCAGAGCCAGGGCGATCGCGGCGAACCCCACAAGCCGGTGCGTGCGCCGGAGCGTGACGGTCTCGCGGTCCAGCAGCCGGTCCGCCGTCAGCGCCAGCAGCGCGCCCAGCGCGGGCGCGCAGATCATCGCGACCCGCGACTCGATGACCGACTCGAACAGCGGCTGGTGCGCGAGCAGCCGCCAGGGGCCCGGCAGCACCACGTCCGTGTACGGGATACGGATCTTCGGCCCCAGCGAGAGCAGCGCGGCCGCGACCGCCGTGAAGGCCAGCGCGCGCACCACGGCGGAACGCCACAGCCACACCACCATCGCGAAGGCGAGGGCGGTCAACGGCCAGCCGTAGAAGGCGTTCTGCTCGGTGCGGTTCAGCGCGAGCGGATCGGCAGTCGCCTCGTCGCCGAGGAGCGCGCGGCCGGAGAAGTGGAGGAAGGACAGCGGGCTGTTGCCCGCGCTGTCGCCGTGCAGCACGCTGTGGTAGCTCTGCGGCCCGAAGAACTGCCAGTACAGCGGAAACGCGAGCAGCGGCAGACAGACCTGCGCCGCGTATCCGAGCCCGCGCACCAGGGGCCACAGCGCCGCGCGTGCCTCCGCACGGCGTACGCCCGCGTACGCCGCCGCGAAGAGGAGCATCCCCATCACGGCGAGCAGCAGCGGTTCTTCGCCCAGGAAGATCTGGTACGTCATGGCGAGGCCGAGCAGCGTCCCGTCCCGCGCGACTCCACGACCCGTGCGCCCGGCATCGCAGAGCGCCAGCGCCCGGTCGATGATCAGCGGAATCATGAAGAGCACAAGGAAGTTGGGATGCGCGTTGGCGTGCGACATCATCGGCGGCGCGAACGCGGCCAGCGCCGCGCCGAGGGCCGCCGCCCTGCGGTCGCTCACGAGACGGCGTACGAACAGCCGGTACCAGGCCACGGCGGTCGCGGCCAGACCGAGCGTGAGGACGAGCGCCCAGGTGACGTCGGGACCGAACGCGAGCGTGACAGGCGTCAGCGGGACGGAGAGCCCGAGCATGACGGTGTTCGCCATCAGGTTCACGCCGTCGGGGAAGTTCTGGAACGTGGTGAACAGCGGGTTCCGCAGCTGGTGGACGTTGTCGGCGGTGACCGCGAAGAACCACTCCCACTGGTCCTGGTCGGCCCCCGAGTCGGCGAGGTACGCGTGGCCGAGGCCGGCCCACAGCCCCTTGTAGAGGACGACGGACGCGAGCAGGAACAGCGCGGCCACGACGAGATCCGCACGCCGGCCCCGGCTCCGGCCCCGGTCGCGGCCTTGCTCCCGGTCGCGGTCCACGAGCGAGAACCGCCGCGCCCTGAGCCGTATCAGCTCGGACAGCACGCCGAGGTAGTCCAACGGCCGCACCTTGGAGCCCGCTTGGTGCGCCCAGCGCACCGGTACCTCGGTCACCGGCCAGCGCGAGCGCCGGAAGTACCGCAGTATCTCGACGTCGATGCCCCAGCCGTCGAGGCGCGAGTCGGCGAAGGCGGCGCGCGCCTGGTCCCCGTCGAAGAGCTTGAAGCCGCACTGGGTATCGCTGATGCCGTCGACCGCGACGAGCCGGATGAGCCCGTTGCCGAGGCGGCCCAGCCATTCGCGCACCCGCCGCTGACGTACCTCTATCCGCGCGTCGGGATGGGCGCGCGAGCCGATCGCCGCGCCGGTGCCGTCCGCGGTGAGCCGCGCGTCGAGCAGGGCGAGTTCTTCGATCGGGGTCGCGAGGTCCGCGTCGGTCAGCAGCACGCGCCGGCCGTACGAGGCGAGCACGCCCTGCCGCAGCGCGTGACCCTTGCCGTGGTTGCCGTCGCTCGTCAGCAGCCGGACGCGGGGCTCGGCGGCGGCGGCCTCCTCGGCGATCCGGGCCGTGCCGTCCGTCGAACCGTCGTCCACGACGAGCAGTTCCCAGTCGCCCCAGCGCTCCGGATCCGCGCGCAGGTAGGCGCAGATGGCGTCCAGGGTGGGGCGCAGCCTGCGCTCCTCGTTGTATGCCGGCACGACCACGGTCAGGTCGACGCTCGCCGTGCCGGTCGCCGTACCCGCTCTCTCACCACCCGTGTTCACCGTGCCGGACTCTCCAGCCGCTCGGCCCACTCCAGCGAGTGGTCGTTGTACTCACCGACCACCACCCGCACCGCCGCCGTGTCCGCGAGGGTCAGCGCTTCGATCAGCCGCTCGTGTCCGCCCCACAGCCACTCACCGCCGTCCGGATCCCCGCGCAGGAACGGCACGGAGAAGACCCACGCCTGGACGCGCATCCGGTGCAGGAAGTCGGCGACGTAACGGTTCGCCACGATCCCGCCCAGCTCGCGCCAGAACCGCAGGTCGTACCCGATGAGGATGTCGAGGTCACCGCCCCGAGCGGCCCGCGTGGCCTCCTCGGCCCTGCGCCGTACCGACACCAGCGCGGCACCGTGCGGCCGTCCCGCCGGTCCCTCACCCGCTTCCTCCAGCTTGCGGATGATGCCGTCCATGATCAGCGAGCGCGCCTCGACCATGCCGCGGAAGTCATCGACGGAGAACTGGTGGACGCGGAAACCGCGGTGCTGATCGGAGTCGAGCAGCCCCTGCGCGGAGAGATCGACCAGCGCTTCCCTGACGGGGGTCGCGGAAACGCCGTACTGCTCCGCGATCTGCTTGACGGTGAACTCCCGCAGCGGCAGCAAGCGCCCGGCCAGCACCTCGTCGCGCAGCGCGTCCGCGATCTGCTGCCGCAGCGTATGGCGCGTCACAGCTCCGCTGGCGGGCATCTACCGTCCCCTCGGTCCCGGCTCCGGTGTCCGGTTCACGACACCTTAAGCCAGGGGGTGGGGTTGACTGGTTGCTACGGGTGATGAGGCGGACCGGATCCGGCCCGCCTCGTCCGGCCCGCGCGCCCGAGGGGTACGGGATGCGTTACGCGGCGATCACACGGTGTGTCCGTCGGCGACGGTGAGCGCGGCGTCCAGGATCGCCAGCCCCTCCTTCGCCTCCGCCTCGCTGACGTTGCAGGCGGGCACGGCATGCGCACGGTTCATGTTCACGAAAGGCCACAAACCGCCCTTCTTGCAGGCCGTGGCGAAGGCGGCCATGGGCGCGTTCGCGTCGCCGGTCGCGTTGTACGGCACGAGCGGCTCGCGCGTCTCCTTGTTCTTGACCAGGTCCAGGGCCCAGAAGACGCCCGTCCCGCGAACCTCGCCCACGGAGGGATGGCGGTCGGCCAGCTCGCGCAGCCCCGGGCCGAGAACCGTCTCGCCGATGTGCGCGGCGTGCTCGACGATCTTCTCGTCCGCCATCGCGGTGATCGTGGCGACCGCGGCGGCGCATGCCAGCGGATGGCCTGAATACGTCAGCCCGCCGGGGTACGGACGCGTCGCGAAGGTGTCGGCGATGGCGGGGGAGATGGCGACGCCGCCGAGCGGTACGTACCCCGAGTTGACGCCCTTGGCGAAGGTCAGCAGATCCGGGACGACGTCGAAGTGTTCCGCGGCGAACCACTTCCCCGTACGCCCGAATCCCGCCATCACCTCGTCCAGCACGAAGACGATCCCGTACCGGTCGCAGATCTCGCGCACTCCGGCGAGATAGCCGGGCGGCGGCGTCATGATGCCGGCCGTACCGGGGATCGTCTCCAGGATGATCGCCGCGATGGTGGCAGGGCCCTCGAAGGCGATGGTCGATTCGAGGTGTTCGAGCGCGCGGGCGCACTCCTCCGCCTCCGTCGAGGCGTAGAAGGGCGAGCGGTAGAGGAACGGCGCCCAGAAGTGCACGACGCCGGCCGCGCCCGTGTCCGAGGCCCAGCGGCGCGGGTCGCCGGTGAGGTTGATCGCGGTGGACGTACCACCGTGGTACGAGCGGTACGCGGAGAGCACCTTGGGGCGGCCGGTGTGGACGCGGGCCATCCGGACGGCGTTCTCGGAGGCCTCGGCGCCGCCGTTGGTGAAGAAGATCTTGTCGAGTTCGCCGGGCGTGCGCTCGGCGATGAGGCGCGCGGCCTCCGCGCGGACATCGATGGCGAAGGCGGGCGCGAAGGTGGTGAGCCTGGCCGCCTGCTCCTGGATCGCGGCGACAACCTTGGGGTGCTGATAGCCGATGTTGGTGAAGACGAGGCCACTGGTGAAGTCGAGGTAGCGGTTGCCGTCGTAGTCCCAGAAGTACGAACCCTCGGCGCCGGCGACGGCGAGCGGATCGATCAGTTCCTGGGCCGACCAGGAGTGGAACACGTGCGCGCGGTCGGCGGCCTTGACGGCCGCGCCGGTCTGCGGGTCGGGGGCGACATGAGGGTTCATGCGGCCCAGGGTAGAGACGGGCCGGCGGGGGACGGTATGGCCGGGGCGTATGGCCTGGGCCACTTTGGCCGGCAAGGGCCGCGGGGGGGGGCGCTCCCGTGGGCCTTCCGGCGGGCATGTGCAGGCGCGTCGCACGGCGGGGACGGGGACGGGACCGGAGAGTGGTGGGGAGCTCCGACCGCCGCGTCCGGGACGACTTCCGTAACCGGTCCGGCCTCTGTGGACCCGCCTTGAAAGGACTCCCCCGTCATGTCCGAACGCATCGCAGGCATCGAGATCCCCGACAGCGGCCTCGCCGCCGAAGCCACCGAGCTGATCCGGGACACCGCGGGACCTCTCCTGTACGACCACTCGCGCCGCGTCTTCCTCTTCGGCTCGCTCCAGGGACGGCGGCGCGAGCTGTCGTACGACCCCGAGCTGCTCTACATCGGCGCGATGTTCCACGACCTCGGTCTGACCGAGGGGTACCGCGCCTCGCGGCAGCGTTTCGAGCTCGACGGCGCCGACGCGGCCAGGGACTTCCTGCTGCGGCACGGTCTGCCGCAGGACAGCGCGCGCGTCGTCTGGACGGCGATCGCGCTGCACACGACCCCCGGGATCCCGGCCCATATGGAGCCGGAGATCGCACTGGTGACGGCCGGAGTCGAGCTCGACGTCCTGGGGATGGGTCTGACCAACGTATCGGACGAGGTCAGAGCGGCCGTCGTGGCGGCGCATCCGCGCCCGGACTTCAAGCGGCGGATCCTGCGGGCGTTCACGCAGGGGATCGAGCACCGGCCCGAGACCGCCTTCGGCAACGTGAAGGCGGATGTCCTGGCGCGCTTCTCACCGGGGTTCGTACGGACCGACTTCGTGGACGTCATCGAGAACTCGGCATGGCCCGAGTGACCTTCCCCGCGAGCCCGTACGGGGTCTCGTGGGACGGGCGGGGCCGGGGCCTGTGCGCGCTGTCCGTGGCATGAGAGATGATCCAGGGCGTGACAGAGGTGCAGCCCCGGGGCGCCGGCCGTGGTGCCGGTTCCGGGGCGCAGGCGGGGTTCAGGCTTTCTGACGTACGGGAGGGGCCGCGCGGCCATGGAAAAGCTGGCAGCAGGAGATCCACAACTCATCGGCGCCTACCGGCTGCTGGCGCGCTTGGGCGCGGGAGGGTCGGGCCAGGTCTTTCTGGCGCGCTCGGACAAGGGCCGTACCGTCGCGGTCCGGCTGATCCGCAAGGAACTGGCCGACCAGGACCGCTTCCGCAGCCGTTTCCGGCAGGAGGTGGCGGCGGCACGGCGCGTGAGCGGCAGGTGGACGGCGCCGGTCGTCGACGCGGACACGGAAGCGGATGTGCCGTGGCTGGCGACCGGTTACATCGCGGGACCGACACTGCGGGACGTGATTTCGGGCGGGGCGGGAGGCGGCGCGTCCGGCGCCGGGCCGTCGGCCGGTGCCGGAGGTCATGGGCCGCTGCCTGAGCGTTCCGTACGCATTCTCGCGGCCGGCCTCGCGCACGCACTCCAGGACATCCATGCCACGGGGCTCATCCACCGTGACCTGAAGCCGTCCAACGTCCTCGTGACGGCCGGCGGACCGCGCGTCATCGACTTCGGGATCGCCCGGGCGGTGGAAAGCGCCGACGGAGGTCTGGGCCAGCCGGGCGGCGCGATGGGCTCTCCTGGCTTCATGGCCCCGGAGCAGCTGAGCGGAGAACGGGTGACGGCCGCGGGCGACGTGTTCTGCCTGGGCTCGGTGCTGGTGTACGCGGCTACGGGACGACTGCCGTTCGGCGCGGCCGGCAGTGTGGCGCAGGAGGCCGCGAACCTGTCCGAAGTACCGCCAGGGCTGGTCGAGTTGGTGCGCGGCTGCCTGTTCAAGGACCCGGCGGCGCGACCTACTACGAACGACATCCTGGCGATGGTCGGGGATGTGGCCGCGGCGGAGGCCGCGGCGGGAGCGGGGAGCAAGGCGGGGGCCGGGGGCAAGGCGGGGGCCGAACCATGGCTTCCCGCCGGGCTGTTGGCTCAACTGGGCGATCACACGACGCAGTTGCTGACGCGGAAGGTCCCGGCGTCACAGGCGAAGGCGCTCGGTCCCGGAGCGGCAGCGGCAAAAACAGCGGCGCCGGCTGACGCGCCGACGGCCGCGCCGACGGCCGACACGATGACACTGAGGGCTGTTCCGGCGCCGCCGAAGCAGCCGCGGACACCTCGGGCACTGCCCGCGGGCCAGGCGGGGCCGGGCGAACAGGCAGGTCGGCCGGGCCGGGCGCCGCGGCCGACGATCGCGCCGGATCAGGCGCAGACCCCGGCACCGGTTCAGGCACAGGAACCTTCCCGGACACAGGCGCAGGCACCGACGCCCGCGCAGATACCTGCCCCGGGCACCGGGCCCGCACAGGCTCCTCCCCGGGGCCCTGCGCAAGGAACGCCGCCGCAAGGACCGACGTCCGGGGCGCCGGCGTACGGTTACCCGTATCCGGCACCCGGCCCTGCGCCCGCGTACGGCTACCCCCAGCCCGGGTACGGCTATCCGCAACCCGGTTACGGCGGCGCGCCGGCGCTGTACGGCCAGACGCCTCCCCCGTACGGTCAGACCCCGCCGCCCGGCTCTCCGTCCCCGTACGGCCAGCCGCCCCTGCCCGAGCCGTCGGAGCCGCGCAGGTCCCGTGGCACCATCGCCCTGATCGTCGTGGCAGCGATCGTCGCGATCGGCGCGGGCGGCTTGGTCTACGCCTTCATGGGCAGCGACGGCACCAAGGACGACAAGGCGACGCGGGCGAGCAGCGACGCCACGCCGAAGCCCCCGGCCGAGGACGAAGTCCCTCCGGCGTCTTCACCGTCTCCTTCGCCGTCCGCGTCACCGTCGGAAGAACAAGGGGCCGTACCCTCGGACTACCTGGGCACGTGGACGGGCAGCGTCGACACCGCGCAGGGCTCCAGCACTCGTCAACTGGTCATCAAGCAGGGGGATGTGGGCGAGACCGTCCTCTCGCTGACAGCGGACGGCCCGCCGTCGGGCGGAGGCACCAGCTACCACTGCGTCTTCGAAGCGCCGCTCACATCCGTCCCGGCACCGGGCACACCACTGGAAATCGGCCCCTCCACCGTCACCACCGGCGAACCGATGTCCTCCTGCACCCCGGGCACACCCACCCGGCTGACGATCCTCGACAACGGCAACAGCCTGCGCCGGGTAACAACGAGCGGCGAGGCACTGACGTACACGAGGTCGGACTGAGGGCGGGAGTGCGACCCGGAAGGCGCGTGAGGCTCTGGTTTTCCAGGGCCACCCGCGGCGGACCACTCATCGCCTGTTGCGCTCGGGCACCTTCACCGCAGCAGGTCATGAATGAGCGTGCCGGTGCCGTCGACGTGCCAGGTGCGGACGCGGCACGCGACCTCCCGCCGGGCTGCGGGAGGTCGTGCGGCAGGCAGTTCTGCCGACAGCCGGGCCCTCCGAGTCACGTGATCAGGCGTCAACGGTGGGGAGGTTGACGGCCATGGCGTCCCGTCAGAAGACCGTTTCAGCCACCCGACCCGCGAGGGTGAACGCGTGTGTGCCGTAGACGGCGAAGACCGCGACGGCTGCAAGGACGACTGTCCCGAGCGGGACAGCCCAGGCGAGACTGATCTTCATGCGTGCTCCTTGTTCTTGATGGGCTCGACGGGCTCGACAGCTCTCGGCTCCGTCGTACTTCCGACCGTCAGTACGGTGTCGCAGCGGTCCCGGACGGCGTCGTTGTGGGTGGCGATGACCACGGCGCAGCCGTCATCGCTCATGGTGCGGAGGCCCGGCGCGCTCGACCACGACAACACCACCCTGGCGTCGCGTCCGGCGCAGGCCGGAGCCCACCCCGAAACCCCTCTGCCTGAACCCGCACCCACCCGGCTCAGCCCACGCCACCCGGCTCAGCCGCCGTGACCCGGCTCAGCCCACGCGCCCCCCTCCGGCAGGCTGACAAGCGCGAAGCCCTGGTTGATGAAGGCCTCGATGTCGCTGTCCGGTTCGGTGACGGCCAGGCGCAGCGCCGTTTCCAGGACGCCCAGCGTGACGGCGGCGAGCATCGGGACAAGGGTGCCGGCGTCGGCGCGGTCCGCGAGGCGGCGGTGCAGTTCCGCCTCCAGCTCCTGAAGCCAGCGGATCCGGATCTCGTACGCGCGGCCCAGAAGCATGCGCGAGCTGACGAGCACCTGAAAGTAGGTGACGCTGCGGGCCTGCGCCTCTTCGTCCAGACCGCCGGTGTACGTGTGGGCCGCGTCGCGCACGGCGGTGAGGACGGGCGCGTCGTCCGGGCGTGCGGCGAAAGCCGCCATGAATCGTTCGCGGCGCCGATCATCGTCGCTGTTCAGGACGTCTTCCTTGGCGCTGAAGTAGCGGAAGAAGCTGGCCCGCGACACCTCGGCGGTGGCTGCGATCTGATCGACAGTCGTCTCGTCGTATCCCTGGCGGGCGAACAAGTCGAAGGCGGCCTGCTCAAGGGCGGTTTTCGCGCGTTGCTTCTTCAGCTCTCGCAGGCTGACCTGGGGTTTTGGGGTAGCAGACACACCCAGACCCTACCAGCCACCTGAGCTTGGAGTCTCCGTTGAGCTTCCACCATCAACTGATACTTGCGTCTCAATTGAGTTTGTGGTCTCCTTTTATTTGTCACCAGGTGGCCTGTTCAGCGGCCACCACCATCCGATGAATGGATACGGACATGGCCGCAGCGCGCACCTCCAGCACCGGACACCGGCTGCCGTGGATGCTCCAGCTCCTGATCGACGTCGCGCTGACCCCGGTCGTCTACTTCGGGCTTCAGGGTCGATTCGGGCTGACGCTCATGCAGGTGTCCCTGATCTCCATCGCGGCCGGCGGAGTCTGGACCGGGCTGACGCTCGCGGTGACCAGGAAGGTGAACGCGGTCTCGCTGTCGGTCATCGGCGGGATAGCCATCGGCGCGGCACTCACCGGCATCACGGGCAATCCGCAATTCGGCGTCGCCAAGGACTCCTTCTACACCGGCGCCTTCGGCACAGCCCTGCTCGTGAGCATGCTGGCCGCCAGGCCGCTGATGTTCTACCTGGTGCGTCCGTTCGCGACGCAGGACAACGATCCCGCTCTGGTCGCCGAGTGGAATCAGTCCTGGTCGTCCCCACTGTTCAGGCGCTGCATGAACGTCATGACGCTGGTCTGGGGTGTGGGCATGCTGATCGAGGCGGCTTCCCGGATCGTGCTGGTAATGACCGTCCCTTTGAACACCGCCAACGCGCTGTCCCCCGTTCTGACCGGAGTCGCGCTGGTCACGCTGATGACATGGAGCGGCAGCTACGGCCGCCGCGCCGGTGAAGCCCGCGAGCGGGCCGAGTCAGCGACTCAGGCCCCTGCCGAGTCAGCGGCCTGAGCCTCCCGACAACTCGCGCGACCACGCAACACCGCACCTCAAGCCCAGTCCAGCACGACACCAAGCCAGAAGTCTCGGCCCGGCCCAATCTCCGCACGCACCAAGACCAGCGGCCGACCACGGGCCCGCTCCCAGGCCGCAAACCCCAGCAACACCAGGCCACCGGCCACCGGCATCAGGCCGCATGCCCCGGCCCGTGAGCCCGACGGCAGGGCCGGCGCCACCGTGCCCACCTCACCGCGGCCCGAGCCGCCCCGAGGGAACCCTCAGCGTGACCCTCGGCCGGACGGTCCGCCCCCCGGGAACTCGGTCCCCCGGGGCGTCGGTCTCCCGCCCAAGTTCGTCCGTTCCTGATCTTCCGCTTCTCCTGGAGCCCTCATGTGTATGTCTTCGCAGCATCAGACGCAGTCCCGGCCCCGGATCCAGCCGCAGACCACGCCCGTCTCGGCCCCGATGCCGACGACCGGACAGGCCGGTTCTGCGAGCAGGCGTCAGGAACCTTCAGCAGAACTGCTGTTCACCAACGTCGCGGTGTTCGACGGGGCTCAGCTCTTGTCCGATTGCTCGGTGCTGATCAGCGGGGGGCGCATCCAGGATCTGTACGCCGACCCCGCGCGCACCTCTGCCTGGCGGATCGATGGGGCGGGGGCGACTCTGCTGCCCGGGCTCATCGACGCGCATACCCATCTGTGGGCCCCCGCGGCCACCACGGAGGCCGCCGTCTTCGGGGTGACGACCGCTCTGGACATGTTCAGTCCGCCCGAGTTGCAAGCGGGCTGGAAGCTCGGCGCGCACGGCGTGGGCCCGGTCGCCGACACCCGGACCGCTGCTTTTCCGGCCACCGCGCCGGGCGGCCACGGAACGGAGTACGGCCTCGGCACACCGGCCTTGACCGGCGCCGATGAGGCGGAGGCGTTCGTGGCCGCTCAACTGGCCGAAGGCGCCCACTACATAAAGATCATCTGCGAATCGATGTGCGGTCCCGAGTACTCGCTCGCACCGGATGTGGTCGCCGCGGTCGTACGGGCCGCCCATGACCGCGGCGTCCTGGCCGTGGCGCACGCGACGGTGGCCGCCGATGGGGCCACGGCCCTCGCGGCCGGGGCGGACGCCCTGATGCATGTACCCGTCGACGACGCGCGTGATCTGCCGTGGTCTGAGGGCATGGCGCTGGTCCCCACTCTGGCGACGCTGCGGAGCGGATTCTTCCCCGAGGAACGGCCCGACGTACTCGACGACCCCGCGCTGCGTACCCTGCTCAGCGCGGACGCCCGGGACAACCTCCAGCGCGGCTGGCGGATGCCGCCCCTCTGGAGTTACGACACCGTGCGGGAGAACGTCCGCGCCGCCCATGAGCGCGGGCTGACCGTGCTCGCCGGGACGGACGCGGGCATGCCGGGCACCGCACACGGCGCGAGCCTGCATCACGAGCTGAGCCTGCTGGTGGACGCGGGGCTCTCCCCGACCGCCGCGCTCACCGCCGCCACAGCGGCGCCCGCCGAGGTGTTCGGGCTGGCCGATCGCGGTCGTATCGCTCCGGGGCTCCGTGCCGATCTCGTGCTCGTGGACGGAGATCCGACCCTCGACATCAGGGACAGCCGGCGCATACGCGGGGTGTGGATCGAGGGGCGGCCCGTACACCTCGACCAGTGGCGCGCGCAGGTCCGGCTCCACGACGAACGCGCCGCGGGCAGGGACGCCCCCGACGGCTCGGACGACGGCCTGATCAGCGACTTCGCGGACGGAACGGCGACCACGCGATGGGGCGCGGACTGGCAGCCGGTGACCGATCGTGCTCGCGGCGGCCTCTCCCGGGCGTCGCTTCACGTCGAAGCCGATCCGGCCGCGCCCTCCGGACACGCGGTGCGCGTCGACACGACGGTCACACCGAGCACCGGCTTCCAACCCGCTTATGCCGGGATCGGCTTCGAGACCACCGGGCCGGCCGCCGGGGAGGACGGGGTGAATCTGAGCGGAAAGCGGGAAATCACCCTGACGGCCCGGGCCGAGAAGGAGACCGTCCTGAGTCTGTCCATCGACGCCGGTTACGCGCTCAAGATACCGGCCACCGTGCTGCTCACACTCACTCCCGGCTACCAGCGGCACACTGTCCCGCTCACGGACTTCGGCCCCCTGGACACCACCCGGGTCCGATCCCTTCAGCTCTGCCTCACCGGTCCCGGAGACGGGTGGTTCTACCTGGCCGAGGCCCGGATCGACTAGCTCTTGGCCAGGAGCGCTGCCCGGAGCGGGCAACTGGCTTCCAGGGCCGCGTTACGTGGGGGCGGCCGGGGTGACCCGGCCGCCCACCGGCCGGTGTTGGATCCCGCCACTACTCCAGTTGTTCAACTCCAGCTACCACATTGGTCGGCGTTCCTGGGCTGGCCGGGCTAACGCGGCAACATCACCCTCGACTGAGGCGCTTCCCCTCGGCAGACTTCATACGTGGACAAATTGCGCACGGAAGACCCGCCCCGCATCGGTCCCTACCGCCTGATCGGCCGGCTCGGTTCCGGCGGGATGGGGCGGGTCTACCTGGCGCGGTCGGACGGTGGACGGACGGTGGCCGTCAAGCTCATCCAGTCCGAGCTTGCCCAAAGGGAGGAATTCCGGCAGCGGTTCACGCAGGAGGTGGCTGCCGCCCGGCGGGTCGGGGGACAGTGGACCGCGCCCGTCCTCGGCGCCGACACCGAGGCGGACACACCCTGGGTGGCCACCGCGTACATCCCCGGCCCATCCCTCCAGAGCGTCGTGGACGTGGAGTACGGGCCCCTCCCCGCCTCCTCCGTACGGGCGCTCGCCAACGGTCTCGCCCATGCCCTGCACGCCATTCACGACGCGGGGCTGATTCACCGGGACCTCAAGCCGTCCAACATCCTGCTGACCATCGACGGCCCACGGGTCATCGACTTCGGGATCGTCCACGCGCTGAACACACTGCCCGACAGCTACAGGACCCGCGCCGGCGCGGTGATGGGCTCTCCCGGGTTCATGGCACCGGAACAGGTACGGGGGGACGGCGTCAGCCCGGCCTCCGACGTGTTCTGTCTCGGGGCGGTGCTGGCATACGCGTCGACCGGCAGGCCACCGTTCGGAACCGCGGGCGACGGGCTGCACGCGCTGATGTTCCGGATCGCGGAGGAGGAACCGGATCTCGTCGGATTACCGGAAGGCCCCGATGCCATCGGCGCACTCGTACGAGGCTGTCTCGCGAAGGACCCGCGCCACCGGCCCACCCCCGACGAACTCGTCGCCCGGACACCGTGCATCACCACCGAACCGTGGCTGCCCGGCTCGCTCCTCGCTCTGCTCGGGCGAAGGGCAGGAGAGCTGCTGGACTTCGATTCGGACCAGGACCAGGAGGGGGAGGGGGAACAGGATGCGCATCCGGGAGAACGGGACCCCGAGCCGGAACGAGAGCGGAGACAAGGGGAGAGACGCGGCGAGAGACGCGGGGAGAGACAGGACCGGGAGCGGAATCCCGGGCCCGGGCCGGACCCGCAACTGGTACCAATGCTCGGAGACGTACCCACCTTCACGGTTGACCTGAGCGGTCCTCAGCCGCCCCCGCTTCTCCCCTTCCTGCCGCCCGCGCCGTCCGCACCGCCCACGCAGCAGCCCCGTACCCGCCGTACCCCCCTGGTCCTCACGGCGTCCGCCGTGGCCACCCTCGCCACCATGGCGGTCATCGGCGTGGTGGCCCTGCTGACGCCGGACCCCGGTCCGGGCCCGGGGCTCGACTCCCGCTCGGACAACGACAACACCACCCCCATCGCCTTCGCCGGCGCCTGGGAAGGGGTCATCAAGGACAGCGGCGCCGACAGCGCCACGCTCTTCGGACGGATCGTCGTCTCCGAGGCCGCGGTCGGTGCGAAGGCCGTCGATTTCCTCCTCCTGGGCGACAAGGCACTGTGCGAGGGCGCGTCCACCCTCGTCTCCAGGGCGGCGGGAAAGATGGTGCTCAACCCCGGCACGACCTCAAGCATCGCGCCTTCGAACGCTCCCGCCACCGCTTGCGCGCCACTCGCTCAGCAGACCCTGACCGCCGGTGGCACGGTGGCCAACCGCCAGTTGCTCAACTGGCGCGCGGGCGGGCTGACGGCGACACTCACCCGGGCCGTCACCGGCAGCTCCCCCATCTCCGAGGCATATCTCGGGACATGGCGTCCCGCCGGTCCCCGGTCCGCCGGCAAGGACAGGATCACGATCAGGCAGGGCCCCATCGGCACCGCGGTCGCCAGGACGGTGAGGACCACCGGGGGCAAACAGTGCGCGTACGACGAAGTACTGGTCTCGGTAAGCGATTCGAGCCTGGTGTTCGGTCCGTACGCGGCGGAAGCGCCGGCACCGGCCGCGTCCTGCACCTTGTCGTACAGCCATACGTACACCAGAACGAACCACGGCCTGCGCGTCAGTTATCCGGACTCGGCCGGGGCGGACTCCTACGACCTCGTCCGGGTGGACTGAGACGCGCACCGCCCCGGCGGCCGGGAAAGGCCGCAGGGGCGGTGCGGTGGAACGCGCTTCAGCGTGCGGTGAAGCGAACCGTTCGGTGAAGCGGGCCGTGCGGTGAAGCGGGCCCTTACAGGAACGAATTGATCTGGATCGTCTCCGTACGGCCGGGGCCGACGCCGATCGCTGAGATCGGCGCTCCCGACATCTCCTCCAGCGCCTTCACGTACGCCTGCGCGTTCTTCGGCAGGTCGGCGAAGGTCTTCGCCTTCGTGATGTCCTCCGACCAGCCGGGCAGGTACTCGTACACCGGCTTCGCGTGGTGGAAGTCGGTCTGGCTGTACGGCAGTTCCTCGACGCGCTTGCCGTCGATCTCGTACGCGACACACACCGGGATCCGCTCCCAGCCGGTGAGCACGTCGAGCTTGGTGAGGAAGAAGTCCGTCAGCCCGTTGACGCGGGTCGCGTACCGCGCGATTACCGCGTCGAACCACCCGCACCGCCGGTCGCGGCCCGTCGTGACACCGCGCTCGGCGCCGATGCGGCGCAGCGCCTCGCCGTCGTCGTCGAACAGCTCCGTCGGGAACGGTCCCGCGCCGACACGCGTGGTGTAGGCCTTGAGGATGCCGATGACCCGGTTGATCTTCGTCGGGCCCACCCCCGACCCCGTGCAGGCGCCGCCGGCCGTCGGGTTCGAGGACGTGACGAAGGGGTACGTGCCGTGGTCGACGTCGAGCAGCGTGCCCTGGCCGCCCTCGAAGAGGACGACCTTGCCGTCGTCGATGGCGTTGTTCAGCACGAGGGCCGTGTCGGCCACGTACGGCTTCAGCTGCTCCGCGTAGGTGAGCAGCTCCTCCACGATCTGGCCCGCGTCGACCGCGCGCCGGTTGTAGAGCTTGGCGAGGATCTGGTTCTTGAAGTCGAGCGCCGCCTCGACCTTCTGGAGCAGGATCGACTCGTCGTACAGGTCCTGGACGCGGATCCCGACGCGGTTGATCTTGTCTGCGTACGTCGGGCCGATGCCACGGCCGGTCGTGCCGATCTTCCGCGAACCGAGGAACCGTTCCGTCACCTTGTCCATCGTCGTGTGGTACGAGGTGATCAAGTGAGCGTTACCGCTGATCAGGAGCTTTGATGTGTCGACGCCGCGCTCGTTGAGCCCGCTCAGCTCGGAGAACAGGACGGCCGGGTCGACTACCACTCCGTTGCCGATCACCGGAACACAGCTCGGCGAGAGGATTCCGGAAGGGAGGAGATGCAGTGCGTATTTCTGGTCGCCGACGACGACCGTATGGCCGGCGTTGTTGCCACCCTGATAGCGCACGACATAATCCACTGACCCACCGAGCAGGTCGGTGGCCTTTCCCTTGCCTTCGTCACCCCACTGAGCACCGAGCAGCACAAGTGCGGGCACAGGCGTACACCCCTTCCGGGCGGGGCATGTCCAAGGTCGGGGGGCGCACAGATGCCTTCCATACGCCGCCTGTGCGCCGTATGACATCGCACCACGTTGTACGACACAGCCCGAACCGTCGAACCGGTTGCCCCGGAATAGACGAAGCCCCTGGCGCAATAGCGCAAGGGGCTCTTGCACAAAGATGCTACCCGAGGAAGGACCGAGGTGTCGGCTCCGGAGCCCGCCGATCACGGCGCGCAGCAGCTTCTGGTGGTCATCGACCCGGACGCCCGCCGGAACGACGGCGAGTCCGTGCGTATCGCGAAGGACGTATTGAGCGGGGGTGCGTCGGTCAAGATCTGTTTGCCCGGAGGACCCGAGGAGTTCGCCCGCGTGCTCGCGAGACGTGGCAGCCGCAGGCCGGTGGTGATCGGCGACGACGGAGCGCTGTTGCGTACGGTCGCCCTGCTCCACCGGGAGCGCGAGCTGTCCTCTTCGGGGGCTCTCTCGTTCGTCCCGGTCGGCGCCTCGGTGGAGCTGGCGCACGCGCTGGGCGTGCCGACGGGGGCGGTCGCCGCGGCCCGGGCGGTGCTGGACGGCGTGGTGCGCCGGCTCGATCTGCTGGTGGACGACAGCGATGGGGTGGTGCTGGCCGACCTGCGGATTCCGGTGTCCTCGGGAGCCGCGGGGCCCGGTCCGGGCTCCGGCTCTGCGCCCGGTCCCGCCCCGGCCGCCGGGTCGCCCGCGTCCGTCTGGGACACCTGCCGCTCGCTCGTACGGACGCTGGTGCGTCCGGCTCCCGCGAGCGGGAGTCCTTCGCGCACGCACCGGCTGCGGGTCGAGGCGGACGGAGTGGTGCTGAGCGATCTGGACGCGCCGGTCGAGGCGGTGACGGTACGGTCGCACGGCGGACGGGCCGAGGTCGTGGTCAGGCTGTCGGCCCCCGCGGAGCCGCTGCGCGCGAGCGCGCTGTCGGTGACGGTCTCGGGCGCGGACTTCCGGTACCGGGCCGACGCCCGGGTGACGGGACCGGTACGGACGCGGACGTGGACGCTGCGGCCCGGTGCGTGGGGTCTCACGCTGCCCGCGGCGGGCGGCCGGGACCGCGGGTAGCCGGTGGGGAAGGCCTCCGACCCCCTTGTCCACAGGCTGTGGACAAGGGGGTCGGCGCCGCTCTACCCCGGTGTCACCAACCGCGCCTCGTACGCGAAGACCGCCGCCTGCGTCCGGTCCCGCAGGCCCAGTTTCACCAGGACGCGGCTCACGTGCGTCTTGATCGTGGATTCGGCGACCACCAGATGCTCCGCGATCTCAGCGTTCGACAGGCCCTGGGCGATCAGGACCAGGACCTCCGTCTCGCGTTCCGTCAGATCGCCGATCCGGGCCAGGGCCGGAGTCTTCGGCGTGTCCGAGAGCTTCGAGAACTCCGTGATCAGGCGCCTGGTGACCGTCGGGGCGAGCAGCGCCTCGCCCGAGGCCACCACCCGTACCCCGTCCGCCAGCTGGCGGGCCGAGGCGTCCTTCAGCAGGAAACCGGACGCTCCGGCGCGCAGCGCCTGGTAGACGTATTCGTCCAGGTCGAACGTCGTCAGCACCAGGACCTTCGCCTCGGCGTCCGCCGCGACGATCTCGCGGGTGGCGTCGATCCCGTTCAGCTCCGGCATGCGGATGTCCATCAGCACCACGTCCGGGCGCAGGGCGGCGACCTGTGTGACGGCTTCACGGCCGTTCACCGCCTCGCCGATCACTTCGATGTCCGGCATCGCGTTCAGCAGGACGGAGAAACCCTCGCGGACCATCACCTGGTCGTCCACGATGAGCACGCGGATCGTCATGCCGCTTCCCCGTTCCGCACGGACGCGGCCACGGGGATGAACGCCGCGACCTCGTAACCGCCTTCCGCAGTCGGCTCCGCCGTCATCTCGCCGTTCAGCATGGACACCCGCTCCCGCATGCCGGTGATGCCGTGGCCCGCTCCCTGCGAGGGTTTGACCAGGCCCTGGGGCGCGGTGTTCACGATCCGCAGGCCGACGCCGCCGAGGACGTACGAGATCTCGACCGTCGCGGTCGATCCCGGCGCGTGGCGCAGGGCGTTGCTCAGCGCTTCCTGGACGATGCGGTACGCCGACAGCTCGACGCCCGGCGGCAGCTCGCGGACCGCGCCGGTGGTGGTCCGCTCGACGGTCAGGCCCGCGTCACGGACGTTGCGCAGGAGACCGCCGAGGTCGGCGAGCGTGGGCTGCGGAGCTTCGGGGGCCTCGTAGTCCGCCGCCCGTACGACACCGAGCACGCGCCGCAGCTCGGTCAGCGCGGCCACGGCGTTCTCGCGGATCGTGACGAACGCCTGTTCAAGCTCGGGGGGCGGGTTCTCCACGCGGTACGGGGCCGCCTCGGCCTGGATCGCGACGACCGACATGTGATGGGCGACCACGTCGTGCAGCTCGCGGGCGATGGTGGTGCGCTCCTCCAGCAGCGTGCGCCGGTCGCGTTCGACGGCGGTGACGCTCTGCTGGGCGGCGACCTTCTGCTCTGCCGAACGGCGGACGTGCAGGATCACGACCGCGAGCAGGACGAGCGCGGACACGAAGAGCATGGGCCCGGTGAAGTTCGGGGAACTGGACGCGTAACCCAAATACCCTTCGGTCAGCACGCCGTAACCAGCCGTGATCACCCACATCCAGGCGGCGGTGCGCGGCCGGGTGCGTATCGCCACGATCGTCATCACGCTGAGGTAGCCGACGAAGGCGCTGGCCGTCCAGGGGGCGCCTCCATGGACGGAGCCGAAAACACTCAGGACGGCTGAGCAGGCCAGGGAGAGCCACCAGGCTCCGATCGGCCTGACCAGCGTCAGGAGTACGGGAAGCGCCGGGAAAAGCTCAAGCAGATTGCCGGTGCCCACGCCGATGAAGAGGACCAACATCGCGATCGCGACGATCACGGCGTGTGGCGTCCAGGCCGCGTACTGACGTACTCGGGGTGGCACCGTCCGGGCGAGCATCCCGTCCGTCCGCAGGGGCGGGAGCGGGCGGAAGGAGAAGGCGCCGCGGAAAAGATCCTGGCGCAGGCCGCCGAGCAGGCCCGCGGCCAAGCGGAACTCGGTGTTCCGGGGATCCCCGGTATCTGTCTCGGTCACATGGCAACGGTAAAGGGGCCGCGCAAAAGAGGTCGTCCCCAGCGAAGCGGATCCTTGGGCGTCCGTCCCAGGTACTACATGCCCGGTCGTCCTCCGCCCCGTGTCCGGACACGAAGGGTCCCACGCCCGGGGTCCCGCGCCCGGGGTCCCGCGCCCGGGGTCCCGCGCCCGCCGAAAACGCCGCGCCCCGCCGGCTCCGCGCCCGCCCACGCCGTGCCCCACGACCCACGCCCGAGCGGCGCGACCCACCACGGCCGCGCGCCGGTCACCAGGCGAGCTGGGCGATCTCCTCCACGACCACCGCGCACGCGTCCGCGCCCGGGTCGATCAGCGGGAAGTGGCCGACGTCCTCCAGCAGTGTCAGGCCGACCGTCTCGCCCGCGTTCGCCGCCGCGTCGACGAACGCCTCGGGGACGGTGTACGGCACGGTGCTGTCCCTGCGGCCCTGCACCACCGCCGTCGCGATGCCGGTCGGCAGCAGCAGCGCCGGGTCCGCGCTCTCCCTGCGCGCCTTGAATTCCGCCTCGCCGCCGAGCAACTGGAGTATCGCTCCGCCGCACACGTCCAGCTCCACCGCCCGCGCGAGATCGGCGATCGGTGCGAGCGCCACGACTCCGCGCAGCGGCGGCGGCGCGGGCAGGCGCCAGGGCGAGCCCTCGGGCAGCACATGCCGGGCCGCCGCCCACAGCGCGAGATGGCCGCCCGCGGAGTGGCCCGTGAGCACCATGCGCCGGGCGTCGGCCTGCGGCAGCACGTCGGCGACAAGCGCGGGCAGGCGGTCGAGCGCTGTCGCCACGTCGTCGAAGGTCTCGGGCCAGCGCCCCGCGACCGGCGGCCCTTCGCCATCCCGCTCCGGCACGCCCCGCCGGTACTCCACGTTGGCGACGGCGAAACCGCGCCGCGCGAGGAAGTCCGCGAACGGGGTGAGGTGTGCGCGGTCGTACGGTGTCCGCCACGCACCGCCGTGCAGGACGACGACGAGCGGCGCGCGCTCCTGGTCTCCCCGGGGCGCATAGAAGTCGATCACCTGGTCGGGGTGGTCGCCGTAGGCGGCGGAGGCATCGGGCCGCACGACAGGACGGGTGAAAACCGCATCGGCCTCCTCGGCGTCACGAGCGACGGAGTAGTGCGCGGCGGGGTCCGGCATACTGCTCCAACCTTTCGGTACAGGGCCGAATCGACCTGATCAGCGGGGACGCTACCAGCCCCGCGGGGCGGCGCTCACCCCCTTCAGGGCAACGAAAACGGAGCGGGGGCCCGCCCGCGGACCCGACGCTGTTGGTCACCAACAGCGTCACGGACCCCGCGGACCCCCGTGAACCGCCTGCCCTGGGCTACCCCGGCGCGTGCGCGGACGTGGCCGTTTCCGCGGGCACCGCGTTCAGCACCTCGCCGAGCGTCCTGGCCGCCCGTTCCGCGTCCGCGAATCCGACGTACAGCGGGGTGAAGCCGAAACGCAGCACGTCAGGGCGGCGCAGGTCGCCCACGATGCCCCGTGCGATCAGTGTCTCCATCACCGCGGGCGCTTCCGCGCAGCGCAGGGCCACCTGGCTGCCGCGCTCCGCGTGCGCGGCCGGGGTGAGTGAGCGGACCCGGCCCGGCGGGGCGTACGCGCTCACGCACTCCAAGAAGAAGTCCGTCAGCGCCAGGCTCTTCGCCCGTACCGCCTCGACCGTCACGCCCTCCCACACGTCGAGCGCCGCCTCCAGCGCCAGCATGGAGAGGATGTCGGGCGTACCGACCCGGCCCCGGATCGCGCCGTCCGCCGCCGCGAAGTCCTGGTCCATCGCGAACGGGTCCACGTGCGAGGTCCAGCCGGGCAGCGGGGAGTCGAAACGGTCCTGGTGGCGCTCGGCGACGTACAGGAAGGCGGGCGAACCGGGGCCTCCGTTCAAGAACTTGTACGTGCATCCCAGCGCCAGATCCACGCCGTGCGCGTCGAGCCCGACCGGGAGCGCGCCCGCGCTGTGGCACAGGTCCCAGACCGCGAGCCCTCCGGCCTCGTGCACCGCCGCGGTGATGCCCGCGAGGTCGTGGAGGCGGCCCGTGCGGAAGTCGGCGTGGTTCATCAGCACGACGGCCGTCCGCGGGCCCAGTGCGCCGGGCAGGTCCGCCGGATCGACGGGGACCAGCGGTTTGCCGGTCATCCTGGCGGCGGACCGCGCGATGTACCCGTCCGTCGGGAAGGTCGTGGCGTCGACCAGGATCTCGTCCCGCGCCGGGTCGGTGGGGTCGAGGAGCCGTACGGCCGCCACCAGGGCCTTGAAGACGTTGACGCTGGTGGAGTCGCCGACGACGATCTGGCCGGGTCCCGCGCCCACGAGGGGTGCTATCCGGTCGCCGATCCGCTCGGGCGCGGTCCACCAGCCGCTCTCGTCCCAGGAGCGGATGCGCAGCTCTCCCCACTGACGGCTGATGACGTCCTGAAGACGCTCGGGAACGTGGCGGGGCAGCGCGCCCAGTGAGTTCCCGTCGAGGTAGACGGTGTCGTCGTCGAGCGCGAAGAGCTTGCGGCGATCGGCCAGTTGATCCGCGGCGTCCAGGGCCGCGGCCCTGGCGGCGAGGGACCGCGTGGGTGACGTGGGTGACGTGGGTGACGTGGGTGACTGCGAGCTGTCAGACATGGCTGCGGGCCGTCCAGAGTTCGGGGAAAACGTTCTTCGTCGCGCGCTTCTCCAGCCAGGCGACGCCGGCGGAGCCGCCCGTGCCCGTCTTGGAACCCATCGCGCGGCGGGTCGCCACCAGGTGGTCGTTGCGCCAGCGCCACACCAGCTCGCCGACGTCCGTCAACGCCTCGCCGAGCCGTATCAGTTCGCCCTGCTGGTCGGCGTCGGAGTAGATCCCGGCCCAGACTGCCTCGACCTCGGCTGACGGGTCGTACTTCTGTGACAGGTCGCGGTCGAGCACCGCCTTCGGGACGGGGAGACCGCGCCGCGCGAGCAGCCGCAGCGTCTCGTCGTACAGGCTCGGCTCCTGGAGGGCCTTCTCCAGCTCGGCGTGCACGCGCGGGGCGCCGCGGTGCGGAACGAGCATGGACGCGGACTTGTCACCGAGCATGAACTCCATACGCCGGTACATCGCCGACTGGAATCCCGAGCCGTCACCGAGCGCGCTGCGGTACGAGTTGAACTGCGCGGGCGTCAACTGCCCGAGCGGCGTCCACGACGCGTTGAGTGCCTCGAACTCGCGCACGGACCGCTTGAGCGCGTCGACCGCCCCCTGGATCCGGTCCTCGCGCAGCATGCGGCAGGCCGTCTCCCACTCGTGGACGATGACGGTGAACCACAGCTCCATGACCTGGGTGGTGACCAGGAAGACCATCTCGCCGGGGTCGTCGGAGAGCGGGTGCTGCAGATGGGTGAGGACATCCGCCTGTACGTAGTCCTCGTACGGGGTCGTCCCCGCGAAGTCGAGATCGGGCGCGTCCATTTCGGGGTCGTGCGACATCTCTGTCTCCTCGGTATCGCTACCGGGTAGCGGTCCGCCCCTTCCATGTGGTTTCGGAGCTCCGGTCCCCTGCGAGCATCATAATCCGGGGCCGATCAGCCCGCCGGGCCTGTGGATAACCTCTGGATCAGGCGCGCGTACGCCGAAGGCCCACCTCGTCGTGTGCGTGAGGTGAGCCTTCGGAGCGGGTCTTCAGGGCGGGCTTCCGGCGCCGCGGGGCGGGTTCCCCGGTTCAGCCCAGCGTGTCGGCGGCCGCCGGCGAGGAGTCGCGCAGGAACGTCGCGCAGCGCTCGTACTCCTCCTGCTCACCGATCGACTGCGCGGCGCGCGCGAGCGCGTGCAGGGCGCGCAGGAAGCCGCGGTTCGGCTCGTGCTCCCAGGGCACCGGGCCGTGTCCCTTCCAGCCGCTGCGGCGCAGCGAGTCGAGCCCACGGTGGTAGCCGGTCCTCGCGTACGCGTACGACTCGACGACCGATCCGTTCTCGAACGCGACATCGGCGAGCTGCGCCCAGGCCAGCGACGAGGTCGGATACTTCGCGGCGACCTCGGCCGGCGGCGTTCCGTTCGCGAGCAGCTCGCGCGGTTCGGGATCGTCGGGCAGTTCGGTGGGGGGCGGTCCCCCCAGGAGGTTTTCGTGAATGGCCATGCCTACAGTCTGCCCTGCCCGCCGGGCTACGCCGGACTCTCGCCGGGTCTTCCCGCGACCTCTCCGGTTTCCCCGGACGGTGTGGTCTCGACCGGCGGCGACGTCAGACAGCAGTGGACCCTGGACTCGACGTCCGCCAGGGCCTTCGGCTCACTCGCAGGCGTACGGACCCGGAAGAACGCGATCGCCGACCCCAGCACCAGCACCCCCGCGCAGATCGGCATCGCCCGGTGGAAGGCCGCGCCGAACTGCGTCGCAGAGTGGTACGCCTCCGGCCCCATGCCCGCCAGCAGCGGCAGTGCGGCCACCGCGAGCAGGCCGGCCGCACGGGCGGCCGCGTTGTTGATGCCGCTGGCCAGGCCCGCGCGGGTGTCCGACACGGAGCTGAGCACCGTCGCCGTCAGCGGCGCGACCAGGGTCACCATGCCCATGCCCTGCACCACCAGCGCGGGCAGCACGTCCCGGAGGTACGAGGCGTGCACGCCGATGCGCAGCATCAGCAGCATCCCGGCCGCGCACAGCAGCGGGCCCACCGTGAGCGGGATGCGCGGGCCGATCCTTACGGCGAGTGCGCCGGACCGCGCGGACAGCAGCAGCATCAGCACGGTTGTCGGCAGCAGGGCCGCGCCCGCGCGGAGCGCCGAGTAGCCGACGACGACCTGGAGCTCGAGCGCGATCAGGAAGAAGAACCCGCCGAACGACGCGTACACGCAGAGCGTCACCAGGTTCACCGAGGTGAACAGCCGGGACCGGAAGATCGACAGCGGCAGCATGGGGTCCGACCGCCGCTTCTCGACCCGTACGAAGGCCACCGCGACCAGCACGCCCGCGATTCCCGCCCAGACGTTCCGGGCGATCAGCGCGTACGTGACCAGTGCCAGGGCCGCGGCGCCGAGCGCCGCGCCCGTCACGTCGAACCTGCCGTGGTGTGCCGGGTCCCTGGACTCCGGTACGTGCCGCAGCGCCACCGGCGCGCACAGCGCGGCCAGCGGCAGGTTGATCAGGAACACCCAGCGCCAGCCGGGACCGTCGACCAGCCAGCCGCCGAGGAACGGTCCGACCGCCGCGCCGACACCTCCGAGCCCCGACCACACCCCGACCGCCCGCGCCCGGTCATCCGGATGGAAGCTCGCCTGGATGATCGCGAGGGACCCCGGGACCAGCAGCGCGCCGCCCACGCCCTGCAGCGCACGCGCGATGATCAGCACGGCGGGGCTCGGCGCGATGCCGCACAGCAGTGAGCCGAGCGCGAACCACACCACGCCGAGCACGAAGACGCGCCGCCGTCCGTAACGGTCGCCGAGCGATCCGCCGAGGAGGATCAGCGCGGCGAGCGTGAGCGTGTAGGCGTTGAGCGTCCACTGGAGAGCGCCCAGGGTCGCGTGCAGATCGTCGCCGATATGGGGCAGCGCCACGTTGACGACGGTCGAGTCCAGCAGCGCCATGCTGGATCCGAGCACCGTGGTGAGAAGGACCCAGCGGCCCTTGGCCGAGGACAGTCTGACGCCGGTGCCCGGGACCTCCGCATCCGGGATCTCCATATCCCGGATCATCCCCGCAGGGGGACCGCGTGGCCAGTCGGCGATGCGCGCGAATCAGCGCGGGCCCGGCGTCGGAAGACACCGGGCCCGGCGAGCGTGGGTCCCCGTCCGGCGGACCCGCTGTTCTTACTTGAGCTTCGTACCCGTGGAGCGCAGGGCGGCGCACGCCTCGGTGACACGCTTGGCCATGCCCGCCTCGGCCAGCTTGCCCCAGGTGCGGGGGTCGTACGTCTTCTTGTCACCGACCTCGCCGTCGACCTTCAGGACACCGTCGTAGTTGCGCAGGACGTGGTCCGCGACCGGCCGGGTGAAGGCGTACTGGGTGTCGGTGTCGAGGTTCATCTTCACGATGCCGTTCTCCAGCGCCGTGGCGATCTCCTCGGCGGAGGAGCCGGAACCGCCGTGGAAGACGAAGTCGAAGGGCTGGCTGCCCGCGGCCTGGCCGTACTTGCCGGCGACGCCTTCCTGGAGGTCCTTCAGCAGCTCGGGGCGGAGCACGACATTGCCCGGCTTGTAGACGCCGTGGACGTTGCCGAAGGACGCGGCCAGCAGGTAGCGGCCCTTCTCGCCCAGGCCAAGAGCCTCGGCGGTACGCAGCGCGTCGTCGACCGTGGTGTAGAGCGAGTCGTTGATCTCGTGGCTGACGCCGTCCTCCTCGCCACCGGTCGGGGTGATCTCGACCTCAAGGATGATCTTGGCGGCAGCGGCCTTGGCCAGCAGCTCCTGGCCGATGGACAGGTTGTCGGCAAGGGTCTCGGCGGAGCCGTCCCACATGTGCGACTGGAAGAGCGGGTTGCGGCCGGCCTTGACGCGGTCGGCGGAGACCTCGATCAGCGGACGGACGTACGTGTCGAGCTTGTCCTTGGGGCAGTGGTCGGTGTGCAGCGCGACCGTGATGTCGTACTTCGCCGCCACGACGTGCGCGAACTCGGCGAGGGCGACGGCGCCCGTCACCATGTCCTTGTTGTACTGCCCGCCCAGGAACTCAGCGCCACCGGTGGACATCTGGATGATGCCGTCGCTCTCGGCCTCCGCGAAACCGCGCAGCGCGGCGTGCAGCGTCTGGGACGAGGTCACGTTGATGGCCGGGTAGGCGAACTTGCCTGCCTTCGCCCGGTCGAGCATCTCGTTGTAGACCTCGGGGGTTGCGATGGGCATCGGGCCGCTCCTTGTGATGTGCGGGTGGAGGTGCTTGTCCCTGACCTGGGGGCGACGTCATCGTCGCCCCCATCTTTCCAGACTCTCTGTCGGGCTCCACCCTGAGCACTGCGGAGACGATGGCATGGGCCCGGCTGTTTCACGTGAAACAGCCGGATGCGCAGGTCAGAGCGGTCGGGGCCGGAGGGGGCAGACCCATCAGAGCGGTCGAAACGCTCACGCGAGGTCGAGGTCGTCCACCGAGTACACGTGTACGTACGGGAGCCCCGCGTCCGCGACGGCGGGAGCGGCCCCCCGCTCCACGATGACGGCGACGGCGACGACCAGGCCGCCGGCCTCCCGTACCGCCTCGACGGCCGTCAGCGGTGAGCCGCCGGTGGTCGAGGTGTCCTCGACCACCAGGCAGCGGCGGCCCTTGACGTCCGTTCCTTCGATACGGCGCTGCATTCCGTGCGCCTTCTGCGCCTTGCGGACGACGAACGCGTCGAGCCGCTTTCCGCGTGCGGCGGAGGCGTGCAGCATCGACGTCGCCACCGGGTCGGCGCCGAGGGTCAGCCCGCCCACGCAGTCGAAGTCCAGGTCGGCGGTCGCGTCGAGCATCACCTGACCGACCAGCGGAGCCGCGTGACCGTCCAGGGTGATGCGGCGCAGGTCGATGTACCAGTCGGCCTCGAGCCCCGAGGAGAGGGTCACTTTGCCGTGTACTACGGCGATGTCCTTGATCAGCTGGAGCAGCTCAGCACGTGCGTCAGTCATGGCCATGAGCTTAAACGCGGCCGCTGCCGGACCGGACCGGCAGCTCTCCGCTCGGCCCTCGCCGGCTCAGCTTCTTCCCGATCCGGCTTTCTCCGCTCCGGCTCTCCTGGTTCAGAGCCGGCGCCAGCTCCAGGTCGTCGCCACTTCCAGCGGTTCCAGCGGAGTGACGAACTGCGGCGCGGTGTTCAGCCCGTTCGGCGGGCCCGACTGCGGCTCCACGCAGACCGCTTCCTCCTGCTCGTCGTAGAGCACGACCCACTCGGCGCGGCTGGCGACCTTCAGCTCCAGCTGTTCCGGCCAGGTGAGGGTGACGTCGACGCCGTCGGGCATTCCGAAGCAGTCGTCCCAGGGGCCGGGGCGCGGCGGGATACGGCGGCCGGTGGGGAGGTGGTCGTCGCCGCGCTCCTCCTGCCACTCGGCGGTGAAGTCCACACGCGCGTCGGCGCCCCCGAGATTGCGCCGGAACCACGGATGCCAGCCGGCCTGCGCCGGGAACGAGGTGTCGTACGTCTCGACGGCGAGCGCCAGGCTCAGGCTGTCAGGGGTCAGCTCGAAGGTCTGGGTGACACGGCCCGTGTAGGGCCACGGCTCGGCCAGGTCGTACGTGAACGCGGCCTTGCTCCGCTGCTCGCTCTCGTCCACATCGGCGCGGGGACGGACGCGGCGCCAGGCGGTGTCGCGCCCGGTGCCGTGAATCGCGTGCGGCGGGGAGTTGAGCGGCATCTGGTGGACCGCCCCGCCGTTGCGGAACTGCCCGTGGTCGATGCGCCCGACCCACGGCACCATCGGGAAGCAGCCGTAGCGCTCCCCTTGGCGCAGCAGTTCGGTCCCGTCGACGCTGAGACTGCTGATCCGGCAGCCGTTCGCCGGGTTGATGGTCAACTCGGCGTTGCCCGCCGCCAGTCGGATGCTCTCTTCGCTGCTCGTCACATGACGAGATTACTGGCGACGGCGCAGGGCGCGCCCGACCACCACGGCCGAGGCGAGCGCGAGCGCGGCGGCGGGCGCCACCCAGCGCAGCGTGGCCCGGGCTCCGGCGGTCTCCGGCGCGGGCATCGGCGCGTAACGCCCGCGCGGCGGCGCGTGATCGACCTCTTCGGCGCTGCGCCCGATCATGGTCCGCCGTGCGTGCGCCGCCTCGGCGGCCGGCTCGTCGGGAACGAGGAAATCGCCGTCGCCGGAGGTGGTCTCCCCCCGGAGGGACGGCGGAACGGCCACATCGAAGATGGAGTCGGCGTCCACATCGGCGTCCACGTCGGCCTCGGCCTCCAGGTCCACGTCGGAGTCGAGATCCACGTCAGCGTCGAAGTCCACGTCAGCGTCCGGGTCCGTGTCCGAGCCGGACCCGGGATCCGGCTCCGGACCGGCGTCCCCGTCCGGACCGGCCTCCGCGCCGGGGTCCTCCGGGTTCACGTCCGACGCGTCTCCGTCGGCGTCCCGAGTCACGGTGTCGAAATCGGCGTCCACCTCCGCCACCGCGACCGGCCCCTGCGCCGCAGTCTCCGCCGCGCCCTCTCCGACCTCCGCCTCCGTGGCCGACGACTCCTCCGCGAGACGCGCGGCGAACCGGTCCAGCAGCCGGCGCGCCGCTGCCTTCGTCGTGTCCGGGGCGAGTTCCGCGAGGCGGCCGACCGGCTGCGAGCCGCCGGTGAAGGCGAGTGTCGTACCGTTCGGCCTCCTCTTGAGCCGTACGGTCAGCGTCAGCTCGACCGAGCCACCGCCCCGCACCTCAGCACCCTCGCCCGCGATCGTGAAGGCGCCCTTGCGCTCCGCGAGCGTCATCGAGCCCCGGTAGGTGATCGTGTGACCACCGACGCGGACCTTGACCCGGCCCGAGAGCGGGGACGCGGACGCCTCCGCGTCCTGTTGGAGCCCGGGGACGCAGCGGGCCACCCGTGCCGGGTCCCGCAGTGTCTGCCTCAGGGTCTCTGGCGAAACCGGAACGAACACCTCATGCTCCATAGGACCCGAGCCTACTCAGACAGCGCGGCTCCGGCCTCCTCCTGCGCACAACCGGCACCAGATCGCCAACGCGCGGACCGCCCGCAGCGGACGCCCATGCCTCGGATCGTGACCGCGCCCCCTCCGGTCGCGCCCCCTCCGGTCGTGACGCCTCACTCCATGTACCGCGGGTGCACCAGCGTCGACGGCGGCAGACCGGCTATCCGTCCGCGCTCCGCGCCGCGCGCGTCGGCCGTGAGCACGGAGGCCGCCAGCGAACGCAGCGGCGGCGCGTCCGCCGCCAGCCCGAGATCCGGCGGGCGGGCGCCGCGGCCCGCGAGGACGAATCCCCAGTCGCTCGCCACGGGTCTGCGGTCCCGGGCCCGGTCGGGGCCGGCCGCGAACCCGGAAGGCCGGCCCGTCGCGCGGTACGGGCTCGTCCCGAACCCGGCGGCGCGCAGCGTCGCGTCCACCGTCCAGTACGCGCGCGGCCGCGACGTGAGCGAGCCCGCGTGCACGGCCAGCCGGCCACCGTCGGAGAGCATCCGGCCGGCGAGACCGTAGAACTCCTCCGAATACAGCTTCGTGCTCGGGGTGATGCCCGGATTCGGCAGGTCGCAGATGATCACGTCGTACGCCTCGCTCCGCGCGGTCCGCAGATACGTGAACGCGTCCTCGTACACCGCGCGCAGCCGCGGGTCCCCGTACGCGTGGCCGTTGAGCGCGGCCAGCGCCGGGTCCGTACGCGCCAGCCGGGCGACCCACGGGTCCAGCTCCACCACGGTGACCGTCCTGACGTCCGCGTACCGCAGGACCTCGCGGGCCGCCAGGCCGTCCCCGCCGCCCAGGATCAGCACCCGCGCGTGCGGGCCGCGCATCGCCGGATGCACCAGCGCCTCGTGATAGCGGTATTCGTCACGGCCGCTGACCCGCAGCCTGCCGTCCAGATACAGGTCGAGCGGGCCCTTCCGGTCGCCGGTGAGGACGATCTCCTGGAGGTCCGTATGGACGGCGACCCGCACCCGGTCTCCGTACACCGCGCGCCGCGCCGCACGCTCGAAGTCCCCGACGAGTACGGTCGCGACGGCCAGCAGCGACAGCACGACGACATTGGCGGTCATCAGCAGCCAGCGTGAGCGGCGCGTCAGATCGCGGCCGAAGACCCAGAGGACGAGCGCGCCGCCCGCCGCCACATTGAGCGCCCCGGTCACCAGCGCGCCCGTCAGCTGACCGAGCCACGGCAGCAGCAGGAACGGAAAGGCGAGACCGCCCGCCAGCGCGCCCACGTAGTCGGCCGCGAACAGGTCGGCGACCGTCCCGTCCGCGTCCTGCCGGGAGACCCGCTGGATCAGCGTCATGAGCAGCGGGATCTCCGCGCCGATGAGTACGCCGATGGTGAGCGAGAAGCCCACGAGCGCGTAGCGCGGTTCGCCCATCCACGCGAAGCTCGCGTAGAGCACCAGCGCCGAATAGCCGCCCACCAGCGCGAGAGCCGCCTCCACCAGGCCGAAGCCGACCGCCGCCCGGCACCGCAGCCGTTTCGCGAGCAGCGAGCCGATGCCCATCGCGAAGACCATCAGCGAGAGGACCACCGACGCCTGCGTCACGGAATCGCCGATCAGATACGAGGCGAGCGCGACCAGCTCCAGCTCGTACACCAGTCCGCACGCGGCGCAGATGAAGACGACACCGAGGATCAGGAACCGGCCCGCGTCCGCGCGCACAGGCAGCCGCGCACCGCTCCCGAAGCGTCGGAGACCCCCGGAAACCTGGGGGCTCCGCCGGCTCGGAGGGCCCTCGGGTGTCGAGCCCTGGCGGGTCGCGGACATGATCTGCTCGGTCATGACCGTAACGCTACGTCACTACGCCGGTGCGGTTTGTCACCCACAAGGGTGCAACTACAACGCGGCAGGCATCCGGATCCCTACCCGCGTCCGTGTCACCACGAGCTTTCCCTCCTGCGGGTACGCGTGCCACGTACGCCACCGCACCTGCCCCTCGTCGCGCTGCGCCAGCATCGCGGTGAAGGCGTGCGGCGAACCGGGAAACGTGCCGGCAAGCCCGTTCGGATGATCGGACACCAGTGCGAGCAGCTCTTGGGCGCGCCCGGCGAACGAGCCGTGCGAGAGCGTCTCGACGCGCGCGGCGAATTCGTACTCCCACGCGCCGAGACGCTTGGAGACACCGAGCGGCAGCGGCGTGCTGCTGCCGGGAATGCAGGCGACCGTCTCGGAGCAGGCACCCTGCTCCTCCCTCAGCAGCACCTGGTGGGAGGCGCCGAGCAGTCTCAGCTGGAGTGCGGCACCGGCGAGGTCGAGATCGAGGACGGCCAGGGCGGGGAGCGGATCCCGACCCAGCGCCCAGGCCAGATCGGCGGCTCGGGTGTCGGTGTAGGCGGTATTCAGGGTCGTGAGCATGGATCGGCTCCGCAAAACACGCTTGACGGGTGGACCGGGGTCGCCCCGGAGGCTGAGCGAGGGGAACTTGTGGGGAGATCGCCTGCTCGGCTCCCGAAGGAAGAGGTCCGAGGGCTGGAAGCTCTCAACAGCGAGGGAATCATGAACCGCGCCCCGCTCACAGCGTTTTTACCCAACTTGACGGGGTTTCCATCCCCTGGGGGGCTGCACGGTTCACCTGTTCAACGGAAAACCGTTGAACCGGCGGGCCGCCGCACGCCGGAATCGTCAACATGACGGTGCCCGGTGGGATTTCACCCCACCGGGCACCGTTGTTCGCCGCGGACCAGCTGCCCCGTGTCAGCCGCCACCGCCACCGCACGACGAACCACCGCCGCACGACGAACCGCCGCCGCACGACGACCCTCCTCCGCAGGAGGAGTGACCGCCACCGCCGCAGGAGTGCCCGCCGGAATGGCCGCCCGAGTGGCCCCCGACGTCTCCCATGAGACCGCCTCCGCCGGAGGACCCACCTGCGGCCGCGCCGCCTCCCGCCCACCAACTGCTGGAGCTCGATGGGCGCTTCGCGCCCTTCTTCACCAGGGGGCTGCCGTGCGACTGCTGCCGCAAGGCGTCGCGCCGCCGTTTCCTCGCCATGGCTCCGATGAACACCGCTACGGCCAGTACCGCCACCAGTCCCAGAACCGGCATTGCCGTCACCGTCCTTCCATTCCCCCGAAGCAAGGCCCCCGCCTTCGCATGAGACGAATGTCCCCCAGGTGACGCCGGGCCAAAGCCGAGTTGAGCAACTACAGAGCTTTCACGCCCGTTTGGGGCCCTCCGGGCACCTGCACCGCCTCCGGCTCAGGCCTTCGCCAGAACCGCCAGCCGCTCGACGGCCTCTCTGATCGCGTCCTCGCTCTTGCAGAACGAGAACCGCACCAGCCAGTCGGGCGCGCCCCCGCTCACGTAGAAGGCCGAGGTAGGGATGGCGACGACGCCCGCGCGCCGTGGCAACTCCCGGCAGAATTCGACGCCGTGGGCGTATCCGGAAGGCCGCACATCGGCCTGTACGAAGTAGCCCGCGTCCGCCCGGAAGGTGCGCAGTCCGGCCCGTTCCAGGCCCGCGCTCAGCAGGTCGCGGTTGGCGCGCAGCTTTCCGCGCAGCCCGGCCGCCCACTCCTCCACCGAACCGAGCGCCCGCGCCAGCGCCTCCTGGTACGGCGTACCGGACGCGTACGTGAGGAACTGCTTCGCCGCGCCCACCGCGGCCACCAGCGGTGCGGGTCCGCACACCCAACCGACCTTCCACCCGGTTGTGTTGAACGTCTTGCCCGCAGAGGAGACGACCACGGTCCGCTCCCTCATACCGGGCAGCGCGGCGATGGCCAGGTGGCGGACGCCGTCCTCGTAGACGAGGTGTTCGTAGACCTCGTCGGTGATCACCGTCAGCGCGTGCTCGCGGCAGACGTCGGCGATCGCGTCCAGTTCGGCCGGCGTGAAGACCTTGCCCGTCGGGTTGTGCGGGGTGTTGAGAAGCAGCACGCGCGTACGCGGGGAGACCGCGGCCCGCAGCGCGTCCGCGTCGAGCGTGAAGCCGTCGCCGTCGAGAACGAGCGGTACGGCCACCAGCCGGGCCCCGGCGAGCCTGGCGTCGGCCGCGTACGCGTCGTAACACGGGTCGAAGGCGATGATCTCGTCCCCCGGATCGCAGAACGCGAGCACGGCGGCGGCCAGCGCCTCCGTCGCGCCCGTCGTGACCAGCACCTCGCCCTGGGGGTCGTACGTCAGGCCGTACCGGCGCAGTTGATGCGCCGCGACCGCCCCGCGCAGGGCGGGGAAGCCGACGGCGGGCGGGTACTGGTTGCTGCCCGCGAGCACCGCGTCCGCCACGTCCCTCAGCAGGAGTTGCGGGCTGTCCAGTTCGGGAACGCCCTGCCCGAGGTTCAAGGCGCCGGTGGTGCGGGCGAGTTCGGTCATCTCCGTGAAGATCGACGTGCCCATACCGCGCACGCGCGCCGCGGGACTCCAGCTTCCGGCACCTGCTGAAACGCGTTCGGCCGTGTCCGTGGCAGCCGTGTCCCTGTCAGCCGTGTCCATGCGATCGATCCCGCTTTCCCGAGTCCGCCGGCAGTTTCGCCCCTCACGATAGGGCGCGGCCGGAACGCGGACCCCTCACGTGAAAAGCCCGGTCGAGGGCCGCGATCGTGGTGATCACGGCCCTCGACCGGGCTGTCGTTCCGCTACGGGACGGATTCCACCGCCCGCCGCGGAACGGATTCCGCCACGAGGCGCGTCCGCGGGCGTCGCTCAGACGTCCTCGGGGTTCTCGTCGCCGGGCTCCAGGCCGAGCTGCTCCATGAGCCACTTGTCGAACTCGATCGACGCGCGGACCCAGCTGACCGTCGACGACACGAAGTGGTCGAGGCTGACGCCCGTGCCGATCAGCATCTGGGCCTCGCCGATGAGCCGGACGGTGGGGGGACCGTCGTCCTCCTCGTGGATGTGGCTGTAGACCTTGGGCCACAGGGTGCGGCGGTTCCAGTCGTCGATGGTCTCGAGGATCCTGGCCTTGCCCTCGATGTCGTGCGGCCGGTCGTAGAACGTCCGCACCGAGAAGACCTGCTGGTCCTCCTCGCCGCGGAACATGAAGTACGTACGGAATTCCTCCCACGGCGCCGCGAGGTCACCCTCGTCGTCGACGACGTACTTCAGCTCCATCTGCTCGAGGAGCTGCTTGACCAGGTCCTGGTCGGGGACGACGGGGCCCGTCGGTCCTTCGCCCTGCGGTTGGGGCTGGCCCCCGAAATTCGGAATCGAGGACGGGTCGATAGACATCGCTGGATACTCCTGAGGATGGCATGCCATTGTCTGACAACGACCCTAGCCGCGATCGTGCACCGGAAACCCTGCGGCCCGGGCCGAAACAGCGGGACGGCCCTGACAGCCGAATCTACTCCTCGGGGCTCCGGCGCGGGTCCCGCGAAGGTGCGGGCGGGGGTGTGAGCAACCATCCGCCCGCACCCCCGCCGGCAAACCTGCCGGAGCCCCGCCGTGAACCCGCCGTAACGGCGAGCGCCCGCACCCCGCCGGCCCGTCCGCGCCCGTTACGGCCTCTTCTCCAGACCCACCGGCTCCGCCGCCTCACCCGCCGCCGGGCCGACGATCAGACCGTTCTCGAAGCGGTCCACCCTGACCGTGTCGCCGTCCGTGATCTCGCCCGCGAGGATTTCCTTCGCGAGCCGGTCACCGATCGACGTCTGGACCAGGCGGCGCAGCGGCCGCGCCCCGTAGGCCGGGTCGTTGCCCTCCTCCGCCAGCCACTCCAGGGCCGAAGGGGTGACGTCGAGCGTGAGCTGCCGCTCCGCGAGGCGCTTGGCCAGGCGGTCGATCTGGAGCTTGGCGATGCGGGCCAGTTCGGTCTTCGACAGCGTCGAGAAGACCACGAGGTCGTCCAGCCGGTTCAGGAACTCCGGCTTGAATGACGTCCGTACCGTCTCCAGGACCTGCTGCTTCTTCGTCTCCTCCGAGGTGAGCGGGTCCACCAGGTACTGACTGCCGAGGTTCGACGTCAGGACCAGGATGGTGTTGCGGAAGTCCACCGTCCGCCCCTGGCCGTCCGTGAGGCGGCCGTCGTCCAGGACCTGGAGCAGGATGTCGAAGACCTCCGGGTGGGCCTTCTCCACCTCGTCCAGGAGCACGACGCTGTACGGGCGGCGCCGTACCGCCTCCGTGAGCTGTCCGCCCTCCTCGTAGCCGACGTAGCCGGGCGGAGCGCCGACCAGACGGGCCACCGAGTGCTTCTCGCCGTACTCGCTCATGTCGATGCGGACCATGGCCCGCTCGTCGTCGAAGAGGAAATCCGCGAGCGCCTTGGCCAGTTCCGTCTTGCCGACGCCGGTCGGGCCGAGGAAGAGGAACGAGCCGGTGGGACGGTCCGGATCCGCGATGCCCGCGCGGGTACGGCGTACGGCGTCGGAGACCGCCTGGACGGCCTCGCTCTGGCCGATGAGCCGCCGGCCCAGCTCCTGTTCCATACGGAGCAGCTTCTGGGTCTCGCCCTCCAGCAGCCGGCCCGCCGGGATGCCGGTCCAGGAACCGACGACGTCGGCGATGTCGTCCGGGCCGACCTCTTCCTTGACCATCGTGTCCTTGGCGGCCTCCTGCTCGGCCTCCGCGGCCACCTCCAGCTCGCGTTCCAGGTTCGGGATCTCCCCGTACAGCACCTTGGAGGCGGTGTCGAAGTCCCCGTCACGCTGGGCACGCTCGGCCTGTCCCCGCAGGTCGTCGAGTTGTTCCTTCAGCTCACCGACGCGGTTGAGGCCTTCCTTCTCCTTCTCCCAGCGGGCATTGAGGCCGCGCAGTTCCTCTTCGCGGTCGGCGAGGTCGCGGCGCAGCTTTTCGAGCCGCTGTTTGGAGGCGGGGTCCGACTCGTTCTTCAGCGCCAGCTCCTCCATACGGAGGCGGTCGACGGACCGCTGCAGCTCGTCGATCTCGACCGGCGAGGAGTCGATCTCCATACGGAGGCGGGAGGCCGCCTCGTCCACGAGGTCGATGGCCTTGTCCGGCAGGAAACGCGAGGTGATGTAGCGGTCGGAGAGTCCGGCCGCGGCGACGAGGGCCGCGTCCGCGATCTGCACCTTGTGGTGTGCCTCGTAGCGGCCCTTGAGCCCGCGCAGGATCGCGATCGTGTCCTCCACCGAGGGCTCGGCGACCAGCACCTGCTGGAAACGCCGTTCCAGCGCGGCGTCCTTCTCGATCCGCTCGCGGTACTCGTCCAGCGTCGTCGCGCCGACCATACGCAGCTCACCGCGCGCCAGCATCGGCTTGAGCATGTTGCCCGCGTCCATGGCGGAGTCGCCGCCGGCGCCCGCGCCCACGACCGTGTGCAGCTCATCGATGAACGTGATGATCTGCCCGCCGCTCTCCTTGATCTCGGAGAGGACGGTCTTCAGCCGCTCCTCGAACTCGCCGCGGTACTTCGCGCCCGCCACCATCGCGCCGAGATCCAGCGACACCAGCCGCTTGTTCTTCAGCGACTCCGGTACGTCTCCCTTGACGATGCGCTGCGCGAGGCCTTCCACGACGGCGGTCTTGCCGACGCCGGGCTCGCCGATCAGGACCGGGTTGTTCTTCGTACGGCGCGACAGGACCTGCACCACGCGCCGGATCTCCTGGTCCCTGCCGATGACCGGATCGAGCTTGCCCTCGCGGGCCGCGGCGGTGAAATCGGTGCCGAACTTCTCCAGGGCCTTGTACTGGCCCTCCGGGTCGGGTGTGGTCACCCGGCGCCCTCCCCTTGATGTCTCGAACGCTTCCAGCAGTTGCTTCGCGCCGGCCCCCTGCTTGTCCAGCAGGTCGCCGGCCTGGCCGCCCTTGGCGGCGATACCGATGAGCAGATGCTCGGTGGAGAGGTAGTCGTCCCCCAGCTCCTTGGCCCGCCGGTCGGCGTCGGCGATGACGGCCAGCAGGTCGCGGTTGGGCTGCGGGGGTGCGACCGTGGAGCCTGTCACGCTGGGCAGCGCGGTCAGCAGCCGCTCGGCCCCGGACCGTACCGCGGACCCGTCCGCGTCCACCGCGGCCAGCAGATCGAGGATGTTCTCGTTCTCCTGGCCGTCGAGCAGCGCGAGCAGCAGGTGCGCGGGGGTCAGATCGGGATGTCCCGCCTCCACGGCGCGGCCGCTCGCCGCGTTGATCGCGTCCCGGCTCTTGTTGGTCAGCTCGGCGTCCACGTGCGCTCTCTCCATTCTTGCGCGGTCTGACTCGTGCAACGTGTGCAAAGTTGAGTCTATTCCACTCAAGCCTGAAACGAGCAGTCACCCGCGGGCGCTCCGGGGGAAAGGGCAGCAGGAGGCCACCGACATCCCGGAGCGACTGGGACCGCAGGTGGCGGGCCCGGACGGAACACGGGTCGCGGTACGCGCGTACGTCCGGATGAGTGCGAGAGCGGCGCCAGGAGCGGCATCGGGTCGCACTGGAGGGGCGCACGCCGGGGCTCGCACGGCGGACGGCGGTACGTACGCCGGCGGGCTGCGGGCGGCGGTACGTACGCCGGGCGACGGACGGCGGCGCACGGCGGGGTACGCCCGGCGGACGGCGGCGCACGGCGGGCGACGTGAGGCCGCGAATGGCCAGTGGCCCGCGAGTGGCCGGAAACGGCCGGTTACAGGAAAAGCACAGCGGCGCCATCGTGTTTCAGGTCCACGATGGCGCCGCTGTGTGGGGGAAGTGCCCGAGCGATCAATAACGACGGGGGAATCGCTCAGGCACTGCGGGGGGTGGCGGTGATGGTCTGCGGTTCGACGAGCCGGTGGTCACGCTTGTCGAGATTCACAAAGATCATGTCGTATCTGACGGCGCACCGGACCGGCTGCGGAGCCCCCCGCGGCCTCCGTAGGCACCGGTAGGCACGGACGTCCTCGTCCTCCTCGCGTACGACGACGATCGGCTCGCCGAACAGGGTCACCATCAAGGAATCGCCACGGTGCGGTATCGCTGTGACGAGGTCGATGAAGTGCCATCCCGATCGGTAGGCCATCGCCATCTCGCGCCGGAAGACCCGGTCGTCCGGTGGGACGGTCATGCGTCGATATCCACCGGCGCGCTCTCCCAGGAGGGCTCACCGATGACAGAGTCGGCCGCGGAGGCCGGCTGGAACTCCCACGAAGGTTCGTCAGTGGGCTGGAACTCCCACGAGGGTTCATCGGCAGGCTGGAACTCCCAGGAAGGCTCACCGGGGGCTGCCGCGAGCACCGCAAAGGCCGGCTGGGTCTCCCAAGAGGGTTCACCGGGGGCCGCGTTCACCGAGCCCGACGGCTGGGTCTCCCATGAGGGTTCGCCGCTCGCGCCGACCACACCGAAAGCAGCCGCAGCGACAGCGAGTACGCAGACTTTACGGACTATCCTGCTCATGACCGGTCTCCACCCCATTCTGATCAGTTCCTCCTCCCCCCGCAAGAAGACCATGGCCCACTCCCCACCCTTCCACCAGCGAGTACAGGCATCATGTTCCTGTAATGCAGGACCCTGAGGGGGGCGCAAATGCAGATCAAAAGGGGCGATGTGGGGCATACACACAGTCGCGACAAGCTGTGTGAATCGGGCAACAAGCTCTACGCGGCCGCTCTGCGGACAGGCCGGATATCGCGGTCGGACATAGCGGAGGCGCCGTGTCTGATCGATCTCGCCCTCCTGCGCCCCGACCCGGACGACGCCCAGTGGCTGCTCCCCATTCCCCCGTCCCTTGCGCTCAACCAGCTCATCCACCCGATCGAGCGTGAGATACAGGAGCGTAGACAGCTCGCGCTCTCGATCACCGACGCGTTCGAGCCATTCATGACGCTCACGGCCCACGATCCGTCGACGACGAACGCGATCAACGTGCTGGAGGGGCTGAGCCTGATCAACTCCACGCTCGACCAGGCCACCGCGGAGTGCACCGAGGAGCTGCTGACCGTCCAGCCGGGGAGCGGGCGCCGGCCGGACACGCTGGAGGGCGCACTGCGCAGGGTGGACCCGCTGCTCGACCGGGGGGTGAAGATGCGCACGCTGTACCAGCACACCGCGAGGCACCATCCGTCGACGCTGGCCTATGTGGAGCGCGTCTCGCCGTACGGCGTGGAGGTGCGCACGCTCGAAGAGATCATCGAGCGGCTGATCATCGTGGACCGCAAGGTGGCGTTCGTCCCCGCGCGCGACGACCGCCAGGTCGCTCTTGAGCTGCGCCACGAAGGGCTGGTCAGCTATCTGGTCGGGGTCTTCGAGCAGTTCTGGCTGCACGGCGTCCCGTGGGACCACCAGCTGTCCTACGCGCCGGAACTGGACGGCATCACCAGCGTCCAGCGCTCCATCGCCAAGCTGCTCATCGAAGGCATCGTGGACGAGGCCATCGCCCGGCGCCTCGGAATGAACGTACGCACCTGCCGCGCGCACATCGCCAAGCTCGCGACGGCGCTGGGCAGCGGCAGCCGCGCCCAGCTCGGGTATCTCATCGCGCAGTCGGGCATTCTCGAACAGGCGGCCTCGGACGGGCTCTCGGACGGCCTTTAGGCGCCCGGCGCCGGGCCTCGCCCGGCCCCGGGGCCCCACAGCCGTCTGCTTCTCTGCCCGGCTGCCTCAGCCGGCGCGTCCCGCCGAGCCCCTCGAACCCGCCTCAGTCCGCCGGGCGCTTGGGCCGCCACACCACCAGCGCGCTCGTCTGCCGCATGTCCTGATAGGGCACCAGATCCCGGCGGTACGAGGCATGCACCTGCGCCTCCCGCTGCCGCATCGCCACCGCCGCGCCGTCGACCGCCGTCGACAGCTCGGCGACCCGCGCCTGGAGCGCCGCGACCTGGTCCTCCAGCTCGATGATCCGCTTGATACCCGCGAGGTTGATGCCCTCGTCCTGCGACAACGCCTGCACGGTACGGAGCAGTTCGATGTCGCGGGCCGAATAGCGCCGCCCCCGGCCCGGCGTACGGTCGGGGCACACCAGGCCGAGGCGGTCGTACTGCCTGAGGGTCTGCGGATGCAGCCCGGAGAGCTGGGCCGCCACCGAGATGACGTAGACCGGCGTCTCCTCGGTCAGTTCGTACGCCCTGTTGAACGACGACGAGGGCTGTCTGCGCCGCCCGTCCCTGTCCGGCCTGTCCGACCGGTCAGACCTGTCCACGGGATTCATGCTCCCTTCGCGGCCTGGAACAACTCCGCCCGCGGGTCCTCGTCAGCTGTCGCCTTCCGGTAGGCCTCCAGCGCGTCACGAGCGGACGCCTCGAGGTCCTTGGGAACGACCACGTCCACGGTGACCAGGAGGTCGCCGCGCGTGCCGTCCTTACGTACGGCGCCCTTGCCGCGGGCGCGCATCGTACGGCCGTTGGGTGTTCCGGCCGGGAGCTTCAGCGTGACCGGCGGGCCCCCCAGGGTGGGGACCTTCACCTCGCCGCCGAGCGCCGCCTCCACGAAGGTGACGGGCACGGTGACGGTCAGATTGTCGCCCCTGCGGCCGAAGACCGGGTGGGCGTCGACATGGACGACGACGTACAGGTCGCCGGCCGGGCCGCCGCGCTCGCCGGGCGTGCCCTTGCCGCGCAGCCGGATCCGCTGGTTGTCACTGACACCCGCCGGGATGCGGACCTGCATCGTGCGCGACGACTTGGCGCGGCCGCTGCCCTTGCAGACGTCGCAGGGGTTCTCCGCGATGAGCCCGCGGCCCTTGCAGTCCACACACGGGTCGGTGAGCGAGAACCCGCCGCCGGTACCGCGCGAGACCTGTCCCGTTCCGACACAGGTCGGGCAGACCCTCGGGGTGCCGTTCTTGTCGCCGGTGCCCGAACACGCCTTGCAGGGCGCCTGGCTGGACATCCGCAGCGGGACCGTGGCCCCGTCGACCGCCTCGGTGAAGCTGAGCGTCACCTCGGACTCGATGTCCTGGCCGCGGCGCGGCTGCGTACGGGTGGTGCCCGCGCCGCCCCTGTTGAAGAGGCCGCCGAACACATCACCCAGTCCGCCGCCGAAGCCGCCCGCGCCCGGCTGCTGCGCACCACCTCCCTGCGCTCCACCGAAGATGTCGCCCAGGTCGAAGTTGAAGGAGCCGCCGCCTCCGGCACCGGGTCCCGGCCTGAAGCCGCCGTTGCCGAAGAGGGCGCGCGCCTCGTCGTACTCCTTGCGCCGCTTGGTGTCACCGAGGACGTCGTTCGCCTCGGAGATCTCCTTGAAGCGCTCCTCGGCCTTGGCGTCGCTCTTGTTGGCGTCCGGGTGGAACTCGCGGGCGAGCTTCCGGTACGCCTTCTTGATCTCGGCGTCTGTGGCGTCCTTGGGGACGCCGAGAACCTTGTAGTAGTCCTTCTCGACGAAGTCCTTGGTGCTCATTCCCGACGTCCCTCCTCTCCGCCTGTCACTGCTTTCTACCTGTCATGCCACCGCGTCAGCCCTCGTCCGGGCCACCGCTCTCCTCTTCCTTGGCCTGCTCGTCCGCCGCCTTGGGCTGGGCCCCGGGCTGGGGCTCGGCCACCGCGACGCGAGCGGGCCTGATGGTCCGCTCGCCGAACCGGTACCCAGGCTGCAGGATCGCGACGCACGTGTCTTCGGTGACATCGGGCGCATACGAGTGCATCAGGGCCTCGTGGATCGTCGGGTCGAAGGGCTCGCCCTCCTTGCCGAACTGCTGGAGGCCCATCTTCGCCACGATCGTCTCCAACGACTCGCCCACGGACTTGAATCCGCCGACCAGTTCGTCGTGCTCGCGTGCGCGGCCGATGTCGTCGAGCACGGGCAGCAGCTCGGTCAGCAGCTTGGCGACAGCCAGCTCCTTGACCGTGACCCTGTCCCGCTCCACCCGACGGCGGTAGTTCTGGTATTCGGCCTGAAGCCGCTGGAGGTCCGCCGTGCGCTCACCGAGCGCCGTACGCACCTGGTCCAGCTGCGCTGTCAGGGCTACGTCCTGGGATACGTCCCCGGCCGGGGCCGCCGGGGCCGACTCCTTGGCGGAGTCGGACTCGGCGGCCTTCGGCGTGGCGTCTTCGGGGGTGGCGCCGGAGGGGACGTCGGGCTCCTCCTCGAAGCCCGGAGTCTCCTCGGTCACGCCGCACCGCCCTTCGGGTCACGCTCGTCGTCCACGATCTCGGCGTCTACGACGTCGTCATCGCCCTTGCCCTGCTGCTCCGCACCGGGCGCGTCGGCCCCGGGGGCGGCACCGTCGGGCGTGTTGGCGTACATCGCCTGGCCCAGCTTCTGCGAGACGGCGGCGACCTTCTCGGTCGACGTACGGATCTCGGCGGTGTCCTCGCCCTTGAGCTTTTCCTTCAGCTCGGTGAGGGACTCCTCGACCTCGGTCTTGACGTCGCCGGGAACCTTGTCCTCGTTGTCCTTGAGGAACTTCTCCGTCTGGTAGACGAGCTGCTCCGCCTGGTTGCGCGTCTCGGCGGCCTCGCGGCGCTTGTGGTCCTCGTCCGCGTACTGCTCGGCCTCTTCGCGCATCCGGTTGACCTCGTCCTTCGGCAGCGAGGAGCCACCGGTGACGGTCATCTTCTGCTCCTTGCCGGTGCCGAGGTCCTTCGCGGCCACGTGCATGATGCCGTTGGCGTCGATGTCGAAGGCGACCTCGATCTGCGGCACACCGCGCGGGGCGGGCGGCAGACCGGTCAGCTCGAACATGCCGAGCTTCTTGTTGTACGCCGCGATCTCGCGCTCGCCCTGGTAGACCTGGATCTGCACGGACGGCTGGTTGTCCTCGGCCGTCGTGAAGATCTCGGAGCGCTTCGTCGGAATCGTGGTGTTCCGCTCGATGAGCTTGGTCATGATGCCGCCCTTGGTCTCAATACCCAGGGACAGCGGGGTCACGTCGAGGAGCAGGACGTCCTTGACCTCGCCCTTCAGCACACCGGCCTGGAGCGCGGCACCGATGGCCACGACCTCGTCCGGGTTGACGCCCTTGTTGGCGTCACGGCCGCCGGTCAGTTCCTTGACCAGCTCGGCGACGGCGGGCATACGCGTCGAACCGCCGACCAGGACCACGTGGTCGATCTCGGACAGCTGGATGCCGGCGTCCTTGATGACGTTGTGGAACGGGCCCTTGCAGCGGTCCAGCAGGTCCGAGGTGAGCTGCTGGAACTGAGAACGGGTGACCTTCTCGTCCAGGTGCAGCGGGCCCTCGGCGGACGCCGTGATGTACGGCAGGTTGATCGTGGTCTCCGTGGAGGACGACAGCTCGATCTTCGCCTTCTCCGCGGCCTCGCGGAGACGCTGGAGAGCCATCTTGTCCTTGGACAGGTCCACGCCGTGTCCGTTGGCGAACTGCTTCACCAGGAAGTCGACGACCCGCTGGTCCCAGTCGTCACCACCGAGCTGGTTGTCACCGTTGGTGGCCTTCACCTCGACGACGCCGTCGCCGATCTCCAGCAGCGAGACGTCGAAGGTACCGCCACCGAGGTCGAAGACCAGGATGGTCTGGTCGTCCTTGTCGAGCCCGTAGGCCAGGGCGGCCGCCGTCGGCTCGTTGACGATACGCAGGACGTTCAGACCGGCGATCTCGCCGGCCTCCTTGGTCGCCTGGCGCTCGGAGTCGTTGAAGTACGCCGGGACCGTGATCACCGCGTCAGTGATCTTCTCGCCGAGGTACGACTCCGCGTCCCGCTTCAGCTTCTGCAGCACGAAGGCCGAGATCTGCTGCGGGTTGAAGTCCTTGCCGTCCAGGTTCATCTTCCAGTCAGTGCCCATGTGGCGCTTGACCGACCGGATGGTCCTGTCGACGTTCGTGACCGCCTGGCGCTTCGCGACCTCTCCGACGAGCACCTCGCCGTTCTTGGCGAAGGCGACGACGGACGGCGTGGTCCTGGCACCCTCGGCGTTGGTGATGACGGTGGGCTCGCCGCCTTCGAGAACGCTGACGACGGAGTTAGTCGTGCCCAGGTCGATGCCGACCGCACGTGCCATTTCGATTCCTCCAGCTGACTTGAGTGGAACAGGCTCAAGGATGCATCACAGATCTCGACACGTCAAAGAGCATGAGCCGATGAGACTCAACAATTATGCGGACACTCTCCGGCCGAGGTCTCCCGTTTGGCATCAACTCGCCAGAACGCGCCTGGTGAGAGCGGTTGCCCGCCCCTCTCTCCCGGTCATGCGATCGTTCTTTCACAACTTTCGCGAAAGGCTCATTACGGTCAGGGGCGACACATGGACGGACGGCTCGGACGCTCGGTACGGCGAGAACAACCAGCAACGCCGCGACAGGAACGGCGGCGGGAACGGCGAGAAGCACGGGAGTGGCGGGCGGCTCAAGGCCGGGCCACTCACGGCCCGCGGCGCCTCGGGCCTGCCCGGCACCCCGGCCTCGGGCCGCCGCTCAGGCTCACCCGGCGCCCCGGCCCCAAGCGCCTCGTCGATGTAACGCTCGGCGCCGCCCTGATGGTTCCTGCCGCGCCGCTGCTCGCGGCCGCCGCGCTCGCGCTCGCGGTCTCCCGGCCGGCCGGCGGCGTCCTCGTACGCGAATACCGGACCGGCCAGTACGGCCGCCCCTTCGTTCTGCGCTCCCTGCGCACCCGGCTGCTCCGCCTCGACCTGCTCTCCCGGCTCCCGCACGTCGTACGCGGCGACCTCTCACTGGTCGGCCCCGCACCACTGCCCCTCGGTACCGCACGGGCGGCCGCCCCCTGGCGCCAGGCCGTACGCCCGGGACTGACCGGCCTCGCACAGGTGAAGCGCCACTCACGGCTGCCGTGGGACGAGCCGGAACTGCTCGACCAGCACTACGTCGAACACCACTGGATCGGCCTGGACCTGGCGATCCTCTTCCGCACACTCCCCGCCCTGCACCTGGCACACCTGCGCCCGCGCGTGCTGCACACCCGGGCCAGGCTCCGCGACCCCCTGGGCCGACGGCCCCGCACGCCGCCCCGCAGGAGACCGGCACCTGAGGCAACCCTGAGCGATACAGATCACCGGCTTCGCCGCTACATTGCTCTGCGATAAGTGGGTACGCTCACCCCATTCCAATTAAGTTACCGCTTAGTACGCAGCTATTCAGCACACAGCTAGTACGCAGGCCCGAGGAGCCACCCCATGCAACTCGCCGCGATCATCGTGTCGCTGGTGCTCGGCGTCGTCGGTGTGGCGCTGTTCGCCCGAGCCATCGCGCAGATCTACCGCTTCGTGCGGCTCGGCCAGGACGTCCCCGCGGGCACGCGGACCGACGAACCCGCACAGCGCACCCTGACCGTGGCCAAGGAGTTCCTGGGCCACACCCGGATGAACCGCTGGGGCGTCGTCGGCGTCGCGCACTGGTTCGTGGCGGTCGGCTTCTTCACGCTCGTGCTGACCCTGGTCAACGCCTTCGGCCAGCTCTTCCGGGCCGACTGGCTCCTGCCGGTCATCGGCGGCTGGACGCCGTACGAAGTCTTCGTCGAACTCATCGGCGCCCTGACGACGCTCGGCATCCTGACGCTCATCGTCATCCGCCAGCTGTCCCTGCCGACCCGCGCGGGCCGCAAGTCCCGCTTCGCCGGCTCGAACTTCGGACAGGCCTACTTCGTAGAAGCCGTCATCCTCGTCATCGGCGTCTGCATCCTGCTGCTGCGCGGCCTTGAGGGCGCGCTGCACCACACGGACACGTACGGCGCCGCGTACCTGATCTCGTACCCGCTGGTCGCCGCCTTCCGTGGACTGAGCCTCGGGACGCTCCAGAACCTCGTCTACCTGATCGCGATGATCAAGATCGGGACGTCCTTCGTCTGGATGATCACGGTCGCGCTCAAGACCGACATGGGCGTCGCCTGGCACCGCTTCCTCGCCTTCCCGAACATCTGGTTCAAGCGGGACGCTGCCGGCGGGACGGCCCTCGGGGCGCTGCCGCCGATGACGAGCGACGGCAAGGCGATCGATTTCGAAGACCCGGGCGAGGACGACACCTTCGGTGTCTCGCAGATCGAGCACTTCTCCTGGAAGGGCCTCCTCGACTTCTCCACCTGCACGGAGTGCGGCCGCTGCCAGTCGCAGTGCCCGGCCTGGAACACGGGCAAGCCGCTCTCCCCGAAGCTGCTGATCATGTCCCTGCGCGACCACGCGCACGCGAAGGCGCCGTATCTGCTGGCCGGCGGCGGCAAGACGATGGAGGGCGAGGAGAAGGCCACGCCGGAGCAGCTGGCCGGCGTTCCCGCCGCGGCGCTCGCCGAGGCCGAGCGCCCACTGATCGGGACGCTGGAGGAGAACGGCGTCATCGACCCGGACGTGCTGTGGTCCTGCACGACCTGCGGCGCGTGTGTGGAGCAGTGCCCGGTCGACATCGAGCACATCGACCACATCGTCGACATGCGCCGTTACCAGGTGATGATCGAGAGTTCCTTCCCGAGCGAGGCCGGGACGATGCTCAAGAACCTGGAGAAGAAGGGCAACCCCTGGGGGCTGCAGAAGAAGCAGCGTCTGGAGTGGACGAAGGAAGTCGACTTCGAGGTACCGGTCGTCGGCCAGGACGTCGAGGACCTCACGGAGGTCGACTACCTGTACTGGGTCGGCTGCGCGGGCGCTCTGGAGGACCGGGCGAAGAAGACGACGAAGGCGTTCGCGGAACTGCTGCACATGGCCGGCGTGAAGTTCGCGATCATGGGCGGCGACGAGAAGTGCACGGGCGACTCCGCCAGGCGCCTCGGTAACGAGCCGCTGTTCCAGCAGCTCGGCCAGGAGAACGTCGCGATGCTGAACATGGCGTACGGGGAGGACGACGAGGACGCCTCGACGAAGAAGCCCAAGGCGTCGAAGAAGATCGTCGCCACCTGCCCGCACTGCTTCAACACGATCGCGAACGAGTACCCGCAGCTGGGCGGCGAGTACGAGGTCATCCACCACACGCAGCTGCTCCAGCACCTCGTGGACGAGGGCAAGCTCGTGCCCGTGACCCCGGTCGAGGGCCTGATCACGTACCACGACCCCTGCTACCTGGGCCGTCACAACAAGGTCTACACACCGCCGCGCGACATCATCGCGAGCGTGCCCGGCCTGCGCAGCGAGGAGATGCACCGCCACAAGGAACGGGGCTTCTGCTGCGGCGCGGGCGGCGCGCGGATGTGGATGGAGGAGCGGATCGGCAAGCGCGTCAACAACGAGCGGGTGGACGAGGCGCTTTCGCTGAACCCGGACATCGTGTCGACGGCCTGCCCGTTCTGCCTGGTGATGCTGACGGACTCCGTCAACGGCAAGAAGAACGACGGCCAGGCGAAGGAGTCGATCCAGGTGGTCGACGTGGCGCAGCTGCTGCTGGACTCCGTACGCACGCCGGCGGACCCGGCTGGTGCTGCGGAGACCGAGGCGCAGCCGGAGCCCGAACCGGTGAAGTAGCCGCCTTCTGTAAGCGTGCGTGAGTAAACGGCCGGACCTGCCGAGGAGGCGGGGCCGGCCGTTCGCCGTTCGCGGGCGACCGGTTGCGGGTAACCGGTCACGGGCAGCGAGATCACGGTTCGCAGGTCACCGTTCGCAGATGACCGTTCCCGGGCCACCCTTCGCAGGCCACCGTTCCCAGGTCGCACCCGGTAGGTCGCGCACGTCCCCCGCAGGTCTCAGCGGGTCCGGCCGTACCCCTAGGGGATGTCACAGCTCGGCCGCAAAGGTACACGCGTTCCCGTACCGCAGCGCTACGGCCCGTCAGGAGCGGGTACGTTCGATGACGTGGCTGGATTCAGGAACGGACGCGGCCGGGACAACCGCGACCCGCAACAACAACCGCAGCGGCAGCAGACGCAACAGCAGCCGTACGGACGGCAGGCGCCGCCCCCGGCGTACGGGGGCGGCCAGCAGCAGTGGCCTCCCACGGGCGGCGGACAGGGAGGTGGCGGGCACGGAGAGCCGGAGTACTTCGGCGACGAATTCCAGCAACCCCAACAACACCCGCAACAGCACTCACAGCAGTATCCCCAGCACCCGCAGGGCGCTCCGCTGGGCGGCCACCAGGGCGCTCCGCAGAGTGGTCCGCACGGTGACCCGTTCGCCAACAACCCGGGCCACACACAGGCGTTCAGCATCGACGAGGACGCGTACGGCGAGGGCGCCACGTACCACGCGGGCCCGCCCGCGCCGCCCGCCGGTCCGCGCCTGGGCTGGAAGGCCCTGCTGAGCGGCACGGTGCTGCGCCCCGGCGCGACCTTCCTCCAGATGCGGGACTACCCGGTCTGGGGCACGGCGCTGACCGTGACGTTCATCTACGGCCTGCTCGCGCTCTTCGGCTTCGACACGGCGCGCGACGACGCGATCAACGCGACGCTCTCCACGGCCGTCCCGTACGTCCTGACGACGGCCGTCGCCTTCGTCATCGGCAGCCTGATCCTGGGCGTGGTGACGCACACGCTCGCCCGCCAGCTGGGCGGCGACGGCGCCTGGCAGCCGACCGTCGGCCTGGCCATGCTGATCATGGCGATCACGGACGCCCCGCGCCTGATCTTCGCCCTCTTCCTGAGCGGCGACAACTCGCTGGTGCAGGTGCTGGGTTGGGCGACGTGGCTGGCGGCGGGCGCGCTGTTCACCGTCATGGTGAGCAAGTCGCACGACCTGCCGTGGCCGAAGGCGCTGGGCGCGTCGGCGATTCAGCTGGTCGCGATCCTGTCGCTGATCAAGCTGGGCACCATTTAGTGCCCTTCATGGCACCGGCGAGCCAGGTCCTGTCCGGCCGGACAGGACCTGGGGTCTTTCATTTGGATCATGCTGGGCTCGCGTGCCCTGCCGCAGCACCTCGCGGCGTTGTCGCCGGTCGGCGACGCTCCGCGTCGCCTGCCTTCTCCGCCTTGCGATGCACGGCACCAGACCACGCTCCCCATCCAGCCTGATCCGAACGAAAGACCCTAGGAGTGGGAGGGGGAAGGGGACGCCCCGCCTTCTCCCCCCGCGAGCCCCTGCCCGAGCCCCCGCGCAGGACCCTCCGCGAGCCGCCCGGTGCGCCGCACGACGGGGGGCTCGACGCTCCAGGGGAAGTTGATCCAGGCGTCCGTCCGCTTCCAGACGTACTCGCACTTCACGGACGACTGCGGCTTCTCGTATATGACCGCGCTGCGCACCTCGGCGACATGCCCCCGGCAGAAGTCATGCACCAGCTTCAGCGTCCGGCCGGTGTCCGCGACGTCGTCCGCAATGAGAACCTTCTTGTCGGAGAAGTCGATCGCGTTGGGCACGGGCGCCAGCATGACCGGCATCTCCAGCGTCGTGCCCACCCCCGTATAGAACTCGACGTTCACGAGGTGGATGTTCTTGCAGTCCAGGGCGTACGCGAGCCCCCCTGCGACGAAGACACCGCCGCGCGCGATGCTCAGCACGAGATCGGGCTCGAACCCGTCGTCGGCGACGCTCTGCGCCAGCTCGCGCACGGCGCGGCCGAACTGCTCGTAGGACAGGTTCTCGCGGGCGCTTGTCATATCGTCCTCACACTCTGCCTCACACCTGGGTGCGGTGGAAGTTCATGAAGGACCGCGAGGCCGTGGGCCCCCGCTGCCCCTGATAGCGCGAGCCGTACCGCTCGGACCCGTACGGGAACTCCGCGGGCGAACTCAGCCGGAACAGGCACAGCTGCCCGATCTTCATCCCCGGCCAGAGCTTGATGGGCAGGGTCGCCATGTTCGACAGCTCAAGCGTGACGTGCCCGGAGAATCCGGGATCGATGAAGCCGGCGGTCGAATGCGTCACCAGCCCGAGCCGGCCGAGGCTGGACTTCCCCTCAAGCCGCGACGCGATGTCGTCGGGCAGCGAGATGACCTCGTACGTCGACGCGAGGACGAACTCGCCGGGGTGCAGGATGAACGCTTCGTCCCCGACCGGCTCGACCTGCCGGGTGAGGTCGACCTGCTCGACGGCGGGATCGATGTGGGGATAGAGGTGGTTCTCGAACACGCGAAAAAACCGGTCGAGCCGCACGTCGATGCTGGAGGGCTGCACCATCGATTCGTCGTACGGTTCGAGGCGCACGCGTCCGGAAGCGAGTTCGGCCCGGATGTCGTTGTCAGAGAGAAGCACGCCCCGAGGATACGCAGAGCGCGCGAGCCCACCCGAACCGGGCATCCCCGCGCGCCCCGCGATCAGGATCAGCCCTGCTCGGCCTTCACAGGCACCGCATGCCGCAACCGAGCACACCGCGGACACCGAATGAGCCGTCCGGGCCCGATCCGGCCGGCATGAAGCTGCTGCATCGGGAACGACGTCGTACTGAACACGTGCCCTTCGGCACAGCGGACGACGGTGCGGTCCATCAAGTCCATCAGGTCCCTTCCCCAAACAAACGCGGACGAACGCCCACATTAGGGGATGAACAACCCCGCACCCCACCCGGCACTCCGCCCCGCACGCTACGCCCAACTCCCGCCCGCCACACGCACGTCCACACCCACGCCCACATCCGGACCCACCCCCGAACACACCACAGGCCCCGAGCCATTACGTCGACCGGGGCCTGCCATGAGGTAGAGTGAGCAACGCTACGAAGCCGTCAGCGGCTCGGTACGCGGGTGTAGTTTAATGGTAGAACATGAGCTTCCCAAGCTCAGAGCGCGAGTTCGATTCTCGTCACCCGCTCCATGAGAAAGCCCCAGGTCAATGATCTGGGGCTTTGTTGTTGTCTAGACCTGTCCGAGGCGGCGTGCCATTCGCGTGCCATAGAGGGGGCCTCACGGATGTCGAAGCAGAGGACGACCCGGCCGGCATCACCGAAGGCGGGAGCCTTGGGCGGAGATGGTCTGGCTGAGCTTCGCGGGCCGAGGGACACATCCGCGGGCCGCCCAAGCGGCTACGGGCTCGGCACAAGCCGCTGGGCGCGAAGCGCGCTCCCCAGGCTCACTTGTTGCGGGGGTCGTGGACGCGAGCGACTACCAGCTAGGGACGCGCCCCTTCGCCACAACGATCGAGCACCCGGCATTGGCAGTCTCGCTCTCATCGCAAAGCGTTGCCTTGTCGGCCCCTGTCGGTAACGTCAGCTCATGGATCAACTTACGACCGACCAGTGGACGGTCATCGTTGCCGTCGTCGCCGCCCTTATCGCCACCTGGCAAGCCGCTATCGCACGCGTAGCCGCAAACAAGCAACTGGTTCTCTCAGAACGTATTCACCGGGAGCAGAACGAGCCATACGTCATCGTCGACATTCAGCCCGACGGCAACCACGGGTCGCTTCTGCTGATCATCGAGAACACCGGTCCGACCGTTGCCCGCGACGTTCGCATCTCCTGCGACCCACCGCTTGAGTCCGGGTGGGAGCCGCGACCTGGAGAGCCGGATCTCACTCAGGTCATGCAAGAGATCTTGGCGCGGCCGATCCCCATCCTTCCGCCGCGCCGCCGTCTGACCTTCCTCTTGGACAACCAAGATCGGTTCGAGAACGTTCAACTGCCCCGCGTCTACACCTTCACGGTGGACGCTAACGGACCCGAAGGGGAGGTAGAGACGGCTCAGTACACCGTTGATCTCGACGCTCTGAAGTGGGTCCTCCTCGAAGAGCGGCCCACCAAGCGTGTGGAAGACAAGCTGAGCAAGATCGAGAAAGCCGTGCACGCACTAGTTCCGAACAACCGCCGATCGTCGCCTTCGAGGACACATGCTGCGCCCGTACACCAGCGGCGACCCAGCTCTGGCGACACAGCATGAGATGGGCTCAGGCGAAGCAGTCTGGAGGGCAACACTCTGCGCCCAGCACCTTGGTCTTGGGACGTGCAGATCAAGTGATTCTCTCCGCAGAGCCACGTAGCATCCTCACGTGCTGTTTGTGATCACCGTCGTCGTGGTGTGCGTTGGCGCTGTGCTCTCCGTTGCCGGCGTCTACTGGGGTGCGGCTGGGGCGCTGAGGAACTATCGGTCGCTCAAGTCCGACCTTCAGCGTCTAGATGACATCGCTCGTGACGAGTCGATTCCAGATGAGCAGAAGTCTGCTCTTCGACATGCCATCCGAACGCCGCATGGGAACTGGGGGATGGTGGAGTACCTCGACGAGCACGCCCAGTTGAATGCTCTGACGCTCGTTGCCCAAGGGCTCAAATGGCCAGCGCTGCTGGCTGTGGCGGGGGTTCTGCTGAGTGCTGCGGGAAGTGTCCTCTCCCTGTGGCTGTAAGGGCCGTGGCCATACGGCCGTATCGAACAGGGGAAATCATGGCCGGAGCTATCGCTTGGGTGACACCGATTGCTGGTCTGGTAGGTGCATTCACCGGCGCTTCACTGTCCCCATGGCTGACGTCGCACCTGTCATGGAGACGCACGAGGAAGGAGGCGTTCAACCAAGCCATCTCCGCGCTTCGCGTCGCTCAGGTAGCCAGGCACCTCCCAACCGGCGTGCACGCCACCTATCTGGGGGTGATGTCGCGCTGGCGGAGGCTTACAGCTTGCGGCTTCGGGAACGGAGCGTTGACCGATACATCGACGCCATGTCTGAGGCCAAAGTGGCGCTCGCGGCACTTGAACCCTTCTACAAGGTCCATGGAGATCTTGATAGCTGGGAGATCGCCAAACCTGACGCAGAACGGATCATGCGTGAACTGATTCGCGCACGGTGAGTCTCGGGCCGGACATCTGGCGCCTCCGAAGCGTCGCCTGCGTGATCGGCGCGGGGGCTAGGTCGTCGACGACAAGGATTCCTTCCTTGACTTGCTAACGCCAGCGCCGGATCCTAGCGACCATTCCGAGTGGCAGCGGGTGGAGGTCTGCTTGGACCTCCACCCGTTGCCACTTACCTCGCTCGCGCAGCTCCACCGGAGCCCATCTGCGGCGCCGGAGTGCCTCGGGGGGCAGTGGCTGCGCCGAGGGGCCGGCCCGCCGCGCGCTGGCGGCGGACGCCGGCGTCGATGTCGTCGGCGAGCCTGCGCTGATGCGCCTTCGTGGAGTGCTGGTAGATCAGTTGGGCCCGTTCCGAGGACTGGCCGGCGCGGACCATCAGGTCCTTCAGCTTGGCGCCGGTGTCGGCGGCGAGGGTGTTGCCCGTGTGCCGGAGGTCGTAGAAGCGGAACTCCTTCGGCAGGCCGATCGTGTCGCGGGCACTGCGCCACTTCCGGCCGCTCCCGGACGAAGCCCTGTCCGGGAGGTTCGGATCTCGGTGTCAGGAAACATTGTTCCCTTGCGGAGCCCTTCCGAGGAGTGAGGTCATCACAGCCAGAGCGGCTTTCTGACGCCGGGGCCTCCGAGACCAGATCGCCGGGCAAACAACCCCGAAGAAAAAGAACGAGCCAAAGATCACGCTTGGAGCCACCGCCGACAGTACGACAAGGGCCACGTCGCCCGAAAACCCAGCAGCAACTGCCCCGGCGCTTGGCAGCCCAGCAAGACCAGCCCAAGCCGGCCAGCGGAGGGAACGCCTAAGCGGTTCCACGACGATGGGGCTATTCATGACCTGGCCCACTTCGCCAGGCAGGGCATTCCCCGTACCCTCAGACATGTAGTTCTCCGTACCGGTTGATGGGGGCTACGAGCAGAGGACGGCTTCCTGTTGGCGCAGGGAGCCGTCGCTCGTTGCAGAGCAATCGTCTCAGCCGCTGGCGGTAGCCTTACAGATCCCAGCACTCCAGAGACCGCAGAAAACATCGCGGGACTCAGATACATTGAAGTAATGGCAGGTCAGGACACCGCAATAACCAAGAATATGACTCAGATCACACACACGCCGGAGGGTTAAGTGATGCATTTCACAGTGAAACCATGACTCGCCCCATGCCCGTACAGGGGGACGGCCCTCTGTCTGCCTTCGCGCGCTCGCTTCGCGAACTCCGAGACAGAGCCCGCGGCACGGTCGAGACAGCGATCACGCTTGGCGCATCGAAGACCGCGGTCTACGCGGCGTTGAGCGGAAAGCGACTGCCGAGTGCGCAGACGTTGGACCAGATGCTCGACGCCTGGGCAGGGGGGTCTGCCGCGGAGCGGGCAAGGTGGCACGAGCGCCGACGCATGACCGCGGAGGCCCTTGCCGAGCAATCACGCCTGACGGGCGTCGCGACCACGCGTCGCACGCCCGAAGAGGACGACTTCACCAGCAAGCTTCGTGAGGTTTGGAGAGACCATGGAAACCCTGCAACTGAGGAGGTGGGGCGCCGGTGTGACGTGAGCGCTCGCACCCTCGATTCGTATCTCGCTGGGCGGACCTTCCCGACTCTGGAGCGACTCGATCAGCTCCTTCTTGGGCTGGCCTCAGCCACTGAACCAGAAGAGGGAGCAGATCAAGCACTCGCGGGCCAGGATGCCATGCCCGTCCACGCGCTACGAGAGCTGCTGTTACGAGCACGCACGGCACGCAAGGGCGAACGAGCCCGGGTGCGAGAACTCGCCACCGCTCTACCCGAATCCGCGTCGCTTTCCACGGCGGAACCTCCGAATCTCCCTCCAGGATATGGAGAGGTAGCGGGAGTGCCTCCGGGACGGCGGTTCTCCAATCGCCAAGCTCTGAGAGAGGCTGGCCTTCACCGACCGTTGATGGCGAGCATTTCTGGCACCGAAAGATTTGGCGCGGAGTCGATCATTGCCCGCGAAGAGCATACCGGCATCAATGAGCAACCCAATAGCGACCTCATCTATACCGGCGAGGGCGGGGAGGGAGACCAGCAACTCACCCGCGGCAACGCAGCGCTGGCGACGAGCGCGTCCACCCGCATCCCCGTCCGCGTAGTACGCCGCACTGACGACGGTGGTAGCACTGCCTATCGTTACGAGGGGCTCTACACAGTTGATGATTATTGGTCTCAAGAGGGACTGGATGCCCGTAGGGTATGGCAGTTCCGCCTCGTTCGCCTAAGCCATCGGACGAGCATCGATACCGGGAGCTCGGTCGAAACAAGGCGATCACCGCTTTTGATCCAGAGGGTTGTCCGTAGCACAGCTGTCGCCAGATCTGTAAAGGAAATTCACGACTTCACGTGTCAGGTGTGTGGCACTCGCCTTACGCTTCAAGATGGTCAGGCGTACGCCGAGAGTGCGCATATCCGGCCACTCGGGATGGGCGGCCAAGATTCTCTCAGCAATGTTCTTTGCCTGTGCGCAAATTGCCACGTACTAATGAACACGGGAACCCTTCTTATCAATGATGATCTCACAGTTGTAAATCGGACAGACAACACGATGCGTGGGGTAATCCGAGAGATTCCTAGCCATCAGATTGACCGGGAGTCGATTGCATACCATCGCATTCAGCATGGCAATACGGAATAGCGAGTACGGGACTTTAGGAAGATCCTTGCGCTGAGGGCTGCGGGGCGCACCGCTGCGCGACAACGTTGGACCACCTCCTGTACGCGCCTCTGGGACGCCCGCGCGAGGGGGAGACCATGCCGTGCCGCACCGACCGCTTCGAGCACCTGCTGAGCGAAGGCGTCCGCGACAAGATCCACCCGGGCGCGGTGCGGCCGTCAGCGACAGGGGGAGCCGACCGAAAGGCCGATTTAGTCCTGCGACCTCGGCTGCGGATGGTGAGGCGAGGCCGCAAGCTCTCAGCGCATACTCTAGTATGCTTGCGGTATGTCCTCTACGACTCGCATCACCGTCACGCTGCCCAGCGACCAGGTGGCGGAGCTCCGCAAGCTCACGGACAACGTCTCCGGCTACGTGGCGGAGGCCGTAGCCCGCCAGATTCGGCACCAGTTGTTGGGCGATGATCTCCACCGCTACGAGGAGGAGCACGGACACTTCAGCGACGAGGAACTCGCCGACGCCCACACGAAGATCTTCGGTGCCGCCGGCTCATCCAACGAGGCGGACGCCGCGTGAGCGAGCGCATCGAAACCGTTGTCCTGGACTCGGAAGGGCTCTCCGCCTGGATCGCGCAGGACCGCAAGCTCCTCGCGATGCTGAGGGTCTTCCACGAAATGGGAGCCGACCTGGTAATCGGGGCGAACACCATCGTGGAAGTAGCCCACTCCCGTACCAACATGCCTCGCCTGAACTGGGCCCTGTCCCGCATCAAGGTGGAGCCGGTCACCGAGCAGGCGGCGAAAGCGGCGGCCGAGTTCCTCAAGGGCGCCGGACTGCACGGGCACAAGTACGCCATCGACGCCACGGTCGCCGAGGTCGCGCTCCGCCAGCCGAAACCCGTCGCCCTGCTGACCTCCGACAGCGACGACATGGCCAAGCTCTGCGGCAGCCAGGTTCGCGTCATTCCTCTCTGACCCTCCGGCCCACCCGAGCACGGGCCTCGGCAGGTCCTGCCGTACCGCCCCTTGCCCCATCCGTGCCCAGCGGAGCGGACAACGGCGCCCAGAGACCACTGCAACCGCGCGCGTCTCGACCAAACACGCAGGTCAGAGCCAATACGATCGTTCGAGCACCGCTGATTCCCAAGCTCAGAGCGCGAGTCCGATTCTCGTCACCCGCTCCACGACAAAGGCCCAGGTCATCGACCCGGGCCTTGTTTGCGTTCGACATCGCGCGACGCGAGACCGGCCACCGCAGTCCTCGGCTTCCACACATTCGTCGCTGCGCCCATCGCGAAGTCAGCGGCATCAAGATGGTCAACACCAGGAACCCTGTTCATCCCGCCTGGGCCGTCAGGGGCCCGGCTTGAGGAGCTCGAAGACGGGCAGGTGGTTCGCCCAATTGCTGCCAAACAAAGCCATGAGTATCAACACGGACCAGGCAGTTCCTACAGCAGCCATCGCCACGTCCGGCAAGCCGAGGAAGGCCAACCCGACAACGCCTCCAGCGATCAGCACAACGGCGGCGGCTACCCGTAGCAGCTCTCGGTCGCGGACCGGCTTCTTGCCCTCCAGCAAAGGCTTGGGGAGGAGCCTTCCAATGCATCCGTCCACGTACTGTTCGGCGATCGTCGCGACCAAGCCGGCGATCTCGCTAAGCGCTTCGGCCTGGGGGCTGTGATCCAGAGCAGCTTCCGCCTCGCGCAGCTTGGCCACCACCTGGCCAGCATGGGCCTTCAGCTCTCGCCGGCGGGGAGACAGGAAGGCGACTGTTCCCGAACGGCGATGCGCTCGCATCACGTTCCCTTCGAGACGGCGCAGCGCGGTCCCCACAGCGAAGAGCTTCTCCGGCCGCTGAGCGTGGCTGGAGCCATGCGCTTCCGCGCAGGCTCGAATCGTTGCCCTGCATGCCAAGGTGAGCTGGTTGCGGACGAACGGAAGACCGGCGCCTCTCGTCTTCACACACAGCTTCATGAGCAGCGTGACCAAGATGACCCAGGCTGCCACCCAGTGCCAATGTGGCTCCCGCCCGCGGTAGAAACCCAGCACAATCACGAAGTACACGACCACGACGTACGCGAGCATGACCGCAGCAAGCATGAAGAAGAACCACGGGAGCTCCGCTGCGGACGTGTGTCTGAGAGCAACCTTCATTCGCGGTGGGATGGGCCACCATCCATATCCCAACCGATCAAGGTCGACGCGAAATTCAGCTACCGACTCGTCGCCCCAGCCCCGTACACGCCGTCCCCACCGCGCCCGTAACGAGATATCCAGACTCATGGCCGCGAGCATGCCACCTGGCACCGACAGCGGCGGTACGTCACAGGTGCCGACCGCAGGGGGCCATAGCCGAGCAGGAAGGAAGGGCGTGCCACAACGTGCCAGTAGAGGCAGTAAACAGCGGTCAACAGCAGCCAGGGAAAGACGCCACCCCCTTTGCTGGTTGGACTCGTTTCCGCAGTTCAGGGCCCAATTAGCGGCCCGAGCGCCAGGTGATTCCCAAGCTCAGAGCGCGAGTTCGATTCTCGCCACCCGCTCCACACAAAAGCCCCAGGCCAGCGGCCCGGGGCTTCCTTGTTGTCTAGTCCAATCCGAGGACCGTGCACCACTTGTGCACCACATCTGGCGGTCAATAGGAGCAACGAAGCACGCTTCGGAGACCTGTCGAATATTCATTCGAGCACGTTCTCGAATTCTGAGATTGACTTCGCGTGACGCGCGCCACACCTCTAGCCGCTCCAAAGCTACCGCCCGTCACGACTGTTAATCGCGACACGAGCACCCACATCAGCCAACACAACTGCTAGAAAGCCGTGTTGGTGCCGATGCAGGCAGCCATCGGGCGGACAGGGCCGAGCACTCTGCGTGGCGGTAGGCAGCTTCGGAGGCTGACGTCGCGTCACGTCAGCCTCCGAACGGTCGGTCAATCCAGGATCAGGCCCGGCGCACCACTTCCGCACCGCTTGCCTCCGCCTCGGCCACGTAATGCCGTTCCGCGCGCACGCGTGCGTCGAGTCCGACCGCGACCCATCGCCCTCCACGTACGCCCCGCACTGACCTACCTCTTTCCCCTGGTCATCGACGGTTTCATCGCCTACGGTGTCCGCGCCCTCCTCGTTCTGCGCAACGCTCCTTTCCGTGCCCGCCTCTACGTCTGGCTGCTCTTCGCCTCCGCGACCACGGCCAGCGTCTGGGCCAACGCCCTCCACGCCGTCCGTCTCAACCAGCAAACCCACGCCGCCGGATTGCGGCTCGGCGACAACACCGTCGGCCTCCTCTCCACGATCGCCCCACTCGCCCTCGCCGGGGCCGTCCACCTCCACATCCTCATCACCGCGCGAAGACGCCGCCGCCGTCCGCCCGCACCGGCCACGTCGCTGGCGAACACCAGCCTCAGACCCCAGTACGCCCCGAGCAGGAGATCCAGCACACCCGCCCGGATGCGACACCCGGGGCAGCGAATCCAGTCCGGTCCGCCGGATCGGCAGGCCGCCCAGCGCGGAACTCGACGAACTCCTCGACCTGGCGCGCGCCCCGTGTTCGCCGCGCACGAAAGCCCGACGCGCGCACAGGTCCGCGAAGCCGTACGGTCCGCCGGCCACAGCCTCAGCGAAGACCGCCTCACCCAGGTCATGGCCACACTGCGTCCTGATCAGGACGGCCACTGACCGAAAGTCTCCGCAGGTCACGGGCGGACCGGTCACTCCGGTCCGCCTCCCGGTCAACGGACCTCTAGCCAGGGCGACTCCGGCGAAATGCTTACACGAAAGGGCTGCGGTCCGCCTCTCCCCGGCCCCCACGAACAACAAGCAGCACTCCGGCGCCCGCAGAAAACCGTGCTGCGAGCAGCCACACCCCACGAAACCCAAGGAAACGAGACGACGATGTCCCAGCAGAACCACGAAACGGTTCCTCAGCCCCACCCGATACACCACAACCCACTTTCAGGCGGAGCAAGTTGTCGGGTAAGGAGTCCTTACCCGACCTCCGCCCCCAGGGAGGCGGAGGTGTCCGGCGCCGAGAGAGCGCCGGTGTCGGCCGGCCCGGGGGAGCCGACTCGGGAAGAAGCCACGCAGTCGTCCGTTCCGCGTCGTCGCCTGCGTGAGCCCACGCTGCGCGAGAAGCGCGTCCACCCCCGCTACAGCGGCAGCGAGTTCACCCTCCTCACGAAGGCCGCCGACCTGAGCCGCATGCCGGTCGGCGGTTACGTCGCCGAGACCTCGCTCGCCGCCGCCCGCGCAGACGACCCCATCGCCGCGGTCGCCGACTACCGCTCCATGGTCAAGGCGCTCATGGCGGCCAACGGGCAGCTCGCCAAGATCGGAACCAATCTCAACCAGCTCACCCGCCACCTCAACCGGGACGCCCCCTGGCCCGAGGCGGACCTCGTGTGGCGGCTGTTGCGCCACATCGAGGCGTCAATCACCGGAGTGGACGTGGCCGTCGCCCAAGTGACCTCGGGACGGTGACCGCGTGATACCGAAGATCATCCTCGGCAAGGGCGTCCGCGCCGCCCGCCGTCTGATCGGCTACCTGTACGGGCCGGGCAGCGCCAACGAGCACACCGACCCCCACCTGGTGGCGTCCTGGAACGGCTTCGCCCCCGACCCCGGCCGCAGCCCCCACCGCGACCCCAAGGACGTCGAGGACCAGCTCGCCGCGCAGCTCGACCAGCCCGTGAAAATGCTCGGCGACAAGGCCCCGGCAACCACGGTGTGGCACTGCCCGGTCCGTGCCGCGCCCGAGGACTCGATCCTGACCGACGCCCAGTGGGCGGACATAGCCCGCCGGATCGTGGCCGCCGCCGGCATCGCCCCCGACGGCGACGAGGAAGCCTGCCGGTGGGTCGCCGTCCGACACGCCGATGACCACATCCACCTCGCCGCCACCCTCGTCCGCCAGGACGGCCGCCGCCCCCGCCGCGACCACGACATCCGCGCTGTCCAGCGCGAAGCACACATGATCGAGACCGACTTCGGCCTGCGCCGACTCAAGCCCGGTGACGGCACCGCCGCCAAACGCCACACCAACAAGGAACACTTCAAGGCCAAGCGTCAGGGCCAGGACACCACGACCCGTGAGATCCTGCGCCGGCGTGTCCGTCGAGCGGTGGCCGCAGCCTCCAGTGAGACGGAGTTCTTCGCCCTGCTGGAAGCGACCGGAGTGGACGTACGGCCCAAGACCGGCCCGTCAGGCGAAGTCCTCGGCTACAGCGTCGCCCTGCCCGGCGACCTCAACAAACACGGCGAACCGGTTCGGTTCTCCGGCTCCACCCTCGCCGGCGACCTCTCCCTCCCCAAGATCCGCCGCCGCCTCACCCACACCGACCCCGAACCCGTCCCCGCCCGGATGGCCGACCCGTGGCACCAGGCCACCGCCGCCATCGAACGCATCCCCGACCACCTCAGCCACAGCAACGACCACATCGCCCAGGGCCAGCTCGTCGCCCTCGGCGGAGCACTCGACCTGCTGCCGCTCACCGCACCGGCCGAAGCCAAGCGGGTACTCGAACGGGCCGCCACCGCCTTCGAGCGCGCCACTCGCTCCCGCATCACAGCCGACCTCAATAGCACCCGCGTCCTGCGCCGTAGCATCCAGACGATCCTGCGCACCCCCACCACAACGCCCGACGGCACCGGGCTGGCCATGCTGCTGGACGCCGCCCTCATCGCCGTAGCCTTCGCCAGGCACTGGCACCGCACCCACCAGGAAGCAGCCGCCCAACAGACCCTCATCCACCTCCAGACCGCCTACACCCACGTCGCAGTCCCGGCCCTGGACGCCCTCGCCCGCCGCACCCCCAGCCTCCAGACCAAGCACCGCTACGCCCGCCACGTCAAGCAGGCCGCCCCCGAACACGCCGACCGCATCCTGGAAGACGCCGCCGGGACGCCCTCGCCACTGCCATCGCCGACGCAGAGGCCGCCGGTCACAACCCGACCACCCTCCTCGAACAGGCCCTCGGCCAGCGCACCCTGGACGACGTCCGCAACCCCGCCCGCGCCCTGACCTGGCGCGTCCATCGTCTCGGCCAACGCCACACACCCAGCCCGCGCGCCCAAGCAGCCACGGCCCGCAGCACCACACGACTCCCCGCCGTCCCGACCCAGACGCCGGCTGTCACACCGACGGCCGCACAGCAGTCCTCCCACGTACGCCGACGTTGATCGGCCGACCTGTCACAGGGCACTTGGAAACATCGATCTAGAGCTGGCCCGCATCGCGAAGGCGGAGGAAGTCCCGAGCGCCGCGCAGGTGGGTGCGCAACGACCGTTGGGTCTTCTGGCTGTCAAGGCGTACGTCGAGGGCTCCGGGAACGGTGCTCTCTGCCCGCAGGCTCGCGGGCAGACGGGAGGCGTCGATGCCGTCGCGTTTGGCGATCAGAACGCCGAGTTCATGTCGGCTCAGGGCGTCGGACCCCGCGAGGTGGTGGATACCCGCCGCACCGCTCGTCGCCAGTTCGAGCAGCGCGGCTGCCAGGTCCGAGACATGGACGGGACAGCGAATGTCGTCGGTGAACAGGGCACCGTCGACGGCTCCGGCGGCGAGTTGGTGCACCAGGCGCTCGTGAACGGAACGCCCGTGCCCGATGATCAGCGACGTACGGGCGACCACGGCCTTCGGATGCACCGCGAGAATCCCTGTCTCCGCCGCTGCCTTGGCCGCGCCGTACGGGGTGACGGGGTCCGGGAGACAGGACTCGTCGTACTGGACCCGGCCGACGCCGGAGAACACCGCGTCGGTGGACATGTGCACCATGCGGGTTCCGTGCTTCGCGGCGACTATCGCGAGCTGGAGCGGACCTTCCGCCGTAACCGCCCAGTCGGCCCGGCCGCTTGAAACGTTGATGACAACGTGCGGGTTCACCTCGGCCATGACTGTGTCCAGCCTTCCCGCGTCCCGCAGATCGAGCGGGCACCACGCGGTGGGGGAGGCGGTGCCCGGCTTGGTCGCGTACGTCGCGACCGTCGTGTGACCCGCCGCTCTCGCCTGCCGGACCAGCTCGGACCCCAGAAAGCCGGACCCACCGACGATCAGAATTGTCATGCGCGTAACCGTAGCCCCGTGAGCCCCACGATGGCGGGCGGCCACTCAGTGCTCGTGTGACCGTCCGTCATCATCCGGCGAGGCGGAAAGCGACTACGTCGGCGGCTTCCAGACGTACCGGACGTCAGGCTCTTGCTCGTCGTTGTGCTGACCGTCGGTGCGCTCGGCCTCGATGAAGCCGTGCCGCTGGCAGAAGCGATGGGCCGGGCTGTTGACCTGGAAGGTCCATAGCGACAGGCCGTCAGGGTGTTGCTGCTTGGCCAGGGACATGAACCTGTCGCCGAGGCCCCGCCCGCGCCATTCCGGTTCGAGGTAGAGCTGCTTCAGCTCCTTCCCTTTGAGCACCAGGACGCCCACCACGGTGTTCCCGGTGACGGCGACCCAGGTCTCGTACTGCGGCACGAGCACGCGGGCGAACCAGTCATGCACGTCTGCTTCGTCGTGTGCGCAGCGTACGGAGGGCAGCGCCGCGGCGTACGAGCGGAGCCACACGTCCGCCGCGGCACCCGCGTCGGTTGCGGCTGCACGGCGAAGGACCACGTCATCGCTGTTCATTGCGCGGCCCGGTCTACTTTCCCGGACGCCCGAGCTGGTGGACGGTCCAGCCCGCAGCGTGCCAGGGTTCGGGGTCGAGCGTGGTGCGGCAGTCGACGAGCAGGGGGTTGGCCGGGCGGTCCGCCAGGGCGTGGGGGTCGGCCTGCCCGTATTCGGGCCATTCGGTGGCCAGGACGACGAGGTCCGCGTCGTCGAGGGAGGCGGCGAGGTCGTTGGTGTAGTCCAGCTCCGGGTTGCGGATCATCGCCGTGGGTACGGCCTGCGGGTCGTGGACGGTGATGACGCCGCCAGTCTGCTGGAGTGCCTGGGAGAGGGCGAGGGCCGGCGACTCGCGCACGTCGTTGGTGCCGGGCTTGAACGCGGCGCCCCACACGGTGATTCGGGCGCCCTTGATGGGGCGGTCGCCCAGGGCGCGGGTGATGAGTCCGAGGGCGACGTCCGTACGGTGCTCGTTGATCTCCTCGGCAGCGCGCAGGAGGGTCGCGGCCCGGTCGGCGCCGAGTTGCCGGGCGGAAGCGGTGAAGGCGCGGACGTCCTTGGGGAGGCAGCCGCCGCCGTAACCGATGCCGGGCCTCATGCCGCCCGCGCCGATGCGGGGGTCGATGCCGAGGATGTCCACGATCTGGGAGACGTCGCCGCCCGCAGCTTCGCACATGTCGGCGACGGCGTTGATGTAGCTGATCTTGAGTCCGAGGAAGGTGTTCGCGGCGCCCTTGGCCAGCTCGGCGGTCTGCGGGTCGGTGATGAAGATCGGTACACCCGCGTCGATGATCCCGGCGTACACCGCGCGGATCGCTTTCTCACCCTCCGCAGTGGCAACTCCGGCGATGAGCCGGTCCGGCCGGAGGGTGTCCTCGACGGCGTGCCCCTCGCGCAGGAACTCCGGGTTCCATACGACGTCGACCCGGTCGCCCGCAGGAGCCAGACGCTGCGCGAGGGCGGTGACCTGGGTGGTGGTACCGACGGTGACGGTGGACTTCCCGACGATCGTGCACGCCCGGTCGAGGTGGGGGGCGAGCTGACGGATCGCGCCGAAGACCTGCGCGGTGTCGTAGGAGCGGCCGTCAGCGTCGATGGGAGTGCCAACGCCAATGAAGTGCAGTTCGGCGAAGCCGGCGGCCTCGCGGATGTCGGTGGTGAAGCGCAGACGTCCGCTCTGGGTGTGGCGGGCGAGTAGTTCCGGCAGACCGATCTCGTAGATGGGGCACTCGCCGGCGTTGAGCCGGTCGACCTTGGCCTGGTCGACGTCCACACCGATCACTTCGTGGCCGAGTTCGGCCATCGCCGCAGCGTGCGGGATGCCGAGGTGACCGCAGCCGATCACGGAAACACGCATTGCAGGTCGTCCTTGTCTGGTCGAGGGCACACCGACTTCGGTGTCCCTCAGACGCTATCGGCGAGCAGGATCCGAGTCGGGTTGCTCGCGGGTTTGCTGGAGTTGTTCGATCAGGTGGTACGAGTCCGGCCGGGATGCCAGCCAGCGGGCACCGACGGTTCAGTTCACGGCGTCCAGAGCGCTGGACAGGGCGGTGGCAAGGAACTCGATGTCCTCGTCCGTCGAGGTCAGCGGGGGCGCGACGACCAGCCCCTCGCTCTTGGGTTCTCCGGCGCCGGTGAACGGGTAGAAGAACACGCCGCGTTCCTCGGCGGCCTTCATCACGGGCCAGAGCTGTCCCGGGGCGACCTCCACCCCGTAGAGGAAGCCTCGCCCACGGATGTCCCGCACCGGCCCAACGCCGTTCAGCGACGTCATGGCCTCCCGGAGGCGTTCACCGCGCGCGGCGAAGGCGGCCAAGTCCATTACCTCCAGCTCGTCAAGAACGCCCAGGCACGCCGCTGCCATGAGGGGATGGGTGGCCATGGTGCCCATCGCGGGGAGCGGGGCGGCGTCCGCATCTCGGACCCACCACGCCATCTCGGGCGAGACCAGCACCGCGCCGACGCTGGTGTAGCCGGCACCCAGTCCTTTCGAGAGGATCACGATGTCGGGTTCGCAGCCGTCCCAGTAGTGGCTGGCCAGCGGTGTTCCGGTGCGCCAGAGCCCGGTCAGCACCTCGTCGTGGATCACGAGGACGTGCCTCTCCCGGCAGATTTCCGAGACCCGCCGGAGATAGCCGTCGGGCGGTACGAAGGCACCGCCCGTGGTCCCGTTGATGGGCTCGATGAGCACCGCGGCAACGTTCTGGGCGCCGCGGCGGTCGATCTCCTGTGCGATCTCGTCGGCGCACGAGGCGTCGCAGTCGCGGTCCGCGTGGGGGTGCGTCGGCGGGTAGGGCGCCGGAAAACCGGGCCCGAGGCCGAGCGCGTCCTCCGGGCGGGGCCGACGGGCGTGGTTCCCGGCCAGAGCAAGGGTCAGTGCCGACATCCCGTGGTAGCTCAACGTCGAGGTCAGGATGTCGCCGCGCAGCTTCCCGTCGCGCACGCGGGTGATGTTCCGAGCGAGGCTCACGGCCACCTCGACGCCGAGCGTCCCGCAGGTGGTCAGCGCCACGGAATCGTCGGGGCGGCCGACCGCCCGGCACAGACGCTCCATCAGCTCCATCTGGATGCGGGGCTGGACGACGGCAGCGCCACCGAAGGAGTAGCGGAAGAACTGCCTCTCGATTCGGGCGTGCACCCTGGCACTGCTCTGGCCCACGTTGGCACACAGCAGACCGCTCGATCCGTCGAAGATCCGGCTTCCGCCCTCAAGATGCAGCCATGATCCTTGCGTTCCCACGACTTCGAAGTCGGGGAGCGGCCTGGACGACGTCAGCAGCCGATCACGGTTCTGGGCGTACAAGTCCATTTGAGGAATCCCTTCTCGGGTGTGCTCACGGGGAGGGGGCCGCGCACGAGCGCCCTGCGCCGCCCCGGCGAAGACGTTCGGTCAAGCGGTGGCCTGGGCGACTGGGACGCTCACGCCGAGCTGGTTGCACAGTTGGACGAGCGTGGGGATGGCCTCGGCCTTCACGATCACGTCGCCGTCCTGCGGGCCCTCCAGCGGATAGGGCATGTACTCGCCGAACTCCTCCAGGCCCTCGGTGTCGACGTAGAAGACCTTCATGCCGCGTTCGCGGGCCCGCTTCTCGACCGACCGCCGGTCGGCGTGCAGGCCGACGACTAGGGCCTGTATCGAGTTGTGATCAATGAATGGTCCGGGCGAGGTCCTTGATCCAGATCATGGAGGCGCGGAGATGGAGTCCGGCGAGGTAGCTCTCGGGGGTCTTGTCGTAGCGGGTGGCGATGCCGCGC